>JAMPXJ010000043.1 GCA_023701205.1 Oligoflexia bacterium
AGATGGAGATGATCTCAAGGCGTGCCTTTGGCTTCAGGAATTTTGAGAATTACCGCCTCAGAGTCATTGCTCTTTGCGGTTGGAGCGGAGTATTTAACCGAACTTGATTCTGCGCGACATGCGCATGCCCCACGAATTGGGGAAGAGCCTAAGCCGGGCTTGCGTGGGCCATGGATGGCCCAAAGACGCGAGGACACGAAGTCCGTGCCCGGATACTCGCTGGGAAGTCTTTCTGGTCTTGAATGGATGATGAGAGAGATTGAAAAATGGTGCCCAGGACTGGAATCGAACCAGCATGCTTTTGGCGCTCGCCCCTGAAACGAGTGCGTCTACCAATTCCGCCACCTGGGCACACACGAGAGAAGACGGGCGGAGACCCAACCTATAGCCCAGCTTTTTGGCTTTGTGTAGGGTGATTTTACAGAAGGCCTTTGGCCGCCATCCAGCCCGATACGCGGTGAAGGATCCGGGCGATCAGCTCGTCGGAGCCTGGCTGCAGGTGATCGCCGGGCATGATCTCCCGCTCGGCCAGCGCGGGCGACCTCTTGATGCCCGCCCAGAGCGCCTCACTCGAGGCGGGCGGAATGAAGCTGTCGTTCTCGGCTGTGATTACGAGGACATGCTGGTCGGAGGTCAGGGCCTCTACCGCGACTTCGGGGGCTTCGGCTTGGAGATACGTCCAGCTCAGCTGGGTCAGCAGCCAAGCCAGGGGATAGGCCAGAAGTCCGAACCGCTCCCTCCAGGACCGCAGGAGCTGATGCATAGCGGTGCCGGGCACGTCCCCGAAGCCATGAACCAAAATCACCCCCGCGAAAGGCGGTGCGCTTCTTTGCGCCGCGAAGGGCGCGCCGAAGCTCGCGCCGAGGATGGAGATCTTTTGCGAATCCACGTCAGGCCTCCGGGCGAGCGCCGCCTGGAGCTCCCGGATTCCGCGCAAGGTTTCGTGCACGGCCCTTTTCACCTCAGGCGCAAAGCGGAGACTGCCGGGAAATTCGAACTTCCGCGGCGGCCGATAAGGATAGTCGAAACTCGCCAGGAGCACCGGCCGATCCGGGTGCACGAGCTCGAGCACCTTCCCCGCTTCCTCGAAACCTCCGAAGATCAGAAGCGCCGGAAGGCGCCCGCGCGCGCCGTCGGCGGGAATCCTGAGCGTCGCCTCGGCCACCGAGAGCGGCAGCCGTTCGGTGCGCCAGCGCGACACGGGCTCCGCCCCGGGCGCCGGGAGCGCGCCGAGGAAAAGAAACGCGAAGGCCGCGAAGACGATCCGTCGCATGCCGCGATCATCGCAGCCGCGGGTACGTGAAATCAAGCCGCGTTTTTGCGTTGAAGCCAGCGGACGAGCAGATCGGGGATCCCGTCGAGCGACACCACCGATTCGACGCCGCCCAGGCGGATCGCCTCTTTGGGCATGCCGAACACCACGCAGCTCGCCTCGTCTTGCGCGATCGTGCGCGAGCCCGCCTGGCGCATCTTGAGCATTCCGCGCGAGCCATCGCCCCCCATTCCGGTCAGGATCACGCCGATCGTCTTGCGCGGGTCCACGCAGTCGACGACCGAATCAAAGAGGACGTCGACCGAGGGCTTGTGCCGGTTGACGGGCGCCTCATCGGTGATCTGGATGCGCAAAGGCCCCTTGCCCCGCCCTTTCACGCGCATCTGCAGCCCGCCCGGCGCGACGAGCACGCGGTTCGGCTGGACGAGGTCGCCGTCGGCGGCTTCCTTCACCTCGAACGGACAGAGATCATTGAGCCGCTTGGCGAACGCGGCGGAGAAAACCGGAGGGATGTGCTGCACCACCACGATCGGGGGAATGTTCTCAGGGAGACGGCAAAGCACGTAACGAAGCGCCTCGGTTCCCCCCGTCGAAGCACCGATGGCGACCAGCACCGACGAATCGAGCTCCTGCGAGGAGGCCCGGGGCGTGGGCACCGCCGCCGCCGCGATCCGCCGCCCGACTTTCACGTGCGAGGCCATCTTCACGCGCTCGCAGATCATGGGTGCCGCCGTGTCCAGCTCCGAGAAGGAGGGCTTCTGGATATAGTCCACCGCACCGAGCTCGAGCGCGCGCAGGACCTGATCGCCCTCCTCCATGCTGATCGAACTGATCATCACGACGGGCAGAGGCTTGCGCGGCAATATCCGCTGCAGAAGGGTGATGCCGTCCATCTCGGGCATGTTGATATCGAGCGTGATGACGTCGGGCCGGAGCTGCTCGATCATCTTCTCGACCGCGTGCGCCGACTCGGCCGTGCCGACCACCTCGATCTCGGGGTCCGTCTCGAAAACGTGCACGAGGACCTTCCGGACCGCGGCCGAATCGTCGACGATCAGCACGCGTCTCTTTCGAGCTCTTCCGGGCTCCTCGCCCGGGGTCGCGAGATTCGCCGCGCGCGCCTGGACGCGCAGCCTGCCGCTGTCGCTGTAAAAATACGCGAGCACCGTTCCCTGATCGAGATGCTGCCCCTTGAGCTTGAGCCCGAGCTCGGCGGCGCACTTCCGCACGGAATCGACGATCACGCCGGGACCGACCACTTTGAGCTCGAGATCGGATGGCTGGCACGAGGCCAGCAGCTGCAGCTGGGTCGCGAGTTCGCCGAGCAACGTTCGCAGGCGCGGCAGCGCCGATTCGGTCAGCACGAAGCAGCCGCCCTTGCCCGAACGGGGATTGCACGCCGATACGACCCCGCCCGCGTCGGTTTCCAGCTGGATCACCGTGGGTTCCGCGCAGACGTAAATGCGGTTCGGCTCGGCTCGGGTCATGAATCAGGGCCAGCCTTTCCCCGGCGCCATCTCCTTCGCCAGGAAGGCCTCCGAAAGATAGCAGAAGCTCGTCGCAGGGACGACGTGCGTCTCGGGGCCATCGAGCTCCCTGCCGGATCTCACGTTAGACTCGAGCTCCTCGATCACCAGCTGCGAGACCGGCCAGGAGGTCAGCTCGTGGAGCAGCTCCCTCGGCACCGTCCCGTAAACAAGGATCGAGGTGCGCTTGCCGACCGCCATCCGGTGGATTCCGGCGAAGTCCCTCGCCAGATCCCCGAGAACCAGATGATTGGGAACGAAGGTCTTGGCCTCCGAAAGCAGACTCACGTTGTTCCAGCAGCCCACCTTGAGTTGGGAGCCGAGCGCCGGCAGCGCGCTTTCAGCGCCGTGGATGAGGATCACGGTCGGCGGCTGCGGGTTGCGGAACTCCTTCAGCGTCGCCACCAGCTTCTTGAGGTCGCCCAGGCCCGCGATGATAAGCCGGGCCTTGGTCTCGGGGCTCTTGATCAGCTCGACGGACTGGAAGGAGCGCTCGAGTTTCGTGGACACCGGCGCGGCCTGCGCCGTCGCCGCGCTCCGGAGCTTCATCCGGATCTCGTCGCCACGCTTGGCGAGGTCCGAGAAGCTGGGCTTCTCGATGTAGTCGCGCGCGCCGAGCTCCAGCGCCTTGAGCGCCAGATCCGCGTTCTCGCGGTTGACCGAGCTCACCATGACCACGGGCGGCCGCCCGGGATTGGCCTGCAGGAACTCGATGCCGGTCTGCTTGGGCATGTGGATGTCGAGCGTGATCAGATCGACCTTATGGGTCTTGAGCTTCTCGGCGGCATCCAGGCCGTTCTCGGCCGTGGCCACCACCTCGAAGCCGAACTCCGGCGCGAGGAGTTTTTTCATCAGGCTCAGGATCACCGCCGAATCGTCCACGCAGAGGACCCGCAGCTTGCGCTCTGCTTCGGCCTTCGGCGCGGGCGGCGCGACGGTGAGCGCGGGTGTCCTGGTCGCTGCTGGCCGGGACTCTGCCATGGGCGCGGGATTCGAGGACGCGAGGCCCAGCGGGGCCGCCTTCTTGCGGGTATAGATGGACTGCCCGAGGTGGCTCACTGACGCCTGTGTTCCGCCCAGGCTTTCGGAGATGCCGAGGAAGAGATAGCCCTCCGGCTGCAGATAATTCAGGAGATTGGTCATCAGGACCTTGATCTGCTCCTGCGAGAAGTAGATGAAGACGTTGCGGCAGAAGACCAGGTCGAAGGTCTGGCCCGAGAGCTTCGCGGCCATATCGAAGAGATTGATGACGTTGAAGCGGCACGGGCTCTTGATCGAGCCTTTCGCCTTGACGAAATCAGAGATCTCCCCGGTCCCGCGTACCCAGTGCGACGCCATGTAAGCGAGAGGGATCTCCTTCACCTCGTCCCAGCGATAAACCCCGTTGCGCGCGAAATTGACGGACTCGGGGTCCACGTCGCTGCCCAGGATCTCGAAGCCGAGGTCGGGCGCATACTGGCGAAGGTAATTATGGATGCACATCGAGAGCGAGTAGACCTCCTGGCCGCGGCTGCACGCCGCTGACCAGACCCGGATCGACTTGCGCCCTTCGCGGCGGGCCTGCTCCACGAGCTTGGGCAGGGCCTCCTTCTCGAGGAACTCGAAATGGAAGAATTCCCGGAAAAAGAAGGTGTGATGGGTCGTGAGCAGCGACACCAGCGCGGGAAGCTCCGAGGACATGTTCTCCCGGAGGTGATTGTAATACTCATCCGGGTCGGTGATTCCCAGGTCCATCATGCGCCGGGCGAGCTTGGATTCGACCATATGCGCCTGCCGCGGCCCAAGCTCGATGCCTGTCACGTGGTTGACGAGCGTGGATACTTCCTTGATTAAGTTGACGGAACTGTTCTGAGGTGCGGATGCCTTCACGCGAATTCTCCAGGGGCTTGGATAGTCCTGGGATTCCTATCGGCGCGAGGCCGCCCGAACCTGAAGCGATATTTTGTCGAGTTTCAGTCAAGATCCCGCCGGCTCCGGTCGATAAGCCCAATGGACCCAGATTCCCGCCGGAGACGAACGCGACATGGATGACTTCGAAAAAGAGCTGAAAGAAGGTTTCCTGCAGGAGGCCGAGCAGCTGCTGCTCGATGCCGAGCAGTGCTTTTTGAGCCTCGAAAGCCTGGCCACCAACCCATCCAGCGGCGATCGCTCGATCATCGAAAAGATCTTCCGGCTGGCCCATAGCCTCAAGGGCTCGGCTCGCGCCGTGGGCTTCGAGGACATCGGCCACTTCACCCATGAGCTCGAATCCCTTCTCGTGAAAGTGAAGAACGGGGAGCTTCGCATCGAGACCTCCGTCGTCACGCTCCTGCTCAACTGCAATGACCACCTGCGCGCGATGGTCAACACCCTCAAAGCCGACATGTCCGCGCGCATCGACAGCTCGGCGCTCATGGCGGAGCTGCGCGCGCACCTGGAAGGCCGCGCTGCCGTGCAGGAAGTCCGCTCCGACGGCGAGGCGGTCCCTTCCGCTTCGGCTTTCGAGCCCGAGCCCGCGCCGGATAGCGCCGGAACCTTCGAGGCCGGCAACCAGGCGAACGTGACGGACTTCTTCGAGGCGCTCAAGAAGCGCGGCGAGAAGCCCGCGGCCCCCCGCGCGGAGACCCAGTCCGCGGCCCCCCCCACGAAACCCGCGGCGGCGGTCGAGGAAGGCATCCGCGTCAGCCTCAAGCGGCTCGACGTGCTGATGAACAATATCGGCGAGCTCGTGATCCTCCAGACCGTGCTCAACCAGCACAAGGACCAGATCCAGTCCACTCTTCTGCAGAAGACCGTGGGCCAGCTCGAGAAGATCACCAAGGACATCCAGGGCATCTCCATGAGCCTTCGGATGGTCCCGCTCAAGCAGACCTTCCAGAAGCTGCATCGCACGCTTCGCGATACCTCGAAAACCCTCGGCAAGGAGATCCAGTTCGAGACCAGCGGCGACGAGACCGAGATGGACAAGACCGTGATCGACAACCTGGGAGATCCGCTCGTCCACCTCATCCGCAACGCCGCGGACCATGGGATCGAGCGCGCCGAGGACAGGCTCCGCGCCGGCAAGCCCGCGGCGGGCCAGGTCAGGATCCGCGCCTCGCACCAGGGCGACCGCGTCGTGATCGAGATCATCGACGACGGCAAAGGCGTCGACCCGGCCATCATCCGCGCGAAGGCGGTCGAAAAGGGACTGCTCAGCCCCGATGCCGTGATCTCCGACCAGGAGGCGGTGGAGCTCCTTTTCCACTCCGGCTTCTCGACAAAATCGGAGGTCACCGACATTTCCGGCCGCGGCGTGGGGCTCGACGTCGTCAAGACGAACATCGAGAAACTCCAGGGCGAGGTGCAGATCGAGAGCGCCGTCGGCAAGGGCACGACCTTCCGGATCCTGCTGCCGCTGACCCTGGCCATCATCGACGGCATGGTGGTTACCCTGGGCGAGGAAAGATACGTGATTCCCATCGCGCACATCCACGAGTCTCTCCAGCCGGGCAAGGATGACGTGCACTATTTCACCAACGTCGGCGAGGTTCTCTCGCTGCGCGGGGAGAACCTGCCGCTGTTCCAGCTCGCCGCGGTTCTCAACCGCAAGATCAAGGCGCGCCCGGCCAACGAATGCATCGCGATCGTGGTCCGCACGGGCGACAAGCCGTTCGCCGTGCTGGTGGACGACATCATCGGCCAGCAGCAGGTGGTTATCAAGCGGCTCGGCGACGAGCTGCAGAACCTGCGCGGCTTCAGCGGAAGTTCGATCCTGGGCGACGGAAGGGCCGCCCTGATCCTGGATATCAACGAGTTGGTGGGCAAGGGCATCGCCAAGAAGGGCTCTTCAAATAACGCTATGATGGGAGTCGCATAATGAGCACGAATGAAACGAAGGTCACCACAGAAGCCACGAACACCGGTTCCGTACAGCGCTTCCTCAGCTTCTCGCTGGGAGCGGAGGAGTACGCCGTACCCCTGCTTTGCGTGAAGGAGGTCATCGCGCTTCCGGATGTCACGCCGGTCCCTTATACCCCCCAGCACTTCCTCGGAATCATGAACCTGCGCGGCCAGGTGACCTCCGTGATCGACCTGCGGCTGAAGTTCCGAATGAAGAAGATCGAGAACTCCTCCGAGACCGCCGTCATCATCGCGGATCTCGCCCCGCTGTCGCTGGGCCTGGTCGTCGACTCCATCAACAGCGTGATGGCGATCCGCGAAGGCGAGATCGCCCCACGGCCGCAGATCGAGAGCACCCAGAGCAGCGAGTACATCATCGGCGTCGCCAAGCGCGAGAAGAAGCTGGTGCTGCTGCTGGATCTGGCGAAGGCCCTGAGCGTGGAGGATCACGCGGCATTGAGTCGCGCGATCCCCGCGGCCAAGGCCGCCTGAACCCTCTCCACGCTGTCTAACTTTTTTACGGCTGAAGATCCCCGGGCAGGGTCGAGCCGCGGGATTCGATAACGATTCCGTGCGAAAACGTCGGCACATCGGTTGCACGATGCCACCTCGTGGAGCAACCCATGTCCCGCATGCGCCCTTCTCGAATCCTCTTCCTGAGCGTCGGACTAGCGATCAGTCTCTCTTTCGCCGTGTTCGCCCGGCCCGTCCCACTTCCGAAGCTGCTGATCTCCGTCGAAAGCCTCGCGGATCCTTCCGATGAATGGGCCCGCAGGGCCTGCCGGACGATCCTCGAGTCCGCCTCGAAGGCGCGGCCTTACGACGCCCAGTGCGTCCGGATCGACGATATCGATGAGCTCGTGAACGACTCCATCGGCAAGGCCGAGCGATCGGGCGAGTTCCGTTATCACCTCCAGCTGCGCGAGGCCGCCGACGGCCAGTATCGCCTGCTTGCCGAAAACTGGTCGCGCGACGAGGGCGAGTTCGCCCGGCTCGAGTGGACGGTGCGGCCGCGACCGAGAGAGGATGCGTGGCGCGCGATCGACGGCATCCTCTTCAATCTGATGAGCTACGACGCGAACGAATCGAGCATCAAGGCCATCGTGCTCGCTGGCGGGCTCGGGGAGTCCGAGAGAATCCGTCCCGAGCAGCGCGAGGTCGGCGGCAAAACCACGGCAGTCCTGGTGGATGCGCGCAATGGCGAAACGCTGACCGACGAGGCCGCCTACGCGCTCTTCGTCCAGGAGAGCCCGCGCACCCGCAATTACATGCGCGCCAGCCTGGAGATCGGCGCCGGACTCAGCCTGGCCATGATCAGCTACTGGCACCACAACCTACTCGGGGATGGCGCCGAGAAGAACCCCAACGCGGTCGACTGGGAGTACAGGGGCTGGGAAGGCCAGAGACGCAAGTACCGCGGCTTCGACGGCTTCCGCTACGACGACAACTCCCGTGGGATCAACGTCGGCCACTCCTTCGCGGGGATGATGTATTACACCATCGCGCGCTCGAACAACTTCAGCTCCGCCGAATCGTTCCTCGCCGCCCTGGCTGCTTCCTCACTCTGGGAGGTCGCCGGCGAGTATCGCGAGGTCATCAGCATCAACGACACGATCTTCACGCCGATCGGCGGCGCGGTGCTCGGCGAAGTCGCCCACCAGTTCGGACGTTACTTTCACGCGAAAAACACCTTGGCCGGAAAGTTCCTCAGCACGGTCTTCGATTCCCCTGCCGCGCTCAACCGGCTGCTCGACAGCCGCGGCTCCAACGGCGGAGAGAGGTCGCGCGATACCGGTTTCGATCACGCCGGCTCGGGACACTTCGACCTCTACGCGGGTGCCACCCGGCACGGAAGCGGCGATCGCGGCAGCGGCGCCACCTTCGGCGCCCGCGGCGAGATCCTGAACATTCCGCTTTTCGAAGAGGCCGGACGCGTGCGCCAGCTTTATACGGACACCACCTTCGCCGAGCTGCTCCTGGAGTACACGCACCGGGAAGGCGCGCTCGACGAGTTCCGGCTCCTCAGCAAGGCCGTCTTCGCCGCCTTCCACGACAAGAACCTGAAGCTGGACGATCGCGGACGCCGCGAGGGCTACTCGATGTCCCTCGGGATGGCCGGCGCCTGGACCTACGACAGCCGGGAGAATGCGGGAAAGCGCCCCGGTGACGACTGGCTGGCCACCGTTCACGTTTTGGGCAGCTCGCTCGATCTCGTCGCCTTCGTGAAAGGCGTCCGCCTCCGGATGACCGCGGACGTCTACGGGGATTTCGCGATGGTCCGCTCCTTCGCGATCGACGGCTATCGCAAGGCGGATCCGAAGCTCGAAGGAACCAGTTCGACGCTTCGCCTGCACGACTACTATTTCGCTTCCGGACTGACCCAGGCCGGGAGCTTCGAGATCGGAAAGGGCCGGTTCAACGCGGGCTACCGTTACCGCTTCTCGGAGTTCGCCTCCGTCAACAGCCGGAGCCGCGACCACGAGCAGGTCACCCGTGAGCTGGAGCTCAAGGATTCCTCTATCCGGCAGGAAATCTTCGTCAGCTACGATCTCGGCAGGAACTGGAAGATCGAGATTTCCCTGGACAAGACTCGGCGACGCGGCTCGATCGACGGCTTCGGTGAAGTGTCGCGGTCCGAAACGCGGAAAATGGGCAAGCTGATCTATGTCTTCTGATCCGGCGATTTTCTTCAAAGGCTGGGCAAAGCCGGGCATGCGCCCGCCCGCGCGACCGGAGCTCGTGCCCGAGGCCGGCGAGACCCTCGATGCGCTGAGCGGGCATTTCCGCATCTTCCAGCTCGCCGACGGGCATCGTTATTCGACCGATGACCTGCTCGCGGCGTGGTACGGCACGCTCTGCTGCCCGAGCGCGACGCGCGCGCTGGATCTCGGCAGCGGGATCGGTTCGGTCGGAATGGTCGCCGCCTGGCGCCTCGCGGGGGCCCGTTTCGTGACCATCGAGGCGCAGGAGGAGAGCGTGAAGCTCGCGCGCAAATCGGCTGCCCTCAATGGGTTGACCGAGCGCTATGAGATCCGTCAGGGCGACTTCCGCGATCCCGCGATCCTGGCCTCGGACGAGCGCTTCGATCTCGTGCTGGGGAGCCCGCCTTATTTCCCGCTCGGCTCGGGCGTTCTCGGCAACCATCCGCAGAAGGTGGCCTGCCGCTTCGAGCTGCGCGGCACGGTGTGGGACTACTGCGAGGTGGCCGCCCGGCACCTCGCCTGGGGTGGCGTCTTCGCGTGCGTCTTTCCGATCGATCCGGCCCAGCAGCTCGAGCGCGTCCTGGAAGGCGCGGAGCGCGCCGGGCTCACGATCATCCGCCGACGCGCGATCGCGCTGCGCGAAGGCGCCACGCCGCTCCTGGGACTGTTCGCGATGATGCGGCAGGAGCACCTGCCTGAAGGCTTGCGGCGGCAGACCTGGATCGAGCCACCACTCGTCATCCGACAGGCCGACGGTCGCACGCACCCCGAGTATCTCGCGGTCAAGCTCTCGATCGGGATGCCCCCGACCTGATCACTTGATGTTCTTGTGGGAGCCGTCGCACATCACGGGCGACCGGGTCTGCTTGCAGCCGCAGAAGTAGACCGTCTTGGCTTCGGTGGCGGTGTATTTCACGGGCGTGAAGGAAGTTCCCCGGTGGCCGCCATCGCAGAACGGCTGCGACTTGCTTTTGCCGCAGGCGCACCAGTAATAGTCTTTTCCTTTTTCCACGGGTACGGCCAGGGGCGTCTTCGAAGCGATCGTCGGCTGATCCATTTCAGTCTCCTCGTTCAACGGATGTTCTGTTCCGATGGTACGACGAGTCCAAGCCTGGGCGAAAGTAGGCACCTTCCGCTCACCTGGTTACACTCAGGATACCGTAACGGCCTCTCGCTCCGCGGCGGAAAAGCGCAGCTCGCGACGCAGCTCGGTTTGTGCCTGAGCGCTCGACTCCGCAGGGACTTCGGCGCGCGACTCAAGGAAGAGATCGCGCTGATCCAAGGCACCGACGATGCGATGAGCAATGAGCTCAAAGTCTTTCGGGTCCTTCACGAAGTCGAGCTCATCGCTCTCGATGACGAGTTTCTTCCCGAGGTCGTAACCGTGCATCCATTCGTCGTAGTAACGATTCAGGTTCGAGAGGTACTCGTCCGGAATGCTCTTCTCGTAATCTCGGCCCCGAAGGGTGATCTGCTCTTTCAGTTTCGGAAGAGATTTTCTCAGGTAAATGACCAGATCCGGGGGTTGGAGGAACTGACGCATGACATTGTAGAGCTCGAGATAGTTCCGGTAATCCCGCTCTTCCATCAGGCCCTGTTCGTGGAGGTTGCGCGCGAAGATATTCGCGTCCTCGTAGATGCTCCGGTCCTGGATCGCGCTGTTGGTCTCTTTGGTGACCTTTTGATGCGCGGTAAACCTGTTATTCAAAAAGAAAATCTGAAGCGGAAACGACCACCGGGCCATGTCCTTGTAGAAGTCGGCCAGATAGGGATTGTCAGTGACCGCCTCGAAATGCGCGGTCCACGCGAACCGCTCCGAAAGCATGCGGGTCAACGTGGTTTTTCCAGTCCCGATATTCCCGGCCACGGCAATGAAGATCTTTTCGCTCGCCAAACCCCACTCCCCCTCTTGGCTTTTTTCCCTCATAGGGTGATTGGGTTCTTGAAGTCAAGGGGAGAATCTGCAATGCTGCGATCGATCGCGGCACCCCACGCGCCGCTCATCACTTCAATTCAGGTCAATCATTCTGCGCCCGCTCGGGGCGCGAGCAAAGGACGGAAAAAATGGTCCAAATTCCAGAGACGGCAAACAAGGGTCTTGAGAACATCGTCGCGTGCACTTCCGAAGTCAGCACGATTTTCGACGTGACACTCATCTATCGCGGCTACACCATCGAGGATCTCGCCGAGAACTGCGGCTTCGAGGAGACCGTCTACCTGCTGTGGAACGGCAAGCTCCCTAACGCGAAGGAACTCGAGTCGTTCAAGAAAGAGCTCTCTGGGCATCTCACTCTGCCGGCGGAAATGACGCCGATCCTGCAGGCGGTCGCCAAGACCAACGCGCATTCGATGGCCAAGCTCCGCACCGCGATTTCCTACTACGGCTGCATGGACGGCAAGGCCGAGGATCTCTCGCCCGAGGGCGTGAAGGCCAAAGCCGCCAAACTCACGGCCGCGCTCGGGCCCATCACGGCCGCGATCTCGCGCTATGAGCAGGGCCTGCAGCCGATCGCCCCGGTGTCCGGCAAGTCGATCGCGTGGAACTTCCTCAACATGATCCGCGGCAAGGAGCCGACGGCCGAAGAGGAGAAGCTCTTCGACACCGCGCTGGTACTGCATGCCGACCACGAGCTCAACGCCTCCACCTTCACCGCCCGCGTCGTCGCTTCGACCACGAGCGACTACTACAGCGATATCACCGCCGCGATCGGCGCGCTCAAGGGCCCGCTCCATGGCGGGGCCAACGAGCACGTGATGATCATGCTCAACCAGATCGGCAGCTACGACAAGGTCGATGCCTTCATCGATGACGCCGTCACGCATGGCAAGAAGGTCATGGGCATCGGTCACCGCGTCTACAAGCACGGCGATCCGCGCGCGCGCATCCTCAAGGAGATGTCGCTTCAGATCTGCAAGAAAGCCGGCCTCGAGCACTTCCACAAGATGCTCGTCCGCATCCAGGAGCAGATGGAAGCGAAAAAAGGCCTCATGCCGAACGTCGACTTCTACAGCGGCCTCGTCTACACGGCGCTGGGCCTGCGTCCCCGCGACTTCACGCCCATCTTCGCCGTGAGCCGCATCTCCGGCTGGACGGCGCAGATCCTCGAGCAGAACGCGAACAACCGCATCTATCGTCCGCGCGCTTTCTACACGGGCCCGACGGACAAGAAGGTCACTTCGATCGACCGGCGCTGAACCGGATCGATCCTGTCTCATTGACGGCGGCCGCGGCAGCGCGGTCGCCGTTTTTTTTTCGTGCGCGCTCAATCCCCGCGCTTTTCGATCCGGCCATCCACCTGCTTCTGCAATTGGTGGATCTCCTCTTTGAGCTCCTCCGCGTCGCGCGCGAGCTCCAGGCCCAGCTCCCCTTCGAATCTGCCGCGTCCGGAAGCGAGATACTGCGGGAGCCGGCTCGCGGCGAGCTGCAGCTCCTTGCGCGCGGCCCAAAGCTGCGCTTCCCTGGGAGCGCCGCTCAGGCGCTGCTTCGCCGAAGCAAGAAGGCTTTCAAGGTGGAACGGATTCGCCTGGCTGTCCTTCTCCAGTACCTCGGCGGCAGCGCCCCGTTGCCCGCTCGCCGAGAGTGCCTCGGCGTACCAGACCGGCGCGAGCTGCGAGTTTCCGAGCTCCTGCTGCGCGATGCGCAGCTCCTCCACGGCTTCGCGCAGCTCACCGCGGCGATGCATCGCCCTTCCCAGCCAAAGCCGGACTTCCGGCTCGAACGCATTGAGCTTGCGCGCGAATTTGAGCCGCTCGGCAGCGCTGTCCTCGTCCTGCTCGAGCACCAGGCTCTGACCGATGCGCACGAGAACCTCGACATTGTCGGGCTCCAACGCCAGAGCCTTCTCAAGGCGCTCGCGAGCCGGCCGATACTTCCCGGCCGAAAGCAGGTTCACCCCGTCCTGGTAGGCCTGAAAGGAGTCATTGGAGTAGAACATGCGCGAAAGAACGCGAACCCTTCGCATCAGGAACTCGCGCCGGGACGCCTTTTTCTCCCGGGAAAGCAGCTGCTCGAGCAGGCTCAAAGCCTCCTCGCGCCTTCCCGAAAAGGCCAGCGCGCGCGAGAGATCGAGCGAAACGCCGACCGAGGACGGATCATGCCGGTGGAGCGACCGCAGGACGATCGCCGCCTCGGGCCAGCGACGATCCCTGAGGAATTGCCGGGCCTCGCGATAA
Organism: Oligoflexia bacterium; assembly: GCA_023701205.1. Taxonomy (GTDB): domain Bacteria; phylum Bdellovibrionota; class UBA1018; order UBA1018; family UBA1018; genus JAMPXJ01. The sequence goes on from JAMPXJ010000043.1 coordinate 13,536, forward strand.
TCAGGGTTCTCCAGGCTCACGACCGCGTTTTGCGGCCAGGGGTCCGGCTCGATCCGGTCGGTGATGCCCGCGTGCGCAGTCAGCGCGATGACGCCCGCGCAGAGCCCGAAAAGCGCCGGCTCGACACGCCTTCCTGCGCAAGCTAGACTTGAACTACAGAGGGACCATGAACGTTTTCGGACCATCAGGTCGCATTAAATCCAATGCGCAAGAGCCTGTCAAACCTCGCTTTCTCGTCGTCCTGTCGCTCGCTTGCCTGATCGCGACCGGAGGTCCGCATTCCCTTGCCCCAGCCGCTGCCGACGAAGGGCTCCCCGAGATCGAAGCGCGCACCTTCGATGTCACCGTCTCGCGCCAGAGCCGCTCCGGCAGGGTCCTGCTGCTAGAGGCTCCGCCCGGCTCGCTGCCCTCCGTCGGAAGGATCCTCCTCCTGAAACGCGGCCCGGCTCCCACGGTCGCGCTGCGCGTGCTGAAGCTTTATCCTGAGAAGACGAGCTTCGCCGCCAAGAAGCTCCTCCTCTACGCGGTCGATGCCTCTTTCAAAAAAGGCGACGGTTACCTCGCGGTCGAAAAAGTGTCGGATCTCGTGACGCCTCCGCCGCAGACCGTTTCAGACCGTGCCGACCTCCGGGAAATCGAAAGAGCGGACGCGATCAAGGCCGACATGGCGGCGAGTCCTCCGCCGACCGCTCCGACGGCGGAATTCAGCGCGGCAAGCGAGCCCGTGACGACCGCTCTGATGCCGCCGCCCATCACTCCGGATGGACCAGCTGAGATTCCGCCTTCTCCTGAAATCGCGCCGTCGCCTGAGTCCCCGCCCGAAGGCGACAAGCTGAGTCAGCTCGATGACTTCGGGGGTGGTCCTTCGCCTGCAGCCGAACGCGCGCCGGGCGAGGCCCTGACTGCAGCATCCGGAGAAACCGCCGTTCCGGATCAGCCCGTGCAGGAACAATCCTCCAATGCCGCTCCCGCGGAGGAGCCGCCCGCCACGCCAGAGACAATTTCACGGAATCCGGATTTCACCGAAGAGGAGGACGAGTCCAGCGGTCTGGTCGTCGAAGAGCTCCCGATCCTGGATCCTCATTCGCACTGGCTGACTGCGGCTTTCGCGCAGCTTCCCAATGCGGGGGATTACTTCTCGGGCGGCGGGCTTCGGTACGGCTTCACGCTTCGCAATCTGAGCTTCCTGCGCAGGCCGGAAGCGCAGGATTCCTTCGCGATCGAAGCCGGTGTCTTTTCGTACAATATCCTGAACTATGTGGACGATGGCGACAGTTATCTCGTCGTCGAGCCGATTGGCACCCTGCGCTACAGCATTTATTTCCGCGACGATTTCGGGATCTTCTTCTATGGCGGTCTCGCTTACAAGCTGGCCTATGCGACCTCCGAGATTCCCACTCCCGAAGATGCGCTGGATAGGGCCATCTCGCTCTCCGGTATTACGCCGGCGCTCGGAACCGGCTTGATCTTTCGCGTCGGACCCAACTGGGATGCGCGCGTCGACATCGGGATCGATATCGTCGGGCTCGGCATTATGCTAAGGTTCTAGCCATGCATTCCTTCCGCATGGCCATGCGCATGGCAACGCCTCTCCTGCTTCTCGGCTCACTCAGCTCCTGCGGCGTCAAGCATCCGCCGCTTCCGCCGGAGCCCATCACCCCCCAGCAGAGCGAAACGCGACCCGCGCCAGGCTCCTCCCCGAGGATCTCCCGATGAGTCGGCCCACCGATTTCTTCGCGTATAAGAACAACGTGCTCACCGTCGATGGCGTTCCCCTGCCCGAGATCGCCGAAAGTACCGGAACGCCGGTTTACGTCTACTCGGCTGAGGGCCTGCTCCGGCCCTTCCGCGAGCTCAAGAAGGGTCTCGAAGGCCTGGATCCGCTGATCTGCTTCGCGGTGAAGTCCAACTCCAACGTGGCTATCCTGCGGCTGCTCGCGAACGAAGGCGCCGGAATGGACATCGTCTCCGGCGGAGAGCTTTACCGCGCGGGAATCGCGGGCGTTCCTGGCCGCGACATCGTCTTCTCCGGCGTGGGCAAGACTCCGGGCGAAATGGCGCGGGCGCTCGAGTATGGCGAGACCGGCATCTTCTCCTTCAACGTCGAGTCCGAGCCCGAGCTCCACATGCTGAGCGCCGTGGCGCAGCACATGGGCCGGACCGCTCCGATCGCGCTGCGCTTCAACCCGGACGTCGATCCCAAGACGCATCCGTACATCTCGACCGGTCTGAAAAAGAACAAGTTCGGCCTGAACCGCAAGGAGATCCTCGAGATCGCGCGCGATGTATCGCGTTATCCCGGAATCACCATTCGCGGCATCAGCATCCATATCGGAAGCCAGCTGCTCTCGCTCGCCCCGCTCGAGGATGCTTTCAAACGCACCCGCGCGCTGCTGAGCGAGCTCGAGACTCTGCTGCCCGAGCCGATCCGCTTCGTCGATCTCGGAGGCGGCGTCGGTATCACCTATCGCAACGAGAAGACGATCCCGATCCCGCGCTATTGCGCGATGATCCGCAAGCATTTCGGTCCCGGCGCGCGCTCGGGCCGGCCACTCAAGATCCTCATCGAGCCCGGACGCTCGATCTCCGGCAATGCGGGCGTGCTTTTGTCCGAGGTGCTTTACCGGAAGATGCGCAAGGAGAAGGACTTCCTGATCGTCGACGCCGGGATGAACGACCTGGTCCGCCCCTCGCTCTACGGCAGCTTCCATGACATCGTTCCCGTGGCCCGAATGAACGGCGTCCGCAAGAAAACCGACGTCGTCGGCCCGGTCTGCGAAAGCGGGGACTGCTTCGCCAGCGAGCGTCCGCTCCCGCGCAAGCTCGATCAGGGCGATCTCGTGGCGATCCTCTCCGCAGGCGCCTACGGCTTCGCGATGGCGGGAAACTACAACAGCCGGCCCCGGGCACCCGAGGTGCTCGCGCGGAACGGCCGGTTCGAGCTGATCCGCGAGCGCGAGACCTATGAGGATCTGGTCCGCGGCGAAGCGATCTCACAACCTTCTCGCGGCCGCGAATCGGCCGCGCGGACCTGAGGCGCCCCATGCGCGGAGTCTTTACCGCTCTGGTTACCCCATTTGACGCCCGAAACGAGCTGGATCTCGGCGCGGTCGCCGGCATCCTGCGCGAGCAACGCCTGGCGGGCATCTCCGGCGTCATCCCCTGCGGGACGACCGGAGAGTCGCCGACGCTCACGGTGGAGGAAAAGAAACGCCTCATCGGGTTCTGCATCGACGAGCTCAAGGGAACCGGGCTCAAGGTCATCGCCGGGACCGGCGGCAACAGCACCGCCGAAACCGTGGAGCTCTCGCGGTGGGCAGCCGAGGCGGGGGCTGACGGCGTGCTGGTCGTGACGCCTTATTACAACAAACCTTCGCAAGCGGGTTTGGAAGCGCATTTCACCGCCGTCGCCGACGCGATCTCCGGCAGTCCGGGCTGCGAGGTCATCCTCTACAACGTCCCCGGACGCACCGGCGTTACGCTCGCTCCGGCGACGATCGCGCGCCTGGCGAGGCATCCCAGGATCCGCTCGATCAAGGAGGCCACCGGGAACGTCGCCTTCACGAGCGAGATCCACGATGCGCTGGCCGAGGCCGGGCTGGAGATGGATGTGCTTTCAGGCGACGACGCGACCTTCCTGCCGCTGCTCTCCGTCGGCGCGACCGGAGCGATCTCGGTCGCGAGCAACCTCTTTCCCCGCGCCATGGTCGAGCTCCAGGGCGCGTTCGCCGGGAACCGCGCCGCCGATGCGGCGACTCTCCACCGCAGGTATTTCCCGCTTTTCCGGGATCTTTTCGTGGAGTCCAACCCGGTTCCGGTGAAAGCCGCGCTCGCGCTGCTGGGCGCCTGCGACGCCCGCGTCCGTCCCCCGCTGGCTCCGCTTGCTCCCTCGAGCCTGGAGCTGCTCAAGGCGAGCCTCGCCCGATGCGGGATCCAAACCGGGAGCCACCCGTGATCCGGATCGGGCTGCTGGGCGCGCGTGGCCGCATGGGCTCGCAGGTTTCCCGCCTGCTGGTCGAGGAGTTCCCGTCGCGCGCCACGCTCGCGGCGGCGATCGACCAGGGGCAGCCGCCCTCGACCCTGCTCGAGTGCGACGCGGTGATCGACTTTTCCTCCCCGACCGCGATGGCCGCGCTCGCGCGCGAGGCGCTCGAACGGTCCGGGCCTCTGCCGGTTTTCGCCGTGGGCAGCACCGGCTGGCGCATCGACGAGAAGCGCGCGATCGAGGAGCTCGCCGCCAGGACGCCGGTATTGCTCTCGTCGAATTTCTCCGTCGGCGTGCTGGCTTTGCTCGAGCTGCTCAAGGAAGCCGGGCCACTGCTATCCCGCCTGGGTTACAAGCCCGTGATCGTGGAACGCCACCACGCCCACAAGAAGGACGCGCCGAGCGGCACCGCGCTCGCGCTTCAGCGCGTGATCTCCCCTCAAGGCCCCGGCAACGTGCCTATCCACTCGGTCCGCGCGGGAGAGGTGATCGGCGATCACGAGGCGGCGTTCTACGGCACCGCGGACGTGCTTTCCTTCAGCCATCATGCGCAGGACCGCTCGATCTTCGCGCGCGGCGCTCTGCAGGCATCGCTCTGGCTGCACGCGAATCGCGCAACGCTTGCCGAGCGGAGAAAGCTCATCGGCATGTCGGATTATTTCCACCACCTGAAGGAAAGCACCCATGTTTGAGATCGCCAACCGCCTTGCCGAGCTTCCGCCGTACCTCTTCGCCCGCATCGACCGCATCAAGCAGGAAGAGGTCGCGAAAGGGCGAAAGCTCATCGCGCTGGGGATCGGTGATCCCGACCTCCCGACGCCCGACTTCATCATCGAGCGCCTCGTCGCGGCCGCGAGGAAGCCCGCGAATCATCAGTATCCCTCCTACTGGGGCATGAGCGAGTTCCGCCAGGCCGTCGCGCGCTGGTATGCGTCGCGGTTTGAGGTGAAGCTCGATCCGGAGAAGGAGGTGCTGGCGCTCATCGGATCGAAAGAGGGGATCGCCCATCTTCCGCTCGCCTTCGTGAATCCGGGTGAAGCCACGCTCGTTCCCGATCCCGGCTATCCGGTCTATCACGCGGCGACGCTGTTCGCGGGGGGCGTGCCGCTGCATTTCCCCTTGCTCGAGAAGAACGGCTTTCTTCCTGACTTCGCCGAGCTCGAGCGGCTCGTCAAATCGGGTCCGCGCGTCCGGCTGCTCTTCCTGAACTATCCGAACAACCCGACTTCCGCGTCCGCCACGCTCGAATTCTTCCGCGAGGTCGTCGCCTTCGCTAAAAAGCATCAGCTCATCGTCTGCCACGACAACGCCTATTCGGAGATCTTCTTCGACGGAAAGGCCCAGCCCAGCTTCCTCCAGGTGCCTGGCGCCAAGGACATCGGCTGCGAGTTCCACAGCCTCTCGAAGACCTTCAACATGACGGGTTGGCGCGTCGGCTTCCTCGTGGGAAACGCGCGCGTGGTCGACGGCCTCGCGCAGATCAAGACCAACGTCGACTCCGGGGTGTTCAACGCCTGTCAGGAGGCGGGAATCGCCGCGCTGGACCATTACGAGGGCTTCTGTTCGGAACTGCGCGCGACCTACCAGGAGCGCCGCGACATCCTGGTGCCCGCGCTCAACGCGATGGGTCTGCGGTGTACGCCTCCCGAGGCGACTTTCTACGCCTGGGCGCGCTTGCCTTCCGGCCTCAAATCCGAGGATTTCGTGCTGAACCTCATCCGCAACCAGGGAATCGTCTCGACCCCCGGAAACGGCTTCGGAAGCGCGGGTGAAGGTTACGTCCGCTTCACGCTTTGCTCGGATATTTCCGTGCTGAAACAGGTTGCGAAAATCCTCCGGGCGTCGGTATAACTTTCGATACAGGGCTCTCACTATGAATATCTACGTTTGCATCAAACAGGTTCCCGACACTGAAACCAAGATCAAGCTCAACGCCGACTCGAGCGGGATCGATCTCGCCGGAATCAAGTGGATCATGTCCACCTACGACGAGTTCGCCGTGGAGGAGGCGCTCCGGCTGCGCGACAAGAATCCGGGCAGCACGGTGACCGTGCTTTCGGCCGGACCCGCGCGCGTCGTCGACTCGATCCGCACCGCGCTGGCGATGGGTGCCGACAACGGCATCCACATCGACCTGCCCGAGACGGCGGACAACAACATGGCCGCGAAGGCTCTCGCCGGCGCGCTCAAGAAAGAAACGAAGATCGACATCGTCTTCACCGGCAAGGAGGCGCTCGATGACGGCGCGGCCCAGGTGAGCCAGCTCATCGCGGAGTACCTGGATGCGGCTTGCGCGACGGTCGTGCTCGGAACCGAGTACAGCGGCTCCAGCGTCAAGGTCCGGCGTGAGGTCGAAGGCGGTGCGATCGAGGTGATCGAAGCGCCCTTCCCCGTAGTGGTTGCCGCGCAGAAGGGCCTCAACGAGCCCCGCTACGCCAGTCTGCCCAACATCATGAAGGCCAAGAAGAAGGAAGTGAAGGCGCTCAAGGCCGCGGATGTGGGAATCTCGGATTCCGATCAGAAGCTGCGCTTCAAGAACTTCCAGCTCCCGCCGCCCAAGCAGGCGGGCAAGAAAATCGCCGGTGATCCGGCGGCGCAGGCCAAGGAATTGGCCCGTCTCCTCCACGAAGAAGCAAAGGTGGTGTGACCATGGCTAAGGTTTTCGTTATCGCGGAACATCGGGACGGCCGTCTCAAGAAATCAACCTTCGAGCTTCTCGGCGCTTCGGCCGCCGCAGGAAATGAAACCCACGCGATTCTGCTGGGCGACGGTGTCGCCGAGCTCGCGAAGGAGCTGGCGCACTATGGCGCCCAGAAGGTGCATCTGATCCAGGACGCGGCCCTGAAGCTTTACTCGAGCGAGGCTTACACCAAAGCCATCACCCCGGTTCTCAAGAGCGCCTCGCCGGACATCGTGCTGGCCAGCCATACTCCGACGGGCCGGGATTTTATGCCCCGAGTGGCTGCTCGCCTCGGCGTCGGGCTCGCCAGCGATTGCACTCAGCTCGCCTTCGAAGGCTCCAAGATCAAGGCGCGCAGGCCGGTGTACGCCGGCAAGGCGACCGTCGAGGTGGAATTCCTGGGAGCGGGCCCGCAGCTGGCGACCGTTCGCGCGAACGCGCTTGGCGCCCCCAAGCCCGACACCTCCAGGACGGCTGAAATTCTGAACGTCACCGCCGATCTGAGCGGTTTGAAAACCAAGGTTATCGAAGTCGTCAAAGGCGCAAGCGGCCGTCCGGACGTGACGGAGGCCTCGATCGTCGTCTCAGGGGGTCGATCGCTCAAGAGTGCCGACAACTTCAAGATGATCGAGGAAATGGCCGATGTCCTGGGCGCCGCCGTAGGCGCCTCGCGCGCCGCGGTAGATGCCGGCTATCGTCCCCATCGCGACCAGGTCGGCCAAACCGGCAAGGTCGTTTCGCCGGCTCTTTACATCGCCTGCGGCATCAGCGGCGCCATTCAGCATCTGGCCGGGATGAGGACCTCCAAAGTCATCGTCGCCATCAACACCGATGCGGAAGCTCCGATTTTCCAGGTGGCTGATTACGGGGTCGTCGGCGACATCTTCGCCGTCGTGCCGGCCCTCACACAGGAACTGAAGAAGCTCAAAGAGCACTGACGGCCTGAGTTTTTGCGCCAAGCTCCGCTTTTTTAGCCCGAAATTATCGCCGTTTTCGGGTTAGGATAGACGCATGACCTGGCAAACATTCGCTTTCGTGATCGTCGCCGGTTTGGCTTTCGGCTACTCCGGTTATCGCTTGTCCATTCTTTATCGCCTGATGAAAGCACATCGCGGCAAGGCGAATCGCCTCGATCGGATCGGTGACCGGGTGGTTGCCGCCATCGCGGACGTCCTCGGCCAACGGGCCGTCCTTCGCAAGCGTGGCGCGGGAATCATGCACGCGGTGATTTTCTGGGGCTTCCTCGTCATCACGCTGGGAACGCTCGAGCAGTTCGTATCGACGATCTATCAGCCGGCGAATTTCGAGTTCATCGGAGAAGTTCCCTACCGCGTGCTCCTTTGGATGCAGGATTTCTTCACCCTGGGCGTCCTCATCGCCGTGGGATTCGCGGCTTATCGTCGTTATGTGATCCGTCCCGAGGGCCTTGGCAAGTCCCACGACGCGAACGTCATCCTGACCTTCACCTCCTCGCTGATGGTGGCCATCTTCCTGATGAACGCCTTCCACATCCTCGGCGCGAATCCCTGGTTCGCGGACTCGCTGCCGATTTCCAAGCAGCTGTCGCGGGCCCTGGCGACGCTCGGCTTCGGCCAGGAAACCAACCACGCGCTCGGGATTTTCTTCAAATGGGTCCACATGCTCATCGTCCTGGGCTTCGCGATGTACATTCCGAGCTCCAAGCACCTGCACGTGCTTGCGGCCGGGCCCAACAGCTTTCTCAAGACGCTCGACCGTCCCAAGGGCATGAAGCCCATCGACTTCGAGGACGAATCCGTCCAGCAGTACGGCGCGGCCAAGATCACGGACCTGAGCTGGAAGGACGCGCTGGATCTGTATTCCTGCACCGAGTGCGGTCGCTGCCAGGACCTCTGTCCCGCCTACAACACGCAGAAGCCGCTCTCTCCCAAGGCGCTGATCGTCGATCTCAAGGAGAATCTCTATCGTAACAAGGCCTCCCTGCTCGCCGGCAAAGGCGATGAGGTCGGACCCGTCATCGACGAGAACATCACCGACGAGGTGATCTGGGCCTGCACGAGCTGCCGGGCCTGCGAGATCGCCTGCCCGGTGTTCATCGAGCACACGGACAAGATCTATGACATCCGCCGCAACCTCGTCATGATGGAGTCGCGTTTCCCGGCGGAGGTCCAGCCCGTGTTCAAGAACATGGAAACCAACGCTACGCCCTGGGCCTTCAGCTCGGCCGAGCGCGCGAACTGGGCCGAAGGCCTCAATATCAAGACCATGGCCGAAGGCGCCGAGGTCGACGTTCTTCTGTGGGTCGGCTGCGCCGGCGCGTATGACGACCGCAACAAAAAGGTCGTGCGCGCCTTCGCGAGCATCCTCAAGAAGGCCGAGATCAAGTTCGCGATCCTCGGCAACGAGGAGCAGTGCACCGGCGACCCCGCTCGCCGCATCGGCAACGAGTATCTCTACCAGACCCTCGCCAAGGCGAACGTCGAGACCCTGAACCGCTACAAGGTCAAAAAGATCGTGACGGCATGTCCACATTGCTTCAACACGCTCAAGAACGAGTACAAGGAGTTCGGCGGGCATTACGAGGTGACGCACCACTCGCAGTTCATCGCCAAGCTGATCGCCGAAGGGCGGATCAAGCCTACCAAGGCCCTGGACGAATCCGTCACGTTCCACGACAGCTGTTATCTCGGGCGCTGGAACGATGTGTACGAGCAGCCCCGCAAGGTGATCGGCGCCCTCCCTTCGGTTCGACTGGTCGAAATGAAGAACAACCATGATCAGGGAATGTGCTGTGGCGCCGGCGGCGGCCGGATGTGGATGGAGGAGACCATCGGGAAGCGCATCAACGTCGCGCGGACGGAGCAAGCCCTCGACACGAAAGCCGGCGTGGTCGCTTCCTCCTGCCCGTTCTGCATGACGATGCTCAGCGACGGGGTGAAGACCAAAGACATGCAGGACAAGGTGAAGGTCCTGGATATCGCGGAACTGATCGACCAGGCGACGCCTTGAGCGGCGTCAGTGCTTGCGCTGGGCCGCCAGAAGCGCGTCGATCTCGTCTCCTGAAACCGTCGGGCGCGCGCCGCCCAGTGACTGCAGGGTCTTCTCGAGACGATTGATCAGAAACTGCTGCTCCTCGCTGGTCTCCTGGCTTGGATGTGAAAGCATGTATTTCACGGTGGTGAGGGCGTCCCACAGACAGCTCACCGCCCGGCGGGTTTGGGAAGGCGACAGCGGGCTGGAGCCTTTGATGGCGATCTCCTCGCCGTAACCGGCGATACGCGCGATGCTCGGCAGCTCGAGCTGCTGTGCCGTTCCGCGGATCGCGATCATCTTCTCGGAGAACTCGCTGAACAGCCCTTTGTTCGACTCGGGATCCTTCTCGAGATTCGTCAGGGCCTCCTCCGCGAGCCTGGCGAAGTCCCCCAGCTCCAGAATGAATTCCCCGATCTTCGCATCCCTCGGCGCGATACTCTGTCCGCTCATCCCAACACCTTCTTGTCCAGCAGCAGCCCGAAGATCTTCGTCTGGATCTGGGCCATGTTCACCGGCTTGATCATGTAGCCGTCCACCCCGTTGCGGATCGCTTCCATCACGTGCTCCTTGGTGGAGTCCGCCGTCAGCATGACGAACGGGATGTCCTTGAGCAGAGCTTCCGAGCGCACGTGTTTGAGAAGCTCCAATCCGTTCGCCGGGGTCATGTGCCAGTCGCAGATCACCAGGTTGAAGATCTGCTCGTGAAGCGCGGTCTTCGCTTCTTCAACACTCTTGGCAAGGAAGATCCGCCGGAAGCCGGCATTCTTCAGGAACTCCTTTACCTGAGCGCGAATCGTGGCGACGTCATCCACGACCAGAACGTTGACTTCCTCACGAATCATATTTCTGAGTGTACTTGAGAAAATGAGAAGGCGCCAAGCGTACAGCAACAGCTTTCCAGCCGTAAAGAATTTCGACAGGATTTCCCACCCCTTCTCGAGCCAGAACGGTAGGCGGTAAGACAGGGGGTACCATCTTTAACTTACTGTTTTTACGTGCTTATGTCTCCAATCCGCCCCCACTTCCCGCGCGTTGGCCCGATCCATGCCTTAGACAGTATTCAACCCCCGGAAAGTGACGTGTCCAGAAAGGACACGGAGGAGTTAGTCATGCTGGCAAAGAACCTTGCGATCTTGGCGTTCCCATTTTTCATCTTGGGTTGCGGCAATCCGACTGTCTACGAGGATATGGGAGTTTCGCGTATGGCGATCAGCCAGCCTCCGTCCAGTCACGGTCCTATCAATCCGAGCGCTGAAGACGATTTTGAAATTTTGCCGGCACCCACGGGAACCTCAACTCCTGTCGCCACTCCAGGAGCCACTGACACCCCCGCGCCGACCAGCACCCCCGCGCCGACCAGCACCCCCGCGCCGACCAGCACCCCTGCGCCGACCAGCACCCCCGCGCCGACCAACAC
>JAMPXJ010000044.1 GCA_023701205.1 Oligoflexia bacterium
AAGACCACCGCGAATTATTTGCTTACTAAAAGAAGAAATTGCTCGAGGTTTTTCGACATCACCCACCTGTGACCTTCTCAGGTCCAAGTGAGCTGCCTACTCACCCTCACTTTCTCTTTCAAAAAATTCATCCTAGTTTTCAAAGATCAAACACAGAAGACAACGATGCTGCCCGCTCCCATTTTCCCGCCACCGGCCAACTCTTCACAGGCCGCAACTTCGACAGACTTCCTGGCGTTCCAAAAAACAGGGGGAACAGCGCCGCTTCGCTATCGTTCGGTGTGTCGTATGATTTAGCGCCGAACCGTTTTTGGTGCAACATGTTTTTTCAAATTTTTCGACTTTTTTTCATGGGCGGTCCGAAAGCAGATGATCGGCTGCCCGTCGGCAGAAAGGACGCTTGTTACGGATCTCAGTTTTTACGGGGATTTACCCGGATATTACCCGAATCGGAATAAACTCTGAGCAGCTCGCCGCCGCCGCCCGCGATTCCCTGGACATGCTGAGTCTGAGCCGAGGACGCCGCACTCGGCGAGGCACTTGATAAAACCGGGCCGCGCGACTTCTCCAACGTGAGATCAAAAAGGGGAATCCCGACTTCGACGCGCCCCTGACGGCTGCGAACATCGAGTTCCGCCGAAAAAGCGCGCGGCAACTGCAGAGATATCTCGCCACTGGTGGATTCGATCAGGGCCTTGTCCTGGAACGACCACGCAGACATTCCAATGGAAATATCTCCACTGGTCGTTCGGCCGCTCACGAATCCCCGACCATCCTCGATGCGGACTCGCCCGCGTTGACCATGGAACTCGATATGCCCGTTGAAACCCCTGACCGTCAACGTCCCGCCCTTGAGCACATAGAGCTGCTCACCGTTGATCCTCTCGGCCTGCACGGGACCGTCGCCGCTTTCCACGTAAATGAAGGGTCCCTCCACGTCGCTCAGGAGAACGCTGCCACTTCCACCCATGCACCGGACCGGGCCATCCGCGCCTGAGATCGCGATCGCACAGGCCGGACAGAGCACCGAAAGGCTCTTTCCACCTCGCGCGGATTCGACGCGCACTTCCCCGGAAGCCGAGCGAATCTCAAGCGGTCCCTTCCACGACTTCACCGAAACCTTGCCGCTCACCGCCCAAATGCGCAGCGGCAGGTTGGAGGGCGCAAGCACCCGCAACGTCATGCTCGCGCGAGGCTCCGCGCGCTCGCGCAGGCGCTCCTGGATCCCGAGGCCGCGACCGTATTCGGCCGCTAGCTCCAGTCCTTCATTCTCCCCGCGACGGTGGCCAAGATCGATCGCGGCGAAGAGTCGCTTGGCCTCGGATGGACTTTCTGCCAGTGCGCGCTTGCGCCCCCGGACCTTCACCTTGTCCTGCGCCCAGCCCTCGATGACGATGTCGCCGCGGTTATTGATGATCTGAAGCTCGCCGCTCGATCGAAGCGGGACGACGCGCTCAATTTCCTCGAAGTATTCGGTGAGCGGATCCGCCGGAATCGGCGCGCTTGACTGAGGCGCTGGCAGCTCTTGCGCACTGGCCGCGCCAAGGACCGCGAAAACGACCAGTACCGAGAAAATCATCTCCTCGCCCCGGCTTCGCCGAATTTCCTGAGAAGACCCTCCAGGCGAGCCTTGAAATCCTCTTTTCCGGGATGGATCTCGACGAGCTTCCGGGCCGCGGCGATCGCGGCAACTCCATCACCCAAGGTTTCCGCGGCGAAGGCGAGATTGAAGAGGCCCTGCTCGCTCTTGGGATCGAGCTCCACGGTCCTCTCGAAAGCCCGGCGCGCTCCCGCATAATCGCGAAGCCTCACCAGCGCGACACCATAGTTGTACCAGGCCTGCAGATGACGTGGATTTCGCTCCACGAGCTGGCGATACGCCTCCGCTCCCGCGGCAACGTCGCCCGACTCCAGCTCGCTCCGACCCTTCTCGAAAAGCAGGCCCTCGGGATTGGCCTCCTGGGAGAGCGCGTGCTCGAAGGCGGCGCGCGCGTCCTCGAGTCGACCAAGGCGGGAATAACAGTGCGCGAGCCGCGCTTCGGCGACCGGATGGCGACCGCCGGTGAAATCCACCGCGGCTTTGTAATAGCCGGAGGCTTTAGCGTAGTCCTTTTTCGATTCGTAAAGCTTTCCAAGATGGAAGTTCACGTGGATGTTGCGGGGATTCAGCTCATAGGCGCGCAGGTATGCCTGCTCGGACTGCTGCGAGAACCGGCTCGCGTCCGCGGCTTTGCCTTCTTTCGCCGCCTGCTCTCCCAGGGCGCTCAGCACCATGCCCTTGTTCAGAGGACAGTAGGCGTAGGTCGTCCAATGTTTCTCGCATTTCTCCAGTAAGGGGAGCGCCTTGTCGTACTGGGCGCGCGCCATGTAGATCAGCGCGAGATTGTTCAGCGCTCGGCCGGAGGTGGGATTCTTTTCGACCGTATCCAGCCAGAGGCTTTCGCCGTCGGACCAGACTCGATTGCGTTCCTGCGTGCCGATGACCAGTCCGACCGTGATGGCCGCATAAATCCAGCCGAGCCGAGCGGCGCGCGTTTCAGGCGCGAAGAGGCCCTCCGCCATCGCGAGGAGCACCGTGAACGTCCCGCCCACGAAGCCGAGGTATGCCAGGTACATGCGATGCTCGTTGACTGCTTCGGCAAGGACCACGACACTCGATGCGGGCGAAATCGTGATGTAGAACCAGAGAACGCCGAACAGCAGCGCAGGATATCTTTTGCGGTTGAACCAGGCGATCGCGAGCACGAGCAGGTTGCCGATCGCCGCCTGGATCACCAGCGGCTCGGTGATTGACTTGGAGAACTCGATGGTGGCGCTGTCCGCATTGAGTTCCCAAGGCCAGAACCAAAGGCGCATGTACCAGAGATAGGCGCGCCACTGGGTGAGGAAATATCCCCACGAGGTCTGATAGCCGCGCGACTCGTCCCCCGAAGCAGGTCGCATGAGCAGGATCCAGAGCGCGAGCATGAGCCCGAGAACAAGAAAAGGCAGCGCCTTGCGGAACGAGCCGGCCGCCGCGACCAACCAGCGACTCCCTGCCTCCGGGCGCCGGGAGTCGCCGCGATAAAGAAACAACTCCGTCACGAAGACCATCGCGGGAAGCGTGATTCCCTCTTCCTTGGAGGCCACCGAGAGGAAATAAAGTACGAGCGATAGGCCAAGCGTCTTGCGCTCTCCCGAATCCCGGTAAAGCAGATAGGCGTAGAAAGCCCAGGCGTAAAAGAGCGCGCATTGGAGCGAGGTCGTGGCCGAAACGTAATCGACGCACTCGGACCCTGCCGGGTGCACGCCAAAGAGCACCGCGAGAAAGAAGGCGGCCCAGTGCGGAGTGATGGTGAAAATCCCGCGAAAGAAGGGAAGCTTCAGCTTCAGGCCGCGCGCCGGGAACCAGCCGGGCTGTGACCAGAGCCTCGCCCAGATCAGCAGAAGCGCAAGCGACACGCCCCAGTGCATGAGGACCTTCATTACGTGGAAGGGCCACGTCTTTCCGCCACCGATCGCCCAGCAGAAGGAATAAAAGGTATAGACGAGCGGCCGATAGACCCGGTTCTCGGGAATGAATGACGAGGTCCTGGGGTCAGTCCAGAAGCTCGGGATGTTCAGCACGGATCGGATCGCGAGATTCGATTCGACGCTATGGGAGTCGTCGAAGTGAAATGCCCCGGTAAGGCTGCTTGCGTAACAGATTCCGATCAGGATCCCGAGCCAAAGCGCCAGGCGCTTGAGACTTGCCGTCATGGAAACATTGTCACGACCGGCGGTTGGGCTGTCAAGCCGGCGAGTTCGAGGACGGCGATTCTCGAGTCCCGCGCTCCAGGCTCGCGAGTTCCTCCAGAATGCCGCTCCAGCGGAATTCGCCAAGGAGGCTCGTGAGCTTCGGCACGGTGGACTCGAGCCGCGCGTAATGAACGGACCGCTCCCAGCCCTTCAGCGGAAGCCGCGGATGAGCCGGATCCAGCTCCCGCGGGTGCAGCACGACCATGAGCGGAAGGCGCAAGCGTACGGCGCGCCGAAGTCCCCAGCGGATCATCGCGAGCGGAGCGAGCCGGAAGAACGCTCCGCTGGAGAATGGCAGCCTCAATCCAGCGAGCGTCAATACCGTGACGGGAACGCGCAGAATCTTTCCTTCCCGATAAGGCCGCAAGGGAGAGTCCCTTTCGCCGAACAAAGGGGTTTTCACGGGAAATACACTGGAATCGTACTGAATGCCCTGAAGCTCGAGCTCCTCGCACAGCCAGGGAGTCCTCACCGGATCCACGGACCAGCTCGGGGCGCGGAAGCCTTTCGGCGCCTGTCCGGTGAGCTCGGCGACCTGGCCGATGCCGCGTCTGAGATACTCGCGAAACTCCGTGCGGCTCATCCGGTAAATCAGGTCGTGGCTTGCTCCGTGCGTGGCGATCTCGTGTCCCGCGGCTTGAAGCCTCCTCACCGCGTCCGGATACCGCTCCGCGAACTCGCCCAGGACGAAACAGGTGGAACGCGCTCCCGCGGTCCCGAGCAGCCCGATCCAGGCGTCGGTATTGCGATCCATCGCGTAGCGCCGCTCTCGGACGCTCTCGGCGACACTGGCACGGACGTCGGCCGAATCCAGTTGACGGAAATTCGCATGCTCCCAGTCTTCCACATCGAAAGTGAGCAGGCCCCGGGGCTTCTGCATTCTCCCATTATATGCCGGCTGCCTGAAAGCGTGTAGAATGATTTCATGTCGCCTCACCCGGCTCCAACCCGCCCCGCGATCGTCACCGACGGCCTTTGGCGCAAGAGCCTGAGCGCTATCCGTTCGCTCGGAAAGGCGGGCTTCGAGGTATCGGTCCTGGGCGACTCCCCGTTCACCACCGGCTTCTGGTCGCGCTTCACCGAGAAAAGGGTGGTCTCGCCCACGGCGGCGGCGGACCCGGAGGCGTTCGGCCGCCGGCTGATGGAAACACTCGAGCAGACGCCGGGCGGCGTGCTCCTGCCGATGGAAGACGAGTCCTTGCGTTGGGTATCCGACAACCGCGCGCGCGTTACCGCGCTTTCGCGCGTCTTGCTGCCGAGTCGGGAGGCGTTGACGCTCGCATGGGACAAAGGGGCCACCCTCGCGTTCGCGCGCGAACAGGGGCTCGCCTGTCCGCGTACCTGGAACCCGAAGGATGCCGACGAGCTGGCCGAAATCACCGGCGCGCTCGAGCCGGGCGCCTTCGTCGTCAAGCCCGCGAGCGGAAGCGGCTCGACGGGCGTGCTCTACGGGGCGAAGCGTTCGCGCGAGCATTGGCGCGCGCATTGGGAACGGCACGGCGCCCTCCTCGTGCAGGAGCGCGTTCCGGAGAGCGGCCGAGGCCTGGGCGCCAGCCTTCTTTTCAACTCCGACGGCGACTGCGTCGCCGCGTTCGCGCACTGCCGGCTGCGCCAATACCCGAACTCCGGCGGACCCAGCACGGACCGACGGAGCCTGCACGCGCCCGCCCTTCTCGAACAGAGCATTGCGCTCATGAAACGCCTGCAGTGGCGCGGAATCGCGATGGTCGAGTGGAAAGAGGACCCCCGCGACGGGATCCCGAAACTCATGGAGATCAACCCGCGCTTCTGGGGCAGCCTCGAGCTCGCGGTCCGGTCGGGCGTGGACTTTCCGGTGCTTTACGCGCGCGCCGCGCTCGGCGAAAAGCTCGCGCCAGTGATGACGTATCCCGAAGGCGTGCGCTGCCGCTGGATTATTCCAGGCGACATACTTAGATTCGCCAGCCAGCGTGCCGCCGAACGGGAGAGCTTGAGGGAGTTCCTCAGAGGACTTCCCGGACTCGCCGAGGAGTGGGACCCGCGCGATCTGCCGGGGACCCTGGCCACGGTCATCTGCACGGGCGCGAAAGCGCTCAATCCGCGCTACTGGAAATATCTGGCGCGGGGCTAGGCCGCGCTCCCGACGTCGCCTCGAGCTCGCGCACGCGCGCTTCGAGAAGACCGAGATTCTGGACAATGGCTTGTTTCTCGTCGAGCAGCCGGCTGATCACCGTCGAATAGTGGATCAGGATGAGGAGCATGAAGAACACGAGGAGCAGGAAGAGAGCCGTCGGCGGATAATAGACGCCCACCAGCCGCGCCAGGTCCTCGAGCCAGGAGCGCTTGAGCGTGAACACCAGGAGCACGCCCGAGGTCAAAAACCAGAGGAACGAGTAGCGCTCCTTCAGGCGGTTGCGCCGCACAAGCTCGATCAGCCCGATGAAGAGGACGATGCAGCCCAGAATCGCCCAGAACTCGATGCGAAAGCGGTATTCCGGCAGCGGCGGCATCGCGGAGAAAGGCGAATCAGCGTTCAAGCGGCCCTCCCCGCCGACGCGGAAGCGGCCGGATGAGATCGATCGAGGTCGCGAAGGCCACCTTGATCATGTAGTAGACGCTCTTGAGCGGAGTGATGCTCGAGATCCCGCGGGTCCGGGGCCGCATGCTCACCGCGTGCTCCGAGATCCTGAAACCCCGGCGCGCGAGCGGAACATAGGCCTGGACCTCCGGATAGTCATCAGGGTAGCAGCGGGAGAGAAACTCGGCGGCGTCGCCGCTGAAGGCCCGGAAGCCGCTGGTCACGTCCTGGACCGAGATTCCCACGAGCAGCTTGATCAGCCTGGAAAAAAACCAGGTCCCGGCCTGACGCAGCCGGGTGGAGACGTTGCCGCCCGCGCCCGCGACATAGCGCGAGCCGACGGCTACCTCGGTTTTTCCGGAAAGTACGGGACCTACGATGACCGGAATCTGCTCGGCGGGATGCTGACCGTCACCATCGAGCTGAAGAACGACCTGGGCGCGCAGGCGAACGGCGAGCTTGAGCCCGGTCTGTACGGCGCGGCCGATGCCGACGTTGAGAGGGAGCGAAATGAATCGTGCGCCGTAGTCGGCCGCAATTTTTTCCAGGACCTCTTCGGTGCGATCGCTCGAACCGTCGTTGACGACGATCGGGACGATCCGCCAGCGCGGGCGAGCGCGCCGGAGCGAGTCGATTTCCTGGAGCACCCGCTCGATGTTTTCTTCTTCGTTGAAGGCTGGAATCACCACCGCGATGAGCGGTGCTCGTGCCGGAACACGCGTTGGCTTACGTGAAGGAGCCTGCGGGTCAACCAGGCGAAGCGCCGCGTTAGATCTCGAAGAGCTCATACACTGTTTTATCGTCAAAACCGGCGGGCAGATTGAGAGAAAATAATCTGCGATTCCAACGGATTAAAAATTGATTTGCGTTTCTTAACGCGTTGCGCTAGGCTGTTTCTTAGAGGTTATTAACAAAGTTAGCCGGAACCAAATGATTCTAAATCCGGCTAAAGAAACGAAGCGTTAGAAAGGCTTTCGCCCACGGAAAGGGCGTTTTGAAGAGGCGGGTTAAACCCACAACCCCCTTTGAAAAAGGCAAACCGCGCCGAAAGGCCGGGACGCAAAGCCACGGGACTACGAGCCGCTTACCCCGACGGCTCTTGTCAGCCGGGCTGCCAAAGGAGGCAAGAAGGACCACACAGGGTCCACACTGTTTCAAAGGGGGGTCCCCTACCCAATGGAGACCTCCTCTTCAGTCCCCACCGAGGCCCGGCCGCAGGATAGCGGATCCGGGCCTCGCCCTTTTTGTGGTATGAGTCGGGCCTTATGGGTTTTGAAGGCCTGCTCGTCAGCGAGATTTTTCACAGCATCCAGGGCGAAAGCTCCCTTGCGGGGCTGCGCTTCGCTTTCATCCGCCTGACGGGCTGCAACCTGCGCTGCACCTACTGCGATTCCACCTATGCCTTCAAAGGCGGACGCAGGATGTCCATCCGAGAAGTCCTCGAGGAGATCCGGCCGTATTCGGTTCGGCACGTCCTTCTTACCGGTGGAGAACCCCTTCTGCAGCGGCAGTCCGCGACACTGGCCGAAGCCCTGAGCGAGGCAGGCTATTCGGTGAGCATCGAAACCCACGGCGAGGTTTCAATCGCGCCCGTGGCGGACCGCGCGCGAATCATCATGGACATCAAGACTCCGGCGAGCGGAATGTGCCGCGGAGGCTATGAGCGCAATCTGGCGCTCCTCAAAGATACCGACGAGATCAAGTTCGTGATCGCGGCGCCCGAGGATTACGCCTGGGCGCGCGAGATTGTTCGCTCGGGAAGCTTGAAGACCCGGGAAATCCTCTTCTCCGCCGCGCAGCCCGTCCGCGGCGCTCCGGGAATATACCCGGGCGTCTCCCTCGACTGGCTTGCCGAAAAAATCCTCGAAGACCGTCTGCCGGTGCGGCTTCAAACCCAGCTGCACAAGCTGATCTGGGGCGCCGATCGCAAAGGGGTCTAAGATCCGGCAGCTAAGTACGGTTGACAAAGGGCGCGCCGCCTTGTTACCCAGTAGTTAGCCATTTCATGATGGGGTGACGTACCAAAATGGCTAATGGGACGGTTTGCAAAACCGTATTGTGGCGGTTCGATTCCGCCCGTCACCTCCAAAATTTAACCCTGTCGGCTTCGGCCGACGGGGTTTTTCGTCTCCAATAAAATCAACTACATAACCGAGGAGAAGCAGCTTCAATCCGGTGGTTTGTCACCTGAGATCAGGCGAAATCACGCCTGTTGCAACAATTTGTAGTAAACAGACTGTAGTAACCAACCGCGTACTACAGGCTTCTGATCGCTCCGCGAGACCATGAAGGCCCCATGCGGCCATGGAAGGAGGATCACATTGCCGACGTCTGTAACCGAGCACTTCAAGCTAGATAAGGCACGGTTTGATGCGACCGGTGCCTTCGACGCGATCCTCGACCTCGACACGCATCTTTTCGTCGATCCTTTCCTTCTTGCAACAACGGCCGCCCCCGAACTTAGGAACGCGCGTCCGCGGCTCCTCGAGTACTTCGGGAACATCCTGAAGCTCCTGGCAAGCTCCGACACGCGCGATGATCCCTTCTGGCGTCGCGCCCAGGCGATGCTTCAGTTCAATGAGATCGGCGCTTTTGGGCTCGGATACTCAAAGAAAGGAACTGGAGGGAGTGGGATCGGCCGCGAGCTTCGAGACCAGCTGCTTGCGACCGCGGCATTGATCGTCAGAAAGGGCATCAACGACCCAGTGATCTTTGAACTGGTCGGCATCTTTGAAGAAGGAATTGGATGCGACCGGATCAGTGACATGATCTGTCGGGTCTTGATCGAGGACTTCCTAGCCTATACCTCGCGGATCTTCACCGATCTTGGCCAGAAGTTCCCATCCTTCCGCTTTCGGAACAAGGAATACAACATCCCCATCAATCCCTCTAAAGCCCCGCGGGCTGCGGTCCCAGTGATCCTCGTTCCTTGCGACCTGCTCCGCGATCTCCCCATCGCTCACGACTGGGATGACATCGGCTATGTCTGTGCCGAAAACGAGCGCGTTCGAGATCAGGTCAACCAGATCATCGGGCACAGATGGAAAGAAGAGACCCAGCACTATTCAAAGAAAGATCTCAAAGAGCTGCTCCTAAACAATCCGCAACTCCTTCGCGAGTTGATTGAGGCATACAAGTCATCAGAGGCTCTCCCCTACGACATCAAGAATGACCCTCAGGGAGAGGTCATCTGGAAAAAAGTGTCCACCGAGTGCGTCCGCGAGCACCCGCTAGATCTGAGCTTCGCAAAGCAGGCGGGCCCCACCGCTCCGCTGGAAGTTGCACGTAGAATCTGTGCTCACTACAAGGCGCTAATTGAGGACCATGGCCTCTGGTATCTCCTCTATCGGGATCAAGCGTGCACAATCCGTAAACCGGAACGGGCCTGCCAACTTCTATTTTTTGGCATCGCCTCTGCCTACTGCGTCGCCAACGATCTCGACATCAGCCCGGAATCAAACGGAGGACGTGGTCCAGTTGACTTCAAGTTCTCTCGCGGCGCGCGCGGCAAAGTCATAGTTGAAGCCAAGCTATCCACGAATGCGAAAACGGTCCGGTCCTACGATTACCAAGTCCCAATTTATCAGCGTGCGGAAAATGCAGACCACGCGATCTATCTAGTACTGAGGGTCTCCGAGAAGGACGCCATTTTAAAGCGACTCCTCGCGCATCGAGATGAAGTCCAGGCAACCGGGATCGCAGGTCCCGAGATCATCATCGTTGACGGCCTTCCCAGAGAAAGCGCTAGCAAGGCCTGAAGATCCGCTCGCTCTCGTCGATCTGACTGCAACTTGACATCCGCCCCCTTCGGTGAGAATTAAGCGGCCGCCTTGAATGGCCTCTTTACCCTTGACTGGGGCGAGAACGGGTTGATTCCCGAGAAGCTGTAACCATTCGTCAGAGGACACTATGAAGCTCGTCACCGATTCCACGGCCACATCGCCGACATTCAATCTCCCAGAACTCCAACAAGCCTTTCAAGAACACGCGCAAGCCTTCGACACCTACGAGGAGCGCATCACCAAGATGTCCGCGGACATCGTTGCGCTCGAGAAATATCTCTCCAGTAGAGGCGTAGGCATCGAGTACACGCTCAAGACACGCGAACACCGTGGTGACTACGAGGGCCTTCAGTGGAGCAAGGACAAGAACGGAAAGTTCCGGTTACTCTATGTCTCCTACGCCTTCTATCCGCACCCAGAGGGCGATGGCGAAGGCACCCATGATCACGACTCTCGACCTCTGATCGAGACGCCGCTCAAGACCCGCATCGAGATGTTCAAGTTCCTTGGGATGTTCGTTCATCGGCTCGCGGCTCAGGTTTCCACCAACCAGTATCCCGCAACATCCCAGACGCGCGCGGAAGTTGAGGCGGAGCTATGAGCGCCGACGATCAAAACGTCTCATTCATCCGCATCCCGATCTCTAAGTCACTACGGTTTGAGGTATTCAAACGCGACTCCTTCAAGTGCGTCTATTGCGGGACCGAGGC
Source organism: Oligoflexia bacterium (assembly GCA_023701205.1). GTDB lineage: Bacteria > Bdellovibrionota > UBA1018 > UBA1018 > UBA1018 > JAMPXJ01. The sequence continues at coordinate 10,827 of JAMPXJ010000044.1, forward strand.
GCCGGGAGTCGTTCTCCACGTAGACCACATCATCCCGGTCGCTAAGGGAGGCACGAATGAGATCACCAACCTGGTCACAGCGTGCCAGCCGTGCAACTCCGGAAAGCGAGACAAGACGCTCGACGATAACACCGCGGTCGCCAAGGCACGAACTCAGATGGAGGAACTCCAGGAGCGCCGAGAGCAGCTCGAGATGATGATGCAGTGGAAGGAAGGGCTTCGGGATCTGACCGCCGACACCGTCGAGCAGCTTGCCGGGTACTGGGCCAAGCTCGCGCCCGGCTACATCTTGAACGAGGCGGGCCAAGCGGATCTGCGCAAGCTGCTCCGCAAGTTCTCCCTCAACGAGATCACCGACGCGATGGACACCTCGGCTGACCAGTATCTCCGTTTTGACGATAAGGGTAACGCGACGTCGGAATCATGGAACCACGCCTGGCACAAGGTCGAGGGAATCCTGAAAGTCGGGCAGGCATGCAAGGACGATCCGGGGTTGCGTGAACTGTACTACATCCGTGGAATCATGCGGAAGCGCTTCTTCGGGAAGTCAGTGGACATGTATGGCATGAAGCTACTTCGAGAGGCAAGAGAAGCGGGTGTCTCACTAACCGATATGCGTGAACAGGCAAAGTGCCTGCCGAACTGGACGGCGTTCCGCGAGTGGATCGAAGAGGAAATTGAATTTCGCCAGGGGTGGCAAGCCGCGGATACCGCCGAGGCGGAGCTTGATAGCTCCCGGGAACGCAGACCATGAGTGGGAAATCGAAGCCATGTCTCTTCTGCAAAAACGAAGCGGAGTGGATGGGCGTCTCTAATCGCGACGCATCGGAGATCAACTGCCCAGTGTGCATCCGCTATCAGGTCACCCGGATGGAGCTACACTCTCTGGAGAAAGAAGAGCTTCCGGCGGCGCAACGTGTCCTGGTGATCTCTCAGACCATCCGCGATGCGAGGTCCGGGATGGTCACGATCTGGTCAAGCGGCGGCACGGTCGAAAAACCCTACATCGTGCGGAAGCTCGGCGACTATGCCGGTCGAACAATCTCCCATGCCGGCAAGCCCGACGCGCTCCTCGAGACTTGCGCGAAGAAGCTCGCTGGGCTCAATCCGTTCCAGCACTTCCGCTTGGAGGAGCAGGACGCCTATCTTCTCCAGATGGACGGCTTCCGAGAGATGCAGCAGTGGCTCCGAATCCTTCTCGACCAGAAGCTCCTGGAGAGCGAGACCTTCGAGAAGGTCGATCGCCGTGGTCTCGGCGGCACGACCTATGACGTAAAGACCTTTCCGTTCTACATCAGCGCCAAGGGCTGGGCTCGAATCGAAGAACTGTTCCGCAACGTCAACTCGAACAAAGCGTTTATCGCCATGGCTTTCGGCCATTCCGAGCGCGCCTCGATCCAGAAGGCCGTAGAGGATGCTTGTGCAGCGACCGGCTGGGAGGCGTTCACGATCGACAAAAAGGAACACATCAATGGCATCACCGACGAGATCATCGCGAGCATCAACCAGTCCCGATTTATCGTCGCTGAGTTCACTGGGAACAATCCAGGCGTGTACTACGAGGCCGGCTACGCCGCCGGAAAGGGCATCCCTGTGGTCCTTGTCGTAAAGAAGGCTCAGCTCGACGACCAGGCTCAGGGCGTTCATTTCGACACTCGCCACATCAACCACATTGCGTGGACCGACTACGACGACCTCAAAAAGAAGCTCATCAACCGAATCAACGCTGTCATCCCGAGGAGTTCTGAGCCCTGAGCTTTCATCCTGGCTGATTAGCAGAATCAGACAATTCCGGCACCTTGATGTGCCTACTTCCAAAGCACCGCATTTCGATCAAGCGCGTACATAATCTTGAGGAGCACCGCGAGGCTCGGCGTCCGTTGATGCTGTTCAATAAACTTGATCGTCGAAATACTCACCGAGGCAAGCTCAGCCAACTTCTCCTGAGATATGCCGCGAGCTTTCCTCGTCTTTGCGATCTTCTCTGCAAGCCGCTCCACTTGCCGCTTCACGAAGATGCGCTCGCCTCTGCTTGAGAACTCAATGTCAGAAAATAACAGCCCCTGTTTACGATAGCCCCTTAGGTCTTTGCCCTTCATAACCTCAAAGGTCGGGCACTGCTACCCTATGTACCAGCTACCTATAGGTAGCTATTTAGTGGTTTCCTTTCTAATCCCGCTTGGTTATGAAAGGGGCGTGAGTGAGCAGGGTAAGCGCATCGCAAGTCGAATGGCACCGGTGAACCCCAGCCTTTCCAAGGCGGAGTTCGTGGCCCTGCTAACTCACCAACTCAAGACACCGGTGACGTCGCTGAAGCTAAAGCTCCAGCTCGCTAATCGGCTTTTAGCCAACCGATCGCCGTCATCCGAAGCGTTTGAGCAGCTAAGAAAAGTGCTGAATCACGCAGACCTCGACGCGGATCGCGTCACCGAGATCATATCCGCGTTTCAAGAGAGTGCGGATGCCAAGTGACGCGGAGCGAAGAGCCGTAAAGTGCAGTGCAATTTGCATTGAAAAATTTTGTAATTTCAACAATTTATACGCTTGACCACCTTTCCCCATGGAGATACGAGTCCGCAGGACTGCAAGCGATCTAAAATGCGTCATTGTCCGAAGCCCGCCCGTAGCGGTCCGGCAGCGAGGCACACGTCTGGCAGCAATAGGGGAAATTGAAGAAAAAGAAGAGATCGCCTTTAAAGAAAGCTATTGCACCAAAAGTACCCGCATCAATAACCGCGTTTTCCATCGTCGGCGTCGGCGCATCAGCCGGCGGGTTGGAGGCGTTTACTCAGCTCTTCAAGGCGCTTCCAACCGATACGGGAATGGCGTTCGTCCTGATTCAACACTTGGACCCGTCTCACAGCAGTTTCCTCGCCGAAGCGCTCAGCAAAGTAACCCGCATGAGCGTTCACGAAATCAAAAGCGGAATGACCGTGCAGCCCAACCAGATCTATGTCATCCCGCCTAACGCGGATGTCGGCATTTTGCGTGGGGTTCTTACTATTCTGCCCAGGTCAACGGACCAAGCGAAGCGGCACATGCCGATCGACTTTTTCTTCCGATCCCTGGCCGCCGATCGAGGCACGCAGGCAATTGGGGTCGTGCTCTCTGGAACTGCGACCGACGGCACAGATGGCTTGAAGGCCATTCAGGCCGAAGACGGTGTGACGTTTGTCCAAGACCCATCGTCGGCCAAGTTTAGCGGCATGCCTCAGAGCGCGGTGGATGCTAGAGCGGTGGATTTCTGCTTGCCCGTTCCCAAGATCGCTCAAGAACTCGTGCGTCTCGCTCGTCATCCTTGGATCGATTCCCACGACATTGAAGTCTCTCCGGGACGTAATGACGACGAGGACCTCCAAAAAATTTGTATTCTCCTGAGGAGCGGCGTCGGTGTGGATTTCAGCGAGTACAAGCCCACCACGATCAGGCGTCGGTTGGCCCGCAGAATGGCGCTTCTCAAACTGAAGAGTCTCGGGGATTACGAGCAGTACCTCCGGGATAATCCAGGCGAGACCAAGCTTCTCTATGAGGACGTCCTGATTCACGTCACTTCGTTTTTTCGTGACGCTGAAGTTTTCAAGAGGCTGAAGGAAAGTGTCTTTCCAGAAATCATGAAGCATAAACAAGCAGGTGCGCCCATCCGCATGTGGGTCACCGGATGTTCGACGGGTGAGGAGCCTTACTCGATCGCCATTTCCCTTCTCGAATACTTCGGAGATCGCCCACCCAAGTTCCCAATTCAGATCTTCGGCTCGGACATCAGCGAGCGGGCCATCGAGAAAGCTCGGGCCGGCCTCTACCCGGGAAGCGCAGTTCGTGATGTTAGCCCCGAACAATTGAGAAGGTTCTTCACAAAGACGGAGAGCGGTTATCGTATCAGTAAGCAAGTCCGAGACATCTGCGTCTTCGTCCGGCATGACCTTGCCCGCGATCCTCCATTCTCGAAGCTCGACCTAGTCAGCTGCCGAAACGTTCTGATCTATTTTGATCAAATCCTACAGCGAAGGGTCATCGCCACATTTCATTATTGTCTGAACCAACCCGGTTTTCTGGTCCTCGGTCGCACGGAAGCTATCTCGGGTTACCCGGAACTGTTTTCTGTTGTGGACAAATCGTACAAGATTTTTTCAAGAAGTGCTGTGACCGGAACGCTGAGGTCCCTGACGTTGCGAGGGACATCGCCTACCGCACCCCCATCCACTCGTTCAGCGGCCGACCAAGCGCGCCCCGCCGTGGATGTGGCAAGACACGTCGATAACTTGCTCCTCGCTCAATACTCCCCTCCCGGCGTGATCGTGAACGATCGGATGGAGATTCTTCAGATTCGTGGGCGCACGGGTCCCTATCTTGAGCTGCCGCCTGGGCAACCTAAGCTGAATTTACTTAAAATGGTGCGCGAGGGACTCCTCACAGAACTCAGGATGGCCATCCAGCAGGCGAAGGATGAGAAAATGACCATCCGCAGAGAGGGAATACAAGTCCAGCAAGATGGAGCGGCAAAGATCTGTAACGTCGTTGTGATGCCGGTGGTCGGTCTACCTGAGTCATCGGAGTCGAAAGAACCGCTGTTTGTGGTGCTGTTTGAGGATGCCCGGATAGGGCTGACGAGCGCAGAGTACGAGAAGTCCGCGCAGACCTCCCGAGGTCTCCGTGAATCGAAAATCAAATCCGAAGAAGATCAACGTTGCGCGAAGCTTGAACACGAGTTGAAGGCAACCCAGGAATACCTCCAGTCCCTCACGGACGAGCACCAGAGGACGAACGACGCGCTGACCTCAGTAAACGAAGAACTCACCTCCAGTAACGAAGAGCTTCAAAGCTTGAACGAGGAGCTTGAAACCGCAAAAGAGGAACTCCAGTCCACAAACGAAGAGCTGACTACCGTCAACGATGAGTTCCAGAATCGAAACCAGGAACTGAGCCAGGTAAATGGCGATCTGGTTAACCTTCTCGAAAACGTCGAGATTCCGATTCTGATTCTCGATGCCAACCGCCGCATTCGACGCTTCACGCCCAGGTCCCAGAGTGTTCTCAAGCTCCTTCCGAGCGACGTCGGGCGGCCCATCGACGACATCAAGTCCAATATCATCGTGGAAAACCTGGACGGGTTGATCCAGGAGGTCATCGAGACCGTGAGGCCTAAGGAATTAGAAGTCCAGGACCGAGAAGGACACTGGCTTAGGATGCAGATCAGACCCTACAAAACCGTGGATAACCGGATCGACGGAGCGGTCCTCTCATTGGTCGACGTCGATGTGCTGAAGCGGGCGGTTATTAGCGCGGAATGGGCACGCGATTACGCCGCCGGTATCGTGGAAGCCGTGCAGACCCCTCTCATTGCTCTCGACAAGGAGATCAAGGTGATCTCCGCGAACGAGGCTTTCTATAAGGTATTCGGAGTTTCTCGGCAGGACACTCAAGGAAAGAGCCTGTATGATCTGGGTCTCAGCCAATGGAATATCCAAAGTCTTCGGACATCACTAGGCGAGATGCTGGCTGAGGATACGAGATTCCAAAATGTCGAAGCCGAGCGCACATTCCCGCGCCTCGGCGTTAGAACCATGTCGCTTTCGGCTCGGTCCGTCGACTCCCATACCGGCATGCCCATGATACTCTTGGCGATCGAGGACATCACTGATCGCAAAAAGGCGGAGACGGAACGCTCCGAGCTTCTCAGCCAGGCAAAGAATGCACAGAAGGACGCCGAGGCAGCCAACCGGACCAAGGACCTGTTCTTGGCAACGTTATCGCACGAGCTTCGGACGCCGCTCACTGCACTCCTGATGCAGGCACAGCTCTTGCGTCGCGGTAGACTCGATCCAGAAAAGATCAGGCAGATCAGCGAAGGGATTGAACTCGCGACGAAAACCCAGGCGCAGCTCATTGACGACCTACTCGATGTTTCTAGGATCGTCACCGGCAAGCTAAAAATGGAGATTCAACCGGTGGATCTGGCGCTCGTTGTCGAGGCGGCGATCAAGACTGTGAGCGCTTTGGCCGAAACCAAATCAATAATCATCAAATCGACTTTGCATCAGACCACAGGAATGGTTCCGGGTGATCCGATTCGCCTCCAGCAGGTCGTCTGGAATCTCCTCACGAACGCCATCAAATTTAGTACCCAGGGGGGCACGATCACTATCACGCTGAAGCCAGTGGATGAAGGCGCACAGATTCAAGTCAAAGACATGGGGACGGGAATTGATCTCAAGTTTCTGCCTCAAATCTTCGACCGCTTCACCCAGGCTGAGAGCACGATCACGAGAACGCACGGCGGGTTGGGCCTGGGACTGGCGATCGTTCGTTACCTGGTCGAGTTGCACGGCGGAAAGGTCCGCGCTGAGAGCCCAGGTAAGAACAAGGGTTCAACATTTACCGTACTTCTCCCCTTGATGAAGGCCAGTAAGAAAAAGAATGGCGCGCTCAAGCAGAAGCCTGCTCTGGCACCCGTCCTATCAGCCAAGAGACGATCGTCAAGGCTGAAGGGGTCTCGAATTCTCGTCGTGGATGATGATCCTGGAACGCGCCACGCCCTGACGGACCTACTGGATCAAGCCGAGGTGGAAGTTAAGGCAGCTGCCTCCGCCGAAGAGGCCATGACCATCTACAAAGAGTTCCTGCCCGAGATCCTAATTTCCGACATCGCCATGCCCGGAGAGAACGGCTATAGCCTCATCCGCAGGATTCGGGCGCTTGAGTCCAAGTACAGACCTCATGTCCCGGCACTCGCTCTCACGGCGCTTGCAAGCGAAGAAGATCAAAAACAGGCCCTTTCAGCAGGGTTCCAGATGCACTTGGCGAAGCCGGTCGATTTTGACCACTTGACCGACGCTTTGCTCGAACTTCGCAAGTGAGGATGAACTGCGAGGGACAATCCTTGGAGCGAGCGCGCATGCGCTCATCTGACGAAGTCCTCCAACACCATCTCATGCCTAAATAAACTGAGTTCTGCGTTCCAAGAAAGAGGGATGCCAAGTAACTCGAAGCGCGGGACTCGAAAGCTCGGTAAATTTGCCGCTACACAGTAAATGCGCTAGTGTGGCGACGGGTTAAGGATGAAGACAGAGGCGTCGAGAAAAACAGTTCTAGTAGTCGAGGATGATCACGACACGCGTGTCACTCTTCGTCGCGCTCTTGAAGAAGCCGGCCATTTCGTCGTGTCCGCTGGGAACGGTGCCGCTGCCCTCACGCTCCTTGAGCAAGTAAGCACTCCGTCCGTCGTTGTTCTCGACCTCAACATGCCTTTGATGAACGGCGAGCAGTTCTTACAGATCTTTCGCGCTGACGCAAAATTCGCAGCGGTCCCGGTCATTCAGATGTCCGCAGCTCACAGTCCGCGCCTTCCCGGAACTTGCTGCGCTATCAGTAAGCCATTCGATATTGAGAAATTGCTCCAAGCGATTGAGCGCTGCGAGTAACGTTCAAGATTCAGAATCCCCTGGCTCCTCGAGGCGAACAACGACCTTGAACGGGTAGGCTTCATGCTCGGCCTTCTTACGCTCGTACTGGGCTATATCCCTGTGCTCAAGATAGTGGACGACGCGGGCGATTCCGCTTTTCGAGAGGTTGGCCCCGATCTCGCGGTGAGAGTAAACCTCTATGCCGCCAACGATGCTTGTCGTCTGTGAATTGAACTCGAGATAAGCCTCCGAGTTCGGCATGAAGTTCACCGGCATCTCGTCGCCTTCGCGAAGCGCGAGCTTGTCTCTAAATAGAGCAGCAACCTCCTGGAGAACGAGTTCTTGCGGAACCGATTCCTTGTTCACACCCGTCCGCTCCCAAAAATGCTTGGCCGCATTCGGCATTCCGATGACCATCGAATACGCCGTCGTCGTGAATCCTTGCGGGATCTTCATTTCAGTCACTGCCCGATGTCCTTTTCTGAACCATGTCGGCGGAGTTCATCCGCCATACCGCTACTTTCAAAGTCTTTAAAAAAGAACTCAGCATCGGACGTGAGAAGCCAGTCGCGATACTCGGCGATGCCTTCAATGATATGCAGCTTCTCGTCAGGGGTAAGACTGCGCCCGCGTGATTTTTCGAGCGGCGTGAAGTCCGTCTCGTTCACTCTCTTTTGAAGATACTCGAGGGTATGAGTGTTGCGGAGAGTTCTAGGTTCTTCGTTATAGATCTTCATTCTTCGCGTTCTAATCCAGGTCCCGATTTTTGTACATCGCCGCCCGGGACGAGCACACATCACCCAGTCATTTACACCTGGTGATGCCGGCGAGCCTCCCGGGGCTATGGGGCTCGGTGTTGCGCGAGGATGAGACCGTTCTCAGCGAGAGCGCTTCGCCTTAGATGCGACGGCTTGGAATCCTCGAGGGTCTTTCTTGGAGGAGGTCTTAAACTCCTGGGCCAGGAGCTGTTCGATCACTTCAACCTGAGACAAGTTATTGTACGCCGCCAGAGCCCTGAGCTGCTTGGCACTCTCCTCGGTGAATCGGAACGAGAGAGGCTCGTCTCTCGGCTTGCGTTCGGGCTTTCGTTCGAGGGCCATGCCTCGACTATATCCCATAGCCGTTACTCTTCCAATACGGCTCCAATACATACAGCTATACTTGAGCGCTACGATATGGCATAATGGGCTTGTCGCCTGTTAAGGGCGCGCTAACGCATTGCCAGGCGGGCATAGGAGAGAAGGTCACCGGGGCGCCGATCGCGCTTCCTGGTGCCTGCCAGGGCCGTTGGCGGGCCTTCTGAGAGGAGTATCAAATGAAGGTTAGAGTCTGCGCCTATGCCCGCGTCAGCACCATACTGGGCCAAGATCCCCAGATCCAACTGGCTGCGATCCGGCAAGTCGCCGAGACCCGAGGCTACGAGCTGGTTGAAGAGTTCGTCGACACTGGGGTGAGCGGTGCGCGGGAGTCCAGGCCCGCGCTTGACCAGATGCTCGAGGCAGCACGCCATGGCAGATTCAAGCTCGTCCTAGTGACTGCCCTGGATCGCCTGGGGCGTGACACCCGGAATCTCCTCAACCTGATCCATGCGCTTGACGGCTATGGGGTGCGTGTCCTGAGCTTGCGTGAGGGCCTGGATTTTTCAGGCCCTCTAGGCAAGGCGATGCTTGCGGTCGCAGGTGCCATGGCTTCACTGGAGAGGGATCTCACGGCTGAGCGCATACGCCTGGCGCTGGCGATGAAGAAAGCGGCCGCCGAGAAGGCCGGGAGAACGTGGCGGTGCGGGAGACCATCCAAGCGCTCTCGGGACCTGCGAGAGAAGATCGAAGCCCTGCGAGCTGAAGGGAGATCGGTGCGAGAGATCGCGGTGATCCTAAAGGGCCAGGTCGGAAAGACGACGATCGCTGCCATGCTGTCCGAAAAACCTAGTCGGAGAGTGTCGGCTAAGTAGGCGATCCAGGAGGCGACGGGATACTCACCCGGCCCGTATCGAAAAACAGATGGTTTTAGGACGCCTATTCCTCGCCTGGTGAGTCGTCGCCTCCGTCGCCTTCCGCCGAAGCGACCGCAGCTCCGGTGCCGATCCGCCAGGTGCGCGAAGGTTCGCGATACCCACCGGGAAAAAAACTTCGGACGCGCACGACGTTCGGACGGTCCTCGTCCGGCGCGGTCTCGACCCAAGGGCTGTGGTCGGCGAAGAGATTAGGAGGCGCATTGGTTCCCTCGGGATAGACGATCGGGCAGTCGATCCACTCGCCCCGCACGCCGCGATGCTCGACGAGGTCAGCGCGCCGCTGACTCTGGTCCTCTTCGCGCTCGGCCTCCTTGGCCGCTTTGTCCATCAACTTCTTGTGGCGACGACCCGAGTATTTTTCCCAGTTCTCGTCGGCCTTGATCCGGTGGACTTGGGAAGGGCCGAGCCCGAACTCAGAGCACAACTCTTCGACAGATGCGCCCTTCAACCACTTGCGGAACATCTTTAGGTTGCGAGCTTCTCTGGTCCGCTCCGCGGCCAGCGATTCCCGGATCTGTCGCGCCTTTTCGCCCCTATCGCGCATAGTCGTCGTGCCTCCGTTGGATTCTATCGGTCTGTTCCGAAATGGATGTAGGGTTGTTTAGAGGGAGATTTAGGTGTCCCCAGACGTGTGATCTGGGATTAGCCAAGTAAGGGCGGTCTGTCACCGTCCCGCGACTCGCGGTTGGCGTCCATTTGGAACCCCTCACCGAGGGTACAGCGCCCATACAGGCGGCATGCGGCTCGCGGTTCGCATCTATGTCTCTCATGCGGGCACCTTCCTGGCAGGGTCCTGCATCCGCTCCCAGCGCCGCGCCAACTGGGCTACCAGCTCAGGAAGGCGTCGTTCTTGGCGAGCCGTTGACCAGGTCACTCGGCATCGCCCAGAGAGTTCCGGACGGTCTCGTCCGATGATCTGGAACTTGGTGTTAGGGTTGGCCGGGTGTTCGCAGACTGAGATCTCGAAAAGCTCGAGAGCTTCGACATACTGCTTACCGCTGGCTCCCTTGGTGACCTTGTTCCCGTAGTAGCCGATTGAAAATGCGCCGATCGTGCCTGATTCGATGAGTTTTACGATCTCGAGATTATCGACCCATGCCTCAGCCCATAATCCCTCGTCACGAATCTCAAGGCTCAGCACTTGGCCGATGATACAGCTATCGTTCTCGCAGTGGGTGTCTCGGAGGACGGGCCTTTTCGCGAACTTGTCAAGGCCTATCTCGAAAGCCATCGGAAGGACGATGCACCCATGGCTATCCAGAACCGGGGTTGAAGCGTAGCCCGCGATAAGCACAGCTACCTCGGTCGCCGGTGACTGCGAACCTGACGGAGAAGGTCGTTGCAGACTTCTCGCAAGTGCTTCACCGCTTGGAGGATCTCGGCGCTGGGCCGCGGTTCGCCGGCGTCCATCTTTGCGGCTTCGAGCGTTAGCTGAAGCACCATCTCGTTCGCTGACTGGGCGAGCTGTTCACCGGGGGCTGGGCTGAACTTCTGCTTAGGCTTCTTCATGTGACCTCCGGAAGCCTGATTCGATGTTGCCCGTTGAGTCGAGAACGCCATCTTGAAATTCGTTCAAGCGATTTTCGTTCGCTTCGCGACCATGTCGCTGCGAAAGTAACTCGGCCACGATCACGTCTACGGGTACGGCAAGTTTTTTCGCTATAACGTCGGCCAGCGTCCCAGTTGCCGACATTTCGGAAATCGAGAGTTTCTGACTCGTGGTAAGTGGCTCCGATCGCCGTGCGTTCACGATGATCTCAATCTCGCGGGCATGACGCTCGCTCTCTTTCGCTCGGAGCTTTGAGAGCTGCTCCTGGAATCGCTCAGGAAAATTGAGCACTGAGCGCGCTTTGAAGCCCCGCTTTGAGATCTGATACTGGTCCCATGCGAGAGCGCACTCCTCGGCGCTTGAGCTTTCGTGGATCGTCCGCTTCGCACCGAAATGATCGCGGCGAGCGCGGTAGATTCCTGGGCGGAACAGCTCGACGCCGAAATAACCGCTTGAGTGATTTCGTTTTGGCATGGCTCACTCCTTCCTCGGCGGGCGACTATCCGCCGGTGCGTGCTGCACTTCGCCTTCGACTTCGGCGATGCGCTCCTCGAGTGCGACGGCGAGGACCTGGCCTAAGGCGTCGATCTTGGCCTCGATCCGTTTTAACTGTTCATTAAGGCGATGAACTTGGGGATCACCGACACTTTGAGAGCCGGCAGTCGCTAATTCAGCGTTCAACTCGTCAAAAATCTTCGCGGCGGCAAGGAGGGTGTCGTCATCCTCGGCTCGAGCTTGAGCTAGGGCCCGCTTAATTCGCTGGAAGGCGGGAGACTGTGGACTTTTTGAGTTCATGTGCGTTCCTTTCGAGGTCAGTTAAAGATCGAGGCTTCCACCACCGTCCAGGTAAACAGTGGCAGAAGCCTCGGCCCTCGGAAGGGAGCAGGGAATGCGAATCCTGCCCGCGCTGACAGATTGTCGATATTGGGAACAGAGAGAACTTCATTTGCGCACGCCCTTGCCGAAAGCGAGTGGGTTCAAAGACTGTCAGAGTTCTATACTAGCGAGCGTTTTGCGGTCCGATCTTTGGCGCCTATATTGCGTTTTGACCTAGCTTTTCGATTTTTGGGTACACTTATGGCCATAGGCTTTGATTCACCAACCATTTACCGTACAGAGTTACGCGTTACGCGTTACGCGATCAGCGTAAGGCGTTAGGCCAGGGCCAAGAAACTCGTACAGGCAATAGCTGGAAGGAATATAGACGCTCGCGCCTCGCGGCTCCACGACCCTGAGAGAACCCGGTGAAGAACTCAGGGGCAATGTCGCTACCGCTTCCAAGCGCGAGATTTAGGGGAAGAAATCCCCTGACGGAGTTTTCGGTGTGAGTGTTACGCGCCCGCTTTCGCCCATCACTGAGCTGCCAAGTGGAACTGCCCCTATGGCCTGTTTCAGCCGGGTTGGCAGTCAACGCGGAACGATGCCTCGGGCACGCGCTACTATATTCCATAGCACTTTCCCGTAGCCCCTGGCTTTCAGCATCTCTGCTTTCTGTATTGTAGGGACCTGTTCGCATCGAAACCTTCCGGGGCTCTTTTACGTTTGTACCCCGGCACGTACCCAGGTGCCGGCCTATGCTCGGGGGAGAGAAATCGCCCGAGCCTCGACAGTTCTATAATAGACAGTTTTTTCTCGGCGCGCCCGATCCGCTTCGGTGTCTATACTTTCGACACAATCGTTGACCTCCGGAGTAAACGAATTTTTCGTTGTGCTCACACCAGGTCATTCCCGATAATAAGAGAGCAGACGCACTCGGCGCGAGACACCGAGCCCCAGTAATGCAGACCAGGTCGAGATCTCGCCTCGGCCGCGGTAACTGATTCCTCGGAATG
>JAMPXJ010000018.1 GCA_023701205.1 Oligoflexia bacterium
CGGCGGAGTCCGCGGACTCCGCGGACTCCGCCGATTGCGGAGCTTCCGCCTCGGCGCCTGTCGCGCCGGCTTCGCCCGATTCCGTCGATTCCGACGCCTCACCGGTCGCGGCAATGGCTTCGCCCGCCGCTCCGACCGGCGCGCCTTCCTCCTCCTCCCAGATCTCGGAATGGACATAAACGTCGTCCACATAGAGGAACGCGGCTTTTTCCAACCCGATGTCCACGAAGGCGGCCTGCATCCCCGGCAGAACCCGGGTCACGCGGCCCTTATAAATATTGCCGACGATTCCTTTTCCGGAAGCCCGCTCGATGAGCATTTCCTGGATTTCGCCGTTTTCCTGCAAAGCGATCCGCGTCTCGGGGAGCGATGCGTTGATAATCAGTTCGGTAGCCATGAATTTCTCCTTCTCGGCTGCAAGCGGTCCGACCCCGTGGGGCGGCGCTCACATCACCAGTTAAGGGAAACCACAGGCGTCCAGAACAGCGGGGGACGAGAGCGGGCAACACCCGCCAACGAAGCCAGTCGAGAAGCATCGGGTCCGGACCTCAAGGTGAGATCCTCCCCTTCCGGCGATCCGGAACCACTGAAAACCGTCCATCCAATCCCAAAGACCGCACCCGCCAGGGCGCCGTACAGGAGATTCGAAGTATGTTGCCCCGGCTGATCGTAAAAGGGCAAAATGGATGCTCCCAAAACTGTTCCCACGGCTGTACTGAAGCCAATGGTTTCCAAAGTATTTCCCGAATCGGCACGCGCCATCTGCGGCGCAGTGATTGAAGTCATGAGCGCGATGAGCAAGCCCAAGACGGGAAGAAACAACCTGTTAAAAATCCCAAAACTTAAAAGCTTTCTTGAAAGCTTGCCCGGTATGTCGGACCCGCTGGACCCACAGGACCCATGGGCTGAATCTCCGTATACGGTTTGTTGTTCCGAGTTACGCGATGGATTCAAAGCCGGGCTCAAAGAAGCCAAATTAACGAATTTATCAAGAGCGGCGCCGTACACGACTGACGATTGACTGAGCCAAGGCGCGCGGCACGCTCCACCTTTCTTTCTTATTGCTAACAATTCCGACTTACCACTTCAAGTAAAAAGTTGAATAGGCAGGCTCAGCCTCGGAATGCGCAGCGCAGCAATCCCTTCCTGCCACGCTTAAGCGGCTTTCGCGTCAAAATAAGGTGGAAAAGCGAAAGATTCCGGCATTTATTAGGGCGGATGAATTCCACCTTGTTTGATCGCGTCGTATTGATCGTTTTGGATGGAGTTGGCGCAGGCGAGCTTCCTGACGCCCAGCTTTATGGCGACCATGGCTCCAACACCCTGGCCAATCTGGCCCGCACGCTGAAATGCCAGGAAGGGCGTCCCTTGCGGCTGCCCAATCTTCAAGCCCTCGGCCTGGGCAACCTCACCCCGATGGAGGGTGTGCCCGCTCGCAATCCCGGGGAAGGCGAAGGAGCCTTTGGCCGCGCCCTCGAGAAATCCCGCGGCAAAGACACGACCTCCGGCCATTGGGAGATGGCGGGCCTCATTGTCACCAAACCCTTCAAGACCTTTCCCGCGGGCTTCCCCGCGGACATCGTGGACCGCTGGATCCGGGAAAACCGACTTCCCGGAGTCCTTGGCAACCGTACCGCGAGCGGTACCGAGATCATCCAGGAGCTGGGCGAGGAACACGTTCGCACCGGCAAGCCGATTCTTTACACGAGCGCGGACAGCGTCTGGCAGGTCGCCGCGCACGAGGAGGCATTCGGGCTCGAACGCCTTTATGAAATCTGCCGCTCGGCCCGCCGCCTGTGCGACGAGCTCGGCGTGAGCCGCGTGATCGCGCGGCCGTTCGTCGGCACCCCTTCCGAAGGAGTTCCGTTCAAGCGCACCTACCACCGCAAGGACCTTTCGGTGACGCCTTTTGCCCCGAGCTACCTCGACCTGCTCCAGGAACGGGGCATCCCGACGCTGGGCATCGGAAAAATCTCCGCCATCTATGCCGGTCGCGGCATCGGGAGGAACATCGATACCGCCGGAAACACCGACGGCCTCCGCGTGCTGCTCGAACAGCTCGATCAGCAGAAAACAGGGCTGATCTTCTGCAACCTGATCGACTTCGACATGCTTTACGGCCACCGGCGCGACGTCCCGGGCTTCGCCGGCGCGCTCGAGGAATTCGACCGCGCGCTGCCGGAAATCAAGAGACGCCTCGGATCGCGCGACCTGCTCATCCTGACCTCGGATCACGGAAACGATCCCTCGTTCGACCCGAAAACCCGCGGCACGGACCACACGCGGGAGCACGCTCCGATCCTGGCTTATTCGCCCGCGCAGCGCCGGGCCGGGCCGGTGGACCTCGGCACGCGCGAAACCTTCTCGGATATCGGAGCTACCGTGACCCAGGCCCTCCTCGGAAAGGAAGGCAACGCTTTCGGGCTTCCCGGAACGTCTTTTCTCGGGGAGCTGGGCCTATGATCAACCCGGCTTGGATCATCCAGAAGAAACGAGACGGCAAGGAGCTCTCCGAAAAGGAGATCCGGGATTTCATTTCGGGCGTGGCTTCGGGCCAGGTTCCCGATTATCAGGCGACGGCGCTGCTCATGGCGGTCTTCTTCCGCGGCATGAGCCTCGACGAGACGGTCGCGCTCACGCGCGCGATGCTCGAGAGCGGCCAGCGCTACGATCTTTCGGATGTGCCCGGCGCGAAGGTGGACAAGCATTCCACCGGCGGCGTGGGCGACAAAGTATCGCTGATCCTCGCGCCGCTCGCGGCCGCCTGCGGGATCAAGGTTCCCATGATGTCGGGCCGCGGCCTGGGCCACAGCGGCGGGACGCTCGACAAGCTCGAGTCGATCCAGGGCTTCGACGTCAAGCTCACCTACGAGCAGTTCAAGGCGGTGCTCAAGCAGGTCGGCTGCGCGATGATCGGCCAGAGCGAGACGATCGCGCCGGCCGACAAGAAGCTCTATTCGCTGCGAGACGTGACGGGCACGGTGGAATGCATCCCGCTGATCGTGGCCTCGATCCTCTCGAAAAAGCTCGCCGAAGGGACCGACGCCCTCGTGCTCGACGTGAAGGTCGGCAGCGGGGCCTTCATGAAGACGCGCGAACAAGCGCGCAAGCTCGCGCGCGCTCTGAGCCAGGTCGCGCGGAAGATGAATCTCCCCTGCCGGGCGCTCCTGACCGACATGAGCCAGCCTCTCGGCTATGCCGTGGGGAACTCGCTCGAGGTGGCCGAGTCCATCGCGATCCTTCGCGACCGCAAGGAGAAGGACCTGAGCTCCGCGGACCTGCGCGAGCTCACGGTTCAGCTCTGCGCCCACATGCTCGATCTCGGGAAAGCCGCGCGCAACCTTTCGGATGCCCGCAAGCTTGCCCAAAAGCGACTCGCGGATGGCAGCGCGTGGAACGTGTTCGAGCAGCTGGTGTCGACCCAGGGCGGCTCGCTCGAGCAGGTCCGCGATCCTTCGCGCCTGCCCCGAAGCGCTCGCACGCTCACCTGGGACGCGAAGAAGAAGGGCTATCTCGGACGCATGGATACCGAGGCCATCGGGCGGATCCTCGTCGAGCTGGGCGGCGGCCGGAGGAAAGCCTCGGATTCGATCGATGCCGGGGTCGGCCTGATTTTCCACAAGAAGCTCGGTGGCCGCGTCGTCGCCGGAGAGCCCCTCGTCACCGTCCACGCTCCCGCCGAAGCCCAGGGCGGCCCGGATCTCGATGCGCTTCGGGCCCGCTTCGAGGAAGCCGTGGAGATCACGGGTGCGCGCAAGCCCGTTCCCAAACTGATTTTCGAGCAGATCGGATGAAGCATGATTGAACCGACCATCTACCAGAAGATCCGCGAAGCGGTTGAGGCGATCCAGAAGCACTCGGGCGATCGATTCCCCCAAGGTCCCGCGATCGGCGTGATCCTGGGCTCAGGCCTGGGCTCGATCGCCGACGAGGCGACCGATACCGTGACGATCCCCTACACCGATATCCCTCACTTTCACGGCACCTCGGTCGAGGGGCACGCGGGCAAGATGATCCTGGGGAATTTCCATGGGACTCCGACCGTATTCCTGCAGGGGCGCTTCCATCTTTACGAAGGATACAGGATGGCGGATGTCGTGTTCCCGACGCGCGCCGTCTGCGGGCTGGGCATTCAAACGCTCGTGCTCACCAATGCCGCCGGCGGCGTGAACACCCGTTACCGGCCGGCGGATCTCATGCTGATCGAGGATCATCTGAACCTCATGGGCGACAATCCTCTCAAAGGCCCCAACCTGGCGCAGCTGGGCCCTCGCTTTCCGGACCTGTCGGAAGCTTACAGCCATGAATGCCTGCACGTGCTCGAGCAGTGCGCGGAAGAACTGCGGATCCCCGTGCATCGCGGCGTGTATGCGGGCCTGCTCGGACCGACATACGAGACTCCCGCGGAGATCCGGATGTACCGTGCCCTGGGCGCGGATGCGGTGGGAATGTCCACGGTCCCCGAGACGATCGCCGCGAATCACCTGGGCGTCCGGGTCGCCGGGCTCAGCTGCATCACGAATCTGGCCGCGGGCCTGTCGCCGCAGAAGCTGACCCATCAGGAGGTCATCGAGAACTCGCGGCTGGGCGCCGAAAAGATGAAACGGATCCTGCGAGCCGCGATCCCGCGCCTCGTCCATCGACCTGCCGAAGGAGGCCCTTGATGCCGAAGACCCCGCGCAAGCAGCAGAAAAAGGTATCGGCTTCCCGACGCATTCCAGCCGCACTCAAAGATCTGTGGAAAGCGGCCGCCACGGCGCGCGCCCATTCCCACTCGCCTTACAGCGGAGCGAAGGTCGGGGCCGCGATCCGCACCTCCGACGGGAGGATTTTCGCCGGCTGCAACGTGGAAAACTCTTCCTACGGAGGCACGGTCTGCGCCGAACGCGGGGCGATCCAGACGGCGGTCGCCGCCCAGGGAAAAATCAGGATCGCCGAAATCCTGGTTTTGACCGATGCTTCCCCGGCCTGGCCTCCTTGCGGCCTCTGCCGACAGGTCATCGCGGAATTCGCCGGGCCCGGCGCCCTGATTCATGCCTGCAATCCCCAGGGTGAATACTGGAGCACCTCCTTGGCGAAGCTGCTGCCGAACGCCTTCACCCCGGCGCATCTGGGACGTTAGCGTAAAGAATATTCTTTACTGTATAGGGCAAGCGTGTCCCCGCTGACGCATCTCCATCTTTCATATTGATGCGCTGCGTTATACATGGCAGAATGAAAGCTGACTTCAGAAGAACGTATGCTCGGGGGTCTTCCCAAAATGCAAAAAGGGATCAAACGTCAGCTCCTGACTTTTTTTCTGCCTTTGCTTTTCACCTCCCTGCTCCTGCTCACCCTTTGGGCCCTGGCGGGGCCCTGGTTCGGCGCGCGCAAAGGCGGGCTGGAATGGGCCAAAAACACGATCAAGGCTGGCGCCCTCGGCCTCCATTACCTCGAGGAAATCGCCGCGCTCCGGGCCCGCGTTCTCGCCCTGGAGCTCGCGCGGCATCCCGACATGGATCCGGAAAAGCTGGCCTTGCGGCTGGAGCCCGATGAAGCGTTGTTCCTGGTGCCCGGGCCGGCCGCACTTCTCGCCAGCCATTCGGAGTTCCAGCCGAGCCCGGAGGAGAAGGCCTCCGCGAAAGCGGCGAGCGGCGCCCTGTTTTTCGGCGGAAAGCTCGCGATGGCCTCGCGACGGGCGCTTGGGTCGTCCGGCCGCGCCCCGCGGGAGCTCATCCTGATCAAGGCGTACACCGATCACCTGGCCAAGGACCTCTCGGAAGCCGTCGGAACCGAGATCGCGATCCTCGACCTGACGGGCACGCCCGTAATCAGCAGCTGGCGCGACACGTCCGGCGCCTCCCTGAAGCCCGCGCTTCAGCCCGAGGTCCGGCAGGCGGTGGAACGCCTGCGCCCAGGCGAGATCTACAGCGGGATTCACACCTATGACGTGCCCAACTATCGGGGGCTCTATCTTCATCTTCCCAATCCCATTCACCGCGGGGACGATCACTTCAACGCTTTCGAGGCGATCACGCCGATAGCGGATCACCACGGGGAGGTGCTGGGCTACGTCGCGATCGCCGCACCGGTGAACGCCGTTCTTGCCGGGACGAAACGCGGCATCTGGGCTTCGCTTGTCCTGCTCGTGGTGCTTTCGACCGCCGGCTTCCTGCTCACCCGCCGCTTCGCCGACCAGTTGATCAATCCCCTGAGCGCGCTGGCGGCCGAAATCACGGGTCTGACGCGCGACATCTCCGTGAAATACGCCCATCTTCGGCCGGCGCGCGAAGCCAGCGGTCCCGCCTCGGAGCGCGATTCCGGGAGCGAGATCGACCTGCTCCGCGGATCCATACATCGGCTTCGCACCGAGATCCTCCGGGCCGACGAGATCACCACGCTCTTCGAGCAGGAGCGGGCGCGCGCCCTCTACGGCGCCAAGATGGCGTCGCTCGGCGAGATGGCGGCCACGATCACCCACGAGGTGAACAACCCCCTCGCCGCCGTCTATATGGAAGCCGAAGAGCTCGCGGAAATGAACGAGAACCGCACCTGGGAACCCACGCTCGTCGGCGAGAAGCTCCAGCTGATCCTTCGCACCGTCGAACGCGCCGCGAAGATCGTGCGGGGACTGCTGATCTTCGCGCGCTCGGGAGAGAACCAGCCGCCCGAGCTCGTCTCGGCCGGTTCCATCCTGGACCAGACGATCCAGCTTTGCGAGAAGCAGCTCCAGCAGCGCAAGATCCGGCTCATCGTGGAGCGCGGCGCCGAGCACGCGCAACTGCACTGCCGATCGGTCCAGATCACGCAGGTCCTTTTCAACCTGATCCAGAACGCCATAGAGGCGGTCGAGGACCGCTCCGAGCGCTGGATCCATGTCGCGATCGCCGATCGCGGCGAGCTGATCGAGTTCTCCATCACCGACAGCGGCAGCGGGATCCCGCCCAGCCTTCAATCGCGCATCATGGAGCCGTTTTTCACGACCAAGCCCCCCGGCAAAGGCACGGGACTGGGCCTGAGCATCTCGCGCAAGATCATCGAGGACCACAACGGAGTGCTGCGGCTCGACTCCGGCTCCGAACGCACGCGCTTTCTGATCCTCCTTCCCTGCTCCCCCTCTGGCCACTCCCGCCGTTTTATGCTCTAATGCCGAAGTGAAAAAACGCGGCAAAGTCCCTGCTCAGCTCGATAAAAACCGAAAGCGCGCCGAAGAGCTCTGGATCTTCGGAGGCACGCTCCTCACCCAGGACGAGGAACGCCGGGTCCTTCGCGCCCATCTCCGCATCGTGGATGGGCGGATCGCCGCGATCACCCGCTCCCGGCCTGCTCGCCTGTCCCGGGGCGCGAAAGCCGTCGATGCGCGCGGCCTCGTCCTGCTGCCCGGCTTCGTGCAGGCGCACATCCACCTCTGCCAGACCCTGTTCCGCAACCAGGCGGACGACCTCGAGCTGATGGACTGGCTCGCCAAGCGGATCTGGATCATGGAGGCCGCGCATACGCCGGATACGCTCAAGGCCAGCGCGCAGCTCGGAATCCACGAACTTCTGTCCTGCGGCACGACCTGCATCCTCGACATGGGCACCATCCGCCACACCGAAACGATCCTTGAAGCGGTTCGCGCGAGCGGCATCCGCGCGAGCGTCGGCAAGTGCCTGATGGACCATCCGCAGACGACGCCCGAGTACCTGCGCGAGCCCACGGACGCGGCGCTTCGCGAGGCGCAGGCCCTGTTCCGGAAATGGAACGGCCGCGAGGGCGACCGGATCAGAATCTCGTACGCCCCGCGTTTCGTGATCTCATGCACCGAGCGGCTGCTCACGGAAGTCGTGCGCCTTTCGCGCGAAAGCGGCGCGCTCATCCACACCCACGCCAGCGAGAACCGCAAGGAGATCGAGATCGTCCGGGAGCTCGTGGGCTCCGAGAACGTGGAATATCTGCACCGGATCGGGATGGCGTCATCCCGCCTGGTCCTTGCCCATTGCGTGTGGCTGAACTCCCGTGAAAAGGAGATCCTGCGCGAAACGGGAACCCACGCCGTGCACTGCCCGAGTTCCAATATGAAGCTCGCTTCCGGCTTCTCCCCGGTACCGGAGCTCCGCGCGAGCGGGGTGAATGTCGCGCTCGGCGCCGACGGAGCGCCCTGTAACAACAACCTCAACATTTTCCAGGAAATGCGCCTGGCCGCCCTGCTTCACAAGCCGGCCCATGGTCCGCGAAGCATGCGCGCCCAGGAAGTGCTCGACATGGCAACCCGGGCCGGCGCCCGCGCGCTGGGCTGGCAAAGCGATATCGGCTCGATCGAAGTCGGAAAAAAGGCGGACCTGGTCGCCCTGGATCTCAACCAGCCTTCCAATACCCTGCCCGCCTGGGGGCCGCTGGATTCCGAGCTGCTGGCCTCGTCCGTGGTCTACTCCTGCCAGCCGTCCGATGTGCGCTGGACCTGGGTCGACGGAAAGGCCGTCTACCGCAACGGCGAAGTTCTGGCTCTCCCGAAGGGTCCTTTGATGAAGCGGGTGCGATCGGCCCAACTGAAGATCGCCAAAAAAGTCAAAATCCAACGACTCTAATCCTTGACAGTGCCGGACGTTTAAGGCAATTTGCGGCGTCTATGTACGCAGTTATTGAAACAGGTGGCAAACAGTATCGTGTTCAACCCGGCGATATCGTCCAGATCGAAAAGGTCGAAGGCGAAGTCGGCTCTTCCGTGAAATTGGATCAAATCCTTTTCGTGAGCAAGCCCCAGGGCGAAACCTCGCAGGTATGGGTGGGCAAGCCCTATCTCGCCGGCGTTCATGCCCAAGCCGAGATCGTCGGCCAAGGCCGCGGCGAGAAGCTCCTCATCGTCAAGATGAAGCGCCGCAAGCAGTACCGCCGTACCCAGGGACATCGTCAGGACTACACTCAGCTCCTGATCACGACGCTCGATAACGGCGCGGGCGAGAAGCTCACGCTCGAAGCCTCTGACAAGAAGGCTCGTCTGAGCAAGTTCCAGTCGCATCTGAAGGCGAAGGGCCTCGCCCATACGCCCAAGACGCTGGGTTCCCGCAAGCGCATGGCTGCCGCCAAGGCCGCCGGCAAAAAAGCGGAAGCGAAAGCCTGATCTTCACGCGTTCACAGGCGGGCGAGCTAGCTTGCCTACGCTTTTTTAAAAGAGGATTTTGAGTCATGGCACATAAAAAAGCTGGTGGTAGTTCCAAAAACGGTCGCGACAGCAATCCGAAGATGCGCGGCGTGAAGCGCTTCGGCGGCCAGAAGGTGAATGCGGGGGAGATCCTCGTTCGCCAGGTCGGCACCAAGTTCCACGCGGGCCGCAATGTCGGTCTCGGCCGCGATTTCACGCTGTACGCGCTGGTTGAAGGCTTTGTGAAGTTCGAGCGCTTCGATCGGACCCGGAAACAAGTCTCGGTCTATCCGGCCGCCTGATTTCCGGTTTCGACAACCTGTTTCTCACAAAGGCCGCCAGGGCGTGAGTTCTCGCCTGGACGGCCTTTGTGTTTTATAACGCTACGGCGAGCAAACTCGCCCTCGACTTAGGAGCTTATGCGTTTCATCGATGAAGCCATCATTCGGGTATCGGGCGGTCATGGCGGTCCCGGCTGCGTGAGCTTCCGCAGGGAAACCTTCGCGCCTCGCGGGGGTCCCGATGGCGGGGACGGCGGCGACGGAGGCAGCGTCTCGTTTCAAGCCACCCACCAGCTCGGCACCCTTCAGGATTTCCGCTTCAAACGGGTCTATGATGCCCCCGCCGGAATGCATGGCTCGGGCTCGAACAAGGCCGGACGCGACGGCGAGGACATCGTCATTCCCGTGCCGGTGGGAACGGTCATCCGCGACGCCGCCTCGGGCGAGCTTCTCGTGGATTTCGTGAAAGACGGCCAGACCTGGGTGGCGTGCAAGGGCGGCCGGGGCGGCAAGGGCAACGCGCATTTCGTTTCGTCCACCCATCAGGCACCGAAGTTCGCCCAACCCGGCGAGGTAGGCGAAGCGCGCGAGCTGAAACTCGAGCTGAAACTCCTGGCCGACGTGGGCATCATCGGCTTCCCCAACGCGGGCAAGTCCACGCTCATTTCACGCATCAGCCACGCACGGCCCAAGATCGCGGATTATCCCTTCACCACGCTCACGCCCAATCTCGGCGTCGTGCAGATGCCCGATCTGAAGACCTTCGTCGTCGCCGACATCCCGGGCCTGGTCGAAGGAGCGCACCGGGGTCTGGGCCTGGGGCACAAGTTCCTCAAGCACATCGAGCGGACGGGGCTGTTTCTCCATGTGCTCGACGGCACAAAGCTGCTCGAAGACGCGACCCGGCCGGATGCCGACCTCGATGAGACGATCGAACATCTGATCGAACGCTACCAGATCATCCGCAGGGAGCTCGGGCTGTTCAACGAGAAGCTTCTCCATAAGCCCGAAATTCTCGTCATCAACAAGGTCGATCTCCTGGAGTCGGATCCGCAGCTGGTCGAGAAGGCGCGCCTGGCGCTCCGGAATCGCATTGCCTCGATCCGCGGGGACCATCCGCACGGCCAGGAGCCTTTCGTGATCTCGGCCGTTTCCGGAAAAGGGATCCAGGAACTGCTCTTCGCGGTCCACGCCGAAATCCAGGAACATCGCAGCGGCGCCCGTCGAGACGTGCGGGTTCGGCTGCCGGACGACGAGGACATCCGGTCTTGACCTCCCCGGACGCGGTCACCCTCCGATGGCAGGAGCTGACTGCCGTTTTCGGGGGTACCTTCGATCCGCCCCATCTCGGGCATCTACAGGCCGTACGCGGGCTGTTCGGGTGTCCTGGCGTCCGCCGGGTCCTGGTCATTCCGAGCGCCATTCCTCCCCAGAAGTCGGGCATCACCTCGACTCACCATCGCATGGAAATGGCGAGACGCTGCTTCGAGCGGCCGGAGCTGCCCGACGTACAGGTCGATCCCAGGGAGGTGCTGCGCGCGCAGCTCAGACCCGAAGCCCCCAGCTATACGTTCGACACCCTGCTGGAACTCCGGCGTGAGCACTCGCTCCTTGGCTGTGTCGTAGGAGCGGATCAGCTCGCCCGGCTGGATACCTGGCATCGGTTTCCCGAGCTGCTCGGACTTTGCCATTGGATCGTCCTGGAGCGAAAACCCGATGGCGGGCATCTCGCCCGCGAAGCACTCCGGAGCTGGGTCTCCAGCGGCCTGCTTCGACCTGACTTCTCTACTCGCGAGGGCACCCGGATCGGGATTTTTCCTACCGAGGCGCCTTGGGTATCGTCGACCGCGATTCGCGAGGAGATTGCCCGGACCGGCACCCCGCCCATTGCCGCTCTGCCGTCCGAGGTAATCAACTATTTGAAGATGCACCGCGTCTATGGTACGACGCGTGATACGCGGTAAGGAATGAAAATGACCAACGAAAGAACGACCGAAGAGCTCTCCCAAACGAGACCCGATCCCTCACGGGAAAAGGCGCTGGCCTGCGCTCGGGCGGCCATCGAGAAAAAGGCTGAAAACGTCAAGATCCTCGATCTGACCGACATCTCCGGCTTCACCGATTACTTCATCATCTGCAGCGGCATGTCCGATCGCCAGGTTCAGGCGATCTCCGACTCGGTCGAGCACGCGATGGATGTCGCGGGCTCAGAACTGCTCTCGGCCGAAGGCTATGGCGAAGGGCGTTGGGTGCTCATGGATTTCGGCGACGTGGTCGTTCACATCTTCCTCGATGCGCTCCGGGAATACTATGATCTGGAGACTCTGTGGGCCGACGCCCCTCGCGTGAAAGTGCCCTCCGAGTACTACGGGCCGGCCGCGAGCCGCCTGAACTGAACTTCCGTGCGCATCGCGCTGCTGGCCTTCGGAAAGCTGAGAACCCCGGGGCTCCGCGAGGCGGCGGATCACTATTCGAAGCTGATTTCACCCTGGGCCGAGCTTCGCGAGGTCGAGCTCAAGCCGCTTTCGGTGCCGGATAAATCGGCCGCCACCCGAAAACTCATTCAGGACAAAGAAGGCGAGCTTCTTCTCTCGAAACTGGGCAAACTCAAGCATTTCTATCTCCTCGATGAGACTGGCAAGGCGCAGCCGACCCAGGGCTGGGCGAACTTCGTCCGCAGCTGGCAGAGCGAGGGGATCTCCGAGATCGCGCTTTGTGTCGGAAGCAGCCTGGGCTTCTCGCCTGCGGTGCGCAAAGCGTCGCGCGGCTCGCTAAGCCTCGGCCCCCAGACTCTGCCGCACGAGCTGGCGCGAGTCGTGCTTCTCGAACAGATTTACCGAGCCTGGAGCGTCGTCAAAGGCCACCCCTATCATAACGAGGGCAGCTGATCCGGGGAGGGGCTGCGGGCACGTCACTCCGAACTTGCGTCAGCCGGCGGAATTTAGGAAAGTTGAAGGCTATGACGGACGGCCATAAGCGCAATCAGCGCGCGGTTCTCATCATTCTCGACGGTTTCGGGATCGGAAAAGACAATCCCTTCAACGCGATCCGCAATGCCAAGATGCCTTTCTACCATGAGGTCATCCGCAGATATCCTCATGCCCAGCTCATCACCCACGGCCAGGCCGTGGGCTTGCCCGATGGGATCATGGGCAACTCCGAGGTCGGCCATACGACGATGGGCGCGGGCCGGATCGTGTACCAGGATCTGACCCGCATCACCAAGGCGATCCACGACGGGGATTTCGGCAAAAACGCGGTCCTTCGCGAAACCCTTCAGGCAGGCTCCACGGGGCGCGTGCACCTCATGGGACTTCTTTCTGATGGCGGGGTCCATAGCACGATCGGGCACCTCGAAGCGCTGCTCGATCTGGCGCTCGCGCTGCAGGTGCCGCGCGTTTCGGTCCATGCGTTCCTGGATGGCCGGGACACGCCTCCTGATTCCTCGATCGGCTACCTGGAACGGCTGCTTCGGCATCCCGCCTTCGGCAGGAATGCCGTGCTGGCGAGCGTGATGGGCCGGTACTGGGCCATGGATCGTGACAAGCGATGGGAGCGCGTGGAGCGGGCTTATAAGACACTCACCGGCCAGGCCGCCGCCTTCTGCCCGCCGGCGACGGATGTGCCCGCCGGCATCGCGGCGGTCCGAAAATCCCATGGCGACGGCAAGACGGATGAGTTCGTGGAACCCGTTCTCCTCAGCGAGGAAGGCGCGATGCGCGACGGCGACAGCGTGATCTTCTTCAACTTCCGCTCGGACCGGGCACGGGAGATCACGCGCGCGCTGACCTTCCGCGATTTTCCCGAGTTCGACCGCGGCCGCGGCTTCCGTCCCTCCGCTTTCGCGGGCATGACCGTTTATGACAAGACCTTCACGCCGAGCCTGACCTTCACCGAGGTGAAAGACGCTTTTCCCCCGCAGGACCTCAGCCAGATCTTCGGCCAGTGGCTCGAAAACCGGGGCCTGACGCAGTTCCGGATCGCCGAGACCGAGAAATACGCCCACGTGACGTTTTTCTTCAACGGTGGCCGGGAACAGCCCTTCGCGGGCGAGGAGCGAGTGCTGATTCCATCGGTGAAAGACGTGCCGACCTACGATCTTCGTCCCGAGATGAGCGCGCAGGCGATCGCCGACGAGGCGGCGAAGCGGATCCTCGCGGGGCGCTATGACTTCGTGCTGATGAATTTCGCCAACGCGGATATGGTCGGGCACACGGGCAACTACGAAGCCACCGTCCGCTCGATGGAAACTCTGGACCGCTGCCTGGCCCAAGTCGTGGGAGCCGCCCAGAAGTCGGGCTATCACGTGATCATCACGGCCGACCACGGAAACGCCGAAGAGATGCGCGACCATGATGGGCGCCTCCACACGCAGCATACGCTGAATCCCGTGCCGGCCATCTGGATCGCGCCCAATACCGCAAATGCTCCCAGAAGCGATCGGCTGGCGCTCAAGGACGGAACGCTCGAGGATATCATGCCGACGCTTTGCGACGTGATGAAGCTTCCCCTCCCGTCCGAGGTGACGGGAAAGAGCCTGCTGCCGTGAGCCATTTCAAAAAGCGTCCGATAAGAGAGACTGACAAATGCTGACCATGCCCTCGCTGCCGACCCGAACCAAGATCAAATCCCTCGCGGTGCTCACGAGCGGCGGAGACGCGCCGGGAATGAACGCCGCGATCCGTGCGGTGGTCCGCTACGGGCTCTCGCTGGGTTGCGAGGTTTATGGCGTCTACAAAGGCTATAGCGGCCTGCTCGAAGGGCAGATCGTGCCGCTTTCGGCCTCCTCCGTCGCGAACATCATCCAGCGCGGCGGCACCATCCTAAAGACCGATCGCTGCGAGGCGTTCTACAAGAGATCCGTGCGCCGCGAGGCCGCTCATATCCTGCGCCGCAAAGGAATCGACGGCCTGGTCGTGATCGGAGGCGACGGTTCCTTCACCGGGGCTCATCTCATGGAACGCGAGAACGGCTTTCCGACCATCGGCGTGCCGGGCACGATCGACAACGACATCGCCGGCACCGAGGATACGATCGGCTTCGATACGGCGGTCAATACGGCGATCGACGCGATCGACCGGATTCGCGACACCGCGAGCTCCCATGACCGCATCTTTCTCGTCGAAGTCATGGGCCGCAGCACGGGTTTCATCGGGCTCGACGTGGGGATCGGCGGCGGCGCCGAGACGATCCTCGTGCCCGAGCGCAAACTTCCCCTCGAGGAGGTCTGCGATACCGTCGAGCGCGGGATCAAACGCGGCAAGACCAGCAGCATCATCGTGGTCAGCGAGGGCGAAAAACCCGGGCTTTCCACTCGACTCGCCGCGGATCTCGCCAAGCGCGGCTATTCGGCCAAGGTCTGCATCCTCGGGCATACGCAACGAGGCGGCTCGCCCACGGCCCACGACCGCTTTTTGGCCTCGGTCCTGGGCGCCTCGGCAGTGGCCTACCTCTGCGGCGGGAGATCCAATGCCATGGTCGGCGTCCAGAATGACAAGGTGACGCTCGTTCCCTTCAAGAACGTCATCGGGAAAGAGAAGAAGATCCGGGACGAGCTGATCACGCTGGCGCAGATCCTGGCGAGCTGATTAAAAACGCGCTCTCGGCACGTTCCTGGCTATGCGGGGCGCGTGCTCAGCCTCGAGACCGTGATCCAGTCCAGCTTCCGCTGTCCCTCGTGCGGAGACGGCCCCGCGCCGGCCAGCTTTCCTCTGTGCGGGGCGTGCGCGAGCTTTCTGCATCGCGCTCCGCAACTCTGCCCCGACTGTGGGAGCCCGGCATGCCTTCAGTCCCCGCACACGGGCCCTTGCCTGCGCCCCTGGGCACGTCACCCGGCGATCCATTCATACTCCGCGGAATACCTGCTGCTCACTCCCGGCTACCGCGTCCTCAAACGATGGAAGCTGACCGGAGGACCGCTATTCAACCGACGGGTCCTGAAGCTCAGCGCGGACCGGACCGCTCTCTGGCGAGAATTCTCACCCGAAGCCGTGGTGCCGGTTCCGCAACGGACCTGGCGCTCGTGGGAAATGCACGGCAGCCCCTCCGAGCGGATCGCCCAGGCAGTCGCTCGGGAGCTCGGCGTGCCCGTGCTGCCGCTGCTCGCCCCAGCTCCGCGCCGTCCCGGAATGCGCCGCCAGGCGGAGCTCTCGGGCGAGGAACGGCTTTCCAATCCGATCCGCTTCCAGGCGAGCCCTCACGCGCTCGGGGGCGCACGCCTGATCCTGGTCGATGACTTCATGACGAGCGGGCGTACTCTCCGCGAAGCCGCGCTGACCCTGCGAAGCGCGGGAAGCGGGGAAGTCCATGTCTTTTGTCTCGGAGTCCGCCTCTCGCGCCAGCGCTTCGAAAGCCCTCGCGCCGGGATTTCAGAGCGGGATCTCGAGCTCGCGCACGACCTGATCGAGCGCGCTTGACGGTCCGTAACCGTCGGTCAGGCAGCTCATGCCCTCGATGCCCTCGACGAGCGTGCGGGATCGCGGAGCCTCTCCCGCGGCGAAATGGAACGCTTCCTCGAAACGCACCTGCTCATGGCTGACGTTCGCCATGAATTCGGCTTTGCCTTCGGGGACCCACGGGGTTCCCGCGAACATTTTGTCGAGCCCGCTCTTCATCCGGCGGAGGCGTTTGCTGATCGCATGATTATCCTCCGCCTCCTCGGCGCCGATGCAGATCGTCCAATAGCTCCGGCTTCCGTCCGCCGAGAAGTGACCCCAGACATGGCGGTCCTGCTCCTCGCCCGGCTCACGGTGAAGCGCCGAGAAGAATCCTTCGGAGAACGCCGCGCCCACCGGCTTCTCGTGGGCGAAAAGCGCCTGCAGCATGCCCATCGGGTCGCGCTTGCGGGTGAAGCCGAGTACCTTGGGCAAGCCCTGGATCTTGGAAAGCTCGCTCCACCGGTCCGCGTAAATCAGCCGTTCGCACTCGATCTCGCGGCCCGAGCCCAGCGCGATCGAGACCACGCGGCCGCCCTCGGCCCTGACGCTCGCGAGCGGAATGCCTTCGATCCGCTCGATCCACGGATACGCGCCGCTGAGAAGCGTCTCGCGCAGCTTCGAGTCGATATCGTTCACCGTTAACGCCGAAAAACGCGCCTCGCTCAAGGGCGCCAGGGTGCGCTCGGGTGCCCAGAGACTCTCCTCGCGCTGCTGCAATCGCGCGGGCTCCTCGACCTGCCTCGCCCAGCCGGGCTCCCGAAAGGATTTGTTGCGGAACTCCCGGAGGAAGGAGCCCTGCTGGAGCTCGCCACACGCGATCCCGAATCGCTCGGAAAGCAGCTTCCAGCCGGCCACACCCTGAAAACCCAGTCCCGCTTCAAGCGACGGCAAGGGCGCGAAAGCCCGCGCTCCGGTGCCCGCGAGCCACACGATGGGATCGCGCTCCTCGCGCACGAGAAATCCGACGGCACCCAGTGCCGCCCATCCGTCTCCCACCACCACGATCGGCTTGCGATTATCTTTCGAAATCATCTCGTGCGAACTCTCCTGCGAAAAATTCGGCTTCAGGCGAAATACCGTGCGTGCAACGCTTTGACCGCGTCCTCAGCGTGAGTCGCGGGCACGGCCACCGTGATCGCGAGCGCGGAAGCCGACCCCATCGTAACCGAGATATGGCTTTGAGCAAGCGTTTCCACGATTTCATTAAGCGCCGCGCCATCCTGAGAGAAGCGATCCCCGACGACCGAAACGGGCAGCAGGTCCTTTTCGATCGCATAGGATTTCAGGAAACCCAGGAAGACGAGCTCCTCGAGGTGCTTTTTCCACTCGTTTTCGGCATCACGCTCGATGAAAAACTGCATCATCGTTCCGCTGAAGATCGGGCTCGCGACGGAAAGATGCGCTTGGGCCGCCCGGTCCCAGACCGCGGCCATCACCGTCGGCCGCTCCAGCTCGATCCGGAGCAGCACACGCCCCCGATCGCAGGTCACGCCGGCGATCCGATATTCTTCCATTCCCCTGGAATCCTGATTGTCAGCGGTCACGACCGTCCCTTCTCCCGTATCGAGGCTGTTCAAAACCCGGAGCCGAACCCCATATTGCCTGGCCAGCTCCACGCTGCGCGAATGCAGCACTCCGGCACCTCGGGTCGCCAGCTCGACCATGAGATCCTGAGGAATCTCCCGCCAGAGGCGGGCTGAAGGCACGACCCGAGGATCCGCCGAGTAAACCCCGTCGACATCCGTGAAGATATCGCAGCTCTCGGCTTTGAGCGCGGCGGCCAAGGCCACCGCGGTGGTATCCGAGCCGCCTCGCCCCAGCGTCGTGATCTCCTTTTTCTCGCTCACGCCCTGAAAACCGGCCACGATCACGACCTTGCCTTCGGAAACGGCCGCGCGCACGCGATCCCCGAGGATGCGGCGGATCCGGGCCCGGCGATGGCTCTCGTCGGTGATGATCCCCGTCTGGGAACCCGTGAGCGAGATGGCGGCAACGCCGCGATCGGCCAGCGCCATACTGAGAAGAGCCATCGAGATCCGCTCCCCCGCCGTCAGCAGCATGTCCATTTCCCGGCGAGGCGGCTGATCCGACACCCGGTGCGCCAGCTCGATCAGCTCATCCGTGGTGTGCCCCATCGCCGATACCACGACCACGAGATCGAAACCTTCCGCACGGGTACGCGCGATGCGGTCCGCGACCGCGCGGATCCGCTCCGGCGTTCCGACGGAGGTTCCCCCGAATTTCTGGACGAGCAAGGCCATCGCCCGACTATAGGCAGGAAACGCGCCTTTTTTAAAGGGTCAAAGCCTCAGCTTTTGTCGCCCTTGCGGGAACCTTTGCGCGCCGCTTCGCGCTTTTTGTAGGTCACTTTGTAATACCGATTCCCACCGCGGCCTCGCTTGCCGCGAACCCGCTTCTTGCTGGGCGGATCCTTGAGGTCCAGCGAAGCCAGCGAACGGGAGCGATCCAAGGGGATCGGCAACATGACATGGACGCCGCTCTTGAGCGGCATACGCGCCGAAACGCCGTTCAGGTCGGCGATCGGATCCACGTTGATCCCGAAATGCCGGGCCACATGGGTCAGGGTCTCTCCCCGGCGGATCTTGTAAGTCATGAACTTCACTTCACGGGGATACGACGTGTGGTTATAGGTGGAGAGGAACTTCTCCTTCGCCGAAGCCGGAAGCTTCAGCCGATAGGAATTCAGCGCCGGCGGCGTGCACCAGCGCGAAAGCTCGGGATTGAGCGCTTTCACCGTTTGATAGGAAAGCCCGGCAGCGCGCGCGACCTTCAGGAGATCGGCAGGGCTTCGCACGTCGAACTCCACGATCTCCTCTCCCCCGACCTGACCGTCCTTCGTGACATGAGGCGTGGGAACCGGCTTGGCCAGCGGCTGAGAATCGTTGTTGGCAAGCTGTCCTTCCGGAAGCTGCGAGTCCAGGGGAACCAGCAGGGTCGCGGGCGTGATTCGCCGCTGCGCGGGATCATCCGAAGGCTCCTCGGAGTCCTCGTCCTCGGCGTCCTCCTCACCCAGGGCCGCGGAGTCCGCGCTGGCCTGCACGACCTTGCCCAGCTCCCGAAGGTCCTTTTCCTCGGGATCCTGCTCGAGGCCTTCTTCGGGCTTGTCCGTCTTGATGACCTTGACGACCTCGCCGTCAGCCGCGATCGCCTCGTCTGCCGCAGGATTGTGCTTGGTAGCGCGGAAGCCGAACTGCTCGCGATTCTTCGCGATGAGCGCCGCGGCGATGATTTTGGGAACGTAGTCGCGCGTCTCCTGACGCAGATACCGATGCCGGCTCAGGACCCAGAAGTCTTTGCTCCCGTAACGTTGGATCGCGCGCGCAATTTTCGCCTCGCCGGCGTTGTAACCGGCCGCAGCCAGCTCCCACGCGCCGAACATCCGGTAGAGATCGCTGAGATATTCCACCGCGGCCAGCGTGGATTTGCGGATATCGCGTCGTTCATCCACCCACCAGTTCACCATGAGCCCATAACGCTTGCCCGTGGCCGAGATGAATTGCCAGGGTCCGACCGCCCTCGCGTGGGATCGCGCGTGATTGTTGAAACCGCTCTCGATCATGGCAAGATAAACGAGATCGAGCGGCATGCCGTTCTGCTTGAGGATCGGCTCGATGTAGGGAATGAAAAATTCGGAACGCTCGAGATATCTCTCGAAATGCGGCCTTCCGCGGCCGGTGAAATAGTCGACCCAGTACTCGACACGCGAGTTGATCGTGATCGGGTAGTCGAACTGGGTGTTCTTGAGCTTGACCCCCTGGACGGTAATCTCGCCGTAGTTGACGCTCTGGCTGGGCTTGAGCGGGCCCTGCTGGATGACCTCGGCCACGGTCCGCGGCGCTCCCGTGCGCGTTTCCCTTCCGGCTTTTTCCGGAACGCCCCGAGTCGTCGCGCAACCCGTCAGAACGGACAAAGCTATGCCAATCAGCAAAACAGAACCGGGTTTCTTCGCCTGATCCATGGCTGCAACCACCACTCCCGTTGGGAACATCCGCTACCATCCTTAGTATTTTTTAAAACAGCCTTTTAACCCAAAAAAAACCATCAGAAGAGACACCCAGGCGCGCGTGAGCGCACCTGTATCCCGATCACGTGAACTAAAATTTTAAGGGACCCCCCATTCCAAGTCAAACCTGCGGAAAATTTAGTTCTCGTCGGAGATGGATTCGATTTCCAGGTCGGACTTCAGAGGACCTTTCACCTGTGATTCCGAGTGAATGGAACTCAGATTGCGAGACTGAGGCTTGGAAGGGTCATTGAAATCAAAGCTTGCGATCCTGGAAAGCTCGGACCAGCTCTTGGCGTATCGACCTACCTCGCCTTTGAAGATGCGCTGGGCCAGATAAACCTCTTCTGAGGACGTCATTACCGCACCGGAGGCTTGCTGTCCGGTGGCTTCGGGCGTGAAATCCATTCCAAGGTCAGCGAGAAGTGCCTGGCTCTCCAAGCGCTCGACGCCGTTTTCAAAAGAGGCGCCAACGCCTCCGGATTCGAGCTCAAGTCCCAGGACGGGATATCGGATTCCAACGGCAAAGGCGACTCGTTGGTTCCGCGAATCTGGCCGCACCTCGTACTTGAAAAATCCTTTGAAAATCCCCTGCTCTTCGGGAGTCTGCCCCGCGGGAGCTTCCGAAAGCTGCCTCAAATAGCTCTGCGCGCGGAATCTCAGGAACTCCGCTCGAGGCTTCGGAATCGGGAAGCTCGCATGGACGCGGTAACTCTGGTCAACTGAGACGACATCGGCGGTCTTGCCTTGAATCTCGGCTAAGGCGGTGATCAGAAGACGCTCGGTAGTGGCCTCCGCGACCCGAATCTCGTAAAGAGAGGAGATATTCTTCGGAATGGTCGTGCCTATCCGACTCAAGAGCTTCGTGAAGTGCCCATAGACACTATGATAATAGTGTTCGTACGCGACGATTCGATCGAGAACCTCCAGGAGCTCCCGACGATGGATTTCGGAAACGGAACGGGTCTCGCTTTCCTGCGCCGCCGAGAGCTGGCGACTTCTTGAAGCTTCCAGCGAACCCTCCAGGCTACGAGCCCACCAACTCAGGCCCGAAACAAGGAGAGTGAAAATTACGAAGAACGAGTACCGCTGCAGCATGCCTGCAAAGAGGCGCTGCAAACATTAAGCCACGTTATTAATTATTCTTAACTATTTTTTCTTATTATTTCCAGTAGATGAGGCGCGATTTTCAATGATGTACTATTTTAGTTGTTTATTGCTCTTACACTGCTCAATTCTTGGACAGCGACACTCATCGCTCGAACTGTAAGAATTGCCTCTCCTGCCTCATCCTCAGCACCCATTTTTTTCACTCATTTCCGGAATTTGCGCGTAAAAAATACAAATCCAGAGAAGCATCACCTCGATTTTCAAAAAGAAAATCAATAACTCCCTGAAATTTAAGAAACTGTAACCCTGGCCCCATTCTTGCTCAAAGGGCGCCCCAGATGGCGACGCTGCGCGCCACAGGGGTAATCAAGAGGGGGAACAGGGGTGAAAAACTTAAGTACGGCATTCGTCACTGCGGGAACTCTCGCTTTGTCCAGCACAGCCTTCGCGCTCGAACCCGATGCGTTCCGCCTCGATAAGAGTAATCCTTTTGCCCAAATCCAGACAGCGCTCCAGACGATCCAGAACGAGCCGCAGATCAGGGTTTTGATGCAGGATCGCGCGAATACCCTGATGCTGAACGAGCGGATCTCCGGAAAAGAGCTCGAGACGACCAAGTTCCGGCACTTCTTCCAGGGCATCGAAGTGATCGGATCCATGGCCTTTTTTCATCAAGGCAGGTTTTCCGCCGACGTCCGGAACGCCCTGAAGACCTTTGATCTGGACATCAACCCGACGCTTTCGCCCGAGAATGCCTTTCTCCTGGCCAAGTCCCTCGCGGGTGAGCGCTCGCTGCTTAGCCCCCCCTCACTCAAGATCCTTCCCAGCGAAAGTAGCGACAGCGCCCGGCTGATCTATTGGATCGAGCTGGAGGAGACGGTACAGGACGGAGCCCGTGATCTCCTGATCGACGCGCACACCGGCGAAGTCCTTGCGAACCTTTCCAAACACTTGGAAATCGCGCCGATCCAGATTTACTCCGCGGCTCGCAAAGGTGTCCTGCTCGAACTCATCGTCGACTCCAAAGCCGCTCCCGGGCAGCCGGCGCTCCAAGGCTGCAAAGTCACGGACCTTGCCACCGGCAAGACCCGGAAGCTGCCGCTCGGGAAATGCGGCGAGCTCATGGCCACCCAGTGCCAGGTCCTTCTCGATGGCGCTCCTGTCGCGATTCGCCCTCAGGCGTGTAATCTGGCGGCTAAGAAAGGGAACGCCCTCCCGTTCGCGGATCTTTCCTCCCGGCGAGCCCTTCAGAACTCAATGGCGGCGGCAAGTTATTATCTATCCCGCCATGGCCGCGACAGCTTCGACGGCCGGGGAAGCCCCATGGTGAGCGTGGTCCATGCCGGATTGGGTTATGCGAACGCTCACTGGGATATCAAAAACAAGCACATGGTCTATGGTGACGGCGACGGGGTCGAGATCGGGGATTTCACCCTGGCGCTGGATGTCGCGGGCCACGAGATGACCCATGGGGTGATCAGCCACACCTCGAACCTGCTCCCGATGGGGGAAGCCGGCGCGCTGAACGAGGCGTACGCCGATTTCTTCGGCAAGATGATCGAAGGCGGCAACGACTGGATGGTCGGCAAGAAGCTCTTCTTACGAAATACCGGCGGCAAGAAGGGCATTCGTGACCTGGCTCGCCCTGCCAATCTGGATTTCCAAGGACGACCATACCCGGATCACGTCAGCAACGCCGCGCCCATTCCGAATGTTTGCGATCAAACCAATGATGCGTGCTGGGTACACCTCAACGCGACGATTCCGGGCCATGCCTCTTACCTGGTCGTGAATGCGATCGGCCGGCAAAAAGCAGAAATACTGTATTACTCAGTACTTACGCAAGGAATCGCCCCTCGTGACGGCTTCAAGCAGGCGGGGGCGCAAACCCGCCTTTTCTGCCGCCGGATGTTCGACAAGGCCACCTGCGCCAAAGTCGACGCGGCGTTGGCCAAGACCGGGATGTAAATC
Source organism: Oligoflexia bacterium (assembly GCA_023701205.1). GTDB lineage: Bacteria > Bdellovibrionota > UBA1018 > UBA1018 > UBA1018 > JAMPXJ01. The sequence goes on from JAMPXJ010000018.1 coordinate 22,924, forward strand.
AAGGCGCGGTCAGTGGGCCGCGTTCGGGTCGAAGCGCTTGATCATGTCGACGATCATCTGATCGAGGTCCTCGTCGGTCTCATAGACATCGTCGATGTGCGAGGAACGCATCAGGTACTGACGTACCGTCTCGGCCACCACCTTGATGGGCTTCTGGAAAAAGAAGCCATTGAGCTCGTCATCGCCGAAAGTCGCGCGAATCACTGCTTTAGCGGCCTTATACTGATCGCTTTCGCTGAATTTCGTGTCCTGGAGCATCTCGGCCCGGGCTCCCATTCGAGCCAGGGTGCGCTCGCGCAGATCCTCCTCGGTGAGGATATAGGGCCCTACCATGTTATAGACCTCTTCCTGGACGATCTGCCGCAGTCTTACGGGGAGGCTGATGGACTTCTGGTTTTCCAGCCGGGTGAGGATGCTCTTGCATAAAAGGCGGACTGTGTCTCGGTTCGTGCTGCGTGGGAGCATGGGCTAGATAGCCTCCTTTTAAAAGGCATTAACGGCATTACGCGGGCGTTATGGCGCCCATTCTTAAGTCGCCTGGACAAGATAACTCTAACTTAAGTTTTACCACGACTCAGCTTCTTTTTGATTTTACGCATAAAAAGATCAATGACCTCGCTCGTGTCAGTGACCCCGAAGGCCCTTCCCAGGAATATCGTCAGGAAGGCGCCCTCGAGAACCAGAAAGCCGACCTTGAGCGCTCGCCCGAGAACCACCGCGCTTTGTGTCAGCACACCTTCGACGGCGGGCTCCGGAAAAAGCCGGGACAGACCGCGATAGCTGGCGTAGCAGGTCACTCCCATGACGAGCGAAATACCGAAATGCGCGAAAAATGCCCGGAGCACCGGCGCGAACGGAAAGCTTCCCCCCTGCTGCCCGATCAGTTTCCGCGCCGCGTGAAGGAGAAACGCGAAATTCAGGAGGGCGCCCACCGAGGTCCCCAGCGCGAGTCCCCAGTAACCCAGAGAGCCCACTATCGCCAGATTCAGGATCACAGTCGCGACGACCGTGAAGACGCTGGAGATCACGGGGATCCTTGCATTCCCCATGGCATAGCAGGCGGGAACGAGGACCTTCACGCCTGAATACGCGGTCAGGCCCATGGAATACATGGCCAGCGCCAGGGCCGTGCGCGCGGTATCCGAAGCCTGAAACCGCCCATACTGAAAAATGAGCTCGACGATCGGATACCCCAGAAAAGCCAGGCCGGCCGAGGCGGGAAGATTGATCGCGAGCACCTGCCGCAGGCTCCTGGACAAAGTTTCGGAGACGCCCGACCAGTCCTTCTCGACCCATTGGCGGGAGACCCGGGGCAGGACGGCCGCCGCAAGCGAAACGCCGAAGATCCCGATCGGGAACTGCATGAGGCGGAACGCGTAGCTCAGCCAGGAGGCCGCGCCCGGCCCCTGCGAGGTGGCCAGGATCGTGTTGACGAGGATATTGACCTGCGTCGCCGCGAGACCCACCGTCCCCGGCAACATCATCCAGAGCATGCGCCGAAGCGCCGGATCGCGCTGCCAGACCGGCTCCCCTTGGAGCCTCGCCTGCCAGCGGTAACCGGCGCGGTAAAGCGCCGGCAGCTGGCAAAACGCCTGGACGAGCCCGCCCACGAGCACGCCGAAAGCCATGCCTTCGATCGGCTGGATGCCCCATTCACCCCCGTAACGGAAGAGCAGCAGCGTGGCGCTCACTCCCGCGATGATCGAGGCAAGATTGAAAAGCGCCGAGGCGAGCGCCGGCAGGAAGAAGATTCCGCAGGCATTCAGGATCCCCATGAAGGCCGCGGCAAGCGCCACGAGCGGGAAGAAGGGGAACATGATCCGGGTCATGCGAACCGTGAGCTCGAACTTGCCCGGAACCTGCTTGAAGGCGCCCGCGTACCAGCCCACGAGCTCGGGCGCGAAGAGGATGCCCAGAAGCGCCAGGGTGCCCACTGTCACGAAAAGGACCCGAAAGACCAGCCCGGCGAGCCGCCAGGCCCGGCGATCCCCTTCCTCGATGCGGGCGCGAGTGAAGGTGGGAACGAAGGAGGCGCTCATCGCCCCCTCGGCGAAGAGGTCACGCAGGAGGTTCGGGATTCGGAACGCGACGATGAATGCGTCCATCACGTTCCCCGCGCCGAAAAGGATCGCGAAGACCTGCTCGCGCACGAGCCCCAGGATGCGGCTGAGGAAAGTCGCCGCGCCCATCAGGCCGGCGGCGCGCAGCACGCCCGGCTCGGAAGGCTGCTTCATACCTTGAGATTGAAGGTCCTGGCCAGCCACTTGTCGATGCCTTCATCGATCTTTCCGCGGAAGGGTGCCGCGAGAAGACTCAGCTTCGCGTCGAGCTCGAGCGCGCCGTCATGGCAAAGCAGGGTCGCAGTCACCATGGAGGACTTCAGGCAGACCTGCTTGCGCGCAGGGTCGCGCTCGATATCGAATTTCCCGATCCCGCTTTTTTCCATGAAGCGCTGGATATCCGCTGCCACCTTATCATAGAGCTCCTGGGCGTTCTTTCCGGGGAGCTGGACCTTCCTGTTGTAGCTGGGCATTTCACTTGCTCCATTCCTGATAGGCGTTCTTCAGGGGTGCGCTGTTGGGAAAAGTCTCCATCAGCTCCTGAACCGTGGCCAGGGCCCGCCTTTTCTTGCCCTGCCGGTAATAGCTGTCGGCCAGATTGAAGCCGATGGCGTAATCTCGGGGCACGAGCGCGTACGCGCGCTCGAGAAGTGACGCGGCCTCGCGGTATTTCTTCTGTCCCTGTTTGGCCAGGCCCCAGTTGTAGAGCACGGAAGCATTCGTCGGGAAATAGGGGCCGAGCTGCTCATAGAGCTGCTCCATTCGTCCGAAATCCCCTTGCCGGTAAGCGTAAAGGCTCAGCACGAATCCCGCCCCGGGATTGAACGGCCCTCTCCGGAGAAAGTCCTCGAGCACCTGCCGCGCGCCCGAGAGACTGCCCCGCTTGTCCAGCTGATCCGCCTGCGCGAGCTCGGGAACCGTCCCTAAGTACCTGAGCAGGAATCCGCTCTCATGCGGCTCACAGCGGAACACCAGATCGAAAAGAGAGGCGCCGCAGCCGCTGGCCACCGTCTCGAAGCTGAAACGGGGATCCAGCGGCGGATTCCACGCGGCGATCACGGCATTGGCCGGAAGCTGGGCGGCCTCATCGAAGCTCGAAAGCGCGCGGCGAGTCTCGAAAGCCTTTACGCCGCGCTTGTAGGCGTAACCCAGGAAACCCGGTCCCTGGGCGAACGGCCCGTCCGGATGATTCTTCTCGACCGCGCGATAGATGCCATCGATGCTCACGAGCATATGGCCCATGTCGGCGCGGAACCGATAATCGCGGGAGACATGCAAACCGCACTGCAACGCCACGAGCGTCAGCAGGGCGGTCTTGAGCCATCGGACGCGGGAGAAGTCCTCGATCGCGACCTGGGCCGTGCGGGCGAACAGCAACGTGGCGGGAATGAGCGGGATCAAGGTATAGCGGAGCTGAAACGCATGCGGCTGCGGCGAAAGGATGCCGCAGGCCAGGACGGAGAACGCGAGCCAAAGCAGAAGCAGGCCCCATTCCGCGTCGGGAACGGGAACCTTCGCTCCCCTGAGATCCAGCGAAGCTTTCGCTTTCCGGGGTTTGCCGCGCAGATGCGTCGAGAAGCGGTAGACGCCGTAGGCCAGCCCGGCGAGCGCCACGCCTCCCCCCAGCGCGCCCAGTACTGAAAGCGGAGCGCGCTGGATGCTCAGAAAATCGCGCGCGAGGAAATCGAAGACCCGGCCCAGGCTGAAGGTGCCGTAGGTCCAGCCCTGGTATCCCGTCGCGCCCGGAAGGAAGGGCGGCCGCGCGGTGAACAGCTGGGCCGACCACGGAAGCGTGGCCAGGAAGGCTGTCCCGAGCGGCCAGCGGTACAGCCTGAAGCGCTCTCGGCGGTAGCACCAGGTCCACGCGAGCAGGATGAGCGGCACGAGCCGCACGTCGCCCCTGAGCTTGGCTCCGAAGTAAACGGCGGCGAAGAAGATCAGCGAGAACCGGATGAACGCGGGACCGGGCGAGGCGGGTCCTTTGGCGATCCGGGGAACCGCCCAGAGCAACAGCACGACAGTGACCAGCTGGGAGTAGACGGCGAAATCGGAATGCCAAAGCAGCGAAGCCAGCGAGGTCGTGCTCAGGGCGAACAGCGCGAGGGCGAGATAGGCGATCCCGCGCTCGACCGAGGCGCGCCTCATGGCGTGGTAAAGTGCCCCGCCCAGGGCGCCGAACGCCAAGGACTTCACGAGAAAGTAGCCGCTTCCCCAGGTACCGAAGACCAGATGCAGGAGCTTGTAAAGAAGCACCTGAACGGGCCTGTCCGAATAGCCCCAGGCAAGAGGATCGCTCGTGAGCGGCGAGAGAATCCTCAGCAGCAACGGGAGGAGGCCGCTTTCGGCCTGCGCCAGCCAGACACCGTAATCATCGTCCCAGAGCGGAAGCCCATGGGAGAAAAAAAACGCCACGGCGCCGACTGCCGCGCCCACCCTGATTTCTTCGCGGAATCTTGCCATCTCGATCCTCTTCACCAAAGAGTACCGCAGTCAAGTTCCAGCGACCACCTCGAATTCGGCGAGCTCCTCCCCGGCGCGGACAAACCCCTCGGCCGCGACTTTCCAGCGATCGATGCGGACTTCCGCCGGAAGCGAATGCGGGATCAGCATCCCGAGAGATTCGATGACCAGCAGAGGCTCATGCGCGGGAATTCGCGCGCCTTCCCGGAAAAGAATGGAGTGCACCCGGCCCGACACGAGCGCCAGGATGCGCGGCCGCGGCCGGGCGCCCGAAACGGGCGCGGCCCTGCGCACCGGAAGGGTCCAGGAGCCGATCCGGACCTGCCAGCGTCCCGGGCCCATGGGATAGGCGCAGACGCGCGCGCGCGTGCCGCCTTCGAGCTCGATCACCCCGGAAAGCCCTTGTTCCGCGGACGACGCGACGTGCTCGCTCCACAGCGTCGGCCCGACCACCCAGCTGGGGCGAGCCGGCTCAGGCTTCACCCACTGGTCGCCCACGGCCCAGCGGCTTCCTTCCCCGGCCCCGATGGCGGCACAGACGCCGGCAAAAGCCTTGAGCAGCGGAACAGGCGGGCGGATAGCGGGAACGAACTCCTCGTCCACGAAGCCCGCGTGAAAGATCCCTTCCCTCACCCAGGGGTGGGGCAGCAGCTCGGACAGGAAGCGCTCATTGGTCTGGAGCGAGCCGGCGATCCAGGTTTCCTCAAGGGCGCCGCGCGCGATCGTGAGCGCCTGGTTGCGATCCTGCGCGCGTGCCCAGAGCAGCCCGACGAGTCCCTGGCTGAGAAGTCCGGTGGAAACCGGGGAGAGCTGCTCCCCCGCATCCAGAACGGTCTCCAGGCGCGCCTCGGCGGAAGGAAATATCCATTCGCGACGCTCCCCGATTTCCCGCACGATCCCGGGCTGCGGAAGCTGCAGCAGCGGATCCTCGGCGTAGATCCGGATGGCGATGCCATGCGGCCAGCGGGTTGCGGCGGCCGGCCGCGCCGCAAGCTCAGCGAGGTTCCTGCCTTCCATCGCCGCCAGCTGCCAGTGCGCAGCCTCGATGCCGGCCACGCCTTCCCAGAGTCCGAAGGTGGTCCCCAGCCTCGCCTGCCCGCCCACGAAAAACGCCCGTGAGCTGTCGACGAGGAAATCGAAGCTGCCCAGCCCTATATAGCCGATCGAGCGCGCCAGCTCCTCGGTCCAGCCGGCCAGCCTCGCTTCGATGCCGGGGTCGATCGCGAATGCCGGGCAGAACTCGATGAGCTTGCGATGCCGGCACATGAGCGAAGCGTCGACCAGGGGCAGGACGTGGGTCGATCCGTCCGCCGAGCGTGCGAACGGCACGGTCACGTAGCGCGCGCCCTCGAGATACCGTTCGGCCAGGAGCATCGTCTCGCCGCTGCCGAGCCGCAGCTGTTCCATCCAGAAGGGCACTCTCGAAGCCAGCTCCTCCGCATCGTGAACCACGAGATGTCCCGTGCCCGGTCCGCTCTTCGCGGATTTGAGCACGAGCGGAAACGGCTGCCGCCCGCGGGAAACGAGCTGCTCGATCTCGCGCGCGGAATAAAGGGGATCGGAGCTGATGAGCAGATGAGGGATGTTCAGCCGCTCGGCGTGCACCAGCAGATTGAGCTTGCTCGCGAAAAGAGCCAGCACGCGCGGCGGAGGCGCGAGCACGCTGAAGCCCAGCTCCTGCCCCAGGGTGACGAGCTCCGGGCGTTCCGCCCAGAAACTGGTCCCGGGATGCAGGCAGGGGGCAACCGGCCCTTGCGCCGCGGGCGAGCGAAGATAGGCCAGGAGCGCCGCCCGCAGCTTCGCTGGCGCGTCCGGATCCGCGATGGAGGGCAGGACTGCCCCGATTTGTTCCTGCAGGGTCGCTTCGAAACCCGCGGTCCTGAGCTGCTCCTCGAGCCGCTTCGCGATCGGAAGCGGGCCGAGGATCAGGGCTTTCCGAGCGTGTCCTATCGATCCCTGCGCCAGTTTGGGACGCATGCCTTTTCAGGGTATCCCATTCGAGGGATCGAGCAAAGCTCGCTCTGGACAAACCCCGCGGGGTCTGGTCAGGTGTCCCCATGCGCGTACCCGCGGAACTCGCCAACGCCTTCGGCGCTCCCTTCGAGGAGCTGATCGGTCGTTTCGTGACCGAAGAGGGACTCGCGCCTTCTCCTGAGGCGCTGCGTTCCCACCGGTTCATCGCGCGCTCGGTGATCCCTCACGTCGCGAAGCTCTCCGCGCTTTTCAACCGGCGCGAGGCCGAAAAATCGGGGCCGCAGGGCCTGGCTCCCTACTGGAAAGAGAGCTCCAATCCGGAAAATCTCCGGCTCGCTTATTTCCTCTACTTCATGCCTTCGAACCTCTTCCGAGCGGCCTCGATCTGGGCGGAGCTCGCGCGGCTGGGATACCGCTGGGCGGCACGTGGCCCGCTGAGCGCCATCGAGTTCGGCTCCGGCCCCGCTACCGGGGCCTGCGGGATCGCAGCGGGCGAGCGACATGCCCCGATCGGACTGCCGGCGGGCGGAACCTGGGCCCTCATTGAGCAGGACCGCGCCATGCTCGAGCTCGGGGTACGCTGGGCGGGCCGTTACTTCCCGAACCAGGGCTTCGCGGAATGGGGAACTCGCCCCTTTCACCGCAAGCTGTCGCTCGGGTCGGGTCTCCTGCCGCGAAGCGCGCCGCGCTTCCAGCTGTGGCTCATGAGCTTCTTCCTCAACGAGCTTTCGGAGGATCCCGCGGAAATCGCGCGCGCCCTGCTGGATTCCTGGGAGCGTCATCTGGAGAACGAGGGCATCGCCATCCTGATCGAGCCCGCGCTCAAGGTCGAGTCCCGGAAGCTTCTCGAGTTCCGCGCACAGCTCCTCTCGGAGATCCGTCGGCGGAAGCTCGAGGACTTCAAGGTTCTCCTGCCCTGCCTGGGCCATCAGGCCTGCGGCGCGCTTGCGAACGCGGAGGACTGGTGCCACGAAGAGGTCGCCTGGTGGCGTCCGCCTTACTTCCGGGAGATCGACAAGCTGGCGAACCTCGATCGCAAGACGCTCCCCTTCAGCTATCTCGTCATCGCGCGCAGCATGCGCTCGCGCGAGGAGCTGCTGCCGGCGCTCGCGGGCACGGCACCGGAAAACCGGCAGCGGCTGGTGAGCCCGGCGCATTTCGAAGGCAAGGAGCAGGAGTTCTTCGTCTGCGGGCAGGACGGGAAAAGACGCGCGCGGTACCGTGCTCAGGGCCCCGAGGATCCGGCCGCCGAGCTGGAGCGCGGGGACGTGCTGCTGGAGACGGAGCTGCGCGGTGACCCGAACGCCAGCCGCATTTCGCGCATCGGCAAGCGCGGCTGAAGCGGCGCGCTCGCCGCGAGCACCCCGCCAGCGCCCATCGCCATCATCGCGAGGTTGCCCGCCGCCCGGGAAAACGCTAAATCCGGGTGCATGAGCGCGAGCCCCTCCCTGCTTCTTCTGGGCTTTTTTCTCGCAGCCGTCCCGCCGGTCCATTCAGTCCGAGCTTCGCCCGCCAATCCCGCTTCGCTTCGCTACCGCCTCGAGAACCTCTGGAACGAGGTGGACCTCATGGTCCGCAACGAAAGCGCCGACCGTGCCGATCTTCGCCGGCAGGAACGGCAGTTCGCGCTCCTCGAGGTCTACCAGCGCATCCCGTTCGAGGATGATCTTCCGGGGCTGCGGCGCCAGCTCGAGGCTTCGGCCAAAGCCCATTCCCTCCGGATCCGCGACGTCACGCTTCTGTCGCGATCCGCGGGGGGACGCCCGCTCCCCGCGCGCCTCACCACGGATCGCGAGAGCTTCCGCCTCGAGGACTCGCAGGTCGCGCAGGAGCTTCGAGTGGAGATTTCGGGAAGCGGCAACCCGGCCCGGGCGGAACTTTGGACGAGCTCGCTGGAGGACTCGCTCCTGAGGTTGGTCCGCCCCGATAGAAAACACGGATCCCCCACCGTTTCGAAGCGGCCCGGAGGAAGATGGTCCTTCCGCGGGGTCGCCTACCGGTTTCGCCGGATCCGATTCCCGCAGCTTCGCCCACGGGATCCTTTCACGCTTCTTCCCTCCTGGGCCAAGGCCGACCCGAACGCCTTTGCCGCGCGCGAACCGCTGCTTTCGGATTACATTAGCCGGATCCGGGAGCAGATCCCGAAGACGCGTGAAGCTTACGCGAGGCGGGGCGCTTTCCTACTCAACTCGGCCCGGATGCAGTTCTATCTCAAAGCTTCGAATAGGGCGGAAGCTCGGTCGCGATGACCTTGCCGCGATCCGGAGGCGTATCGCCGGACTGCACGAGGGCGATTCCCGCGAGCTTCAGGACTTCCCGCTGCACGATGCGCTCGCGGGCGAGCGTGTCGGCCGGGAGCTTCGAGGCGTTCCGGCCTTCGTCGTAAACGCGGTCATAGATCCGCTTGCGGAAAACGCCCACGTCGCGACCGACGGCCACGCGCGCGCAGCGGCGGAACCGCTTGGGGAAAAACAGCCCCTGCCGTTGCCGAGGTCCGGTGAAATCGATGAGCAGGTCGACATTCTGGGGCGCGGCCGGCCCGATCGGCTTGCCGACCGTAGTGATGAAGAAGACCGCCGCTTCCGGATAAGCCAGAAGCACCTTCTGGCGCAGCGCCTCGACATCGTAGACCATTCCCGCGGCCGAAAGAACGACGAGAACCGTGCGCACGCCGGGAATCCTCTGGGAACGAAGCCGGTCCAGCTCGGACATGACGGCCAAAAACGCCTGGGATTCAGAATCAACTGGGCTCATAGTCGGTAATGACTTTGGCATGACTCCCGGTCAGGGTCTAGCCTCAAAGCGCTAATACAACTCGTACTTGAACAATCGGCACTCGATCGCGCCGTTGAAAAGAACGATCCGCCGCGCGGCCTTCAAGCCGATGACCTTCGCAAGCTCGGGGCTGCCGGTGAAAACATAACCCTCCCAGCCCCTGAACTTCTGCTTGAACGTATCGCCGATCTGCTTGTACAGCGGCTTGAGCTCCTCGACGTCCCCCAGGCGCTCCCCATACGGGGGATTCAGGACAATGACCCCTTTGGGTTCAATCGCCTCGCAGACCGAGAACTCCCTCTTTTCCAGGTGGACGAGTCCCAGCAAACCCGAACGCTCCAGGTTGCCCAGAGCCAGACGCACTGCACGAAAATCCTGATCATAGCCGACGATCCGCGGCAGCTTCTTCCTGTCCCGGACCCGCAGCTCCTCGGCTTCCTGCAGGAGTCTCTTCCAGATCGCCGGCACATGTCCCTGCCAGCCTTGAAAACCGAAGTACCGCCGCTGACTGCCGGGCGCGACATTCGCCGCGATGAGCCCCGCCTCGATCGGCAAGGTACCCGAACCGCACATCGGATCGAGAAACGCCGGAAGGGGTTCGCCCTTTTCCCGCGCTTCCCTGAGCTTCTCCGGCCAGCCTGCGTGCATGAGGATCGCCGAGGCCAGGTTTTCCTTCAGGGGCGCCAGCGCGCCGGCCTCGCGATAGCCGCGAAGATGCAGACTCTCTCCCGAGAGATCCAGGCTTACCGTGGCTTCGTCCTGCTGGAGATACACGTTGACCCGGATATCCGGCCGCGCGGGATCGACGCTCGGACGCGACCCCTGGACGCTGCGGAACTGATCGCAGATCGCATCCTTCACCTTGAGCGCGCCGAAATGGGTGTGAGTGATCTGCGAATGCGAGGAGGAAAAGTCCACCGCGAGAGTGTTTCGCGGGGTGAGGTGATCGGACCAACGGATCGACTTCACTCCGCCATAGAGCTTCTCGGGGGTGGGAGCCGGAAACCGTTTCAAGGGAAGGAGGACCCGATTGGCGATCCGCGACCAAAGACAAACCCGATAAGCCTGCTCGAGCGTTCCCTCGAAAGACACGCCGGCCCGCTCCTCCTTGAGGGAAGGGATGCCGAGCCCGCGCAGCTCCTGCGCAAGCAGGCCTTCCATCGCTTTCGCGGTGGTTGCGAAGAAGTTTCGGGTTTCCGCCATGGAGCGGAGGTATCAGGTTTGCGCTTCGTCGTCGAGGCGGATAAATTAAGCGGATGCGGATCGGCTTGCTGATCGTGTTCGGAGCGCTCGGTGTGTTCGCCCGTTTCGGGATCGATGAGCTTTTTCTGAGACTGGATTCCCGCTTTCCCTGGAGCACCCTTTGGATCAATCTTCTGGGCTCGCTTCTGGCCGGAATCTTCTACGTGCTGGGAGTGGAACGCGGCGGCTGGGCCCCGGAGCTGCGGACTGCGGTACTCGTGGGGTTCCTGGGCGGTTTCACGACCTTCTCGGCATATACGCTCCAGTCGGCCCGGCTTTTCGAGGAGAGATATCTCGGAGAGATGCTGGTGTACTTCTGCTTGAGCCCGCTCTTGGGCCTGGGAGCATGCCTGCTGGGCCTCAAGCTCGCCCGCGGCATGCTCCCTTAGCCGTTTTTCAGAAGAGAGGCCCGTCTAGGGGATCAGCCTCGCCCACGTGCTTGTCGCCTTCCTCGAGGCACGTCACCTTCTGTACCTCAGTCACGATGGCGTAGTCGTCGCTGATAGTCTCGATCCGGCCCTCGACGGCGACCTGTGCGCCGGGGCGGATGCGCGTTCCGAAGAATTCGACTTCAGAGGGCTGCTTGGCGCTGCCCATCGCGAAGGTCGCATTGACCTCATACGAAGTCTCCGGCGCCTGGATCACCAGGCTCCAGTAGGTACGCGGCTCCACGCAAGGGCGGTTATCCTCGCAGACGAGCATCGGCACGATCGTGGTACGGCGGACAAAAGCGACCTTGCCTTGCGCCACCCCGACATTCCCCTCACCGGCGAACGCAGTCAGGCATTCCAGACCGAAAACAATCCCTACCAAAATTTTTTTAAGCATTTCCATGCTCCTTTCTCTTGTGACCGGGGCAGTCCCAAAGCAAGTGACGTGCCGCTAGGAAGCCGAGGATTTTCGGCGCGGCTGCTACTCGGAAGTCGGGCTGAGGGAGCGAGACCGGAATTCCCGGGCGGTCACGCCTTGCAAACTGCAAGTACCGCGTCAGAATGCCCGGTCACCTTCACCTTCGGGAATATCCTCGCGATCCGACCTTCCGGAGATATGACGAACGTGGTGCGCTCGATGCCCATGTACTTGCGGCCGTACATGGACTTCTGCTTCCACACCCCATAGGCTTCGCAGACCTCGCCCCGCGAGTCCGAGAGCAATGCGAAGCCGAGCTCGTGCTTTTCCTTGAATTTGCGGTGACTCTCCGCCGAATCCCGACTCACTCCGAGGATGACGGCGCCCTTGCGGCGAAAATCTCCCAGCGAGCTGTTGAAGTCGCATGCTTCCCGAGTGCAGCCCGAGGTCATGTCTTTCGGATAAAAATAGAGGACGACCGTCCTGCCCTGGAGGGATTTCAACCTCAGCTTCTCCCCCGAATCGCTTTCCAGCTCGAAATCGGGAGCGCGATCACCTTCCTTAAGCACCTTGGCGTTCGGCACTTTGACCTGAAGCAGTTTGGGTTTTGCCATGAAGCTCTCCTACCGCTTCAAAGGTCCGTCGTCAACCCGGCCGGATTACCTAATTTGCGCTACCGGATTACAATGCTCCGACCCAGCATTTGAGGTAACGGCCCTCAGGGAATTCCAGCAGCATCGGATGATCCGCCGACTGCGCGCCCCGGGCGATCCAACGCACGGGGCGGCGGTTGCGATAAGCCGCCTTGGAAAGAACCTGGATGAAGGACTCCTCCTCCAGCAGTCCCGAGCAGGAGCAGGAAACCACCGCGCCGCCATCCCGCACGATGCGGAAAACCTGGGTATTGAGCTGCAGATAAGCGTGAGTCCCGACCGGGATATCCTTGCGCCCTTTGATGAGCGCGGGCGGGTCCGCGATCACGAGGTCGAAGCTGCCGGCGCCGATGGAGGCAAGCCCCTCCATGATGTCGGCGCGCACCGTTTCGCAGCGCGCGCCCTCGGCTTCGATGTTTTGCCGGGCGCGCTCGAGCGCCTGGGCGGAGGCATCCATCGCGACGACTTCGACCTCGCGGCCCGCCTCGCGGAATGCGCGCGCCAGCTGCGTGCCCCATTGACCGACATAGCAAAAGAGATCGAGGATCCTCACGCGTCGCCCGTTCGCGGGAGCGAGGTGGCAAAGGCGCCGCGCCGCGAGCTGGATGTTGGCGGCCTGATCGAGGAAGAAGCCCGTCTTCTGGCCGCCCACCAGGTCCACCGCGAAGCTCACCGGCTTATCGCCGCGGCCGGCCGACGCGACCCGGATCCTGACGTTCGCGAGATCCAGCCCTTCGACGCTCTTCACGATGCGTGGTGCCTCCTCGTCGAGCCCCTCGAGTTTGCGAACGCTGAGGTCGTTGCGCAGCACGATCGCCGTGCGATCCCAGGAGATGCGGTCCGGCCCGGTCCCCGCGTACTCTTGCAGGAGCTCAGGCAGCGATTTGCTGATGCGGTCCGCGCCGGCGGTGTGAGCCTGCACCACGAAGACCTGCGCGTCCTCCAGCCGGAAGCGGTCCACGACGAGGCCGGGCAGCCCGTCCGCCTCGCCGAAGCTCAGGCGATGGCTCAGTCCCGTAAGTCCGAGCGTCTCGCGCAGCCGGCCCGCGTCCGCGAGCGTCGCCACCACGGCTTCGGGCCGGGTCGGATCCCCCTGCTCCTCTCGGCGGCTCATGGCACGGAAGGCAATCAGGGAATGAGGATTCCCGTAGCCACGCGCGAGGAATTTCCCCGCCGCGTCCCGCAGCTCGACCGGTGCGCCAGGGAGGATCCCCTTGGGGCTTTCGGTCAGTTCGTTGGAATAAACCCAGGGATGCCCGCCGCGAAAACGGCGATCCGCCCCGGATTTCAGGCGCCAGACAGTCGAAGGAAGCTCACTCATGCGTCCCGACCTTAGCATCCCCTGCCGGAAAGGGGCAAGAATCGAGCATTTCCCACGCCTCCCCGCCCAGGTAAGATGGCTCCATGAGCTGGCCTGTCTTGAATTGGAAAGAGCTCGCGCGGCTGGTGGCGGGGATCGGCGACCGCGTCGTGGGACTGCACCTCGAGCGCATCGTCGTTCCGGAACGACCGCGCTTTCCGTCGGGCTATCTCAAGGGCGAATGGGTGCTGCGGTTCAGCGGACGCGGCGGCGACGCGGAGCTGCTCATCAGCGTGCGGCCGCGGCATCCCGGAGTCGCGCTCCTTCCGGCCAAGGGACCGCGCGCAGCGCCCGAAGGCACGCGATCCGCTTTCGATCTGGCGCTCTCCAAGAGGCTGCGCGGCGCCAGACTGCTCGCCCTCGAGGCGCTCCCGCGCGAGCGCACGGTCGTGCTGTGGTTCGCTTCGGATTCGCCCGAATTCGCGCGGCTCGGGCTGGCGCTGAACCTGATCCCCGCGGTGCCGGAGGCGATCCTGTTCGGCGAGACGCCCTCGGCCCCTTATCCGGTCCTCGCCCGGAGCCGGCCAAAAGGTTCCGAACAGTATATCTTCCCCGATGGGGCAAAGGCGCCCCCCTCACCCGAGGTGCGCGAAACGCTCGTGGACCAGCCTCACTCGTATGCCGCCGTCCTGGAAACCTCGCTCCAAGCCGAGGCGTTCTCCCAGCGACTGGTGGCGGCGCAACGTGCGCAGCGGGAGCTGCTGTCGCAGGCGCGCGAACGCATCCGCCAGAACGAGACTTCCGTCCGCGAGGGCGAAAACGAGCCCGACTGGCAGCGCTACGGCGACCTGCTGAAAGCCACGCTGGGCCAGCCACCTCCGCTCGAGCAGCGCGCGGGCACGTGGTTCCGGCGGCTTCCCGACTATTTCGCCGAGGAAGAAGGCATCTTCGCCGAGCTGCCCTGCGATCCCAAGCTCTCGCCCCAGGCGCAAACGGAGAAATTCTACCAGCTCGCCCGCCGCAAGCAGCGCCGCATTTCCGAAGCCCGCGCGCGGCTCGAGGACCTCCGGGGGCTCGCGGCGCGGCTCGAGAAGTCGCTCGAGATCGCGCCTCCCGAGGGAGACTGGGAGGCGCTTTCGCGGCTCGAAAAAACAGCCGGCCTCCAGCCGGAACCGACCGCAGCGGCGGGCCGCGGCGCTCCGAAGAAACACAAAACCGCCTGGCTGGGCAGGAGCTTCGTCTCCCAGGACGGCTGGGCCATCTGGGTCGGGCGGAGCAAGGACGAGAACCTCGAGCTCACCTTCAAGCACGCGCGCGGCAACGATCTCTGGATGCACGTGCGCGGACGCCCGGGCGCGCATGCGGTCATCCCGGTGCAGCCCGGCAAGTCCGTGCCGCTGGAGACGCTGCTCGATGCGGCGGCGCTCACGGTGTATTACAGCGGCGGGGAAAAATGGGGCAAGACCGAGGTGGATTACACCTTGAAGAAGCACGTCAAGCGCATCAAGGATTCCACCGAAGCCAGCTACACCCATAACAAGACGCTCATCATCGAGCCCGATGGCGCGCGCCTCAAGCGCCTGCTCGCCTCGCGGCCGTCGGAAGAAGGAAAAGAAAAAGAGAGGAAAGGGAAATGAGATGAGCTGGCTGGAGCAGACCCGCGAAGGACTCGTGCTGCATCTTTACATCCAGCCCAAGGCCTCGAAAAGCGCCGTGCAGGGGCTTCATGGCGAGCCCCCGCGCCTGCGGGTGCGCGTGGCCGCGCCGCCGGTCGAAGGCGAGGCCAACGAGGAGCTGCTGCGCTTCCTCAAGAAAACGGTTCGGATCGCCGGCGCGCGCTTCGAGCTTCTGCGCGGGAGCACTTCCAAGACGAAAGACGTCCTGTGCACGGGCGCGACGGCGGAGCAGCTTCGGAGCGCTCTGCTACCGTAAAAAAAAAGGCCACATCGGAAGATGCGGCCCGACTCCGGCGCATGAGATCGGGGGGCGCGCCGCTGTCCGTCCCCATTGTTAGCAGAAACACGCCGTCTCCCGGGCCAGGGATCGCCGAGGTCGCCTCCTTCGGTACCCGGCGAGCGTTCCGGTGCACCGGCGCGGTACTATTTCACGAAATGGCGAACGACGTACTCGAGCGCCTCTTCCTTGGTCGCGAGCTTGCGCTCGAGCGCGAGGTCCTCGATCGTGCGCAGGATCTCCGAGAAGCCGGGACCGGGCTGCAGCCCGAGCTGGATCAGGTCCTCGCCGTCAATCAGGCGCGGCAGCTCGCGCGAGGCCCCTTTGCGCAGCTCCGAGAGGCGCGAGGCGCAGAACTCATGAAAAGCGAGGTTCCCGTCCGAGGCGAGCGCATCAGCCTGGTGCACGGCGAGGAGTTCCTCGAAATGCGGCTGCCGCAGGAAACGACCCAGCGTCGACTCGCGCATCTGGAAGACGTCCTTGAACTTCAGGTGATCCTGAACCAGCGCCACGATCCGGTCGATCTCCGAGCGCGACATCTTCAGGCGCGTTCCGATCGAGAAGGCGAGCTTTCCGCCATCGGTCTCGTGCCCGTTGAAGTTCTTGCCGGCGCTGCGCTTGGCCGCGCCGGGCTTGCCCACGTCGTGAAGCAGGGCGCCCCAGGCCAAGGTCACCGAACGCTCCGGGTTCCGCCGCTCGAGCCACTGCAGCGTCCGGAGCGTATGAGTCCACACATCCCCTTCGGGGTGGAAAACCGCCGACTGCTCGACACCATGAAGCGCCTCGATCTCGGGGAGCACGACACGAAGCAGCCCGAGCCGCGAAAGCGTTGCGAGCGCCTCGTGCGGCCGCGGCCCCCGCAGCATCGCCGTGAGCTCGTCACGCACGCGTTCGCCGCTGATGCGCGCGAGGAGCTTCGCATTCGCGCGGATGGCTTCGGCGGTTTCCGCCTCGAGCTCAAAGCCCAGGCGCACGGCGAAGCGCACCGCCCGGAGCAGCCGCAGCGCATCCTCGCGGAAACGCTCGCGCGGCTCGCCGATGGCCCGGATCACGCGGTCCTTGAGATCCTGCATCCCGCCCGCGGCGTCGAGGATCCGGGAGCTTTTCGGGTCGAAAAAAAGCGAGTTCACCGTGAAATCGCGGCGCCGCGCGTCCTCCGCCGGGCCCGCGAAACGCACGCCTCGCGGATGCCTATGATCTTCCCCGTATTCCAGATCCTCGCGGAAGGTGGCGATCTCGAGGAACTCCGCCCCTTTCTCGCGCGCCTCCGGAGGCACCGGGATCTTGAGCACGCCGAAGGCCTTGCCCACGGTGACCGCATCAGGAAAAAGCCGGCAAAGCTCGGCCGGGCTCGCGCTGGTGGCGATGTCGTGGTCCTTCAGCGGGACGCCGAGCAGGAAATCCCGCACGCTGCCACCCACGATGTAAGCGACGTGGCCCGCGTCATCCAGCCTCTGGAGCGCGTCCCTCACGTGCCCCGGCAGCGGGAAAGGACGTTCAATCCGGATCCACTTCGAGGGGCTCGCCGTTGAGCTGGTAGTGGCTTTTGATGACGGTGTTCGCCTCGAAGCGATCGAGGGCTTCGGTGCCTTCAGCTTCCTTTTCACGCGATCGCTTGCCTTTCGCCGGACGGACGTTTTTCTTCGGCGCCGCCTCGGCCGGCGCGACAGGCGCGGCCGGTGCGGTGACACCTTCGGCCCGGAGTCCGCTCCAGGCCAGGAGTCCCGCGAAGAAACCCAGTGAAAAAACGACCACCCGCATGACTCACCTCAACAGGACTTCGCGGGGACGCGCGCCGTCGGCCGGGCCGACGATCCCGCGAAGCTCCATCGTTTCTATCATGCGGGCCGCGCGATTGTAACCGACCTTGAGGTGCCGCTGCAGGAAGCTCGCCGAGGCATGGCCCGAGCGCTTGACCAGCTCCACGGCCTCTTCCCAGAGCTCGTCGGACTCATCCTCGCCGTCCGCCCCGTCGCCTTCCTCATCGTCGTCCGTCTCGAGCAGGATCTCGTCGCGATAAGCGGGCTTGCCCTGGCTCTTGAGGAACGCGGTGATCTTGCCGATCTCCTCGTCGTCCACGAGCGCGCCGTGCAGGCGAAGGAGCTGGGAGATCCCGGGCGGGATGAAAAGCATGTCGCCGTGACCGAGGAGCCGCTCGGCCCCCGCGCGGTCCAGGATCGTCTTGGAGTCCACGTAGCTCGCCAGCTGGAAGGAAAGCCGCGACGGCAGGTTGGCCTTGATCAGGCCGGTGATGACGTCGGTGGAAGGGCGCTGGGTCGCGATCACGAGGTGGATGCCCGCGGCGCGCGCCTTCTGGGCGATGCGCGCGATGGAGACCTCGACCTCCTTGCGCGCGACCATCATGAGATCCGCGAGCTCGTCGATGATGATCACGATATAGGGAAGCTTGCCCACGCGTGGCGCCCCTGACTCGTCGGGCTCGAAGGCCTCGATCCAGTCGGAGCCGCTCTGGGGCACGGCCGTCTCGGATTGATTCTCCTCCGCAAGCAGCAGATCGTGCACGACGTCCGCGCCCATCTCTTCCACTTTCTGGTTGAAGCCGGCGAGGTTGCGCGCGCCCATCTTGGCCAGGATCCGGTAGCGACGCTCCATCTCGCGGACCGCCCATTTCAGCGCGGTCGAGGCATGCTTGGGGTCATCCACGACCGGAAGCAGCAAATGCGGGATGTCCTGGTAGGAGCGGAACTCGATGAACTTCGGATCGATCAGGATCATCCGCAGCTCATCGGGCGTGAAGCGGTAGAATAGCGAGCAGATCAGCCCGTTCATGAACACCGACTTGCCCGAGCCCGTCTGGCCGGCGCAAAGCAGGTGGGGCATGCGCGCCAGGTCCGAAAGATAGCACTGACCGGCGATGTCCTTGCCCATCACGACCGGGATCGCGTGCCGGTGACCGTAGAAGTCCGGGTGCTGCAGGAACTCCCGCACGTACACCGTCTCGCGATGGTCGCTCGGGATCTCGATGCCCACGACCGACTTGCCGGGGAGCGGCGCGAGAATTCGCACGCTCTGGGCCGAGAGCGCCATCGAGAGATCGTCCGCCAGCGCGGCGATGCGCGAGACCTTCACGCCGGGGCCGGGCTTGAACTCGTAAAGCGTGATCACGGGCCCCGGGCGCACGGCGGTCACCTCGCCGTCGATCCCGAAGTCGGCGAACTTCTGCTTGAGGATCTGCGAATTGGCGATGAGCTTTTCCTTGTCGTAGGTGGACTCCGCCTTGGGCGGCTTGCGCAGGAATTCCACGGTCGGGAGCTTCCAGTTGCCCCGCTTGGTCGGGCGACGCGAGGCGAGCTTCGCGGCGGCCTTGGCCGCGATCGAAGGCTTCTGCTCGGCGTGCATCAGCGCGCCGGCGGTGGCGCCGGCGGGTGCCTTCTCGTGCGGCAGGATCGCCGGGGCCTTGCCGGCACCCGAGGCGTCGACGGGAGCCGGAGGCAGGCCGTTTTCGAGCTCCGGAAGCGCATTGGGTCGGCTATCCATCGGCCCGGGCCTCGAGGCATCCTTGAGCTCGGGAAGCTCGGCATCTTCGCTTTCGTCGTCGTGTTTCGAGGCGATCTCGGGAATGTTCGGGAGCTTGAGCTGCTTGGCGCCCTTCGGCACGCCGGCTTCGACCACCTCGGCGCCCACCGTGATTTCACGTTTGCCCGTCCCCGCCTCCACCGCCGCCGTCGCGGCCATGCGCTCTTTCGCGCGGCTAATGGCGCCCTCGATGAGCTTCTGCAGGAAATCCCCCGCCGCATGGGCGCCGCGCATCGCGAGGAGTCCCAGCAGGTAGATGACATACGTGCTCACGAGGCGGAACACGCGCCAGGAGACAGCGGAGACGAAGCGGATCACGGCCGCCCCCATGCGCGCCACGCTGAGCGGCGTCGAAAGCGCCAGGGCGATGCAGAAAACCAGAAGCGAGACGATTGACGAGCCCAGCGGGTTGAACTGCCGGACCAGCAGGTCCGCGACCCACGCGCCGAAGGCGCCGCCGGTCAGGATCAGCGTGCCGGCGTAAGGCCAGTATTTCCATTGCAGCGACAGGAAAACCGTCAGCGACATCACCGCGACGGTCATCCCGCCCAGGGTCCCGACCACGCGAACCGTGCCTTCGCGCTTGTGGACCGCGGCGGCGATGAAGAAGAACGCCGCCGGAATCAGGAAGCCCCCCATTCCGAAGGCCTGAAGAACCAGCGACGCGAGGTAAGCCCCCACCCGGCCGCACGCGTTCTGCGCCTCGCCCGTATTATTGCTGAAAAGCGAGGGATCCGCCGGCGCGTAGGTGACGAGCGCGAAAACGAGAAAGATGCTGAAGGCGAACGTGACGATGCTGCTGACTTCCGTGAGCGGCGTCTTGACGCTTTTCTTTTTCTGGGCACTTGCGTTAGGCGCCCAACTTCCATGTCGGTTTTCCATTCTCCTATGGTACATGGGGTTTCATGGCACAGAAAGTCCCCCAAAGGTTTTTGGCCTACGATCTCGGCGGCACGAAGGTTGCGGTCGGGATCGTCACCGCCAGCGGAAAAGTGCTCGAAGAGGTTCGCGAGCCCGTGGTGATCGAGAAAGGCAAGGCGGCGGTGGTCCGCCAGCTCGCCGAGCTCGGTCAGGGGCTGCTCAAACGCCATCGCGGCATCCGCCGTGTGGGCATGGCGTCGGCGGGCCCTTTGGATCCCGCGACGGGAATGCTGCTGGATCCCACCAATTTCACGAGTATCCAGGGCAGCTGGGGAAAAACCCCGATCGCGCGCCTCCTGGGCGCGAAGCTCCGCCTCCCCGTCACGCTCGAGAACGACGCTGCCGCCGCGATCCTCGCCGAACACTGGGTAGGGGCGGCGCGCGGCTACGACAACGCCATGATTTTGACGCTCGGAACGGGACTGGGTACCGGAATCCTCTGCAATGGCGAGCTTCTCCGGGCCGGCCAGGGCCTGCATCCGGAAGCCGGGCACCTGATCCTGCGCGCCGGCGACGAGTCCGCACCCTGCGGCTGCGGAAATCTCGGCTGCGCCGAAGCGTTCCTTTCTGGGCGCAACTTCGCGCGCCGGGTGCGCCCGCGTTTCGCCGATCCCACCCTCACGGCCAAGGACATCGCGGAGCTGGCTCGTGGCGGCGATCCGCGCGCGCTGGCCGCTTTCGACGAGTACTCCTCGATCATGGCCACGGCGATCCACAATTACGCCGTCATCTACGCTCCGGAAATGGTGGTACTCACGGGGAGCTTCGCGGCCGCGTCCGACCTCTTCCTCAAATCGACCCGGGAGCGCCTCAAAGCACTGCTGGCGCGCCGGCGGGTGGGGGTGGATCTTCTTCCGAAGCTCGTGATCTCCAAACTCGACAACCAGGCCGGCCTCATTGGCGGCGCATTCGTCGCCCGGCAGGCCGCCCTCCGGGGCGAGCCCAAAGACAGCCGCGACGTCAAAGCGGGAAATTCACGCCGAGTCCGATGACCTCGTGGCTGATTTCGCCGCGCAGATGAACGGACTGGCTGAGTTTCCAGAACGCTCCGGCCGCCAGCCGCGGGAAAATCTCGAAGCTGTTGCCCAGGGCGGAGTCCGTGATGTACCCCGCGATCCCCCCGAGGGAATAAAACGACCAGTCTGCGTTGCGGACGAAATCCCAGCGCAGGTGCGTGCTGTAGAAAAACGCGTTCGAGCCACTCAGGAACGTCGGGCCCAAGACCAGCTCCGCCCAGCCCGCGTCGTTGATGTCGGGAATGAAACCTTCGGGCATGACGTTATGACTTCCCGCGATCAGCACCCCGAAACCCGCCGTCGCATCGACCAATCCCAGGCCCGTGAGCAGGCCGGCACCGAAGCGAGCCTCCTCGGGCGCGCCTTTCCAGTCCTCCCCCGAAGCGGCGGGCTCGATGGCCGGGTGGGCCTTTTTCGCCTGCGCCGAAGCGGAAAGCGGAAGGGCCCCCAGGAAAAAGG
The DNA here is from genome assembly GCA_023701205.1 of Oligoflexia bacterium. Taxonomy (GTDB): domain Bacteria; phylum Bdellovibrionota; class UBA1018; order UBA1018; family UBA1018; genus JAMPXJ01. The sequence goes on from JAMPXJ010000018.1 coordinate 44,123, forward strand.
CCGAAATAAGGACGATCGGAAGCGCGCGCGGAAACTTGATCATGCGGGGAAGATTAACCCAGCTTCTCCAAACGATCGAGCAGGTTTTTGATCATCGCGCCGGTCGCGCCCCAGATCCGGTAACCCCCCACCTGGTAGACATGGATCGGATAGCTCACCGTGCCGACCTTACGCGTCTCGCGGCGATAGACGCCGGGCTCCAGCAGTACGGTGAATGGAACCCAGAGCGCCTCCGCGATCTCGTGCACGCTGTTCCGCAGGGGAACTTCGTGCGCGGGCGCCAGGAGCGTGCCCACTACCGGCACCACCCAATATCCCGTCGGCGTCCAGAGTCCCGGCAATCGGCCGAGCACCCGTACCCGGTCTCGGGGGATGCCCACCTCCTCTTCGGTCTCCCTCAGCGCGGTGAGGATAATGCCTTCGGGGCCCCGGAGCTCCTCAGGCTCGCAGTTTCCGCCCGGGAACGCCATCTGCCCCTTGTGGGTCTCGACCTTGTCGGTCCGGCGCGTGACCAGAAGCGCCTGCTTGCCGTCGTGCTCGCCGAAAAGCATGAGCACGGCCGCGGGACGTCCCTGCGGCGTGAGAGGTCGTTCCGAATAGGGCAGCTCGAGCTTCAGCGCGGACTCGAGACGCTCCTCGAAGGACCTCATGACTTCCCCCTCAGATCGATACCGTAACGCTGCGCCTTGCGATACAGCGTGGCGCGGTCGATCCCCAGGATCTCCGAAGCACGCGACTTATTGAAGCTCACGTCCTGCAGGATCTTGAGGATGTGCGCCTTCTCCATCTCCTCGAGCGAACTCGGCGCGGCGGGCGATCCACTCGGCGCTCCCGGCTCGGCGCTCGCGGCCGACGCCCGTCCCCTGAGGATTTCCGGCGGGAAATCCTCAGAAAAAAGCACCGAGGTGTTCGTCATGGCCACCGCCCGCTCGATGGCGTGCTCGAGCTCCCGGACGTTTCCCGGCCAGCCGTAAGCCCGCAGCAGCGCCATTCCCTCCTCGGAGACATGCGATACGGCCTTGGCGTTCCGTGCCGAAAAAACCGTCAGGAAGTGATTCACGAGATCCGGGATATCCTCGACCCGCTCCCGAAGGGGCGGCAGCTCGATCAGGATCACCTTGAGGCGATAGAAAAAATCCTCCCGGAAGCGGGACTCCCGCACCAAGGCGTCGAGATCATCGTGCGTGGCGGCGATCACGCGGAGATCGAGCCTCCCCAACGGCTTGTACTCCCCTTCCTGCAACGCGCGCAGCAGCTTGACCTGAAGCGCGGCCGCCAGGTCGCTCACCTCGTCGAGAAAGAGCGTTCCGCCCTGCGCTTCCATGAAGACGCTTTCCAGCCCGCTCTCCGAAAGCGCGCCGCAGTTGACCGGCACGAAGGCCTTCGCCCGCCGGGGTCCGTTGTCGTGGATCGCCCGCGCGACCAGCTCCTTGCCCGTGCCGCTTTCGCCGGTCACGAGCACCGTGCTCGTCGACATCGCCGCGCGCGCAAGCGCCTTGTAGACCTCGACGATCCGGGGCGACTTGCCGATGAGGGCCCTGGCGGGCGCGCCCAGCCGCCCGTCGGGGAGCGGCTTCCCGCTCGTCGAGGCCCGCAGCGCCTCGCCGTGCTTCGCGGCGCGCGCCACTACCGCCTTCAGATGATCGATCTTGAAGGGCTTGCTGACATAATCGAACGCTCCCTCCCGGATCGCTTCGATCGCGCCCTCCATGCTCCCGAAGCCGGTCATCAGGATCACCACCGCCGACGGATCCGCCCGGCGCGCCTCGCGCAGCACGGCGAGCCCGTCGAGCTCGAGCATCCGGATGTCGGAAAGGATGATCTGGAAAGTCTCCGCCGCGAGCAGCTCGAGCGCCTTCTCCCCGCTCGCCGCCAGCGAAACCGCGTAGCCTTCCTTCTCGAGGACCTCGCGCAGGAGCCGCCGGGTCACTTCGTGATCATCGACAACCAGAATCGGGACTTTTTCGGCCGCATCGCTCATTCGATCACCTATGCCTGATAAGGAATCCTGAGCGTCACGCGCGTCCAGGCACCTTCCTTGGAATCGATCCCCAGCGTTCCGTCGTACTTCTGCATCAGCTGCTGGGAGATGGTGAGGCCGAGCCCGGTTCCTTCTCCCGGGCGCTTCGTCGTGAAAAACGGCTTCAACACGTTCTCGAGATCCGACTTGGGAATCCCCTCGCCCGTGTCCAGGACCGAGATCTCGGCCCAATCCCGACCCTGCTCCGAAGCGATCCCCGTGGCGACCTCCAGCTGCAACCGGGACCGCGCGGCGCTTTCCTGCTTGGCGCGCAGGCTATCGAGCGAGTTGCTGAGCAGGTTCGTCAGCACCTGCTCGATATCGAGCGGCACCACCCGAACCGGGCCCATCTTCCGATCGAGCGAGCGCCGGGCTTCGACTCCCAGCGCCTGGATGCGCGGCCCCAGCATCCCGAGCGATTTGTCCACGAGTCGATTGAGGTCCACGAGCTGCCTCTGCGATGCGGGCTTCGCCGTGCTCTGCAGGAAGCCCTTGACGATCTCCTCGATCTTCTGGAGCTGGTCGTCCACGATCTGAAGCCGTTCGCCCGCTCCGCCGGGCGGCACGGGTCCCAGATCCTCCTTGAGCAGCTGCAGGTGGCCGCCGACGGCATTGAGGGGCGTGCCGATCTCGTGCGCGAAGCTCGCCGTGAGCTGCCCCATGACCGCGAGCTTCTCCGTGTTCATCAGCTGGCGCTGGGCCTCGTGGAGCTGCTCGGTGAGCTGCAGGTTCTGCGACTCGGCGAGCCGGAGGAGCCTCTCGTTGCGCAAGGTCTTCCGCAAAAAGAAGCCGAGCACCAGCAGGAGCGTCGCGACGCTGAAAGCCGCCGAGGTCGCGGTCGTTTTCCAGAGCGTCTCCATGATCCGGCCGACGAGCTTCAACGAAAGCACGACGTGCACGCTTCCCAGCACCTTGCGACCCTTGCCCTCCCGCCCTTTCTGCTCTATCGGGACATTGATCTCCCAGGTGCGCAGCCCGGAGTCGTCCTCGCGAAGCTCACTGACGATCTTCTCGTGCACCGGAAAGACCGGAAGCGGCACGCCCGGCTCCTCCTCGACGTTCGAGGCGATGTTCCGCGGGGTTCCGGTCGTTGCGTCCGGAACGATGACATCGATCCGTTGGAGATTGGGTTGGGTGTAAAGGATTTCCTGGATGCGGCTTTCGATCCGCGCTGTCGCATCAGGGGCCTGCAGCCATCGGGAGGCCACGATCTCTGCCGCGAGCGTCCGGGCTGCCGTGATCCCCACCTGGCGCAGTTCCGCCTCGAGTACCGGCTGTGTGAGCTTGTTCTCGGCGATCGTCACGACCAGCGAGGTCGGAACGATCACGGCCACGAGCGTGAGAACGATCTTGGCCTGGAGGTCCAGGCGCTTGGTTCGGATGCGCTTCATATCGGGAGCACGACCACTTAATCACAAGCGATCGCCGACGCGCAAGCCAGGGACGAATGACGCACCGGGCGCTCTTCGACACGAAAACCGGCTCCATCTTCAAACGCCGAGGATCAGCTTATTGGGTGGGAGGGCTGACCGGCTGCGGAACTTCGACCGCGGCAGGCGTATCGTGCAGAGGCATATCCATGGGATGAGGGTCCGCCGGCTGCTGGGGCTGCGGCCGGGATCTCTTGGTCCGAGCCAGCTTCTTCCCTTTTTTCGAGCCTTTTTTTGCTTTCGCCGATTTCTTGCCCTTGGCGTTCTTCTTGTTGCTCTTTCCCTTCTTCTTGGCCTTTTCCTTCTTCTTCGAGGCGGGGTGACGGGCCTTCTTGGTCTTCTTGCCCTTTTTCGCCTTCGTCACCACGACCGAGGACTCCCCCGCGGGCGCGGCGACCGCTTCAGTCACCGGGGCAGGAGCTGTCGGGAGCGCTGGAGCCCCGGCGGGCACCGGCGCGGCGGCAGGAACCGCGACAGCGGCCGGGGCCGGATCCGCCGCGTTCGCGATCGAGGTCAAGGCAAAAGCGGTCAGGACCGCCATCGCAAGCGCCTTGCCGGGCGTCCTGCGCGGGTTCTTCTTCGAAGCTTCCGAAAACTTCATAGAAAAGTCTCTCCTCAGAGTTTCCATTTAAAGTCGATTCCTTAGTTATTCCATAGGAATCCCTGGTCGTACAGGAAAGTTTGCGCTTGCTTCCGCCCATGCGGCCATGCCACCAGAAGGGGAATGGCTTTTCCGCGCGGTCGGTGCATCGAAGTTTCCCCGGAGTCCCTGATCCTGCGCAATCAGTCCGGACTCGTCCGGGTCCAAGCCGGGAATATCGGCGAATCCGGCGTCGCGCTCGGGGATCTCGTCGAGGTCCGTGAAGAGCGGGTTCAGGTTCTCACTCCGAACCGCACATCGGAACGCTCCTTCGCCTGGACCGAACGGGTCCTGCACCCGCGAAGGCTCCGGGCGCTTCGGGTCAGGAGCGAAGTCGAGCGCGCCATCCGCGAGTTCTTCCTGGCGCGGGACTTTCTCGAGACTTCCACGCCGCTGCTGGTGCCCTGCCCGGGGATGGAGCCGCATATCCGGCCCTTCCGCGTGAGCGGCGTTGGGGAAAGCGACCGGAAGGCGTTCCTCCCGACCTCTCCGGAGTTCGCGATGAAACGGCTCCTGGTCGGCGGACTGGAACGTATTTTCCAGCTCTGTCCCTCTTTCCGCGACGAGCCATTCTCCATCACCCACAGCCCCGAGTTCCGGATGCTGGAATGGTATCGCGCCTACGCCGGCTATGAGGAGATCATGCGCGACACGGAAGAGCTGTTCGAGTCGATAGCGCGCCGGCTTTTCGGCAAGCCCTCGCTCGTGTTCGGCGGGCAGGAGATCTCCGTCGCGGCGCCGTGGCCGCGGCTGCAAGTGCGCGATCTCTTCCTCGATCTTGCCGGCGTGGACCTTCTGCGCGCATCGACCGCCGCCGAGCTGGGCCGTGAATGCACGCGCCTGGGTCTGAGCCACGATCTCGCGGCTGAGAGCTGGGATGACCTGTATTTCAAGATCTGGCTCAACCGCATCGAGCCCAAGCTGCCGGCGGACCGTGCCGTTTTCGTCACGCGCTATCCGGCGTCGCAAGCGGCGCTCGCGGTCATCGACACCGACCCCGATGGCTCCCGCTGGGCGCGGCGCTTCGAGGCGTATGCCGGCGGTCTCGAGCTCGGGAACGCCTTCGAGGAGCTCACTGATCCCGTTGAGCAGCGCCGGCGGTTCGAGAAGGATATGGAGCTGCGCGCGCAGGCTTACGGCCCGGCCTTCCCGAAAAGCCCGCTCGACGAGGGTTTCCTCCGGGCACTCTCCGAAGGCATGCCGCCCTCGGGCGGGATCGCGATGGGAGTGGACCGGATGGTGATGCTTTTCGCCGACGAGCCGGAGATCGACCTGACGCTCTGGCTGCCGAGCCTCGCTCCTTGACCTCGTGCCGGAGCCGGGTCAGGTCACCGGCACCGCCTCCTCCGAGCGCTCGGCGGAGACCGCCTGGTAACGGTAGAGCCGGGCATAAAGCCCATCGCGCCGAAGCAGCTCCTCGTGCCTGCCTCGCTCGATGGCGACCCCTTTGTGAAGCACGACGATGAGATCGGCCCGGCGGACCGTCGCCAGGCGATGCGCGATCATGATGAGGGACTTGCCTGAGGCGGCCTCGTCGAGGATGCCTTGAAGCTGCTTCTCCGTGCCGGAATCCATGTTGGCCGTCGCCTCGTCGAGGATCCAGATCGCCGGCCGGGTCGCCAGCACGCGCGAGAATGCCAGGAGCTGTCGCTCACCGACGCTGAGATTGGATCCGCGCTCCTGCAACTCGCGCTTCTCGCGCTCGGACTGCCGCCTCAAGGCCGGCCCCAGCCCGGCCGGGGAGCCGGACCCCGTCGCCAGGCCCGGGCTCTTGCCCCAAAACGTGATGTTGTCCTCCCAGGTGCCCGAGAAGACGAAGACATCCTGCTGAACGATCCCGATCGACGCGCGCAGCTCGCGCTTGTCGTACTCGCGGAGATCCTTGCCATCGAGCAGGATCCTCCCTTTCTGCGGCTCGTAGAACCGCATGAGCAGGCTGATCAGGGTCGTCTTGCCCGCACCGGTATGGCCCACCACTCCGACCTTCATCCCGGGCCGGATCTCCAGCGAGAAATCCCTCAGAACCCAGCGTTCTCCCTCATATGCGAACCAGACGTCCTCGAAGACGATGTGCCCCTGAAGCCCGCGCAGCGGTTTCGCCTCCGGCAGCTCCGCGGGAAGCTCCGTGGGCCAGTCCAGGATCGAGAAGATCCGTTCGGCGGAGGCCATTCCCGAAAGGAAGACGTTCCACTTGTCCGCCAGCTCGCGCACGGGCTGGAAGAGCGAGAGCACGTAAGAGAAATACGCCACGAGCACGCCGATCCTGATCGTGCCCTCCGCGACCGCCACCCCGCCGAACCAGATCACGAGCGCCATGGCGATCCCCGCCGCGACGGTGATCGTCGGCTGAAAGAGCGCGAAGACCCGCACTGTCGCGATCTGCGCGTCGGCATACCAGCGATTGAGCCGCTCGAAGCGCGCGAGGTGCACGCCCGTGCGATTGAAGAGATGCACCACCTTCATGCCCAGGAGATTTTCCGCGAGAAAGGCGTTGAGCGCGGAAAGCTTGCTGCGCGCCTCGCGATAGGAGATCCGGAGCCGGCCGCTGAAGTAAACGCCCGCCGCGATCATGAAGGGGAAAACGCTGCCCGCGATCAGCCCGAGCCGCAAGTCCAGCGCGAGGAGCCAGACGAGGATGCCCAGGACCATGAGCGCGTTGGACACCATCGAGACGAACCCCGCCGAGAACATCTCGCTGAGCGAAGCGATATCGTTCGTCACGCGGGTCATGAGCCGGCCCGCGGGGTTCCGGTCGTAGATCGCGAGCGGCAGCCGCTGGAGATGGGAGAAAAGCTCGCAGCGCAGGCGCTGGGTCACGCGGTTGCCCAGGATCTCGAAGAGGTAACCCTGCCCGATCACCGCGAGCACGCGCACGGTGATCAGCACGAAAAACCAGGAGGTCAGCTCCACGAGCCGGTCCCAGCGGCGCGGCACGATGGCCTCGTCGATGGCATGCCCGAAAAGCCGCGGCTCGAGCAGGGTCGCCGCCGTGCCCAGCAGCACCAGAAGGAGTCCCGTGAGCAGCGGGAGCGGATGCTCGAAGATCAGGCGAAGCAGGCGCTTGAGGTTGTCGGGCCTGATCTTGCGCGACTCGCGTTCCTCGACGTCCAGATAGGCTTCCAGTCCTTCGGCCGCGCTCATGCGCCCCCTCCACGTTCGACCGCCGCGTCGAGCAGCTCGCTGTAGGATTCGAGCTCGGTCTTCAGGCGCTGCTCTTCGTGGAATTTCCGATACGCTCCGCGCTGATCCGCGAGCAGCTCCTGATGCGTGCCTACCTGTCGCACCCGCCCATCCTCGAGCACGACGATGCGGTCGGCGTCCTGGATCGTCGAAATGCGATGGGCCGCGATGATCTCTGTATTGCGTCCCGGTCGCGAGCGGAGGCCGCGCAGGATCCGTTCCTCCGTCTGGACGTCGACCGACGATAGCGCGTCATCCAGCACGAGGATCGAAGGCTTCTTCACGATGGCGCGCGCGATCGTGAGCCGCTGCTTCTGCCCGCCCGAGAGATTCACCCCGCGCTCGCCCACGCGCGTGGCATAGGAGCCCGAAAAGCCGATCACGTCCTCGTGCACGCAGGCCAGCTGGGTGGCTTCCTCGACGGGCGAGTTTTCGGGCGCGGTCCCGCCACGCGCCTCCATCCAGCCGTGCAAGCCATAGGCGATGTTCTCGACCACCGTTTCGCTGAAGAGAAAGACATCCTGACTCACGAAGCCCACCTGGCGCCGCAGCTCCTCGAGCGGCCAGCGATTGACGTCCACGCCGTCGATGAGCAGCATCCCGCGCCCCACCGGGTAAAGCCGGGGAAGAAGCGAGAGCAGGGCGGACTTGCCCGCGCCCACCGCGCCGACGAACGCCACGCGTTCCCCCGGCTCGACGGTGAGGGTGATTCCGCTCAGCGCGTCCCGGGCACTTCCGGGAAATCGGAAGGAAAGATCGCGGAACTCCACCTTGCCTGCCGTTCTCCAGCCGCTCGCGACCGCCTCGAGCCGCGGGACCTCGGAGTTCTCGTCCTCGGGAACGTCGGTCCGGCGCGCGAGGACCTCCTTGAGGCGGTTCGAGCTCGTGACGGATTTCTGGTATGCGCCCAAGGCCATTCCGAGCGCGGCCATGGGCCAGACCATCTTCTGGATGTAACGCTGGAAGGCCACGAAGGTACCCAGGCTTACCGCGGCGGTCGTGCCCGCCTCCTCCGAGATCAGCGCTCGGCCGCCGACGTAAAGAAGGAAAACCATCCCCAGGCTCATCGTGAAATCCAGCGTCGGCCCGAACGCCGTCTGCACGCGCGCCAGCCTCAGGCTCGCGCGCACGGCGTCCTCGCCGAGGCTCCGGAAGCGATCCGCCTGCGCATCCTCCTTGGCGAAAGCCTTGATCACGCGGATCCCGCCCAACGCCTCCTGCGTCATCGCGGAGATCGCGGCGAAGCGCTCCTGCAGCTTCTCGAAGCGCTCGTGGATCGCGCGCTGGTTGCGCAGCACGAGCCAGGGGATCACCGGCAGCGGGATGAAAGCCAGCAGCGTGAGCTCGGGCGAAAGCCAGAACATCGCGATGGGAACCGTGATGAAGTAAAAGAGCGCGTCCGCCAGGGTCAAAAGCCCCGCTCCGATCATGAAGCGGACGGCCTCGACGTCGCTCGTGGCGAGCGACATCAGCTCGCCGATGGGCCGCTTGTCGAAGAAACTCGCCGGAAGCCCGAAGAGATGGCCCGCGAAGCGCCCGCGCAGGTCCCGGCCCGCCTCCTGGCTCGCGCGGATCAGAAAGACCCTCCACCCCCAGCGGCAGACCCCCTGCAGCAGCGCGACCCCGAGGTACGCCAGCGCGAAGTACGCGAGCAGGCGCAACGGCTTGTTGTCGATCGCGGCATCGATGGATTCCTTCAGCAGGATCGGCGGAATCACCTCGAGGATGTCCACGACGATGAGCGAGACCATTCCCCAGAAAACGGGCTTGCGGTACTTCCACAGATACTCGCGCAGGAAGGAGCTGTCCTCTAGGAACGCTGACAGGAATCCGGATCTTCTCGCCGACGCAGCTGATTGAGACACTGAAGGAAATCCTCGGGCAAAGGACTTTGAATCGATAGCTCAGTCTTATTGACCGGGTGGGTGAATGTCAAGCTGACGGCATGCAACATCACGCGAGACGCGCTGTCCCGGGGGGCGCCGTAGAAGTCGTCGCCGAGGATCGGCAGCCCCCCTTCGGCCAGATGCACCCGGATCTGGTGCGTGCGCCCGGTGAGCGGCCGCGCCTCGATGTGCAGGCCGCCCGACAAGCGCTCGAGAACCTTGAAATCGGTGTGCGCGAAATCGCCCCCGGAGCGTACAGAACTGATGCGTGCTTTTTTGCCGGGACCGGAGGCCTTGCCCAGATAATTCTTCACGGTCCACTCGTTCGCGAACTGGCCCTCGACCGGCGCGCCGTGCCCCGATGCGAAGCCCGAAGCCGAGCCCGAACCCGGAAGCCGCGTGAGCGCGCGGTAAACCTTGCGCGCACCATGCTCGGCGAAAAGCGCGGCCACCCCGGCGTTCGCCTCGCGAGCCTTGGTGAAAAGGACCACGCCCGAGGTGTCGCGATCGAGCCGGTGGTGCAGACCCACATAGGGATCCGCCTGCCCATCCCGGCGGGCCAGGAACTTCTTGACCGCCGCGAAGAGATTCTCCCGCGCCTCATCGAGCGTGGGCTGGGTGGGAAGGCCCGCGGGCTTGTCCACCACGATGAGCCACTCGTCTTCGTAGAGAACCCGCGCCGGGGTCATCTCAAAAGCGCGGTCGCGCGAGCGCCCATCCGAGGCGAGCTTCTCGGAATCGACGAAAAGCTCGACGCGAGCGCCGGGGATCAGCTCTTTTGAAGCGATCCGCACGCGCCTGCCGTTGAGGTAGACCGCGCCGGCCACGACGAGCTTGCGCGCCTTGCCTTTGGAGACGGGCTGGCCCAGCGCCTCGGGGAGCTTCTCGGTGAGGAACTGATCGAGGCGCTTGCGGGCGTCCTCGGGCGCGGTTTTGAAACTGAGCTTTCGGAGAGCCATTCCAGACCCAGGTATCACAGAAAGCGCGGATTTCCGCCCCCAAAAGGCGGGCCCCCGCCCGCCGCCGCAATGAGTCCCGGCGTCAGGCGTTCGCTTACCCAAAACCCGTGCTCGGAGGCCGAATGAATTTCAAAAGTGTGCTCATCGCACTCGTGGCGATTTCCGCTTTTTCAGCTCAGGCCTACGGCGCCGCGAAGAAACACATCATCAAGTTCGTTCAGGGCTTGGCAAGTGCTTAGCTCTGCGCGGCCCGGGTATTCCCGTGTTTACTCGTGGTTTACGGTAATATTGACCACATATGCGATTCCGCGGCAAAATCCAAATCCCGGCCCCTCGGCTGGGCCGAACTTCTCACCCGCGTCTTCGGCGTCGACACGAAAGCCTGCCCGAACTGCGGCGGGAGTTCTAGGTCCTCTCGGCGATTATCGAAACCAAGGTCATCGAGGAGCCCTTAGTAGCTTACCTGGTTTTCCCGGATGATCCGCTGAACGTAATGGCTCGGACCATCGCCCGGGAGGTGCCGCACCACCGGCGATTGTTCCAATACGCGGCGGGCTTCTTCAGTCCTTCCAGCGCGCAGGTAGGACACTGCGACCTGCTCGTAATCATATTGCGTTCTGCCGATTAGGCCATCAAAGGAATTGAACGCGTCTCGATCGGCCGCCCGAGCGTATGCTTTGTTGGGATCCAAGATAAAATCGGAGCTCTTTCTGACCGCCTCGTGAATCTCCTTGTCAGGAACAATCACTTTGAGCTCCTTTTCCGCGGACTGGGCGGCTTTCAACCAAGTTGTTTGGGCCGCGGAACCGTTGGCCACTCCATTACTTACTCCAGCCGTGCTCGACACCTGAAGGGCTTGCATTTGCAGTTGCTGCGTGGCGCCTTCGGCAGCTTCAACAGCGGTTTTCGTGCCTGTTCTTCCGGCAAGGCCCGCGAGAAGGATCAATTGGCGCTCCTCGGACACTTTGAAGCCACCCAGCTCTAACTCACGGCCTTTCGCGAACAGCTCTTTTTTCGTGTAAAGACCGTAACCGTCGCCAATGTTGTGCGCTTTTTCCAAGGCTTTCGCCTGGCTTTCCGAAAGGGGGCGACCTAGGAGCCTTTCTGTCTCCGCCACGCGGTCTTTCAGTTCGAGCTTGTCGTAGTTCCTGTTCCTGGCGAGTCGTATACGATCTTCCTTGCTCATCGCGCGGAACTCGCGCACCAATTTCTCGAGCTCTTCGGGCGTTCTCCCCGTAAGGCGGGCCAGGCGACCGGTGGAGCTGATTTTGGAAGCTGCTTGGACGCCCCCGCCAACCGGTATCGCGACTAAGGCGATGACACCGACCATTTCGCAATAAAGTTCGGTCTGGGCTTCCGGTGCATAGCAGTCGAGCTTGATCTTCAACTCATCAAAGAGGCGTTTCGCCAGCGCGCGATCCTGTTCGTCGCGGGCGCGGAATTTCTCGAAGACCTTCCGATCGCCGGTGCGGTGGTATTCCTCCATTCGCCGGTTTCGAATCTCGCGCGTATGGGTTCTAAGGCGTTGCTCGAACTCCGGGCAAGGAAGCGTTTTGAGAGCGTACTCATCCAGCGCCAGGCGTTCGGAGGGTTCGAGATAACTGTTGAAGAGATCCAGCTTCTGGCGTTTCCCCTCGACATCTTTGTTGCATTCGAATCCGGCTTTCACAAAACCATAAATCGCTTTGGGCAGGCCAATCACCGAGTCCTTTAGGCCGTTAAGACAGCTGAGCGAGCTTACGCCCGTCTGTTCGAGAAAAGTGCGATCGCCCCGGTGACAGCTTCCCAGCTTTTTGACCCATTCTCTCTGCTCATCAGCTTCCTTCATGTGGGCGAGCTGCTGACCCCAATATTCCGTGCAGGAGTCAGCGTGGAATTTCACCTCGCAAGCGGATTCGAAGATGCTCTTGAGCTGTTGCTGGGGAGGTAAGCTCGGGCGATTCTCCGAGCAGGGGGGCGAAGCCAAAGCGGAACCTAGGGCCAGCAGGGATAAAAGAAAGGAGAGGATCATATTCGTACTTTTCGAAATTTTGAGTCAAAAGCTTAAATGCGGGCACTAGAAAACTTAGCTAGGAATTGCGAGGACTTGAGAATCAAAAATGACTAAGCTTTTTTTCAAACCGGCCCCCTATCGTGTGCACGCGCCACGCGCTCCCCACGATTAGCCTGGGTTATTTCGGAGTTACTCATCAGCTTCACCTGAGCTTGCTTCCGTCCAGTCCAAGATCGCCTTGGGCGAACTTCAGCATCCAGGTGTCATCAGCGACACTCCGATCCGCGACGTGCTATCCGCTAAGACGAAGCCGAGGAATAGGCCCGCAGCGCCGCCCTCCAGAGCAGGGCCAGCACGAGCGCGAAGGCCATGAATACAAGAACGAAATGAAATAAGAGTTCCGAGCCGAAACCCTCGAGAAAAAGCCTCGCCGGAAACGACGCCATGAGCGCGAAGGGCAGGATCGTCGTCAGGATCGCCCGCATCCAGCCCCGGAAGATCCGGTCCGGCCGCTCCATGATCTTGGTCATGCTCCAGAAAACCCCGCCCCACCCTCGCGCCGAATGGTTCCAGAAAACCGGGAGGAGAAAAGCCAGCTGCACCAGGCCGTAAAGCACGCTGCCCAGCGGGAGCAGGAAGGCGAGCAGCAGGTAGCGGTCCCAGGAGAACTCCCCCGGAGCGCGCGTGAACGCCCAGCCGAGGATCCCGAACGCGAAGACGAGGTTCACGAACGAGTTCACCGCGAAGTCACGCAACGTCACGAAAAAGAACGTCGAAACCGGCCGCACGAGATAATAATCGAGGTCGCCCCGATTCACGAGGATCGGGAACATCCACATGTTATTCGAGAAAAGCGTCATATTGAGCGCATCGACCACGAGATAGCAGCCCACGAAGACCATGGCCTGCGACTCGTCCCAGCCCGCGAGCGTGGGCGTCTGCAGGAAGAGGATGCGGAAGAACGCGAGGTTCACGCCGTAGTAGACGAGGTCCATCGCGATCCGGAAGAAGAAATCCAGCCGGAACTCCATGGCCCGGCTCAGCGAGAATCTGACGAAGTAAGCGTAAAGCCGCAGGTAGCGCGCCATCAGATCCCGACCCCCGCGTACTCGCGCAACCCGCGCCGCCAGACCAGCCGGATCGCGACGCTCGTGACGAAGGACCAGATCAGGAGAATTCCGAGGTGGCGGCCCCATTCCTCCGGCCCCAGCTCCCCGAGCAACGCCCGCGTCGGGAACGAGAGCAGGCTCTCGAAAGGCAGCCAGCTGAGCGCCGCCCGAAGCTCCTCCGGAAAAACCGATAGCGGCAGAAGCGCGCCGCCCAGGAGCGAAACCGTGATCCGCAACATGACCAGCAGGCTCCAGACGTTATCCGCCCAGAACGCCAGCAGCTCGATGAGCACCCCGAGCGCGAAGTAGAGATAGCACGCGAGGAACGCCGCGGCCACGCCTCCGAGCACGCTCGCGGAGCTCACGCCGTGGTCCGGCGGCAGCCCGAAGAGCGCGGCGAAAAGGCCCAGCGCCAATGGCAGCTGGAGCGCGAAAAGCGCCGCATGGGCCAGGTTTTCGACGAACTTGAAAGCGAAGAAAGGCACCGGATACACGAGATACCGGTTGAGCGTGCCCTGGTAGATCTCCTGCGACACGAGGCCCATCTCCTGGGCTTGGACGACCTTGGTTACCATCGCGACCGCGAGGTAGTAGAGCATCATCGCGTGAAAACCGTAGCCGCCGATCTCGCTCGCCTGCCTGGCCTCGAAAACCGAAGCCCAGAGAAAATACGAGATCCCCAGCGTCGAGAGCACCGAACCGGAGAAGCCCAGCCAGAAGTCCGCACGATAGGCAAAGAGCTTCCTCAGCTCCATGCTGAAAACCTGGAAGGCCCAGGCCCCGCGCTCCTGATTCACGCCTGCCCCTTCCGGAAGATCTCCTCGATGATCGTCCCGACGTCCTCCTCCTCGATCTCGAGGTCGACCACGCCGAGCGAGCGGAGGATCTCCGAGGCGGCCTCGGCCACGCGCTCGCGGCGCACCTTCAGGCGGATCGCCGCGCCCTCGACGGGCAACGGCTCGCCCAGCCGGTGGAGCAGCGCGAGCGCCTCGGCCGAAGTCGGCTCCGACAGCTCGGCGCCGATGATCTTGTGGCGCGCGAACTCCTCCACGATCCGCGAGAGGGGCCCGTCGTAGACGAACTCCCCTTCGCGCATGATCACGATGCGCTCGCAAAGCCTTTCGATATCTTCCATGTAATGCGACGTCAGGATCATCGCCGGGCGGTGCTCGCGGAGATACCCGAGCAGAAACTCGCGAATTGAGCGCTGCGCGGTGAGATCCAGTCCGATCGTGGGCTCATCCAGGAACACCACCCTGGGCTGATGCAGGAGCGCGGCGATCAGCTCCATCTTCATCCGTTCCCCGAGACTGAGGCGGCGGATCTGCACCTTGAGCTGGTCGCCCACGCCGAGCGCCTGGACGAGGGTCTCCAGCGTCGCCTCGAACCGCGCGCGCGGGATACGGTAGATCTCGCGCAGCAGAAGAAAGCAATCGGCCGCGGGCAGATCCCACCACAGCTGCGCCTTCTGTCCCATGATGAGCGCGATCTGCCGGCGGAACTCGTCATTCCGCTCCCAGGGCACATGGCCGAGCACGCGCGCGGAGCCGGAGGTCGGATGAAGGATGCCTGCCAAAGCCTTGACGAGCGTCGTCTTGCCCGCGCCGTTCGCGCCGACGAGGCCGACGATCTCGCCCGGTCCCACCTCGAGCGAGACGCTCCTGAGAGCTTCTTTCTCTTTCCATTCCCTATGGATTAACGACTTGAGCGAGCCCCGGAGCCCGGGCTGCTTCACGTGCACGCGGAATTTTTTTGACAGTCCCCGGACCTCGATCATGACTCCCTCGTCAAGCAGGGAGAATCGCGTCATTGCGGGGGTGGCGTCAAGCGCTTACAATGGTCCCATGGCCCAGGATCCTGAAAAGTCGAAGCTCTCGCTCGTTTCGGATTCGCCAGAGCTGGAGCCGGATGATTCCCTCCCCGAGCTCGCCGAGACGCAGGCGATTCCCATCGCGCCGCTCTCCGCTCCAACGATCGAAGACGAGAAAACCAATCCAGGGATCAATGTGCGACACCCGGTGCGTCCCCGCCCCGACCCGACCCGCGTTTCGATTTCCGCGCCTCCCGCACCGCCGGCAACGCCTCCGATCTTGACCGCGCCCCCGGAGGCCATCAGGCGCGAGCCGGAGCCGCCAGCGGCGCCACGTCCCGGGCCACGCGTTCCGCAGCAGGGCCAAACTCATAGCCCCTCTCCGGGCCCCTCTCCGGGCCCCTCTCCGGGCCACGCTCCTGGTCAACCTCATGGAAAAATGCCAGACCTCGGCGCGATCGATCCTTTCATGAAGGATCCGCAGATCAGTGAGATCATGGTCAACGACGTGCGCAACGTCATGATCGAGAAGGACGGCAAGATCCAGTTTTCCGGCTTCGCCTACTCGTCCGTGGACGAGCTCAACCGGCTTGCCCGCGCGATCCTCGACGCCACCGGAAAAGTGCTGAGTCCCGATCAGCCCTACGTGGACACGATGCTTCCCGACGGCTCGCGCGTGAACCTCATCGGCCCTCCGCTTACCGTCGGCGGCCCCTGCATCACGATCCGCAAGTTCCCGTCGCGTTCGCTGAAGATCGAGGACCTCATCGGCTACGGGATGCTCGATCGTCGCATGGCCCATTTCCTGAGCATCTGCGTGGCGGGCCGGGTGAATCTCGTGATCAGCGGTGGCACCGGCAGCGGCAAGACCACGCTCCTGAGCGCGCTCATGGCTTTCATTCCGAAGGGCGAGCGCGTGGTCACGATCGAGGACACGCCGGAGCTCGCCGTGGCCCATTTCAACAGCGTGCGCCTGCAGACCAAGCCTCAGAGCCCCACCCTCCCCGCGATCACCGCCCGCGAGCTCGTCGCCAACGCGCTCAGGATGCGGCCGGATCGCGTGATCGTCGGTGAGTGCCGCCGGGGCGAGGCTTTCGACATGCTCCAGGCGATGAACACCGGCCACGAGGGCTCGATGACCACGCTCCACGCGAACTCGCCGCGCGACGCGCTCTCGCGGCTCGAGACCCTTTGCATGCTCTCGGGCGTGGAGATCCCGCTGCTCGCGATCCGCAAGCAGCTCCAGAGCGCCGTGGACCTGCTCGTCCAGGTGAAACGCTTCCGCGACGGCAAGCGCCGGGTGATCGGCATCGCGGAGGTCACCGGAATGGAAGGCGAGGTCGTGACGATGCAGGATATCTGGCGCTACGAGCCGGAGACCGCGCGCTTCAAGTTCACCGGCCTGGTACCGAAGCTCGTGGAGCAGCTGCGCGAGCAAGGCATCGAGCTGCCCAAAAACTACTTCGCCTGAGCTGCGTCAGCTCCGGCCCTTGCGACGCGCTCAGCGCGCCAATCCGAGCAACTTGCGCGCGACCTCGGGGGTCGCGACCTCGCGCCCGAGCTCCCGCGCGATCCGCGCCACGCGCTCGACCAGCTGCGCATTGGATTGCGCCAGCTCGCCCTTGTTGTAGAAGATATTGTCCTCGAAACCCACGCGCGCATGCCCACCCATGATAGTCGCCTGCACCGCGAGCGGCAGCTGATAGCGCCCCACGCCCGCCACACCCCAATGCGCCTTGCCGCCGCCCCGGGATTCCAGCAGCGAGACCAGGTGCGCGAGATTGCGTGGCTCGCCCGACATCCCGCCCGGCACGCCCAGGACGAACTGGAAATGAAAAGGCTCGCGCAGGATGCCCTGCTTGGCCAGCCGGAACGCGCTCTCGAGCATTCCGGCCTCGTAGACCTCGAGCTCCGGCATCACTCCGTGCTGATGCATGCGCGAGGCAAGCCCGACGATGTCGCGCGGATGATTGAAAAAGACATCGTCACCGAAGTTCATGGTGCCGAGGTTGAGCGAAGCCATCTCGGGCTTGAGCGCGAGCGGGCGCGCGCGGTTCTCGATCGACTCCCCGATCGCGCCGCCCGTGGAGATCTGGATGATCGCGCCGGGAGCGCGCTCGCGGATCGCGCGGATCGATTCCTCGAAGCGCTCGGGCCGCTGCGAGGGGCGTCCGTCGTCCTCGCGCACGTGGAGATGGATGACCGAGGCACCCGCGGCCACGGCCTCGGCGGCGGCTTCAGCCTGCTCTCGCGGCGTGACGGGAAGATGAGGCTGCTTCTCTCGGGTGGTCTCGGCGCCGGTGATGGCGCACGTGATGATCAGGGGAAGGCTCACGGATTTTTCTCCTTTTTTTTCGGGCCCGCAGATGCGCCCTCTTGCGCCCCGCTCTGTGCCGCGGGTCTGGCCTCCACCGAGGCGCCGGCGGCGTTCAGCACCCGATGCACGCGATTGAGCACCTCCCAGAGCAGCCGGTCCTGCGGAGCCTGCCGGGCCCAGTGCCGGTGGAAACCCTCCTCAGGCTTGTTTCGCAGGTCGATTCCGAAGTCAACGCCGAAGGAGAGCATCCGGACCGCCCAGGTCCCATACCAGTCCGCGAGCTTTTCCGGCGCGGCCTGCTTCGCGGCGATCACTTTCATCGCCTCGTCGCCGGCAACCCGTTTCAGCGTGTAGACTGACGCGCCCGCGAAGATCGACGCGGTGTCGCCAGGCTTGAAGGAAGGCGCGGGCTCCGGCTTGGGCTCCTCCAGAAGCGAATCCAGGCTGAGCACTTTCAAGGGCCGGGCATCCGAGGGACGGAATACCGTGGGCGCGGGGAGCTCGGGCTCCAGCAGGCCCAGCACGCCCGAAAAAACCCGGAGCTGCGCCGGCACGGCTTGGCCGCCCGAGAGCTCCAGCTCGCGATAGTCCGACGAGTGCGTCAGGCCGTTGTAGATCCCTTCGAGCGAGGCTCCCTGATTCAAGGTGGCCAGGAGTCCCGAGAACTCCGAGCGGTTGCCCGCGTTCGGGCTCATGGGATCACGCCCGAGGGCGATGGCGAAAATTTCGCGCAGAAGCTCGCGATTCTCGAGCGCGCGCTGGGCGTTGTCGCCCAGAAGCCGCGCCTCCGGCCGCGGCGAAGCCGCGGGCAGAAGCGGACGCAAGGCCGGAAAGGCCCGCCGGGCGTAACGATTCACGAGCTTCCACTCGTGCTCCAGCCGTTCCGTGAAACCGCACCCGCTCGCCAGGAGCGCGAGCCCCGAGGCGAGCGGGATGCCGAAGCGGGCTTTTCTCGCGTGCCGGTCAGAAGGCAAGCGAGACTTTCAAGCCGTAGGTCGAAACACCCGAGGTGCTGTAGTCGTACTCGCCCGTCATCTTGAGGATCAGCAGCTTCAGTGCCACGCCGGCGTAGAAATGCGGGCTCATCCCCGACTGCGACAGCTCCAGCCCGATGTTCGGGATCTCGGCGGGCAGCTGCAGCTCGCCGCTCCAGTACTGGAAACCCGCGCCGACGTACGGATCGATCAGAATGAGGTTCTTCGAGGCGACGACATCGAGCTTGTAGGTGGAGGTCTTGAGGAACCAGAGTGTGTCCCAGTTCCCGCTCGCCCGCACCGCGACCGCGGGCGCGGCCGCTCCGCCCCGCATGAAAGCCCATTTCAGCTCCGCGCCCAGGGTGCGCGCCATCGACTGGTACTGGATGTAGCTCACGCCGAAGTCGATCCCGAAGGGCAGTCCCTTGTGGAAATTGAGCCGCGGCAGGAAGAGCGTGGTCGGCACGCCATCCGTGGCGGTATTCGAGATCGCGGCCATGCTGTTGATGAACTCCGTGGGGACATTGATCACCGTGAGATCGATGCCGAAATCGAAACCGATCGTCGAGCCCAGCGGCCGCGCCGACATGTACGCGCGATGGTCCGAGCCGATGGCGATCGTCTCGATCAGGCTCTTGATGCTGTCATTGCTGGAGTCGGTGAGGTCCGCGAGCGAGAACGAGGCGGCCCGGGCAGGCGCCGCGCTCAAAGCGAGGGAAACGACTAGAAACTTCATCCAAAAAAGGGATACGGGAGAACGGGACATGAGACGCTCCTCTATTTGTCCGGCGGGCGAACTCCCCCCGGCGCCGCATTCAAGCGGAGATTGAAGAAACACCGTAAAATTGTAGGTCAGTCCCGCTGGAACGGCAAGCCAAGCGCCCGGGGCGCCCGCGATTTGCCCACCAGTCCCGCCAGCACCAGAATGGTGACGAGATACGGCAGGATCTGGATGAATTGTACGGGAACGGGCCGGTCCCCCCAAAGCGCCACGCCTTGCAGGCGGATCTGAAGCGCGTCGGCGAAGCCGAAAAGCAAGCAGGCGGCCGCCGCGGGGACAGGCTTCCATTTGCCGAAGATCAGGGCGGCGAGCGCCATGAATCCCCTTCCCGCCGTCATGTTCCGGCTGAAGGACGACGAAAGAAAGATGGACAGGGAAGCCCCGCCCAGCCCCGCGAGCGCCCCGCCGGCGAGCACTGCGAGCCAGCGTACCCGATTCACGCTGATTCCCGCCGAATCCAGCGCCTCGGGGTTCTCTCCGGCGAACCGGACCCACAGGCCCGAAACGCTGAAGCGCAGCCAGGCCCAGCAGCAAAGCACCAGGCCCCAGGCCAGCCAGATCGGCGCGCTCCCGAAGCGGGCGCCCAGCTCGAGGCTCGGAGTCGCGCCGCTCGAGCCGTAGAGCAGCTTGCAGGCAAACGGGGTCAGCCCCGCCGCGAGCATGTTCATCGCGGTTCCCGCGACGATCTGATTGGAGCGAAGACGGATCACCGTCAGCGCGTAAAGCGCGGCAAGCACCGCTCCGGCCGCGGCGCCGCCTGCGGCGCCCGCCCAGGGCGAGCCCGTCTGCAACGCGGCCGCCGCCGCGGCCAACGCACCGACGAGCATCAACCCTTCGAGCGCGATATTGATCACTCCAGCCCGCTCGCAGAGGAGGCCCGCGAGCGCGGCGAAAAGAAGCGGGGTCGAGACCCGCAAGGTCGAGCCCGCAAGCTGTTCCACCATCGCGAGCTCGAAGCTCATGACGCCCTCCGCTTGCGGAGCCAGGTCCAGAGCCCGTCAGCCGAGACCGAAAGAATCACGAGCGCCTGCAGGATGAGCGAAAGGTCGCGCGTGACGTTCTCTGTTTCGAGGTCCAGGTCGGAGGTCCCCTTGTGGAGCGCGCCGAATAGCAGGGCCGCCGCAACCACGCCCGACGCGCGCCCGCGCGCGAGCAGTGCCACGGCGATTCCGATGAAGCCGAAATCCGGTGAAAAACCGAGTCGGAACCGGCCGGCATTGCCCAGCACCTCGCCCACGCCCACGAGTCCGGCAAGTCCCCCGGCCAAGGTCATCGCCAGGATCCGCGCGCGCCGCTCGCGGATGCCCGCGGTGCGCGCCGCCGCTTCGTTGCCGCCTACCGCGCGCGACTCGAAGCCCGCGACGGTCTTCCAGAGAAAGGCCCAGACCAGAAAGGCCGCAAGCAGCGCCAGGAAGAGCGCGGTGCTCAGGGGCGCATCGCCGAACCAGGTGAGTCGCGAAAGCACGTAGCCCGCGCCGATCGCCTGGGTCTCCGGATTCTGCGACTCGGGGTTTTTCAGGAGATAAAGCGTCACGTAGCTCGCGAGCCCGGCCGCCACGAAGTTGAGCATGATCGTGTTGATCACCTCATGACTGCCCCGCCGCGCCCGGAGCCACCCGGGAATATAGCCCCAAAGCGCACCCGCGGCGAAAGCGGCGAGCACCGCGAGCACGGGCGCCAAAGGCCACGGCACGGACGGGAAAAGCGCGCCTACCGCCGCCGCGGCCAGCGCTCCGAGGGTGAGCTGGCCTTCCGCCCCGATATTGAAAAGCCCCGCGTGCAGCGGCAGCGCCACCGCCAGACCCGTGAAGATCAGGGGAGTCGCGTAAAAAAGCGTCATGCCCAGATCGTACGGCGAGCCGAAGGCGCTCTGACCCAGGATCGTGAGCACGCGCCAGGGGCTCTCCCCCGCGACGGCCGTGACGAGCAGGCCCAACGCCAGGCCCAAGGCGACGGCAAGTACCGGCTGAAGCAGAGCTCTCATGCGCGCGCCCCTCCCCCCATGTGCATCCCGAGCTCCTGCTCGCTGGCCTCGCCGCGGGCGAAGCGCGCCACGATGCGGCCTTCGTAGATCACGAGAATGCGATCGGAAAGCACGAGGATCTCGTCGAGCTCCGACGAGACCAGCAGGACCCCCGCGCCCTCGTCCCGCGCGCGGAAGATCCGCCGATGGATGAACTCGATCGCGCCGACATCCACGCCGCGCGTGGGCTGCGCCGCGATGAGCAGCCGGGGCTTGCCTTCGAACTCGCGAGCGATCACGAGCTTCTGCTGATTGCCGCCCGAGAGCCCGGCAGCCGCGACATCGAGCGAGCGCGGCCGGATGTCGTATTCTTCCAGCGCCCGCGTCGCCGCTTCGCGCGCGCTCCGGCCCGAAAGGAAACCGTGCCGGGAAAACGGCGCGCGTCCCTGCAGACCCAGCAGGAAGTTCTCCGCCACGGGCCGCTCCAGCAGCAAGCCCTGGCGATGCCGGTCCTCCGGGATCACGCCCACCCCGAGCGCCTTGATCCGCGCGGTCGAAAGCGGACGCTCGCCGCCACCTGGGTTCAGGATCGTGCGTCCGAGACAGCGGATCTCTCCCTGGCTGCGCGCGCGGTAATCGCGTGGATGAAGAAGAACCTGAAGCAGCTCGGACTGGCCGTTGCCCTCGACGCCGGCGATACCCACGATCTCTCCCGCGTGGACCTCGAGCCCGAGCTCCCGCAAGGGCCGCTCCCCGCTCGAGGCCGGCGTCAGGCAAAGCCCGCGCACCTCGAGCACCGGTTCGCCCCGAGGCGGGGCCGGCGGCGCCTGGATCTGAAGATTCACCCGCCGCCCGACCATCATCGAAGCCAGCTCCTCGACGTTCGTGCGCTCGCGCGCGACGTCACCCACGATCCGCCCGGCGCGAAAGACCGTGACCTGATCCGCGAGCGCCATCACCTCCTTGAGCTTGTGCGTGATGATGAGAATCGTCTTGCCTTCGGCGCGCAACCGGCGCAAGTTCGCGAAGAGCTCCGTCGTCTCCTGCGGGGTCAATACCGCGGTGGGCTCGTCCAGGATCAGGATCGAGGCCTCGCGATAAAGCAGCTTCAGGATCTCGATGCGCTGCTGCACCCCCACGGCGAGTTCCTCGACCGGGCTCGCGAAATCGACCTGCAACCCGTACTGGCGCGAGAGCGCCTCGAGCCGCGCGCGCGCGCCCGCGCGGTCCACGGGCCGGAAAGCCCGGGGCAGGAAGCGCCAGGCCGGCGCTTCCGGTTCGGCCCCGGCCACGATGTTCTCGATCGCGTCGTAAGGCCCCGCGAGCATGAAGTGCTGATGCACCATCCCGATCCCCGCCGCGATCGCATCGGACGGCGAATCCCACTCGCGCTGCACGCCCCGGAGCAGGATGCGGCCTTCGTCCGGCCGGTATAGGCCATAGACCATCTTCATCGCCGTGGACTTGCCCGCGCCGTTCTCGCCGATGATGGCGTGGATCGAGCCCTCACGCACCCGGAGATGGATATCCTCGTTCGCCTGGATCTGGCCAAAGCGTTTTCGGAGGCCCCGCAGCTCGAGCGCGGGCGTTTCGCTCGTCACTTTTTCCTGTAGTAGTCGGGGACCTGGATCTTGCCCGCGATGATCTCGGCCTTGAGCTGGTCCACCTTCTTGCGGACCGCCTCGGGCAGGAGCTTTTCGTTGTACTGGTCGATGGCGTAATCCACGCCCTGGTTCGCCAGGCCGAAGCGCCGCGTTCCCGACGTGAACTTCGCTTCGGAAGCCTCGACGATCGTATCGAAGACCGCGACGTCGATCCTCTTGAGCATGCTCGTGAGGATGAAACCGGGCTTGATCCAGTTCTGGTTGGAATCGACCCCGATCGCGAACTTCTTCTGCTCCTCGGCCGCGTCGAAGAGGCCGCCGTTGGATGCCCCCGCGGCCGCGAAGATCACGTCGGCTCCCGCGCCGTATTGCGAGAGCGCGAGCTCCTTCGCCTTGGCGGGGTTGTTCCACGCCTCACCCGTGACGCCGATGAAATTCGAAATCACCTTCCCCGAAGGCTTCACCTTCTTGAAGCCCGCCTCATAGCCGAGCTCGAAGCGCCGGATCAGCGGGATGTCCATTCCGCCGATGAAGCCGATCTTGCCCGTCTTGGAGGTGAGGCCCGCGATCGCGCCGACGAGGTACGAACCCTCATGCTCCTCGAAAAGCAGCGACTTCACGTTCGGGCCCGGCACCTCCGCGTCGACCACCGCGAAACGGGTCTTCGGGAACTGCGCCGAGATCTTCTTCACCGCATCGGCCTGCGCGATCCCGATCGCGACGATCAGCCCGAAGTCCTTCTGCGCCAGCGAGCGCAGCAGGGGCTCGAACGCGTTGTCATCCGTCGCCTCGACGTGTTTCAGGAAGATCTTCTTTTCCTCCTTGGCCCGGGTCGCACCCTGGAAAGCGGCACTATTGAAGGAGCGATCATCCTTGCCGCCTTTGTCGAAGACCAGTGCCACCCGGAACTCACCGGCCTCAGCGTAGCGCTGGGTCAGTGCCAAGAGAAAAACCGTCAGGATCAAATTTTTCATCTGCATTTCATGAATTTAAGGCAAAATCCCCATTCACTCAATAAAGTTGACAATTTCGATGCGGAGCGTTATTACCGCACTGCTCCCAAAGCCTGGGTCAGTGAGCTTTCTATGGAAATGGTACATTTCATCCCCGCTTCGCAGCGCCGACTGGCGATGATGGCCGCACAGGCGGACTCCGCCCCCGTGCTGATCCATGGCGCGAGCGGAACGGGCAAGGGAGCCATCGCCCGCTGGATTCACGCCAACGGGCCCCGTGCCGCGAAACCCTTTCTGAACGCGACTCAAAGCCTGACCCTGGCCACCCAGATCAGCAAAGCCCAGGGCGGCACCCTGGTCGTGCCCGAGATCGGCACCTGGAACCTCTCCGAACAGCGCGTCCTGCTCAATTACCTGAAAACCAAGACGATCCCCCACCCGGACGGCGAAGCGATGCGCATGCTCCTCAACGTGCGCATCATCGCCACCACCGACCAGAACCTCGAAGGCCGCGCGCACGGTGGCCTCTTCAACGGCGAGCTGCTCGAGAAGCTCAACGTATTCCGGATCGAGATGCCGCCGCTCTCCCGCCGCGAGGAGGAGTTCGAGGACATCGCCCTGGGGATCGTCACGGAGATCACCCGCGAGCTCCACAAGGAACACCTGCGCGCCCTCTCACCCGAAGCGCTGCAGATCCTCAAGGAATACGAATGGCCCGGCAACCTGCGCGAGCTTCGCAACGTCCTGCGTCTGGCGGTCGTCGCGGCCAAGGGAGATCGCATCGAGAGCGTGAACCTGCCCGAATTCGGGGCGGATCGCGTCGACTTCCGCGCCACGCGCGAGCAGTTCGAAAAAGTCTATATCCTGGAGCTCCTGAAGACCTATGACTGGCAGATCGAGAAAACCTGCCGGATCACCCGCATGGACCGGCCGACGCTGCTCGACAAGATGAAGCAGTACGGCATCGCACCCGATACCCTGCCGCTGCTCTGAACGGCGCCCGGCGAGCTTCGGCCTACTTCTCTTCTTTTTTGGAAAAGATCTGCGTCTCGCTGAAGCCCAGCTCCCGGGCGCGCGCCAGATCCTTGCCCGCGATCAGGTGCGCATTGAGGCTCCCGGTGAGGGCGCCGCACACCTGGATGTGCATCTTGCCGTCGTTCCCCTTGCGAGACTCGAGAACCGTCACGCCCGCCCGGCGCAGCTCCTCGGCTGCCGCCTCGAGCGGCTGCCCCGCTTCCATTCCACAGCTCTTCTCGCCATCCGGGCGCGCGACCCAAACCTGCCCTTCGGAAGGCTTCTTCGCGGCGGCAAAGGCCTCCGGCGCTGCGGTCCACGCCAGCAATCCGAGCAGGAGCATCCCGATTCCCGAAGCGACTCGCATGTATTTCTGCATAGGAACGAAATCCTAGTTGAACTTCCCGAAGGAAACAAGATGATAGGCCGCATGGACGCCCCCAAGAAGGAAAACCGCTGGCACTGCGAGAAGGAAACCCTTGTCCTGCGCTCCCCCGTCCTGGAAGTCGTCGAGCGCCTCTGCCGCTCCAGCGAGGATCGCAGGCTTCATCCGTTTTATCTGATGCGCTCGCGCGACTGGTGCAACATCATTCCCGTGACCGAGGACGGAAAGATCGTCCTGGTGCGGCAATTCCGCATCGGGATCGACGAGCACACGCTCGAGATCCCCGGAGGGATCGCCGATCCCGGCGACCCCACGGTACAGGAGGCCGCTCTCCGCGAGCTGGCGGAGGAGACCGGCTACGTCCCCCTGCCCGGCGCCCGATGCGTGTCGATCTGCGCCCCCCATTCGAATCCGGCGATTTTCAACAACCGGGTGCATTCGTTCATCGTCGGGCCGGTCCGCCGCGAGCGCGATCAGGCGCTGGACTCAGGCGAGATGATCGAGGTCGAGGAGGTCCCCATCGGCGAGATCCCCGACCGGATCGCCCGCGGCGAGATCACGCACGTCCTCATGCTCAACGCGTTCATGACCCTGGCCTTCCAGGCGCCCGAGGGCGCCGGCGCCCTGAAACGCCAGCTAGAGCGCTTCAGCCGTCTCGACCTTCCGATGAAGGAATAGCTTGAAACGCGCGTCGTAGCGGCCCTGCGAATGCTGCTTGCAGCAGCGCGCGCAGGCCAGCGGCCCGAGCTTCCGGCGCGCCGGGAAATCCGTCTCGCAGAAACCGCAGCGGTAAATATATTTGAACGGGCGCTTGCGCGGAACCGGGTTATAGCGGCTCACGCCCATTTCCCGCATCTTCTGCAGGAACTCGCCGGTGTGGCCGTAAGGCCTCCGGCGCACCCACAGCCAGTAGTGGATCATCTCATGGGCGATCGTATCCTCGATCAGCGCGGCGGCGGCGCTCTCCTCGAGGAGATACGACGCGACCTCGATCGTGGGCACCCGCTCAAGCGGGAACCTGCGGCTTCCCGGAATGAACCGGCCCGCGCTCGACCGCAGGCGCGAGTTCCAGCTGAGGCGCGGAAGATCAAGGAAGCCGTCGAAATGAGCGAGGTTGATCCTCTCGAAAACAGGAAGCAGCTCATGCATAGGGTCACCATGCTGGAGAACCCGCCAGGTGTCAACGAAGCGGACCTGTGCTAGAAAAAATCCGATGAAGGAAGCCGGAACCCAGGAAAGCACGAGCTCGCAGCGGGCAGCCAGCACCTTGGACTGGCTCGCCTTTCTCGATCGCGCTTGCGCGGAGGCGCTCACCGAAACCGGCAAGGCCCGCCTCGCCAGGCTGGAATCGCCCGAGCGCTGGGCCCCGGAGATCGCGAACGCCCGTCTCCTGCAGCAGGAGACCCAGGAGATCGCCGCATTGCTCGATCGCGAAGCCCTTTGGGGCCCGCTGGCCTCGCTGGCGGACCCCGCTCCCGCGCTGGAGCGCCTGACGCGCGGCTCGGTGCTCGAGCTTTCCGAGCTCGTCCTGCTCCGCAAATGGCTTTACGCCGTCGACTCCTGGGCGACGACCCCGCGCGAGGAGATCCGAGGCGAGCTTTTCCGCAAGGCGCTCGCGGCGCTGCCCGACCCCTACGCCCCTCTTCAGCCTCTCGACAGGATCCTCACGCCCGAAGGCGAGCTCTCCGAACGCGCGTCGCCTCGCCTGGCCACGCTCTACGCCGAACTCAGGAATCTCCGGCGCGAGATCGGCGCCTCGCTCGACCATCTGATGAAATCCTTCGCCCAACGAGGGGTGCTCCAGGAGAATTTCACCGACGTGCGCG
Organism: Oligoflexia bacterium; assembly: GCA_023701205.1. GTDB lineage: Bacteria > Bdellovibrionota > UBA1018 > UBA1018 > UBA1018 > JAMPXJ01. The sequence goes on from JAMPXJ010000018.1 coordinate 70,967, forward strand.
ACGGGCGCGTGGTGGTTCCGGTGAAGATCTCCTGTCAGGGCGAGGTCGATGGGATCGTGTACGAGGCTTCAGCCAGCCGGCAGACGGTCTTCATCGAGCCGAGCGAGGTGGCGCCGCTCAATAATCGCCTCCGCCAGCGGCAGAACGACATCCTCCAGGAGACCTTCCGCATCCTCACCGAAGTCTCGAAGGAACTCCATCCCCTCGCACCCGAGCTGCTGCTCGGGGTGGAGATCCTCACCCATTGGGACGCCGCCCAGGCACGGGCGCGCCTCGGCCGCAGGTACGCGGGCAAGCCGATCCAGGTCACTGAGGAGCGCACTTTCCGGCTCGAGCAGACCGCGCATCCGCTGCTCTGGTGGACGCTCCCGCCCGAGAGGATCGTCCGCAACGAGATCGACTTCGGCGAGCCCGTCCGCACGCTCCTCATCACGGGCCCGAACACCGGCGGCAAGACCGTCCTGCTGAAGACGCTGGGCCTCGCGGGCATCTGCGCGCGCACGGGTTTCCCGTTTCCGGCCATCGAGTCCCCCCGCGTTCCGTTCTTCCGCACCTTCTTCGCGGATCTCGGCGACTCCCAGTCCATCGAGCGCCACCTTTCGAGCTTTTCGGGACATGTCCTGCGCTTCAAGGAAATCCTCGATGACGTGACGGACCAGAGCCTCGTGCTGATCGACGAGCTCAACTCCGCGACGGACCCGGAAGAGGGCGCGGCGCTCGGTCGCGCCTTCCTCGAGACCGTGATGGGTCGCAACGCCCTGATCGTCACGACCACGCATGACCCCAGCCTCAAGGCGCTGTCGCTTTCCGACGAGCGGATCCTCACGGCGAGCATGGCCTTTGACGAAAGCTCCCGCGCGCCCACTTATGTCCTGCAGCTCGGGATCCCGGGCCGCTCCCGCGCGCTCGAAACCGCCGAGCGCCTCGGGATCCCCGCACCCGTCATCGAGCTGGCGCGCGCCTATCTCTCGCGCGATCATGTCGAGTTCGAGCGCCTGCTCTCGAAGCTCGAAGGCGATTCGCGCGAGGCCGCCCGGGCGCGCAAGGAAGCGGTCACGCTGCGGGAAGAGGCCGCCCGCCTTCAGAAGGAATGGACCGAGCGCACGGAGGCTTCGGTCAAGGACATGCTGGATCGCACGCGCCAGAAGCTCCGGCGCATCCTCGAACAGGCGCAGGACGAGGTTCGATCCTCCGTGCGCAAGCTCGACGAGGTTCGTAACCGCCGGGAGCTCGAAGAGTCGCGCGCGAGAATCTCCGAGTCCGCGGAATCCGCCTCGCGCGGGCTCGAGAAAGCCCTCGAGGAAGAGGCTCCCGAGATCGCCGGGCTCCTCGCCCGCACTGGGGACGCGACAGGAGCGAAGCCAGCCGGGCCCCGTCCGGGAGAGGCTGTTTTCGAGCCCGGCATGCGCGTGCGCGTCCCGAAATGGAAGAGCACCGGGACGGTCCTCGGGCTTCAGGGCAGCCGCATCAAGGTCGCGATGGGGAATCTCCAGGTCGCCGTCCCGCCTTCGGAGCTCGAGCCTCTCGACCCCGCGGGAACGAAGCCCGCCGGGCGCGCGCACGTCGCCGCGACCGACGCCGCGGTTTCGCGCGAGCTCGACCTGCGCGGCACGCGACTCGACGAAGCCATGATGGAGCTGGAGCGCTATCTCGACCAGGCCTATCGCTCCGGCGCGGCCCAGGTCACGATCGTTCATGGCCTCGGTACCGGCGCCTTGCGCGAAGGCACCCGCAGGATCCTCGCCCGTCTTCCGTACGTGAAGGAGTTCCGCGACGGGGGCGCGGGGCACGGCGGCACCGGCGCGACACTGGTCGAGTTCGAGCGCTGATCAGCTAGAACTTCACTTCGTACTTCACCTTGACCGACTCCTCGGAGCCACGCAGCGGGGAAGCGGCACTGATCGGGTTCTGGGAGCCGAGCTCGCAGCTCAGGTCCGCCGTGAGCCGCTTGCTCACCGAGGCCGTCACGCTTTCCGTGCTCGAGCCGTAGTGCAGGCCCGTCCCGATGTCGCCGAGCTGCCACAGCGGGAGCTCGCGCGTCAGGCTCAGGCGATAGCGCTCGTTGCGCACGATCCAATCCGGCGGTCCTTGCGTCAGCCCTGCCAGGCCGCTGCCTCCGGTATTCATCGTGAACGAACCGGTCAGCAAGGGAGAGGAGAGCTGGAGGTAGTTCACTCCATGCGGAAGATTGGAGAATGCGTAGAGGTCCAGATCGGCTCCCAGGCTCGTCTGCAACGGCTGTCCCGACGTGATCGCCGCGACCGCCAGCGCCATCTCCATGGGCTTGCGGATGTTCTCCTGGGAGCGGACGAATTTCTCGGCTCTCTTGAGATTCCGGTCACGCTGGTTGTTGCGGACCTTGCCGACGACTTTCTTCGAGAGATCCCGGCTGCGTTGAACCTGGTTCCAGCGGGAACGGAGATCCACGATATTGGCCTTCTCGCGCCATTCGAAATCCCGGTTCAACGCCCCGAACTCGCGCTGAAGCTCTTCCGAATCGGCCGAGCGAAGCAACGGCGAGGCCGACTCCTGACGCGCGGCCGCCCCTTTTCCCATCAGGATCGAGAGATTCGGCGCCCACCGCTCGAGCTTCTCTTTCAGCCAGGAGGGCTTCAGCTCGGGCTGGGCGGCGGCCGGGCGAGACCACGAAAGCCGAGGAGAGGCGAATCCCCAGCCCAGCAGCAAAACCGCCAATGAAAGTTTGAAATACCCCGACATACGCTCTCCCGAATGACCTACCTCATAGAGAGCAATGGGCGTACCAGGAAAACCAGGTGGGTTTCCCATGAAATCAAGGGGATGATTCTCGAGTCACTGTCCAAGAGTTTGACAGCTGACTAGAACTTCCACGATTCGGCAACGGCCTTTGTCAGATACCGAAAACGATGAACGCCAGCCAGAGCACGAAGCCCGAAATCACGGGAATCGTGAAATTATCATCCGCGTCGAAGGGCATGAGCTCCGCCGTGCCGCCCGCGATCCCGCCGATCAGCGATACCGCCAGGAGCGTTCCGGTCGAAAGCTGCAGCGAGCTCAGGAAAAGCAGACTGATGACGATGCAGGTGGTGACCCCCGCCATCGTGCCGATCAAGGACTTGCCGCTGGCAAAGCGCGGCCCGCGGTTGCCATAAAGAATCCCGCACAGCGACGCGATCGGATCTCCGCAGGCGAGGTAAAGCACGCTCAGAACCGCGACGGGCTTCGGGAAGATCGCGATCGCGATGATCGTGGCCGCGAGATAATGGGGCACACCGCTGACCCGTCCGATTTCGCAGTTCCGCATCAAAGGGCCCCAGTAGCGAAGCACCTTCTCGTTGATCGCGGGATTTCGCAGACGCATCGTCTCAACGAACATCGCCAGCCCCAGCGCCAGGATGAGAATGAAAAGCGCGGTCGGGGCAGGCAGGCCCGCGAGGTAGATAAAGGCCATGGCTACGCCCATGGTCAGATGCCAGGTCTTGCGCAAAAGATGAAGATCGCTTCGAGCCTGAAGGGTGGAAGTCAAAGTACTGGATTGAACTGATCGCTTCATGCGGACTCTTCTCTCTTGGGTGAGTTGCGTAAGTTAGAGCACTCCATTGCGTTTTGACCGTAGATGAAATGGCATATAAGCAACCTGGATGCCAAACGGGCGGGGAAAAGCCAAAAACTTCGCCATACCGATGTCAAAATTTTGTTAGATATTTCAGAAGATTACATCCAAAAAAACATAACACATAGAGTCATACTTTGCGCAAAGCCTGACCTCGAAGGCCGTCCGGGTATTCGCTTTCGCGGTTCGCTGAAATAGGTGCGAAGCCCTATTCGCACCCGTAAAACGCCTTGACACTCCGGCTCAGCGGCTAAATCCTTATAGATGACCCTCGGATTCCGAGGAACACTCGGGCACACGGACGTGCCTGAAAAAGGACGACCCAAAGGACGATCCATGAAGGGAAGCGTCAACTCGGCTGAACTCCCCCCTTTCCGCTCTCCAGGTCACACGGAGACGCGCAGCGTATTCGACGTGATCAGCGTGCCGGGTGCCCGCCGGGTCAAGCAGGTCTGGGCGGTCGGCGGCGGCAAAGGCGGTGTCGGAAAAAGCCTCGTCGCTTCGAGCCTCGCGATTTCGTTATCGCGGCTCGGCAACAAGGTCGTGGCGCTCGATCTTGACCTGGGCGGCGCGAATCTCCATACGACGCTCGGAGTGGATCTGCCAAGACAGACCCTGAGCGACCTTTTCACGCTGAGGACAAACCGGCTCGAGCACTGCATCGTCCCCAGCGGGATTCCGAACCTCGACCTCGTCAGCGGCGCGCAGGACACGGTCGACGTGACGCAGATCGGCTTCGAGGAAAAGCTCGGGCTGCTCACCCAGATCTGCGAGCTCGACGCGGATTACGTCGTAATGGATCTTGGCGCCGGCACCGGGGAGAACACGCTCGACTTCTTCCTGGCCTCGGACACGGGGCTCATCATCCTGCTGCCCGAGCCGACCTCGATCGAGAATGCCTACCGCTTCATCAAAAGCGCGTATTACCGCCGGCTGCATCATTCCCGGCACCTGCACGAGATCCGGCCGCTCATCGAGCTCGCGATGGACGCCAAGAACCGCGAAGGCATCCGTTCGCCCTCGGATCTTTTCAAACGGGTGAACGAAACGAACCCCGAGGCGGGCATGCGGCTCAAGCAGGAGATCGAGAAGTTCCGGCCCAAGCTCATCGTCAACCAGGCGCGCACGCAGACCGATATCGACATCGGCTTCTCGGTGAAGGCCGTCTGCAAGAAATATTTCGGAATCGACATGGACTATATCGGGTATCTCGATTACGACAGCGCCGTCTGGCAGGCCGTCCGGCGCAAGCGCCCGCTGATGCTGGAATTCCCGAACTCAAAGCTGGTCTCCAGCATGGATCGCGTGGTCCAATATCTGATGAAACGCTACGGGCACGAACGCAACGACCTTTACTGACCGGTGGAAATGACCCTCAACGACCAACAGACCTACTACGACGTGCTCGACCTCAAGCCGGATGCCTCGCCCCAGGAGATCCGCGAGGCGTATTTCCGCATCAAGGCCACCTACAACAAGGACAGCGTCGCCCTGTACAGCCTCGTCGGAGCGAACGAGCGCGAGGAGATGCTGCGGCTGATCGAGGAGGCCTACGACACGCTTTCGCATGCCGACCGCCGCAAGGAGTACGATCGCTATCACGGCCTGATGGACTCGCGCGAGTTCGTTCCTCCCGTCCGCCCTCCCGCGCGCAAAATCATCTCGATCGACCGCGTCCCGCCGATGGAGCCGGGCTCACCCGAGGAGGAGCTGCTGATCGCGCCCTCCACCGACTTCGGCGCCGCCGCCCGATCCGCTGACGCCGCCGATACCGGCTCGCCCTTCGATATCCCGGCCCCAACAGTGCCGCCGCCGCCTCCCGCCGCCGCGGCACCGCCGGCGCCCGCGCTGCCCGTCCCTGCGCCCCAGCCGCAACCGGCCGCGCAGCCTCCCGCTTTTCCGGGCGCGATCCAGCGCGCCTCGCGCGCCAGCGAGCTCGCGTCTTCGCTTGCGCGGGAGATCGAAGCGGAGACGGAATGGACCGGCCTCTTCCTCAAGCGGGTCCGCGAGATGCGGAACATCTCCATCGAGGAGCTCTCCGCGATCACGAAGATCTCAAAGACCTACCTGCAGGCCGTCGAGGAGGAGAACTATCCCAAGCTGCCGGCGCCGGTCTACGTGCGCGGCTTCGTCAACCAGATGGCCCGGGCGCTCAAGCTTCCGCAGGAAAAGGTCTCGGCTGCCTACATGAGCCGTTTCAGCAAGAACGCTCCCGAGAAGTAGCTTCCGCGATGACCGCCTGGACCTGGAGAATCAGCGAGAATCCGGGCGAGCGCGCGGACCGCGCCTTGCTGCATGCGCTCGAGCGCGGCGAAGGCGAATGGAGCGGCGGCGAGCCCGTGCCGTGCTCGCGCAGCCAGGTGCAGCGCCTCATCGAGGAAGGCCGGATCACCTGCGACGGCGCCCCGCTGCGCGCGAACGCCAAGCTCCGGGCGGGCACCCTCGTCCGCGTGGAGTTCCCGCCGCCCCGGCCCGCGGCGATCCGCGCCGAGGATCGCCCGCTCGACATTCTCTTTCAGGATGAGCACCTGCTGGTCCTCAACAAGCCGCCGGGCCTGACCGTGCATCCGTCCGCGACGCAGAGCGAGGGCACGCTCGTGAACGCCCTCCTCCACCACGTCAAGGATCTCAGCGGCATCGGCGGCGAGCTTCGGCCCGGGATCGTTCACCGTATCGACAAAGACACGAGCGGCGCACTCGTCGTGACGAAGACGGATCCCGCCCATCGCGCGCTGGTGGAGACCTTCTCCAGGCACGCCATCGAACGGGTCTATTGGGCGCTCTGCTACGGCGCGCCCGCGGGCCCGACCGGTCCCGCCTCGCCTTCCGCCACGATCGATACGCGGTTGGGCCGCAATCCCGCGGATCGCAAGAAGATGGCCGTACTGAAGATCGGCGGCCGCCGCGCGATCAGCCATTACCGCAAGCTCGAGGAGTACGCGGTCGAGGGAAAAAGGCCCTTCGCGAGTTGGCTCGCGGTGGCGCTGGAGACCGGCCGCACGCACCAGGTGCGCGTTCACCTCACCTCCCTGGGGCATTCGCTTCTGGGCGATCCCGTGTACGGAAAGCCCTCCGAAAGCCAGCCCAAATGGACCGCGCTCCCCCGCGCCGTGCAGGAAGCCGCCGCGGCGCTGCCCGGACAGGCGCTGCACGCGCGGGTCCTGGGCTTCGAACATCCGATCACCGGAGAAAAGCTGCGTTTCGAGGCGGAGCCTCCGGAAAGCTTCCGTCGCCTGCAGACGGAGCTCGCCAAGTTCCGCGGCTGAGCTCACGGCATCAGGGTCGGTCGGGCGCGCCCGCCATCGCGATCGACCACTGGCGCGCGTTCCCGGCCTCGCGCCGATAGCTGTGAAAGAGCGGCTGCTCCGGCATTCCCGCGCACTTCGTGCACGCGCGAATCAGATCGATCGCGCCGAGACCGATCGCCCGCAGCTCCGCCTGGTTCACCGCCTGCAGATCGAGCATGCGCGGCCTTGGAACGATCCAGCCCGAGCCGCGCCCGCCCCATTCGCTCCGGAACTCCTCGGCCAGCTCCGGGCTGACCTCGTAGCAGCAGGCGCCGATCGACGGACCGATCGCCGCGACCCACTCGTCCGGCCGCTCCCCGCGCGCGGAGAGCGTTTTCCAAAGCTCGCGCAACACGCGCCCCCGCGTCCCGCGCCAGCCCGCGTGCACCGCCGCGACCGCTCCTCCCGCCCGCCGCGCGAGCAGGATCGGCACGCAGTCCGCGGTCACGACCGCGACGGGCTGCCCGCTCCGCAGCGCGTACAGGGCATCGGCCTCGCCGCAATCCTGTCCCGGATGCGTGACCTCGGACTGAGCCGTGCCATGCACCTGCCTCCAGCGCGGATGGAGGCGGGACCAGCTGTCGGCGAGGCTGGAGGGCACGGGCTCCTCGAGCGTTCCGAAGCCATGGACCAGTCCGGGGACGGAAGAGAGAAGCGGGCTCGTGAGGTGCATCAGTTCAGCTCCAGCTCGTCGAGCCGGATGACCCCGAAGGGATTCACCCGGAAGTTCTTCACGCGGGGACGCACGGCGTGCGCCTGGACATAATGGAAAAGCGGCACGATCACCGCCTCGCGGTCCACCAGGATCGCCTGAGCCTCCCGGATGTTCCGCTCGCGCTCGGGCCCCGGCGGAAGCGCCTCGACCCGCCGAACCCGCTCGTCGTAGTCCGGCAAGGAGCAGCCGGTATAATTGTTGGGATTGCCCGTCGCGAAGATCCGCAGATGGGTGATCGGGTCGTCGAAGGGCGCGAGCCATCCGAAGCGGAAGAGCTGGGCCGGATCGGTCTGCAGGTTCCGGATATGCGTTTTCCAATCCAGGCTGCTGAGCGTCACCTTCAGTCCGAGTTCCTCGCGCAGGTCATGCTGCACCTTTTCGAGAACGAGCGCGTTTCGATCGCCGCTGTCGAAGACCGCCGTGACCGCGTGTCTTCTGCGCCCGCCGGCGAGCTGGGTTTTCACCTTCGCCACGGCCCGCGAGTGATCGGGCAGCGGCTCGTCCTCGGGCAGGAAGCCCTCGAGGCCCGGAGGGATCCAGCCTCGCGCCGGCGTTTCACCCGTCTGCAACGCCTCGGTGAGGTCCCGCTTGCGGATCGAGGCCGCCACCGCCCGGCGCCAGTCCCGGTCATCGAAAGGCGACTTGCGGCAGTTGAAGCCCAGATAATAGGTCGCCCTGAAAGGATCGATGTGGATCCCTCCCCGCTGCCGGAGCCGCTGGTATTCGAGCGCGGGGACGCGCGAGAGGATATCGAGCTTGCCGCGCTCGAAGAGATTCACGGCCGTGGTCTCGTCGCGCACGATGTCGAGGTGAACCACGGGAATGCGCGCGGCCGGGCCGCGGTAGGCCGGGTTCCTCTCGAGCAGAATCCTCTTGTCCGGCTCATGAGAAACGATCCGATAAGGCCCGGTGAAAACCGCTTCCTGCGCGCGCTTGCCGCTCGGCCAGGCGCCCTCGTTCCGCGCCAGGACATCTTCGCGCACCGGCAAGGTCGCCGGGAGCGCGAACGCATGGAGGAAGTAGCCGATCGGGCGCTCGAGCTCCACCACGACCTTTCCCCCTTCGTCCCGAACCCCGTTCAGCTCGCGGGCCTTTCCGGAATGGAACTCCGCCGCCCCGCGGATCGGCAGAAGGAAAGCCGCCGTCTTCGACGGCATTCCCGGGGCGAGAGCCCGTCGGATGCCCGCAACGAACTCCGCGGCCTGCACGCGGCGGCCATCGGACCAGCGCGCCTCGGGTTTCAACGTGAACTCGTAGCGCATGCCGGCCGCCTGGACCTCATGGGATTCGGCCAGCCGGGCGACGAGTTTTCCGGAAGCGTCGTAGCCCATCAACCCTTCCATGACGTTACCGAGGATCCGGATGGAAAGCCCGTCTTCAGCCAGCGCGGGATCCAGGGTCACGGGTTCACCCGTAAGATGCACGTGCAGCGCGGCATTGCCGGGTGAATCCGACCTGCGGGAACAGCCCAGGCCGAAGCCCGAGCTCGCGGCCAGGCTTCCGAAGATAAGCGCCGGCAGCAGTCCGACGCAAAAAGCTCGAAGCATTTAGCCACTCTAGCAAACACCTTCGTCTCATGCTACCCAGGTCTCTATGCAATCCATCACGGATTTCCTATCGAGTCTCCTGTCCCCTGCCGCCGGCGGAATCGGCATCCTCCAAGCCCTCCTCGCGATCGGCGTAGCCTATCTCGGAGGCATCCTTTCGAGCCTCACCCCTTGCGTTTATCCGATGATCCCCATCACGGTGAGCGTCGTCGGCAATGCCGAAGGCACCGGCAGGCGCGCCTGGCACGAGGTTTGGATCCGCGGCCTGGCGTACGTCGCGGGCATGGCCGTGATTTACTCCTTTCTCGGCGTCCTGGCGGGACTGACCGGGAAAGTTTTCGGATCATTCACCAATACGGCCGGCTGGTATGTCGGCCTCGGGCTGATCATGACCTTGGCCTCTCTGGTCATGCTGGACGTGATTCCCTTCGATCCGCTGGTCTGGTGGGAAGGCTTGAAACGGAAGTTCCACTTCGGCGCGAAGGTCCCCCGCCACCAGCACCCCACCGCGCATGAGAAGCGGGAGCTGAGCTTTCTCGGCGCGTTCTCCCTGGGCGCGAGCTCCGGATTCATCGCCGCGCCGTGCACGACCCCGGTGCTCACCTCGATCCTCGCTTACATCGCCAAAACCCAATCCGTGGGCCTGGGCCTCGCCCTCATGCTTTCCTTCTCGCTCGGGCTCGGCACGTTGCTCCTGGTGATCGCGGCTTTCGCAGGCGCGCTCAAGGTCCTTCCCCGTTCGGGCAAATGGATGAAATCCATCAAGGTCGGCAGCGGCCTGATCCTTCTCGTTTTCGCGGAATACCTCTTCTTCCGCGCAGGCAGCCTCGGAGGTTTTTGAAAATGAAATCCTTGAAAACGGATTCGCAGAAAATCAGGCTCTACGCCCTGGCAGGGCTTTCGTCGGCGGGATTCCTGCTCTCGACGGCCCTGAGCCGGCAGTATTACCAGATCCGCGAAGGCGCGGCGGGCTTCCGCACCTTCTGCAACATCAATCAGACGATGAACTGCGACGCGGTCGCGGCAAGTCCTTACGCCGAGCTTTTCGCCGGCATCCCGCTCTCGAGCTTCGCCGCCGGCTGGTACCTGGCGATGCTCATCGTGAGCCTGCTCGCGCTTTCGCGCGAGGGCCGGCGCGAGGGCGTGCGCGGCCTGCTGGCCCTGACCGGGATCGCGACGGTTTTCTCGATCGCCTATTTCGTCGTCATGGCGGCCGTGATCAAGACCTTCTGCCTTTTCTGCCTCCTCATCGACGGCATCAATCTCGCTGCGCTCGCCCTCGTCCTGAGCCTCGGGCCCGAGAGCCCGGCCAAAGCCCCCCTGGAGCGCGCTCGCTGGAAGAACCTCGCCTGGATCGTCGCAGGCTCGCTGCTCGTCTCGGTGGTCATGCTCCGGAACTTCGAGGGCCAGGCGATCGACCGGGCCACGGTGATGCAGACGGCGGATTCCATCCTGAGCGGGACCCCCGCGGCCCTGGCCTCGAGCGCGGAGCTCCCCTCCCTTGGCGCTTCGGACGCGCCGATCACGATCGTGGAGTTCAGCGACTTCCAGTGCCCCTACTGCCGCGTGGGCGCGCTCATGCTCAACGGCGTGCTCAACCGCTACCCGGGGAAGGTGCGCATCGTCCTGCGCAACTATCCGCTCGATCCGGCCTGCAATCCGGCGATCCAGCGCTCGATGCACCCGGCCGCCTGCGAGGCGGCGAAGACGACGGTCTGCGCCCACAAGCAAGGCAAGTTCGCCGCGACCTACGAGCAGCTTTTCGAGCATCAGGCGAGCCTTCGCCCCGGCCGTCCGGCTGAGCTCGCCAAGGATGCCGGAGTGAATCCGGAGCAGCTCGCCTCCTGCCTGAACGCGCCCGAGACCAGCGCCGCCGTGACCCGCGACATCGAAGAAGGCAATCGCCTGGGCGTCCAGTCCACGCCGACTTTCTTCATCAATGGCTACAAAGTCGAAGGCGCCTACGCGCTGCCGGTCTGGAGCGAAGTGATCGATCGCCTGCTCAAGCAGAAGGAAGGCCGCTAGCGGCCGCTCGCCATGTCCGGCGATCTCGAGCTCATCGACAGCCACTGTCACCTGAACTACGACTACGCGCCCAAGAGCGTCGACGACCTCGTTCGCGAGGCCGCCGCCGCCGGAGTGGGGACGCTCCTCACGATCGGGACGGAACTCGCCACGATCGACCAGGTCCGCGAGATCTCCGAGCGCTTCCCGAACGTATTCCACACGGTGGGCGTTCATCCGCACGAGGCCGTGACGCTTTCCGCGGCGGACGTGGAGCGACTTCGCCAGGCGGCGAAACATCCGAAGTGCCGCGCGATCGGCGAAATCGGGCTCGACTACTATTACGACCATTCCCCCCGCGAGATCCAACGCGACCGGCTCGAGCGGCAGCTGGCACTGGCCCTGGAGCTCGGGCTCCCCGTCGTGATCCACGGCCGCGACGCCGAGAGCGATCTTCTCGCGGCACTCCGGGAGTATGCCGCCCGGGTTCCCTCCGGGCGGAGCCCGGGAGTGATCCACTGCTTCAGCGGGACCGTCGAGTTCGGCCGCGCGTGCCTGGCGCTGGGCTTTCACATTTCCTTTTCGGGCATCCTGACCTTCAAGACCGCCGAGTCGCTGCGCGAGGCCGCACGCGAGTACCCGCTGGATCGCCTGCTGGTCGAGACGGATGCGCCTTATCTCGCCCCGGTCCCGAACCGCGGGAAGAAATGCGAGCCCGCGATGGTGCGCTTCACCGCGCAGAAGCTCGCCGAGCTCAAGGGACTTTCCGTCGCGGAGGTCGCGCGCGCGACCACGGAAAACGCGCGGCGCGTGTTCGGAATCCCGCGCTGACATCTCTGTAAATATTAAACCTCGGGTTTAAATTTTACATATTTCCTGGCTGAATATTTTTGCACCTCCGGGCCTGATGGCCTGCCCCTTGCTTGGTTTTGAATAAATGAAAAATCCGAGACCAAAGCTGCTCATCATCGGAGCCGGCGTGTCGGGGCTTTGCGCCGGCGTGTACGCCCGCAAGGCCGGGTTCGAGACCGAGATCGTCGAGATGAACGCGCAGGCGGGCGGCCTGGCCATGAGCTGGAGGCGGAAGGACTATGTCTTCGAGACCTGCCTGCATTGGCTGCTGGGTTCCCGTCCCGGCAGCGCGTGGCATTCGCTTTGGCAGGAGGTCTTCGATATCGACTCGCTGCGATTCGTGGATGCGGAGGATTTCGCGCGGCTGGAAACCGAGAGCGGCTCGACGCTCGTCATTCCTCGCGACGTGGAGCGCTTCGAGGAGGCACTTCTGAAATACGCGCCCGAGGACGCGCTGCCCATCAAGCGCCTGGCGCGCGGCATTCGCAGGTTCCGAGGCTTCGACCTCCCCCTGCCCGGCACGGGCCGCTGGCGCGCGCTGGGCAAGACTCTCAGGATGGCGCCGTATCTCCCGGAGCTCCGCTACTGGTCGCGGCTCAGCCAGGCGGACCTGGCGCGTCAGTTCCGCAATCCATTGCTGCGACAGTTTTTTGAAGGCGGGGAAAGGGACCTTTCGGCCCTCGCGCTGGTGTTTTCCCTCGCCTGGATGAGCGATCGCGACGCGGGCTATGCCATCGGGGGCTCGCAGGCCGTGATCCAGGGGATCGAAAAATCCTTCCGGGCGCTCGGCGGCTCGATCCGCTTCAATGCCAAGGTGGAACGGATCCTGGTGGAACGCCGCAAGGCCGCGGGAGTGCGCCTGACCAGCGGAGAAGAGCTGCGCTCGGACTGGGTCATCTCGGCGGCGGACATTCATTCCACCTTGTTTGACTGGCTCCCGGAGAAGTTCCGGGACGAGAAGGCGACCCGGCCCTATGCCTCGCTGCAGACTTTCCCGTCCTATCTTCAAATCTCCTTCGGAATCCGCCGGGACCTGCGACAGCTGCCGGGCGCATTCACGCGGATTCTGAACGAGCCCCTGGCCATCGACCCGCAAACCGAAGCGAGACAGCTCTCCTTCCGGGTGTTTCATTTCGACCCGACGTTCGCGCCCGCGGGAAAGACCGCGGTCACCTGTTTCATCCCGACCCGCAACGACACGTACTGGACCCGGTTGCAAAAAACGGATCCGAACGCCTACGCTTCGGAAAAGAAGCGAATCTCCGACGCGGTCGCACGAGCGCTGGACCGAAGGGAACCCGGCATCCGAAAGCACATCGAGGTGACGGACGTCTCGACGCCGGCCACAGTGCGGGAGACCACCGGGAACTGGAGAGGCAGCATGGAAGGCTTTCTCCCCACGAGCGAGTCGGGATTCGATCCGCTCCCCATGAGGCTCCCGCGCCTGGGCAGATTCCGGATGATCGGCCAGTGGGTCCTTCCGGGAGGAGGCCTGCCCTCGGGACTCATGACCGCGCGAAGCTGCATCCGGGAGATCAGCCGGATCGCGGGGCTGAAGTTCCCCGTGCGCGCGAGCCCGCGCCCGGTCCGCCGCATGCGCGGCTGAAGCCTAATCGTCCTTCGCGCCGCTCTTGATCCAATCATGGATCGCCTGCAGCTGCTCGGGCGGCAGCCCGAAGCCTCCTTTGGGCATCCTGCGAGTCCGGACCATCTCGTAGAGCCGGCTGCCCTCAGGGCTTCCGGGGACCACGAGCTTGATGGCCTCGGAGTGCGAGCCGAAGCTCACGCCCGGAACGCTCATATGACAGTACTGGCACATGCTGAAAACGTGGGTTCGAAGCCAACTGAAGCGAGCCCTGGGGTTCGCTCCCGGCTGGGCCAGCGTCTCCGGCGCTCCGGCCAAAGCAGTGATCAATAGCGCCAAGAGGATCAGCTTTCCACGGGTCACCGCTCGATTTTAACAAGGAAATCGCGCGGACGCGAGGGGCTGCCGGCCGCTCTGGCGGCCCCAGAGCATCTGCTGAGCGTCGGGATTGGGCCGGACGCAGCTCTATGGTAAGGTGTCGCAAAACCGACTCCGGAGCCGTCTTTATGCTGAACAGCTTGATCGTCAAAGCGTTGCCTATCGTCCCGAAACCCGTGGTCCATTGGGCGGCCAAGAAGTACGTCGCCGGAGCCACGCTCGAGGATGCCGTTCAGGCTGTGCGCGCGCTCAACGACGCCGGCGCGACCGCCACGATGGATCTCCTGGGCGAGTTCGTCACCAAACGCCAGCAGGCCGAGCACTGCACGCAGGTCAGCGACCAGATCCTCGATGCGATCGCGCGCAACGGCCTGCGCTCGGGGCTTTCGGTCAAGCTCACCTCGCTCGGGTTCGACATCGACGATGCCTTCTGCTTCGAGAACGTGCGCGCGCTGATCGTCAAAGCCAAGGCGCTGAACCTCTTTGTTCGACTGGACATGGAGAATTCCCCGTACACGACTCGTACGCTCGACCTCTATCGCAAGCTGCGCGCGCAGGGACATGACAATACGGGCGTCGTGATCCAGGCCTATATGCGCCGGAGCGAGCAGGATCTGCGTGACCTCGCCCCGCTCCAGGCGTCGGTGCGGCTTTGCAAGGGAATCTATCGCGAGGACGCTTCGATCGCCTTCAAGGATCGCGAGGAGATCCGGGAGAATTACAAGCGCCTGCTCGCGCAGCTCTTCGAGAGCGGGATGCACGCGGCGATCGCGACGCATGACGATCCGCTGATCGATTTCGCCCGGGACTACATCACCCGCAACGGGATCGCGAAGGACCGCTACGAGTTCCAGATGCTGCTCGGGGTGCGCGAGAACAAGCGCGACGAACTGGTGCGCGAAGGCCACAAGGTGCGCGTGTACGTTCCCTTCGGAAACGACTGGTACAACTATTCCATCCGGCGCCTGAAGGAGAATCCCGAGGTCGCCGGCCACATCATGAAGGCGTTCCTGCTGCGCGAGTAGCTACTGTCCTGAATCCGAAAAGATCTGATAAAAATAAGGTGCGATCTGGGTGAAGCCTGTCGGCGCCACAATTTCCCTCGGATTTTCGACATCAATCACTGGCAAGCATCCGGGAAAGTGGTTGATGCTCCAATTTGACGGCTGGCGGAGTCGCAGGAGCTGCGCGATGCGAAGCATTATAATCAAGACAGATTGGAGATTGGCTCAACTTATGGCATTCGTTTGGATAATAAAACATTGGCAACCACCGACGAGTGTAAGGCGCAGCCTATGACGCAAAATCCCCGTAATCCACACCTGGAAAACCTCGTCAGGCGCCTTCTCGCTCGGGGCCGCGAATGCGAATGGACCGAGTTTAAGCACAACAACTCGAACCCAGAGGAGATTGGCGAGTACCTATCCGCCCTTTCAAACGCATCTTTCTTGGCAGACGAGCAATACGGTTATCTCGTGTACGGAGTTGACGATCAGTCGCTAGAGATCGTGGGAACGACCTTTCGGTTTCACGAAGCTCGCGTCGGTGCCCAAGAACTGGAGAACTGGCTTGCAACTCTGCTGGAACCTCGTGTGGACTTCAGTGTGGATGAATTTGTAACCGGTGCCGACGGCAAATGCGTGGTCGTGATTCGAGTCGACGCAACGCGCATTCGTCCCGTCGCTTTCAGAGGAGTCGAATATATTCGGATTGGCTCCTATAAGAAACCACTCAAGAGTCATCCAGAAAAAGAAGCGCAGCTCTGGGGGAAAGCATCACGAGTATCCTTTGAAACCAGAATCGCGAAGTCCGAACTGAGCGAGGATGACGTGCTTCGCTTGCTTGATTATCCTCGGTACTTCGATCTGATGGGCATGCCATTGCCCGCTGACCGTGCCGCGATTCTTCGGCGGCTGACTGAGGAAAAGCTAATTCAATACAGCCCGGACGGTCGAGCTGAGACTACGAACCTTGGGGCCATCCTGTTTGCAAAGAACCTGGGTGAATTCGACACCCTGAAACGCAAAGCCATTCGGGTTATTCAGTCGCGACCGAATCCAGACCATCCGTGAGCAAGAAGGAGGCAAAGGGTACGCCTCCGGATTCGAAGGCTTGATCCAGTACGTAAATGACCAGTTGCCGTCCAGCGAAGAGATCGGCAAAGCGTTGAGAAAAGAGGTCAAGGTATATCCGGAGCTGGCGGTCCGTGAATTAATCGCAAACATGATGATCCACCAGGATTTCGATATTACCGGCACGGGGCCAGTGATCGAGATCTTCGAGGACCGCGTTGAGATCAGCAATCCCGGCGCTCCACTGATTGATCCGCTTCGGATGATCGACCACAGTCCACGGTCACGTAACGAGCGCTTGGCTTACTTCATGCGACGAGCGAAAATCTGTGAGGAGCGAGGAAGCGGAATCGACAAGGTTGTGAGCCTATCAGAAGTTTACCAATTGCCAGCACCGAAGTTCGTCCGAGAGGAGAAGTATTTTAAGGCCACGCTTTTCGCGCCAAGAACCCTCCGCCAGATGAATAAGGATGACAAGGTCCGCGCTTGCTACCAGCATTGCTGCCTGCGCTATATTTCAAATGAACTCATGTCGAACGAGTCCTTGAGGGGTCGGTTCCGGATCTCAGAGGAAAACTATTCAGTTGCATCCAGGATCATTTCCGACGCCATTGAAAGCGAGCTGATCAAGCCGGCCGATCCGACAAATAAGTCCAAGAAACATAGCCGGTACATCCCGTTTTGGGCCTAACAGGCCGTTGATAAACCAGCGTCTTGGCAGGACGCGGACCTGATTTTGAGTTTTTGGAATGGGTTCGGACCTGCAATTCGCAGGGGCGGAGCCGCCCGGGTGCCTTTCGCCGCTACGCGAACCGCGGCATCGACGTAAGTCGGACG
>JAMPXJ010000045.1 GCA_023701205.1 Oligoflexia bacterium
AAGCCCAAGCCCGACGCCGCCCTTAACGCTCTCACCAGCGACCTCGACCGTGAGCCCGAGCGGAAGCTTCAATGCCGTCACCTCCATGCCGGGTCCGAGCATTCCGCGTGGCAGACCCACAGTCGTCACCTTGCAGAACGGGAGCGCGCTCGTCATCGGCTCCGGACCGGATTCGAAATACCTCCAAGGCGTGGCCGAGCTGTATTCACCTACCACCGGAAGCTGGTCGAGTGCTGGAGACGTCCTTCAATGGCCGGAATACGCGCCGCTCGTGCAGCTGCCGGACGGAAGGATCCTCAGCTCCGGAGGGTACAAAGGCTATACGACAAAAGGAAATAATGGAGGAATGAGGACGACGGTGATCTACGACCCCGGCGCGAATTCCTGGACCCAGCCAGGGGGTTCATTACTTAACTCCGCTCGCGCGCGACATAGCCTGACAGCCTATGCGGATGGAAAGATCCTCGCCGCGGGGGGATATGACTGGAATGAATTCGCCACGGCCGAGCTCTTCGATCCCGCCACGAATACCTGGACCTACACGGCAGACATGGCGACTGCGCGCCACGATCATGCCGGGATCCTGCTCTCAAACGGAAAGGTCCTCGTCGCCGGAGGGAGAAACACCGACGGCACGATCGCAGCCGCCGAGCTCTACGACCGCGATACCAATACCTGGAGCCCGGCCGGAAGCCTGTCCGTGGCGCGCCAGGCCCTCACCTTCTCGCTGCTTCCTGATGGGCGAGTACTGGCCGTCGGGGGATTGGACAATAGCTCCAACGCGACGAGCGCGGTGGACATCTATGATCCCGCGGGCAATAGCTGGAGCGCAGGGCCGTCCTTGAGCGTGGCCAGGACCGGTCACGCGGTGGTCACGCTTGCCAATGGCAAGATCGCCGCGATCGGAGGGATGGACAGCGCGGGCGCCGCCCTGAGCTCGGTCGAGATTTACGATCCCGTCGCGAACACCTGGAGCGCGAGCGCCTCCCTCACGACCGCGCGCCTCTATCCGGGTGCCACCTTGCTTCAGAGCGGAAAGATCCTGATCGTGGGCGGGAGCTCCTCCTCCACGAGCAGCTACGCCTTGGCAACCGCCGAAATTCTCGACTCCGAAGGCAGCCCGTCCTGGAACTTCATCCAGGAATCCCTGGCCTCGCGCACGAGCCATGCCTCGTCCACCCTGGGCAATGGCAAGATCCTGTTCAGTGGCGGCTTCCTCGGCAACATCCCGCTCAAGACCTGTATCCTGTTCGATCCCGCGACCGGGACACTGACACAGACGGGAGACCTCAACACAGGCCGAGCCTTGCATCAAGCCGTCGTACTCGCGGACGGCCGCGTCCTGGCAGTAGGCGGGGTGACCCATCCGACAAACAACTCCATTCTGACCTCGGCGGAACTCTACGATCCAGCAACCGGAACTTGGACGAATACGGGCTCGGTGGCCCTGGCCCGCGCGAAGTCCGTGGCGGTACTCATGTCCACGGGCAAAGTTCTGCTTACGGGAGGACAAACGGATCGCCAGAACTCCATTCAAACCCGCGCTACCGAAGTCTATGACCCCGCCACCGGACTCTGGTCCGCCGCACCAGATATGCAGGACCCCCGCGTCGGGCATGACGCCATCGAGCTATCAAACGGCAAGATCCTCGTTGCCGGGGGCTACTGCGGACCAAGTAACTGTGCGAATCCGGCGAATGTCAGCTATTCGATCGACTCCGAGCTCTTCGATCCTGTCACCGAGACCTGGAGCCTGGGGCCGTCGCTCTCCACTGCGCACTACGGCATCAAGCTGATCGGGCTGCAAAACGGGAAGATCCTGATCGCCGGCGGCTACGGCGTCGTCCAATCGGAGCTCTACGATCCTGTAGCCAACGCCTGGAGCATTACCGGGAGTGTTTCGAATCAACGCATGAACTACACGTTGGGCCTTTATCCGGACGGAAAGGCCCTGCTTCTCGGCGGCTACACAGGCTCGGGATTACCGACCACGCTGATCCTGCCCGTGGAGATTTACGATCCCGACCTGGGAACCTGGTCTCAGCTAGGCTCCCTTTCGCCCGGTAGATTTCACCATAGCCAGAACCTCCTGCCCGATGGACGCGTTCTTGTTTTTGGCGGCGATGGAGGGAGCAAAGAGTCGTCAGCCTACAACGTGCGATCCATCCTGGAGTACACCTTCTACACCCGCTACGCTCCGATCGCGCTGACCGCCTCGGGCGGGACTGCGCCTTACACTTTCAGCTTGCAGAGCGGGACGGGCGTGCTTCAATCGGATGGGACCTTCACGCCGACGGCGGCCGGCACCTCGGTCATTCAGGTCGAGGATGCGCTCGGGGCCACGGCGACCGCGACGATCAATGCCAATTAGAAACCCTACCTTCGACCGTTTCGCCAAACCGCTCGCGCTCGTCTTCGCGCTCGCCTGGGCGATGGACCTGTGGCTGAAGTTCCGGATCGGCCAGCCCCTGGCCGGGCTCTGGCTCTGCAGCGTGTACCTGGCGATCCTGGCCTTGGGTTTTTTCCTCAAGAGCCGCCTGCTGCTCTGGGGATCCGCCTGCACCTTGGCCGTCCTGCAGCTCCCGTACACTTTGGACTACCTGGGAATGGCGTTCGCGGGCAAGAGCCTCTTCCATACGATGGATTACGCATTCCATCCGGATTGCCGCTTCGGCGAGTTCCTGAGCGCGAGCCGGCATCTCTTCATGTTACCGCTCGCTGTCCTCGGGATTTTCGCCTTCGGACCGCCGGACCGTTCTCGCAGCCAATCCGCGGTCGCTCTTGCCATCGCGTTCAATACGGGAGTCTACGCCTTCTCGCGCCTGCTCTCCACGGAGTGGGAGAACCTGAACTGCTCTTTCACGGCTTGTGGGAATCTCAACGGCGGGCTCTCGGGCTGGACCTACTTCATTGCCTTTCCCCTCGCGGTGAACACATTGACCTGGGGCGTTCACCTCGGGCTGCTCGCGATCCTGCGTCGTCGCGCCCGGATCCCGAATGCCTTTCTCGCCCGCGTTTTCGCCGCGTCGCTCGCGTTCCTGACGCTGACCTTCGTCCTGGGCATCCTGCGCTACGATCGGATCGTGGGGATCCCCTGGCAACACCCGGCTCGCTGGTTCTGAATCAGGCCTCGTCCCACGGCGCTGGAGACACGGGCCGTTTGGGCATGCTAGAATCGGGACGTGCTTCAAAGACTCAAGCTTCTTTTCGATCTCGCCTGGCGCGCGAATTGGCGCCTCGCCTGGCGTACAGGGAGCCCACGGCATTTTCTCTGTCGCGGACGGGTCCGTCTCGCGCTCGATCGCGGCGCGCGCCTTGCGGTGCCGAAGCTCAGAACCCTGATCGGCCAGCCGCTGATGGGCGGCGCGACGGATCCCGCGGCGCGAACCGTGATCTCGGCGGGCGAGGCTTCGGAGCTGCGGCTCGACGGCGCCACGATCGGCCGCGGCGCCATCCTCGCGGCGGCGCCCGGCGCGCGGCTCTCCATCGGGCCACGTACCTACGTCAACAACGGCACGCGCATCGCCGCGAGCAAGGAGATTTCGATCGGCGCCGACTGCGCGATCTCCTGGAACGTCACGATCATCGACGATGACGGCCACGGCTTGGGCGAACCGCCCTACTCCGCGCCGGTCACGATCGAGGACCGCGTGTGGATCGGCTGCAACGCCACCATTCTCAAGGGCGTGCGCCTGGGCACGGGTTCAGTGGTCGCCGCCGGCGCGGTCGTCACGAAATCCTGTCCGCCGGGCTCGCTGCTCGCGGGGGTCCCCGCGCGGGTCATCCGCTCGCAGGTGCGCTGGCGAACTCCCGAAGACGCCTGAGCTGCGCTGCCGGATCGCAAAGCGCGCGCGCGCGTTCCGGCCCCGCGGCTCCGAGCCGCGCGCGAAGCCCCGGATCCGAGAGCAGCTCCCGAAGCGTGGCTTCCAATCCCGCGAAGTCTCCGGGCGCGACGAGCTTTCCGCATTCGGGAGTCACGATCTCGAGCGCGCCGCCCATCGCCGTCGTCAGCACCGGCAGCCCCGCGTACAGCGCCTCGACGAACGCGATGCCGAAAGGCTCCGGTCCCGAGTTCGGCTGAAAATGGATATCCGACGCCGCCAGCAGGCTCGGCACGTCGGGACGCTGCCCGAGGAACCTCACCCGCTGCGCGATCCCGAGCTCGCGCGCGAGCGCGCGCAGGCTCTCCAGATACTCCGCCTCATGCGGCCGCTGGGATCCTCCCACGATCAATGACACCCAGCCGGGAAGCTCCCGAATCGCGCCCAGCGTCCTGAGGTGGTAGCGATGCCCTTTCCACTCCTCGAGGCGACTGGCCTGGATCACGACCGTCTCCGAAGGGGCGATCCCGAGCGAGCGTCGCAGCTCCTCTCGGTCGAAGCGTCCCGGCGCCGAAACAGGGCAATAAATCACCGACGCTGGCACGCGCGGAAAAAGCTCCGGGAGCGTCTCCCGGGTGAAACGACTGTTGCAGATCGCGGCGTCCGGCGGCGAAAGCGCGGCCCACCGCTCGAGCCAGTGCCGCCCGTCGGCCGCGTCATGCAGCCAGAAAAGCTGGCGAACGCCGGCTTCGCGCGCGGCCGCGCCGAAGAGCGCCTGTGCCCAGGCCGAGTGGCAGATCACCGCATCGGGCCGCTCCCGTCGAAGCTCCTCGGCCAGGCGCCGCCGCCCGCGCCAGAGCGTCCAGGGCTTGCTCACCTTGGCCACGCCTAACATCACGGGCTCGATGCCGAGCGCGCGCAGACCGCGGCTCAACGCGCCTTCGAAGCAAAGCGCGAAACGGGGCTCCATTTCCGGACAAAGCGCGCGATTCCGGGCGAGCGTCAAGAGCAGGGACTCGACCCCGCCGAAGAGGTTTCCGCTGTAAACGTGAAGGAGTTTCACCTATCTTCAGCTTATCAGAGTTCCTGAAAAGCTTGAGTCCGCGGAGAGGCGAGGAAGTCAGCGACATTTTCCTGACGCCCCCGAGCCCGGGTCGGCTTTTGATCGGCTTATTCCCTATATCTCTGGCCAGAATTTTCCGATCGGTATTCTGAAATGCCGCCCTCGCCCAAACCGAACTTCGTCTGGTTCTTCTCCCCCGTCTACCTCGACGTGGAATCGTTCCTCATCCTGCGACAGCGGATCCTCGAACGCCCGCTGGCCCTGCGCGGCGCAACGCCCCGGTTCGTGATCATCGACGACACCGCCGGGCTCGACGAGCAGATCCGCGAGCTCGCCGCCTTTGGCGATGTGCGGGTGCTCGTGCCCCCGTTCAACCTGGGCCACCAGCGCGCGATCGTCTATGGGCTGCGAACCCTCGCTGACGAGATCGCCGAAGAGGACCTCATCGTCACTCTGGATGCCGACGGCGAGGACCGCCCCGAGGATCTCCCCCGGCTGCTGGCGGCGCTCGAAGCTCCGGGCGCGCGCGGGCTCCGCCAGATCGTGCTCGCCCAGAGGACCAAGCGCCGCGAATCACCCACCTTCAAAGTCATGTACTTCTTCTTCAAGCTCTTCTTCCGCTTTCTCACGGGCACGGTGATCCGGACGGGCAACTTCGCCGCCTTCCGCGGGTGGGCCGCGCGGAACGTGCTTTTCCATCCGCATTTCGACTTATGCTACTCCTCGAGCTGGCTGAGCCTCAACCTGCCCGTGACTCCGGTGCCTTGCGAGCGCGGCAGGCGCTACGCCGGCCGTTCGCGGATGAACCTCGTCAGGCTCATCACCCATGGCATCCGGATGCTCATGCCCTTCCTCGACCGCATCGCGATCCGGGCGCTGATCGGGTTCAGCGTGACCCTGGGCGGGGCGACCGCGCTGGCCTTGGGACTGCTCGCCCGGAATCTCGTCGCCGGCCAGCCCTTGGCCGAAGCGCTCTCCGGGCGTCTGGGCTGGGCTCTGCTCACCTGTGGCGGCCTTTCCTTTCTCGCGCTCGGCAACTTCGTCATCCTCTTCACGCTCTTTTCCCAATCCCAGGGCTTCTCGCTCCGTGCGCTCGACCAGCGCCGCGAGCGCGGGGATGCGAAAGCCGCTTGAGGATAATCCAGCCCGGGCCTAAAGTAGAAACGGGATGCCCAAGCTGATTTTCCTCACGAGCGAGAGCCCCTTTCCCCCGAGCGGCGGCGGAAAGATCCGCGATCTGAATCTCCTGAAGGTGCTCAGCGAGCGCGCCGAGGTCGAGGTCCTCTGCTTCCGGGGAGCGCGCGCCCCCGACCCTCCGCCCGAAGGCCTCAAGCTCACGGCCCTCCCGCGGCGAAAAGCCCCGCTCTGGAAACGTTCGATCTATCCCCTGCGTCCCTACATCGTGAACGGCTATTCCCCCGAAATGGAGCGGGCCCTCTCCGAGCGCGCGGCGCCCGGGCGCGTCCTCTGGATCTCGCGCCTCGCCATGGCGCAATACCTCCCCGCGGCCAAGGTCCTGGGCTATCGCGTTGTGCTCGACGAGCACAACGTCGAGAGCAATCTCCTTTACGCCAGCGCGCTCTCGTCGCCACGCCGCTATCCCGCGCTCCTGCATGCGTTCCAGTGCGGCTATCACGAAAGCCGTTTCTGCGGGCAGGCTGACGCCGTCGTCGCGACCAGCGACATCGACGCCTCCCGCCTGGGCAAGCTCGCCCCGAGCCTCCGCTCCGAGTCCAAGCTCCACGTCGTGCCCAACACGATCGACGCGGACTCCTTCGAGCCGCTGCGCTCGCAGCCAGGCTCGACGCTTTTCTTCTCCGGCACGCTCAGTTATGGCCCGAACATCGAGGCGCTGCACTGGTTCTGCGAGGAGATCCTGCCCCGGCTCCGGCGCGCGCGGGGCAACCGTCTTCCCCGCGTCGTCGTCGCGGGCGCTGACCCTTCGGCCGAAACACGCCAACTCCTGGAGCGGGCCGGAATCGAAGTCCACGCCAACCCGCCTTCCATCCTGCCCTTCCTGAGCGAAGCCGCGGTCGTCATGGTTCCGCTCAAGTCGGGCAGCGGCACGCGTTTCAAGATCCTCGAGGCCATGGCGGCGGGCAAGGCCGTCGTAAGCACCGGAAAAGGCGCCGAAGGCCTGGTGCTCTCGCCCACCTATGACATCTGGATCGCCGACGCGGCCGATCGCTTTACCTCGGCCATCCTGCACCTGATCGACGATCCCCAGCTCCGCGCCGACATGGGGGCGCGCGCGGCCGAGACCATCCGCCGGCGCTACGACTGGCGAAGTCTCCGTCCGCTCGTCGCGTCCGTGCTCGAATCGGTCTCCGTTCCGGCAGGCGGCGGCTGATGGCGCGCCAGGCTCCTCCCCGAATACTTGCCTTTGCCACCCTGGGCACCGACTCCTCCGATGAGGCGCGGCTGTTGGAGCTGCTCGGTGAGCTTCGCCCCGAGCGCCTGCGTTTCGATCGCGCTCGAAAGCTCGCGAGCTTCTTCGTCGTGCTGCGCGCGCTGCGCTCGCGTCCGGCGCTCGTCTGCCAGGAGGGTACCGGCATCGCCGGAGGCGCCGCTCTCCTGCTCGGGCGCCTTCTTTACGGGGTGCCTTACGTGATCAGCAGCGGCGACGCCGTGGGTCCCTTCGTCGCCGCGCGCGCGCAGCTGGCAGGTCCGCTTTTCGCTCTTTACGAGAAGCTGCTCTGCCGCTTCAGCAGCGGCTTCATCGGCTGGACCCCCTATCTCGCCGGACGCGCGCTGAGCTTCGGCGCCCCGCGCGCCATGACCGCTCCGGGCTGGGCCCCCCCCGCGCTCGCGCCGGCCGAACGCGCGCGCGCCCGCGAGGAACTCCGGACACGGCTCGGGATCCCGCCCGAGGCCCTCGTCATCGGGATCGCCGGCTCGCTCAGCTGGAATCCGCGCGCTGGCTACGCCTACGGCCTGGAGCTCGTGCGCGCGCTTGCGCAGGTCCACCGCCCCTACGTGCATGCGCTCATCCTCGGCGACGGCGATGGCCGCTCGCGCCTCGAGCTCGAGGCCGGGGCGCTCCTCGGGCGTCGCATCCATCTGCCCGGAAGGGTACCGCGCGAGGAGGTCCCCCGCTGGCTCGCCACGCTCGATGTCGGGAGCCTTCCCCAGAGCGTCGATGCGGTGGGGAGCTTCCGCTACACGACCAAGCTTCCCGAGTACCTGGCGGAGGGCCTGCCGGTGGTGACCGGCCGGATCCCCGCGGCCTACGATCTGGGCGACGGTGACGACTGGCTCTGGCGCCTCGAGGGCAAGCTCCCCTGGGAGCCCGCCTATATCAGGAGCCTGGCCCGGCTGCTCGAGACGATCACGCCCGCGGAGATCAGCCGACGCGCCGAGGCGGCGACTCGGCTCTCGGAGCGATTCCGCAAGGAGCCGCAGGTGGCGCGGGTGACGGTCTTTCTCGCCGACCTCCTCAGGGAGCTCGCGTGAGGATCCTCATGGTCGGGAAGTATTACCATCCTTCCCATGGCGGAATCGAAACCGTGCTGCGGAACCTGGCCGAAGGCCTGCGCGGCCAGGGCGACGAGGTCACCGTCCTCTGCTCGGCCGAGCATCCCCGAGGCGCAGACGAAGTCGTCGACGGCGTGCGTGTCGTCCGCGCCGCCACCCTTGGAAAGCTTTTCTCGCAGCCCCTGAACCCCGGCCTTCCGGGGGCGCTCCGCCGGCTCAGCCGCGAACACGAGCTGATCCACGTGCACTCGCCCAATCCCCTTGCCGAGGCCTCGACCTTGGCATTCGCGGGTCGGGACAAGCCCCTCGTCGTGACCTACCACAGCGACATCGTCCGCCAGCGGCTGTTCCTTCCGGCTTATGCCCCGCTCGTGCGGGCATTTCTCGCGCGTGCCGCGCGGGTGGGCGTCGGCAGCCGCAGCCAGATCCTCCATTCGCCTTTTTTGCGCGGAATGGCCGAGCGCTGCGATGTGATTCCATATGGAATAGATCCACGGCCCTACGAGCCCCTGGCCGCGACCCTGGCCCGCGCCGCCCAGCTGCGCGCGGAAATAGGGCGATTCCTTCTCTTCGTGGGGCGCCTCGTGAGCTACAAGGGCGTGCCCGTGCTGATCGAGGCCATGAGCCGGCTCCGCGATCCCGAAGCCCGGCTCGTGATCCTGGGCGCCGGCCCGCTCCGCGCGGAGCTCGAGGAGAGCGCGCGCCGGCTCGGCGTGCTGTCGCGGGTCCGGTTTACCGGCTCCGTCGCGGAGGGCGAGCTTCAGGCGTATTACCACGCTTCGGAACTGCTCGTGCTCCCGAGCATCAACAAGGCCGAAGCCTTCGGGCTGGTGCAGGTCGAGGCCATGGCCTGCGGCAAGCCGATCGTGGCCACGCGGCTCGACTCCGGCGTGACCGAGGTCGGGGTCGAAGGCGTGACCGGCCTGCAGGTCGCGGCAGGGGATCCCGCCGACCTGGCCCGGGCCATCGACGCGATCCTAGGCGATGAGGCCCGCCGGCTCGAGATGGGTCGGGCCGCGCGCCGGCGCTTCGAGGAGCGGTTCACCCGCGAGCGCATGGTCACGGCGTATCGCGAGCTCTATCGCCGGATCATCTCGTCATAGAGCGCCGTAACGCCCTCGAGTGTTCTCGAGGCGGTGAAGCGCGAGAGGAATTCCCCCCGGCCCGCCTCCACGAGCCGTGAGCGAAGCGCGGGCTCGCGCAGCAGCCTCGTCACCGCGCCCGCGAGGGCTTCGATGTTCCCGGGAGGGAAAAGCAGCCCCGTGCGATTATCCTCGACGATCTCCAGGATGCCACCCGCCGCGGAGGCGACGAGCGGGACGCCGCAGGCCATCGCCTCGATGGCGACCCGGCCGAAAGGCTCCGGCCTGGTCGAGGCGTGAACGAGAACGTCCAACCCGTTGATCGCCCGCCCCGGATCGTCGCGGAAGCCGGCGAAATGCACCTTTTCGGCGATACCGAGCCGGTCCGCCTCCTCGCGCAGCTCTTGGGCGATGCCGCGATCCGACCCCGTGTCATAGATCTCGTCACCGATGACGACGAAGCGCGCGTCGATTCCCGCGCGCAGCACCCCGGCGGCCATCCGGAGGAATTCGAACTGCCCTTTCCAGCGCGCCAGCACACCCAGGATCCCGACCAGCGGAACCTCGGGAAGAAGCCCGAGCTCCTCATGAAACAAGCGGTTAGGCCGCGGCGCATAGTTGGCCGGATCGACGCCGTTGTGGATGATCCGGACGCCGACCTTGGCCCCGCCCGCGAGGAACGAGCGCGCCGTCGCGCCGGAGTTGGCCACGACCCGCAGCCCGCGCCGGCCGTGCGGCAGCCTCGCGAGCGCCGTGAGCGCGCGCAGCGTCCAGCCCGGCGCGAGGATGTCCCGCAGGTGCCAGAGCACAGGCACGCCCGCGAGCGGCGCCGCGAGCCGCGCCAACGCGTGGCACTTGATCGAGTTCGTATGGATGAGCGCCGGCCGCTCGCGCCTGAGCAACGTCACCAGCGCGCGCAGGTAGCGGGCCCCCTCGGGCGCGGCCGCGAGCGCGAGCGCCCCGGAGCGCCAAGGGAAGCTTCGGCTCAGCTTGAGCAGGCCCGCGGGCATCGGCAGGATCTCGAAGGCGATTCCCTCGCGGGCCAGCCGCTCCGAAAGCGGTCCTTCCTTCGGAAGAACGAACCAGGGCTCGTAGCCCAGGGAAGGCTTGGCCTTGAGCCCCAGCGCGAGCTCCAGCACGCTGCGCTCGGTTCCGCCCAGATGGCTGGCCACGGCGAGATAACAGATCCTCATGAGAGATGCCGCTCCTTCCACATGCGGAATGAGATGAGCGACCAGAGCAGGTGCGAGTGGTTGGCCCTCTCCTGAAGATGCTCGCGAACGAGCCCGCGGACCGCCTTGGGCGCGAAGAGCCCCTCCCGGCGGAGCCGCTCCTCATCGAGGTACTCATCGACGAGATATTTGAGATCCGTGCGCAGCCATTCCCGGAGCGGGATGCTAAAACCCTGCTTCGCGCGCCAGGCGAGATCCGTCGGCAGCCCGCGCTCCCGGAACTTACCGGCCAGCAGCCTGCGCGGAAGATACTTGAGGATGCCCCGCCGGAGCTTCAGCTCGAAGGGGACCCGCGCGGCGAAAGCCGCCATCTCCCGATCCAGGAACGGAACGCGCGCCTCGAGCCCGCAGGCCATCGTCGCCCGATCCGTCTTGGCGAGCACGGTGTCGACGAGGAAAGTCCTCAGGTACACCTGCGTGATCCTTTGATCGCGAGGCAAGCCGGCGAGCGACTCGATCAACGGCCCGTGATACGGCCCTTCCAGGCCGAAATCCCCCGGTACCAGCTCCGCGAGCCGCGCGAGCGGCAGCGGGCCGACCGTACCGATGAAGGATTGGATCAGCTCCGCCTGGCTCTCGAAGCGCAGGATGTCGGCGAGCTTCATGGCCTGCTGGAGCGATCGTCCCCGCGCGCCGAGATTTCCCAGTCCGGAGAGGAGCCTGCCCGCGGCGCCGAAGAGCGCCCGCCGCGCGGCGCCGGGCAGCGCCTCGACCGGCCAAAGGTGCAGGAGCGCGCGCTGATAGGGATAGCCGAAGAAAAGCTCGTCTCCCCCGTCGCCCGAGAGCGCGACCTTCACGCGCTCCCGCGCGAAGCGCGCGAGCAGCACGCTCGAAAGCAGCGTCGGATCGGCGAAGGGCTGATCGAAAAACTCCGGGACCTCGGGGACGAGATCGATGTAGTCGCGCGGCCCCGCCACCAGCTCGTGGTGGCGCGTCCCGAAGGCCTCGGCCACCTGCCGGGCGTACCCGGTCTCGTCATACTCCTTTTCGCGGTAGCCGATCGAGAAAGTCTCGATCGCGCTCCCGCTCGCGCCGCAGGCCGCGATGAGCAGGCTCGAATCCACGCCGCCGCTCAGGAAGCAGCCCACCGGAACGTCGCTCACCAGCTGACGCCGCACGCTCTCGGTCAGCACGCGGTCCAGCTCGCGCAGGAGACTCGCCTCGTCCCGGGATTCCTTCTCACCCGAAGCACCGTGATCACGCGCCGTCTCGGCACGAATCGCGAGTCGCCCTTCCTCCACGCCCCGCTCGCTGTAGCGCAGCCAGGTTCCCGGCCGGAGCTGGCGCACCTCCTTGAGTATCGAGCGCGGGTTTGGAACGTGACTGAACTTCAGGAACTGGAAGACGCTTTCGCGGTCGAGTTCGCGCCCGATCCACGGCAGCTGGAGCAGCGGCTTGAGCTCCGAGGCGAAGGCCAGCCGGCGCGACCCCGCGCCGCCGGTGATGGAATAAAACAGCGGCTTCACGCCGAAGGGGTCGCGCGCCAGAATCAGCTCCCGGCGTCCCTCGCGGCCATCCCAAAGCGCCAGCGCGAACATCCCGTTGAAGCGGTCGAACGCCTCGATCCCCCACTCCTCGAAGCCATGCACGATGATCTCGGTGTCAGAGCGCGTCGCGAAACGATGCCCCGCGCGCTCGAGCTCGCCGCGCAGCTCCTGGAAATTGTAGATCTCGCCGTTGAACACGACCGCGATGCGCCCGTCCTCATTGAAGAGGGGCTGATTCGCGCCTTCGCTCAGATCGATGATGCTCAGGCGGCGGTGCGCCAGCCCCACCGCGCCCGTGACATGAACCCCCTGGGCGTCCGGCCCGCGCCGGCGCATCGCCCGCGCCATGCGCCCGAGCTCCTCCTCGCGCGCGAGCTCTCCGGGACCGAGAAAAATTCCCGCGATGCCGCACATGGCTCTCAGGCCTCCCCGCGGGAGCGGCCCGCCCGCATCGTTTCGAGCAGGGTCGCGGCCATGCGGTCCCAGGTCAGCTCCCCCGTGGCGCGCGCGCGCGCGGCCTCGCCCCTGGCCCGCGCCTCCTCGGGACGCTCGAGCACCTCACGCATGGCTTTCGCGACGGCACGATCGTCGTAAGGATCGACGAGCCAGCCGTTTTCGGGACCGCCGATCGCGTCGGGGATGCCCCCGCTGTCGCCCCCGATCGAGGGCTTTCCGCAGGCCGCGGCCTCGACGAAGACGATGCCGAAACCCTCGATGTTGGGCGCCTCGAAGTTGCTGCGGGAGAGCAGCAGGAACGCCTCGGCCAGGTTGTAATGGTCGCGCAGCCGTCCCGCCGGCACGGCGCCCGCGAAGACAACGAGCTCCCCCACGCCATAGTGCCTCGCGATCGATTCGAGGCGCGCCCGGTCGGGACCTTCGCCGCAAACCAGCAGCCGCGCCTCCGGAAAATCCGCCTTGAGCCAGCGCAGGGCCGAGATCGCGCGATCCACGCCTTTGTAATCCTCGAGCCGCGTCACCATGAGGAAGACGCGCTTTCCCCGCAGCTCGTATCGCTCGAGGAGATCCCGGGCGGGAGCCTCGGGAAAGAACGCGCGCGGA
The DNA here is from genome assembly GCA_023701205.1 of Oligoflexia bacterium. Lineage (GTDB taxonomy): Bacteria > Bdellovibrionota > UBA1018 > UBA1018 > UBA1018 > JAMPXJ01. The sequence goes on from JAMPXJ010000045.1 coordinate 13,219, forward strand.
TCCACCCCCGGATGGGCGATGCGCACGCGCGCCTCGGGCACGCGGCACTCCCGGATGACGAGGGCCCGGGTGAAGCCGCTATTGACGAAGACCCCGCGGGCGCCGCGGAAAACCGCGCGCTTGGCGGGCGAAAGCGCGGAGCGGACCCGCTTCTTGAGATTGAGATCGCTCTCGAGCAGCTCCACTCCGTGGCCATAGACGAAATACGGGATCCCCAATGGCGCGCGCAGCGGCGCGAGCAGGAGCGAGGCCACGCCCTCGGGCAGCCACAGCAGGTTCAGGAGCGCGTCGGGACGCCACGTGAGCAGCTCGCGCCCGAGCGAGGCCGCGAGCGGTACCGGCGCCAGCGCGGCCTTGGGCAACGGAACCCGCCGGGTCGCGACACCCGAGCCGCGGTCGAAGCCCTCCCCGCCGGGCAGGCGCGGCGCGATCAGGCGCACCTCGACGCCGTGACTCCCTCCGAGCGCGCGCAAAAGCTCATGTGCCAGCGTGGCCACGCCCCCGAGGCGCGGCCGGTAATCGAAGGAGGTCGCCAGTATGCGGAACATCAGGCCTGCTCCAGCAGCGGAGCGAGCACGCGGGCGTATTCCTCCGCCACCTGATCCCACGAGCGCGCTTCGGCGATGCGCCGGCTGGCTTGCCCCATCTGATTTCGCGAAATGGGATCGAGCGCGATCCGCTCCAGCCGCCGGGCCACCTCATCGGCGTCTCCCGGGTTATCGATGAGGCTCCCGCTCACTCCCTCCTGGAGCAGCTCGGACGCTCCCGCCAGGCGGGAGACCACGGGGGCCAGCCCGCTTGCCATCGCCTCGAGGATCACGAGCCCGAACGGCTCATAAAGCGTGGGCAGCACGAAAAGCTCGGCTGCACGGTAAAACGACGCGATATCCCGCGTAGGCCCGTGCAGGATCACTCGATCCTCGATGCCCAGCGCGCGCGCCCGGGCCTTGAAACCTTCGACCGAGCCGCCGCCGACCGCGAGCAGCCGGGTACGGGCCCGCGCCTCGGGCTTCAGGCGCGCCAGCGCATCCATCGCCGTGGCGAGCCCCTTGCGCTCGTACGCCCCCACGAAAATCGCGACGACCTCGTCTTCCGCGATCCCGAGCCGCGAGCGCAGCGCCGCGCGCGCGGCGCGATCGGCATCCCCTTCGGCCGGACGAAAATGCCCCGAGTCCACTCCGTGATGGATCACGTGCACGTTCCGGGTCGCGCCGAAATGCGCGCGCAGCTCCTCGGCCACGGAGCGCGCGATGGCGATATAGGTCTTGTTTCGGGAATAGACCCGCCTCTCGATCGCGAGATTATAGCGAAGGAGCGCGTCGTGATACGCGCGCCGGAGCGCCGGCTTCAGGCCGCGGGCTCCGCGCGAATAAGGCCGCGCGCAGACGTCCTCGGGCAGGGTCTTCTGCCGCTCCTCCCAGGCCGCGTTCACGAACTGCACCTGCACCACGTCGCTCGCGAGGGCGCAGGTACCGGTGGCGTGCACCACCGGCGCGGGCGCGCCTCGGAACCGAGGCAGCCACCGGAGCGCGGGCAGCGTCGCCGCGTGGAACCAGGCGATCCGCACGGCCATCGGCCGGCGAGGGTCGGGAAGAATGCGATGAAAACGGACCCGGCCCCACCTTCCCGCGCCTTCGGGATCGACGAGCGAGTAGGCATAGATCTCGACCGGCCAGCGATGACTCAACCGGCGTGCGATCTCGAGGGTCGAGCGGTCATGACCGCCCCACGGATTCAGGTCATGGATGACGAATGCGAGAGGCCGCTGCATCTCCTAGAAATGGTAGCCGACTCCCAGCATCGGGGCGATGAAGAAATTCTCGTTGAGGTAGGTTCCGAGCATCGTGCTGTCGATGTAGAGCCCGCCTTTGCCGATCATCCAGTGGATAGCGCCGCCATACCGCAGCGCGAACCCGGATTCCGGATAGATCATCGGCAGCTCGGGTGGCGGATAGGAGAACCTGAGCCCGTCCACGACGACCATCATCGTGACCCCGCTCAAGGTGGAGTTCCCTCCCGTGGCAAGATCGAGGATCGGCAGCTTCATGCCGAAGGCGAACATGGACGTGCTGTCTCCCGCCGAAACCGGCCGCGCATAGCTCAGGTACAGCGCCATTCCCCGGCCGAACCAGAAGTGCAGCATGGCCTCGGCCAGCCGGCTTTCTGGTGGCGTCGTGATCATCTGCGCGCGGTTGTAATGGAACGACAATCTTCCGCCCAGCTCCAAAGCATACCGGACCGCCCCTTTCCGGCCACGCCGCCTGGCCGCCCAGGAGGCGCTCCAATCCGACGCCGTGTGCCCTTCGTGCGGGATCAGGAGCAAAAGCAAAGCGAGAGCACCCATCCGGCGCGATATGCCCCGCGCGAATACAGGCCGGAAATGGCGGAAAATACGGAAAATCGGAATGGACAGCACCTATAGGGCTGATCGGAATAATTGACGCGTGCATTGAGGCTTGAAAATTTTTTATGCGTCGCACCCAGCTGCCTGGCGCTTTTTGATAGCCTTCTGAAACGCTCACTTCACGCATCGCGTCACAACACTCCTTCCTTCCTAACGCTTAAAGTCAAAGCGGACACTCTAGTGCCTGATCTTTTTTGTCGGATAATAAGAGACATGAAGACGTCATTCTCCACTTCAGCTCTACTCATCGCGTTACTCTCCCTTCTCGTCGAAGCGAGCACCTGGGCCCGCCCTCTCCAGATCATTCACACCAATGACCTGCACTCCCATCTCGAAAAAGGCGACAGCGACCATACCGGTGGCTACGCCGCGGTAAAAGGCGTGATCGAGAGCCTCAAGGCACGCGCCGCCGAGCAGGGTATCGAGACGCTCGTCGTCGATGCCGGCGACTTTTCCGAAGGCAACGCCTTCTTTTTTGCCGACCACGGGCGCGAGTCCTGGCGCCTTATCGACGCAATGGGATACGACGCGGTCACGCTCGGTAACCACGACTGGCTGATCGGCACCCGACAGATGGACGAGATCATCGCTTCGATCCGACCCCGCACGCCCCTGCTCGGAGCGAATGTCGAGGTCTGGCAATCCGTTCCGGCGCTGCGCGAGCACCTCCGTCCCGCCATCGAGACGACCCGCGCCGGTGCCCGCATCGCGATCGTCGGCCTCACGACGGATGAGCTGATCTACAGCTGGCGCGTCGACAAGGGGCGGATCACCCCGCCGATCGAGAAGGCCCGCGAGCTCGTCCCCGCGCTTCGGGACCGCAACGATTTCGTGATCGCCCTGAGCCACCTGGGCTACAAGAAAGACCGAAAGCTTGCCTACCAGGTTCCCGGGATCGACCTGATCATCGGCGGCCACTCGCATACCGCGCTCACCCGGCCCGCGATCCAGAAGAACTACGAAGGCCGCAAGGTCCCGATCGTGCAAACCGGCTCGCACGGGGAATTCGTCGGCGATCTCGTGGTCGACGTCGTCAAAGGGAAACCGCTCAAGGTGCTCTCCTATCGCCTCGTTCCGGTCTTTCGGGATGGGCCGCGCGATCCGGAGATGGAGACCCGGGTGAGCGGGGCTCGCCACTCGCTCGAGCAGCGCTACGGCACCGACTGGCTCTATGAAACCATCGGCCATTCCGAGGTTCCCATCGAGCGCCCGCTGCATGGGCCGACCCGCTGGGGCCAGCTTTCGGCCGAAACCCTGCACGAGACGGCCGGCACCGATCTCTCGCTCGATATCGGCGAGTTTTACGGCGTGAGCCAGCCCGCGGGACCAGTCACCCGCGAGACGCTGATGCAGTTCTATCCGCGCGTCTTCGACATCCATCGCTCCTCGGGCTGGACCATCTGGCGCGTGCAGGCGCCCGGCTGGCTGCTCAGGCTCGTGCTCACCGAGGCCGTCAAGATGCGGCAATACATCATCACCGCGGGCCTGACTTACCAGATCAAGACGAACGACCAGGGAGAGCCGCGGGTCTCCAAGATCCGGGTCAACGGCCGCAAGCTCGTCGACACCCAGCAATACTCCGTCGCCGTCAGCGAGGGCCTCGGCCGCGGCGGGCAGGAGCTGAGCGCGCTGCTCCGGCTGATTTTCGAGCCCGAAGACACGGGCGTCCCCTTCTGGAGCGCTCTCGAGCGGAAGATCCGCGCCGAAGGCGGCGTCATCCGCGAGCGCGCGCCGGCCTCGCTTCCCTGAGCGGGACTCAGCCCGCGGCGCGAAGCTCCGGCGTGCGCGGGAGCTCGAAGCGGATCACCGTGCCCTGCCCCGGCTCGCTCTCGGCCCAGATCCGGCCGCCATGCGCCTGGACGATTCCCCTCGCGATGGAGAGCCCGAGCCCGCTCCCCTGGCTCGCGGTATCGCGTGCCTGCCAGAAACGATCGAAGATGCGCTCGAGGTATTCCCGCGGAATGCCCGGACCCGTATCGCTGACGGAAAAGCGCACGCGCCCGGCGACCTCTTCCCCGCGGATCAGGATCCGCCCGCCTTGTGGCGTGAACTTCAGGGCGTTGCCGACCACATTGGAGAAAACCTGAAGCAGGCGCCCGGGGTCCGCGGTGAAACCAAATGCCGTCTCCGTGCCCCAGCGCAATGACACTCCTTTTTGCCGCGCGAGGGGCTCGAAAAGCTCCCCGACATCCTTGAGCAGCTCGCGCGCCTCGAGCGGCCGGGGCTCCAGCCTCAACGTTCTCTCCCGGATCTTCACGAAATCCAGGAGATCGCCGATCAGCTCCCTCATTCGCTTCGTGGCGCGGCCGATCCGCTCGGCCTGAATCCGGATGTGGCTCAAGCCGGCCTTCGCGGCCTCTCGCTCGATCATGGCGCTGTTGATGGCGATCGCCGAGAGCGGATTCTTCAGGTCGTGCGATACCACGGCCATGAGATTCTCTCGCAGCCGCACCTCGTCCTCCGCCTTTTGGCGCGCGCGCTCATTGTCGCCTTCCGCCCGCTTGCGATCCGTGATGTCGAAGCGGATCGCGATGTAGTGGACCGGCGCCCCGTCCGGCCCGAGAAACGGCACGATCGTCGTGGAAACCCAGTAGAGGCCGCCGTCCTTCGCGCGATTGCAGATCTCGCCGCGCCAGACCTCGCCCCGCGAGATGGTGCCCCACATCCTCGTGAAAAATTCCCTCGGATGGAAGCCCGAGTTGATCACACGATGCGTTTTGCCAAGCAGCTCCTCGCGCGGGTACTTCGAGATCTCGCAGAACTTGTCGTTGACATAGACGATCGTCCCGCGACGGTCGGTCACGGCTACGATGGCCGAAAGATCCAGCGCGCGCTTAAAGTCGGCCAGCTCCCTTTCCGCGCGCGACTCCGCCTTGTTAGCGGCGACTGCCGCCTCCGCCCGCTCCGAGGCGCGGCGCGACCCGCGCGAGACCAAGCTTGCCATGCCCCCTCCCGTGCGAGGGCGATGCCAGTGCGAACGCGATGCCAAAACGGCCGGGCGATGCGGCGCACCACATCGCAGCTCCGATTTTTAAACCGGTTTCGTGTGCGGACGTCTGTTTCCAACCCCGCCTGGTCCAGGTACAATGAGGACGTTCGCCATCAGGAAAAGCGACAAAGGATCCGGCCCATGAAATCGCTCATCATCGCATCCCTCCTCGCCCTTCTCGCGCTCGGCTTCGCGACCGTGTCCTCGCTCCGCGACGCGCAGGGCGCGGCCGAGATCACCCGCGAGCTGACCCTGAAGTGCCGCGAATACCGCAAGACCCTGAGCCTCGAGGACACGCGCCGCCGCCTGACCGAGGACGCCGCCGCCCACCCGGGCCTGAAGTTCGCCTGGCCCGAGGGCGCGAACCCCTCGATGGAATACAAGGGCCTGAGGATGACGATCCTGCTTTCGCAGTGTCAAGGGCAATAAGCCCGCTTCAGACCGTCAATCCAACCCGTGGAATCCTCGAGCGCTCTCCACGCCTGGAGGTGACCCTCGGAGGTTTTGCGGAAAAGCTCCGGATACCCGGGCCGATCGCGACGCAGGCGCCTCTCATCCAGCTGAAGGATCCCGCCGCCGGCGATGCCCACGAAGCGCCGCACGCCAGCGCTCTCCGCGGCCAGGATCAGCTCTTTCGTCCCGGCCTCGACAGAAGCACTGCTCAGGGCGGAGAGAATCGCGTCGTGGCCCGCGAGCGCGCTCGCGAGCTCCGCAAAATCGAGGAGATCCCCCGAGAGAACCCGTAGAGACGGGTGGGAAAAGCCCACCCGATCCCCCGTCCCGCAGACCAAAGCGGTGACCTGATGCCCGCGCGCGAGCGCTGCTCTCAAGATCCATTTCCCCGTGCCGCCCGCCTAATTCCCCGGCTCCGCCCGCTTGACCTTGCAAAGCGCCACGACCCTCGAAATGAAACCATCATTGATGGATTCCTCTTTTTCGAGCGCCTCCTTGGAGATGGCGAAGATCGCTCGCGCAAACGCATCGATCCATTCGTTGCGATACCAGCTCTTTTCGGTACGGAACCGAGCCGGATCAAAACGATTCAAAAAAAGCATCTGGCCGAAAACCACGGCCAATGGCTCTTCCAGCGGGTTCATCACGGGCATCCCCTTCGGCAACGGACAGACGGCGAGAAAGCGGTCGGTGAGCCTTCTTTTCTGCTCGCGGCTTTGCCGGCTCGAAAGAGTGTGCACGACTTCATGCAGGACGACGTCCTCGCTCGCTACGCCGAGGTGCTTGCCGGGATTCTCGAAAAGAAGCAGCTGATCCCCGCTCGCCCAGGCGTAATCCCGCGAGAGAGGCGGCCACCACAGATAAAGCGCCGTGTAGTGTACCGAAGCTTCCACCGCGAAGAATTTCCCGAGCTGGTTGAAATACGCGACGACTCCCGATCGCTGCAGCTTCTTCCTGAGCTTCGCCGCCTCGGACCTGAAGGCTTCGCTTTCCCGAAGATAGCGGGCGATCTTCGGCCGAAAATGAAGATGGAATTCCCTGAGAAAAGCCAGATCCTCCGAAGAGATCATCGAGGCCAGCCTTCCATAAGCGGCATCCAGTCCATCGGTCTCATAAAAAACCTGGGCTACCGGATCCGGGGGAGACGTCGACGATCTTGTGAAAAGGCCATCGGGCCGGGTTGCCGGCGGCTCCAGATTTGCCGGATCGGATTTGAGGTAGCGGAACCGGAATTCTTTGTACTTCCTGAAAAGGGGCCTCGTCCTCTGAAGTGAGCGCGGCATCGGCCACGAGCTTGCTCCGGTAGGCGCCACCATCACCGGAGGTGTCTTCACCCCAGAACTGCGAAGCACAATCCAGGATTTGAAACAGATTCGCCGACTCGCGGTACTGGACATCAAACGTGACGCCTGCGCCGGCCTGGGTGGCAGAAGCGAAACAAAAAATCCCGAAGAGCAGCAACCGCGCGAATCGCTGAGACATAACCGAAACCTATCCCATTCCTCACCCTTCTCGTGAGAAAAGGAGCTTGCTCACCCTGCATCACCGTGATATGACGCGCCGCGTTATGCCTCCTGTCGCCGCCGCAGCCATGCTCGTAATCAGTTGGACAGTCCCGCAGCAGGTGATGACTCAGCCCCAGCCGGACGGGTCCACGATCGTGACCGCGAACTACGTCGCCCAGGTGCCCAGCGGGTGCACAGGCCTCCAGGCGCGAGACGGCTTCACTCGCTACCAATGCGCCAAAGAGCAGCCTCTTGAAGTCACTGCGCCGTAGGCGCGATTCCTCCGCGCTTCATCAGGCGAAAGAATGGATCGCGTCTTCGTGCCAAGCGGTTTATTCCGTTTCTATGAGGATCCGCTGACGAGGAGCGCCCCCGATGATGCAGGGAACCTATTCTCAGTAGTCTTTGACATTTACCGAGCCCCAGGTGCGGCGTGAGACGACGGCCAAGCGAGGGGAAAAACCGGTACCTCCCCAAGTAGGAGTGTTGACAATTTCTCTCCTCGCTTGCGACGAAGTCACGACCTAAAAGCCGTCTGCAATAAGAACTCTGGACGCGCCCTCTAAATACAATTCGCGGGGGTCTCCTTCAGGAAGTTTCCATCGGGATCAAAGCTTACGTCAGAATACTTTTTGACGACGACTTGGCGCCCGTCTTTTGAGACGAAAGTCGCATCGCGAGCCAGGGTCGCCTCTTTTACAGCACCATTTTCGTGAAGACTAAGGCTCGTTACGTAGCGGTATCTGCTGAAAAAGCCGCACTCCACCGTGCTCGTGAACTCGACTTTTCGGTTTCCGACCTGAAGCGTAAACGATTGAGCAGATGCAAGCGATCCTATCGCCAACCCACCATTGAGCCAAAACGAGGTGATTGTTGAGAAGGGAATAAAGGTCAGGACCTGGCCCTGAATGTTTAGGGAAAAGCCATCCATGTAGGCGCCACTCCAGGTCTTGTCGTCACTTTGGTTCAAGTACCGGCCGGCTACCCAGACCCCGTTCAGGGAAACCTTAAAATCCGGGCGTTCACTCAGGTAGTCAGTCGTGAGGACCGCCCCATCGAAAGTCCACCAGGATGCCTCTTTCGATTCCAAGACAAAATCATGGTTCCAAAGGCGAACGGGATCTGAAGTAAATCCGTAGCAGCCCCGGAGATACCCCTCGTTTGTAAGGCTGATGAGGCGCTTGGGCAAGCACCTCACCGTCTTTCCGTTCGAGGTCACGAGAGGTGTCTCTTCCGATGCGAATACCGATTCGATCGTTCCCTGCTCCGAGTAGCTCGCCCCTATCGCGACGACGGAACCTGCGGGAAATTGGAAATGAAATTTGTTCACGCGGGGATCGAGGGGGTCAAAATAATTGCCGCTCAGTCTAATCACTGAAATCCTGCCGGAGGGATAAAAGGTGATTGTAGAATCTATATCGCGGATCACAAGCTCCCGATCCGCGCCCGGGACAGGCTGTGGCCCATTGGCCATGCTCGCGGATAGAATAACGCCGTCTTTGTCACAATCTACCGACCAG
>JAMPXJ010000019.1 GCA_023701205.1 Oligoflexia bacterium
GGAGCTCGACTCGCATGTGAACCCGAACCCGTCGTACCTGGAGCTGTTTCACCGCCTCGCGGATCTCGCGCTGAAGAAGCTCGATCCAAAGCAGAAGAAGCCCGGGCTGGCTCCGCCGGCGGAGTCGGTGCCGGTTAAGTCGGTGCCGGGCAGGGCGGCGCCAGCCGCCACAGTGTCCGCGCAGGCCGAGACGAGGCCCTTGACAGTCGTGACGAAAGTGCGGCAGCCCAGCGTTGAATCGGAATCGAGCATTCATAACGCTCCGAGGTCAACGAAGAGATACTTCGCGCCGAGGCAACGGTATGTCCCGGCTTTCATCAGGCGAAACGTTTGGAAGCGCGACGCGGGTCGCTGCACTTTCGTCGGCCCGGACGGCAGAAAATGCGAAACCCGATTCGCGCTGCAGTACGATCATATCGTTCCGGTTGCGAAGGGCGGACTCAGCACGGCCGAAAATCTCCGCTTGAGATGCCGAACGCACAATCTTCAGGCTGCGATCGAGGTGCTGGGCCAGGCCAAAATGAGGAGATTCCTGAATTTGTGACCGTATGGATTCTCATGTGGCCCGCGGGATGATAGCGCTGAAGTATGGCGGGATTGGAGCTTCGGACTTTGGCACTGTTGAGAGAAAGCCCGGCTCATCTGGGTGCGCTGCGGCTGGTGCAAAGCCTCGAGCTGCCGGATTGCTGGCTTGGCGCGGGTTTCATTCGGAATCTCATCTGGGATCACCGACACGGGATCAGGACGCCCTTGAGTCACTCGGATATTGATGTCGTGTTTTTTGGTCGCTCCAGGAAAGCGGAGCAGGATCGGATCCTCCAGGAGAAGCTGAGAACTCGAGAGCCGTCCCTCGACTGGTCGGTGACGAACCAAGCCTGGATTCATGAATATAATGGGGATTCCCCCTATGGTTCCACGCGGGATGCGATCGAACGCTGGCCTGAGACAGCCACCTGCCTGGCGGCAAGACTGACCTCCGCGGGCGAGATCGAGCTGTTCTCGGCTTTTGGATTTGAAGATGCCTATGACCTGGTGCTCAGGCCGAATCCAAAGTTCAACAAGACGGGACCGTTCAGCGAGAGAATCAAACGAAAGCCCTGGCTGAAACGCTGGCCAAAGCTTCGCGTCATTGCAGAGAGGCAGCTGTCCAACCCGCGATCGTGAGTTTCGCGGGGCTGAATTCCGCGCCCCTCGATTCCCGCACCCTCACATCAGCGAGAGCCTCACGCCCGAAGCCGCAAGCCCGAGGATCACGAGCCCCAGCGCGATACGGTAATACCCGAACCAGCGGAAGCCGCCGCGCGTGAGATATCCGATGAAGCCGCGGATCGTGACGGCGCCGACCACGAACGACACGACGTTGCCGATCAGGAGTACCTGCACGTGGCTCGCGTCAAGCGTGGGCAGCGCCTTGAGAAGCTTGATGAGGCTCGCGCCGGTGAGCGTGGGTACGGCGAGAAAAAACGAGAACTCGGCGGCGGCCTTCATCGAGAGTCGCTGCGAGAGTCCGCCCAGGAGCGTGGCGGCGGAACGCGAGACGCCGGGCACGAAGGCCAGGCACTGGATGAAGCCGATGAGCGCTGCCTGCGGGTAGGGAACCTCGGAGATGTCGTGCCGGGGGTCCGGACGGCTGAACCATTTCTCGGCGAAAAGCAGGACGACGCCGCCCAGGATCAAGGCGACGGCCACGACGACCACGTTGCCGAGGAGCGCGTCGATCTTGTTTTTGAGAAGCAGACCCAGCACGGCGGCCGGCAGGAAGGCGACGAACAGCTTTTGATAAAAGTGAAACGAGTGGAGGAACCTGCGCCAGTAGAGCACGAGGACCGAGAGGATCGCGCCGAACTGCACGATGACGGTGTAGTCTTTCGTGAAAGGCGCCTCATGGATGCCCAGAAGCGAGGACGCGATGATGATGTGTCCGGTGGAGGAGATCGGGAGATATTCGGTCAGGCCTTCGACGATGGCGAGCAGGATGGCGTGCCAGGTTTCCATGGGGATAGGGTCGGACAGATCGGGGACGATGGCAAGGGAGGAATGGCGGTGCTATTCTCGAAAGGAGTCGGGGGAAACGATGAGGAGTAAACTGCCGGGAATCGCGCGAGACTGGATCTTTGCTCTCCTGCTTTTGAGCGCGGGCTGCGCGAGCATGCCGCCGGAAGCGTTGAATGCGTCGAATGATCCCGCGCCGAACGCGCCGAACGCGCCAAGCAATCTCCCATTCAATCCCTGGAGCGATGTCCGCGAGCCCGCGCGCGTGGAAAGCGGGAGCGCCACCGCGATCGGCAGCCATTCCGCGGGCTGCCTGCTCGGCGCCGTGGCGCTGAGGCCCGAAGGCCCGGGTTTTCAGTTGATGCGGATCACGCGCCGCCGCTTCTACGGGCATCCCGCACTCATCGGCACCGTCGAGAAGCTCGGGCTCGCGGTGCGGGCGAAGAAGCTCGGCACGCTTCTGATCGGGGACGCGAGTCAGCCGCGGGGCGGTCCGTTTCTCACCGGACATCGTAGTCATCAGACCGGGCTCGACGTGGACATCTGGTTTTGGGATTCGGCCGAGGCGCGCGCGCGCAGCCTGGATCTCGATGAGCGCGAGTCGCTGAGCGCCCGGAGCATGGTCTCGGCGGAGCGGAGCGGGGTCGACGTCGCCGCATGGTCCAACCGGCAGGTCGAGGTCCTTCGTCTCGCGGCTTCGCTTGAGGAGGTTGATCGCATCTTCGTGAATCCGGTGATCAAGAGGGAGCTCTGCGCGCGCAACCCCCGGGACGAGGACGCGGCGTTCCTGCGGAAGCTCCGCCCCTGGTGGGGGCATGATGCGCACTTTCACGTTCGTTTGAAATGCCCGGCGGGCAGTTCACTTTGCAATACCGGCAAGCAGGATCCGCTTCCGCCCGGAAGCGGCTGCGACTCTTCGCTCGCGTGGTGGTTCACGGAAGAGGCCAAAGTCGCGCCGGAAAAACCACCCGGCGAGTTCCGGCTGCCCGAGCTGCCGCCGGAGTGCGGCGAGCTTCTTTCGCGACGCGGCGGAAGCGAGTGAGCCGCGGCGCGCGAACGGCGCCGGGAATGGCGCCAAGAATTTGGCGCGAATTTTTGCCGCTTCCCGCGATTCTTTCATAATATTTGCTATCGCATTTGGGTGAAGTCTCGGGCATCTTGTTGAATTCGGTGGAAGCGTCCGCCGGATTCTCGAAATCATGAACGCCGATCTGAGGACAACGCCTTGAAGAAATTCGATCCGGAATGCGAGTGGCTGGAGGCGAACCCCTTCGGCTCTTTCGCCATGGGTTCGGTGGACCGCATTCCCCGCCGCAAGTATCACTCGCTCTTGACGGTTCGGGAGCCGAGACAGGGCGAGACGCTGAACGTGCTCGCCGAGCTGGGAGAGTACATCGACTCGGGCGACCGCCTGTTCATGCTGGGCGCCTTCGACTTTGGTGATCGCGTGGAGCCCAAGGGCTACTCCCATCTGAGGGAGTTCAGCTGGGATCCGCATCCGCGCTGGGTCTACGACATCGACGGCGCTCGCCTCGAGCGCGTGGTGCGCTTGGATCGCAAGACCGACAGCGTGCACGTGAGCTACGCGGTGCGCGCCGGCGCGCGGCCGCTCCGCATCCGCCTGCGGCCGTTCATCGCCTGCCGCCCCTGGCATGCGCTCACGCGGGAGAATCCGTTCCTCAACGGCGCGAGCCGCGACGAGGGCGACGGCGAGCTTTCGTTCGGCTTCTACGAGTCCATGCCGCGCGTACGCATGCGCGTCCGCGGCGCCGTGAACCGCTTCGTGCGGCGGAGCGAGTTCGGCGGAGAGTGGGTGCGAGGGGTCTTTCATTCGGTCGAGCGCGAGCGCGGGTATGACGCGATCGAGGACTTCTACGCGCCCGGGGAGTTCGAGCTCGACGTCGAGGGGGACGCGAGCTTCACCTTCGAGGCGGGGCTGGGCCCTCTGCCGCAGGAAGCTTCGGTGAAGCCGCCGAAGGAGGCGAGCGCGCGCACTCTCATCGAGAGGCTCGAGCAGGCCGGCGAAAAATACCTGATCTCCACGAAAAAGGGTTTCCGATCGGTGATCGCCGGCTATCCCTGGTTCGGTCATTGGGGGCGGGACACGCTGCTCTGTTTGCCGGGGCTTTGCCTGCAGAGCGGGGACGTGCGGACCGCGGCCGGGATTCTCGAGAGCTATGGCCCCCTCATCGTCGAGGCCCTGACCACCCGGGGCATCGTCTGCGATTTTCCGGAAAAGGGCCTGATCCTGACCGGGATTGACGTGCCATTGCTGTATATCCGCGCGGTCCAGGCCCACGCCGAGCGCGCGACGCGCACCGGATTCAGCGAATTCATGCCGATCGTGTGCCGGATCCTCGATGCGCTTCGAAGCGGCGCGGATCAGCGGGTGCGGATCACCGAGGACGGCGGCCTCTCCGTGCAGGATGGGCCCTGGGCCACGACCTGGATGGACGTGCTGGCCGACGGACGTCCGGTGACGCCGCGGTCGGGCTTCGCGGTGGAGATCAACGCGCTTTTCTTCAACGCGCTCCGCTTCGCGCTCGAGTGGGCGCGAGAGCACGACAAGGGCTTCGCCGCGCGCTGGGAGCCGATCGCGGAGCGCGCGGAAGAGGGCTTTCTCGGGCGGTTCTGGTCCGAGGAGCGGGGTTATCTCGCGGATTGCGTTTCGGAGGCCGGGCCGGACTTCAGCTTGCGTCCCAATCAGCTTTTCGCGGTGGGGCTGCCGCACTCGCCGCTCGGGCGCGATCGGAGCGTGCGCGTGGTGGAGGCCGTGCGAGAGGCGCTGCTCACGCCCGTGGGGCTCCGTACGCTCGCCACCGAGGATCCGAAATACCGCGGACGTTATTCGGGCGGTCAGGCGGGAAGGGACTCGGCCTACCATCAGGGCACGGTCTGGCCCTGGCTTCTGGGGATTTACGCGGATGCCGTCCTCAAGGCGGAGGGGCTGCAACGGATGAGGAAGGATCTCGAGCCCGTCATCCAGCGGCTCGCGTCGCATCTGGAGCACGAGGGCTGTCTGGGACAGATCGCCGAGGTCTTTGACGGAGACGCCCCGCACGCGGCGGGCGGCGCGCCCGCGCAGGCGTGGAGCGTGGCGGAGGTGCTGAGAGTGGCTTACGCCCTGAAGCTGGGAACATGAAGCTGGAAATATGAAGATCTTGATGCTCGGGTGGGAATATCCGCCTCATATCAGCGGAGGGTTGGGAACGGCGTGCGAGGGACTGACGACCGCTCTCGGGCGGCTTGGGGTCGGGATGGATTTCGTCGTGCCCAAGCTCTTCGGCGCGGAAAACGCGCCCCATATGCGGCTGCTCGCGCCCACTCCCGCGGAGATCGCGGCGTCGAGCCCGGCGGCGTCGAGTACGCCGGCGGCGCAGGTGGGGAACCGGCCTGAAGCCCCAAGCGGCGGGACTCCCGGCAAATCACAGCCAGCCGGTGGCACGCGCGCGATCCTGCAGCGGCTGCTCGGCACGGCGACCGGAGCCGAGCCGGAGGGGCACGCGCGCGAGCTCCCGCGCGAGGTGATGGAGCGGATCCAGAAGGTGGAGGTCCCTTCCTTTCTATCGCCCTATCTCAAGAACACGCCCGCGGAGCTCTCGCAGGCGATTCGTACCCGGCTCGAGCGGGCGCTCGCGAAGGGCCGCTCACCGGGCGCGACCGAGGAGGGTAAGGAGGCCGTGGCCTACGGCGCGGTGCTCGACGCGTTCGAGCGCGCGGGCTCGGCGCTGCCGCCGCTCGTGCAGTCGCTCCTGGCCAGCTCGATCCACGAGAGCTCGGTCAGCGAGCATTACGGCGGGGATCTGTTCTCCGAGGTCGGCCGGTACGCGGCCAAGGTCCTCGCGCTGGTCGAGAGTCGCGGCGAGCAGGGCTATGAGCTGATCCACGCGCATGACTGGATGACCTTCCCGGCGGGAGTGGCGCTCAAGGCGCTTACCGGCCTGCCCCTGATCATTCACGTCCACAGCCTCGAGTACGACCGCTCGGGCGCCGGCGCCGACCGGCGGATCGAGGAGATCGAGAAGGCGGGCATGAGCGCGGCCGACACGATCATCGCCGTGAGCTATTACACGCGGGACCTGATCCATCGGCGGCATGGCGTGCCGCTCGAGCGCATCCAGGTGGTCCACAACGGCGTGTACGCACGGAATACCGTCCAGAGCTATCGCGACCAGGCGAAGCTCGACTCGAAGATCGTGCTTTTTCTCGGGCGCGTGACCTTCCAGAAGGGCCCGGATTACTTCGTCGAGGCCGCCGCGCGGGTGATCCCCCACGTGCCCCAGGTGCTTTTCGTCATGGCGGGCTCGGGCGACATGCTGCCGCGGATGATGGAGCGGGTGAGCGAGCTCGGGATCGCCGACAAGTTCCTTTTCACCGGCTTTCTCAAGGGCCAGGACGTCGAGCGGATGTTCTCGATGGCCGATCTTTACGTCATGCCCTCGGTCTCCGAGCCGTTCGGGATCTCGCCGCTCGAGGCGATCGCCTACCATACGCCGGTGATCATTTCCAAGCAGTCGGGCGTTTCGGAGGTGCTCAGCCATGCGCTGAAGGTCAACTTCTGGGACGTGGACCAGCTCGCCAACCTCATCGTGAGCGTGCTCAAGTATCCCGAGCTCGGGACGGATCTCAGCGCCATGGCGACCGAAGAGGTGAAGCGCCTGCATTGGGACGCCTCGGCCGCGAAGACCTCGGAAATTTACGCGAAAACCCTCGAAGGGCGCCGTTCGCCCGCGAAAGAGCTCAACAGCTAAGGAGAAGCCCATGCCTTCGGTCTGCTTTTACTTCCAGGTCCATCAGCCCTACCGCCTGAAGCATTATCCGTTCTTCAGCATCGGCAAGGATCATCGTTACTTCGATCGGGACAAGAACGGTGCGATCTTCCGCAAGGTGGCGCACAAATGTTACCTGCCGGCGAACCAGGCCATGCTCAACCTGATCCGCCGCCACGACGGGCGGTTCCGGATCGCCTACTCGATCACCGGCGTGGCGATCGATCAGATGGCCGAGTACGCGCCCGAGGTGCTCGAGAGCTTCCAGGAGCTCGCGGCCACGGGGTGCGTGGAGCTGCTCGGGGAAACTTACTATCATTCGCTCGCCGGCGTTTACGACGAGGACGAGTTCCGCGCGCAGGTCGCCCTGCACGCCAAGGCGATGCAGCGGCATTTCGGGATGAGGCCCAAGGTCTTCCGCAACACCGAGCTGATCTACAACGACCGCGTCGGCAGTGTCGTGGCGGGGATGGGATATCAGGGCATGATCGCCGAGGGCGCCGACGATATCCTGGGCTGGCGGAGCCCGAACTTCGTCTACGAGGCCGCGGACTCCCGGCTGAGGCTGCTGCTCAAGAACTACCGGCTCTCCGATGACATCGCGTTCCGGTTCTCCAACCGGGCCTGGAGCGAGTTCCCGCTCACTGCGCCGAAGTTCGCGGACTGGGTCCACGCCATCAGCGGAAACGGCGAGACGGTGAACCTGTTCATGGACTACGAGACCTTCGGCGAGCATCAATGGGAAGCCACGGGGATCTTCGAGTTCCTGGACCATCTGCCCCGGGAGGTCCTGAAGCGGCGGGACTGGGATTTCCTGACGCCGACGGAGGTGCTCGATCGCTGCCAGCCGGTCGCGCCGATCAGCTACGGACGCACGGTGTCCTGGGCCGACGTCGACCGGGATCTCACCGCCTGGCAGGGGAATCACATGCAGAAGAGCGCCCTCAAGCAGGTTTACGACTTGGCGGCCGAGGTGCGTTCGCGCAACAATCCGGCGACCCTGGACCTCTGGCGCCGGCTCCAGACGTCCGATCATTTCTACTACATGTGCACCAAGTGGATGGCGGACGGCGACGTGCATGCTTATTTCAGTCCCTATGGCAGCCCCTACGAAGCCTTCATCAATTATATGAATGTGCTCACGGATTTCCGCCAGTCCGTACTAAAATTGAAGGCTCACAAGGAAGCGGTGGCATGAATCAGAAACGGATGCTCTTCGAGGTCTCCTGGGAAGTCTGCAACATGGTCGGCGGGATCCACACGGTCCTCGCGACCAAGGTCCCCAAGATGCAGGAGATCTACGGGGACGGCTATATCCTGATCGGTCCGGACACGGGACGCCATCATTCGCTCGCGGGCGTGTTCCGCGAGGAGAACTGGCACGCGGAGATGAACAAGAATCTCTCGTCGCTCCCGATCGGCGTCCGGATGGGGCGCTGGCTGATCCCGGGCGAGCCGCGGGTGCTGCTGCTGCAGTTCGACGCGATCTTCGAGCGCAAGGATCGGATCCTCGGCGAATACTGGGAGCGCTACGGTCTCAACTCGCTCACCGGCGGCCATGATTACCTGGAGCCCGTCATGTTCGCTCACGCCGCGGGGATGCTCATCGAGCGCATCTTCTGCTCGCATCTGCTTCATCGGGGAGTGGAGACCGTGGTGCAGGCGCACGAGTGGCTGGGCGCCGCCGCGATGCTCTATCTCAAGGAGAAATGCCCGGAGATCGGGACCGTCTTCACGACGCACGCGACGAGCCTGGGACGCACGCTCTGCTCGCACCGCTGGGACCAGGACCTGAGCAGCCCCGAGTCCTTCCAGCCGGAGTACCTGGCGCAGCAGTACGGCGTCGTGGCGAAGCATTCGATCGAGAGCGTCTCCGCGCGCATCGCCGACTGCTTCACGACGGTGAGCTCGATCACGGCGGACGAGTGCGAGGTCTTCTTCCGGCGGCGGCCCGAGGTCCTGCTGCTGAACGGGCTGGGCGAGAACGTGCCCGATCCGAAATGCATGGATCCGGACCTGGTCGGCGCGGCGCGCGAGCGTTTGCTCGGGCTCGCGAGGCTCACCACCGGTCACAGCTACCAGGCTGAAAAGACCACGCTGATGGTAAGCGCGGGACGCTATGAGTTCCACAACAAGGGCGTCGACGTGACGCTGGACGCCCTGGCCCGGCTCAACGAGGAGCTGCGCGAAGCCGCGCGCGAGACCGGAAGCCGGGTGATCAGCTTCCTGATGTTCCCGGCGGACCATACCGGCCCGCGGCCTAAGCTCCTGGCTGCGTACAAGGAAGGGCAGGCCACGGCGACCGGGGAGCATTATTTCAGCACGCATGGCCTGCGCGAGGAGGCGCACGACCCGATCCTCAATCGGCTCGCGCCGCGCGGCCTTCGCAACGGGCGTGACTGCGGCGTGCACGTGATCTTCGTTCCCATCTATCTCAATGGCCAGGATCCGCTGATCCCGGAGCCCTATTACCGGCTCTTGGCGGCCGCGGATCTCGGCATTTTCCCTTCTTTTTACGAGCCTTGGGGTTATACGCCCGCCGAAAGCATCGGCCTGGGCGTGCCCACGATCACGAGCGATCTGGCGGGCTTCGGGATCTGGGCCCGCGATTTCGGAGGTTTCGACGAGACGGGCGTGCATGTGCTCAAGCGCCGGGGACGAAGTCCCGAGCAGGCCGTCGAGGAGCTGCACCGCGCGTTGGGCGAGTTCCTGCGGCGCGCCCCGGAGCAGCGGCGGGGGCTCGCGCGCGCGGCGCTCGCGACGAGCCAGCGCTGCCGGTGGGGCGAGTTCGGCGAGGCTTACCGCAAAGCCCATGAGCTGGCGCTCGCGGCCGCGCGCTCGCGCACGAGCGCCACGGGTTATGACCGCTTCCGGGCGTTCTCGGCCTGTCAGCTGCTCCCGCCGGTCACCGGCGAGGCGGCGCCCGCGCATATCCGCCATTTCGTCGTGGCCAACAAGCTCCCGCCCGCGCTCGAGCGGCTCAAGGAGCTCGTGCGCGAGAATCTCTGGTGGTCATGGAATCCCGAGGTGCAGGGGCTGCTCGAGGAGCTGGACCCCGAGCTCTGGGCGCGTTGCCAGCGCAACCCGTTGACCTTCATCGACCGCCTGCGCCCCGAGACGCTGCAGGGGGCGGGGCGGTCCAAGACCTTCCTCGAACGCGCGGAGATCCTGGTCTCGCGCTTCCGCCATTACATGGAGGCGAAGAAGGAGCCCGAGGTGGCGTACTTCTGCATGGAGTTCGGCATCAGCCACGTGCTCAAGCTCTACTCCGGAGGCCTGGGGATCCTCGCGGGCGATCATCTGAAGACCGCGAGCGACATGGCCATCCCGCTCTGCGCGTTCGGTCTGGCCTACCGCTTCGGCTACTTCAGGCAGCGGATCACGACGGACGGGGCGCAGGAGCATCTTTACGAGCCCAATGATTTCCACTCGCTGCCGATGAGTCCCGTGAACGATCGCGACGGGAAGCAGGTGCGTTTCACGATCGAGAGTCCCACCGGCCCGATCTGGCTGCGCGCGTGGAAGGCCGCCGTTGGTCGCGTGGATCTCTATCTGCTGGATGCCGACTTCAGCGAGAACTCCCCGCAGGACCGGCATATCACCGATCGCCTTTACGGGGGCGACCAGAACCACCGGCTCCGTCAGGAGTACGTGCTCGCCGTCGGGGGCTATGAGCTGATGCGGATCCTGGGGCTCAGGCCCAAGGTGTTCCATATGAACGAGGGCCACACCGCTTTCCTGGTGCTCTCGCGCATCGGCGGACTCATGACCGACCAGGGGATCGGCTTCGCCGAAGCCCTCGAGTTCGTCCGGCACACGACGGGCTTCACGACTCATACGCCGGTCGCGGCGGGACATGATGTCTTCCCGGAGGCGATGGTCGCGCCGTACCTGCAGCTTTTCGCGCGGAAGACCGGCGGCGAGCTGCCACGCCTGCAGGAGCTGGGGCGCAACTTCGACCGCACGCGCGAGAACCCGTTCTCGATGACCCTGCTCGCCGCGCGCGGCAGCGCGTTCATCAATGCCGTGAGCAAGATCCACGGGGGCGTGTCGCGCCGGATGTTCCATGGGCTGCTCCCGAGGTTCCACGAGTCCGAGGTGCCGATCACCTCGGTGACCAACGGGGTGCATGCGGCGACCTGGGTCGCGCCCGAGTGGCAGCGGCTTTTCGCCGAGCAGCTTGGGGAGGACTGGCGCGAGCATCTCAGCGATGCGGGTTACTGGGCGCGCTTCCGCGAGGCGGATACGGGGCAGTGCTGGCAGGCCCACGTCGAGCTCAAGCGCAAGCTCCTGAAGTGGCTGCGCGGGCATCTGCGCGAGACCTGGAACCGCCGGCAGGAGCACCCCGCGAACCTCGCCACGGCGCTCGCGAATCTCAACGAGGATACCTTCATCGCGACCTTCGCGCGGCGTTTCGCGCCCTACAAGCGAGCGAGCCTCCTGTTCCGGGATCCCGCGAGGCTCGCCAAGCTCCTGAGCGGTGACGTGCCGATCGTCTTCCTTTTCGCGGGAAAGGCTCATCCCTCCGACGGGCTCGGCCAGTCGCTGATCACCAAGGTGATCGAGGTGTCGCGCCGGCCGGAGTTCTTCGGAAAGATCCTGCTGATCGAGAACTACGAGATCGATGTCGCGCAGCTCCTGGTGCGTGGCTCGGATCTCTGGATCAACAACCCGGTCCGTCCGCTCGAGGCCTCGGGCACTTCCGGGATGAAGGCGGCGATGAACGGCTGCCTCAACCTGAGCGTCGCCGACGGCTGGTGGGCCGAGGCGCACAACGGCGGCAACGGCTGGGTGATCGGCGACGAGTCGCTCACGCAGGCGCCGGAGTTCCAGGACACCTTCGACAGCTCGCACATGCTGACGCTCCTCGAGCGCGACGTGCTGCCGAAATTCCGGGAGCGCGAGAAATGGGTCTCGATGATGCGTGAGTCGATCGCGACGATCGTTCCGGGTTTCAATACCGAGCGCATGCTCGCCGAGTACCAGGACCGCTTCTATACGCCGGCGCGCGAGCAGGCCCCGCGGCTGGCCGAGAAGGATTACGCGCCGATCCGCGACCTGACCGCCTCGCGCGGCCGGGTGCTGAAGAGCTGGAACGCGATCGCCTTCGCCGACATCCAGCTCAAGGAGCTCGAGAATGAGCGCATGGAGCTGGGCCAGAAGCTCAAGCTTCAGGTGCGGGTGAACCATCCGGGGCTTCGCTGCGAGGACATCCAGGTCCAGGCGGTGCTGAGCGGGGATCTCGAGGCGGGAGCGGACCATTTCGGCGCCTTCCCGATGACCTGCGTGAGCGACGGGGACGGCGCGGAGTCAGCCTGGGAAGGCGAGGTCGAGCTCAAGCAAATCGGGCCTCAGAACATGGGGGTGCGGGTGATCCCTCGACCCTGTCATGAGGTCCATCCCGTTGATCTTATGCTGGATCTCGTGAAATGGCTCTGATCACGCTTTAAGCCCGGTTCCGCCTCGGTTATCATCAGGAGGATGAGGGGAAGAGAGAGGGTTTCAGCCTTGAAGGGCTTCTTTCTGCTGGTTTTTCTTCTTGCCGGTCCGCTCCGGGCGTCGGCCGAGGAATCGCTTTTGCTTTATCTGGGGGGCGGCGGCGAGCCGCTGGGCGAGGCCGCGACCGAGTTCGATCCGGCGCTCGAAGCCGCGGGAAACTACTTCTCTTCGACGCCCTGGAAATCCCGGATCAGCTTCGATGGCGGCCATTCCGCGACGGAGAGTCTCGTGAGGCGGAGCTTCCGGCAGGCCGAGAGCACGTCGCCGTTCACGCCCGACACATTCCGCGCGGCCCTGGTGGATGCCAAGAAGAGCATCGAGAGCGGCAGGATCAGCAAGCTTCTCGTGATGGTCGACTCGCACGGCGTCCCTCCGGTGAGCGGCCGGACTCATCCGGTCGCGGTGGGCCCGAGCAAAGGAAAACTCGATCCCAACGCGGTTCTTACCGCCGCCCAGGTCTCGCTCGATGATCTCGGGGAGCTCGCGGAGCTCGCCCGGCGCAGAGGCGTGAAGCTCGCGATCATCGACCATACCTGCCACTCGGGGGCGACCCAGGCCCTGGCCAACGAGTCCACCTGCGTGATTTCGGGGTCGGGTCCCAAGCATTTTTCGTTTCACATTTACACGAAGGAGTTCAACAGCCGCCTGAAAGCGGGAAAGAACCTCGAACAGGTTTTTCTCGAAACGCGGGCGGCGCTGGCCGTGCCCAATTTCCCCATGATCTCGAGCCCGGCCGGCCAGGCGATCGCCAGCGAATACTATGATCTGCTCACGCCCTATCTCTTTTACTGGGAAGCGCAGAGCGCGAGCTCGAAGGACAAGCTTTCAAATTATCTGAAGGAGACCGTGAGCGGAAATGCCGGCTGCCGGCGCGAGAGCGAGTTCGCCCGTCTGGAGCGTGACCTTCAGGAGCTGGCGGGCGCCTCGCGCGGGTTCGCGTCCGGCGGGGCGGAATTTTCTGCACTTCAGGCGGCGATCAGAGCCTACAAAGCCAATCAGGATGCCCTGCTCGGGGAGCTGAGGGGGATCCGCGGGCTGGAGCACCTGGATCGCAAGGAGTATTTCACCGCGCGCGTCGGAGGCGGCGAGCCAGCGAGGCTGGATTTTACCTGGATGGAACTTCTGATGATGGACGAGATCCCGAAAACGATCGCGTACGTCAGGAAAGCCGTGAAAGAGGAAAAGTCTCCCAAGGAGCGGGCCCGGCTGCAGGCGGCCGAGCAGGCCTGGCAGGCGGCCCTGCAGAAGCGGCAGGCGATCCTGGCGGAATATCCCGCGCTCGAGGGCTATGACGCGAAGATCAAAGCTCTGACCTCGCGGATGAAGGACACCTATGCGCTCGCGCAGAAGGTCTCTGCCGAGGAGCGCAAGCTTTACGCCCATCTCTATGAAAACGCCTCGAAGAGGACTCATGCTCCGAATCCTTGCCGCGATTTCGTGCTTTAGTTTCCTGCTCTGCCTGGCAAGTCGCGGGGCTTTCGCCTGCGGGATTTACGAGCTCACGGGCTGGGTGCGCGCGCAGGGTGAGGAGCTGCGGATCGTCACGGCCGAGGCCACGGCCTCCGAGACGCGCTTCACGCCGGTCGCGCGCGCGCAGCACCGCCTGCTGCCGTATCGCGATGCCTTCGTGCGCGCGGAGGTTCTCCTCCGTCAGCCCCTGGACGGAACGCGTGCCTCGGTCGCGGAGGTCCGAAGCATCGAGCTGGCGGTACCCGATCCGTTGCATGCGGCGCAAAACACCGGCTACGCGCTCAAGAAAAAGCGGCCCTGCGGAAGCCCCGCGGCGGGGCGCTCGGGGCCCCGGAAATGATGTCCGCGCCGTCCTCTCGGGTGGCCATCGTCGGCACCGGCCCCGCCGGCCTCATGGCCGCGCACCGCGCGCTCGAAGCCGGCAGGAGCGTCTGGCTTTTCGAGAAAAAGCGTGGCCCCGGCCGCAAGCTCCTGGTCGCTGGCAGCTCGGGCTTGAACGTGACTTACGACGCGCCCCTTGAGGAGTTCGCCGCCTTTTACGGCGAATCGGCCGCGCGGATGGCGCCGCTGCTCCGGGAGTTTCCGCCCGAGGCGTGGCTTGAGTTCATCCGCGCGCTCGGGATCGGGACGTTTCGCGGGACGAGTCGGCGTTGTTTCGTCGAAGGCCTCAAAGGCGCGCCGCTTCTGCGGGCCTGGCTGAAGGCGCTCGAGGCGCGAGGGGCGAGGCTTTTCACCGGGGAGGAGCTTTTGAGCTTCGAAAGCGGTGAAGCAGGCGTGCGCCTGCGCTTTTCGGGGCATCCGCTGGTCGAGGCACGCGCCGCAGTGCTCGCGCTGGGCGGTGGCAGCTGGGAGCCGCGCGAGAAGCCTTTGCGCTGGCCCGCGCTCTTTCGGGAGCGGGGAGTGGGCTTTCGAGAGTTCGAGGCCTCGAACGTCGGCTTTGAGGTCAACTGGCCCGCGGAGCTCCTCGAGGAGGCCGAAGGCCAGCCGCTCAAGAACATCGTCCTGCGCTCCGCGCGCGGGAGCCGCGCGGGCGACCTCGTGATCACGCGCTACGGGCTCGAGGGCACGCCCATCTATGCCGTCGGAACCGAGGGAGAGATCGAGCTCGATCTCAAGCCGGACCTGAGTGCTGAGCAGGTGCATTCAAAGCTGCTCTCGGTTCGCGAAAATCTCGCGCCCATCCGGCGAGTGAAGCGTTTCCTGAAGCTCGGCCCCGCGGCGCTCGCGCTCGTCTTCCACCTCAGCTCGCCCGAGGAGCGGACAGACCCACGCCTGCTGGCCGCGAAGATCAAGCGCTTCCCTCTGCGGCTCCTCGCGCGGCGGCCGCTCGATGAGGCGATCTCGTCCTCCGGAGGCGTGGCCTGGCCGGAGCTCGATGAGCGCCTTCAGCTCCGGAAGTTCCCAGGCATCTTCCTCGCCGGCGAGATGATCGACTGGGATGCGCCGACCGGGGGCTTCCTCATCCAGGGTTGCGTGTCGTCAGGATACGTCGCGGGCGGTGCCGCGGCGGAGGGACGGCCTTGATTGGAAATTCCTCGCAGACGCTCCGTACCCGGGTAGAATAAGCAGAATGGAAAAGCTCTTCGACAACTACTGGCAGTTCCTCGCCAAGCGCGAGGAGTTCGGCGCGGTCCCGCGGCCGGTGCTGCGCTGGTTCCGCTCCGAGGGCCTGAACCCCGTCGAACAGGCTTACTTCGACTTCCTGCAGGGGAGCGAGCTCATCCTGGACTACGGCGCCGGCGATATGGCGCTCAAGAGGAAATTCGGGAAGGCGGGCTTCGCGGGCCGGATCGAGACCTGCGATCTTTCGAAGGATTTCAAGTACGACTACGGGTCGCTGGCGGAGATCGAGGCCACGGGTCGCAAGTTCGACGCCATCCTGGTGCTGGAGGTCATCGAGCATATGCGGCTCGAGGAGTTCTCCGAATTCCTCCCGCGGATCCTCAAGCTGCTTAAGCCGCGCGGCAAGTTCATCCTCTCGACGCCCAACGCGCACTCGCTCACGGGCGTGTGGTCCGCGGATTTCACCCACATCAAATCCTACCCGCTCCCGGACCTCTGGGCGATGCTGAGTCTGCGCGGTTTCGACTGTCAGGCTTACCGCGTGATCATGACCCCACCGAGGCTCGGACCGCGCGGCTGGCTCAGGCTGCAGTTCAATCGCGCACTCACCAATCTTCTTGGCGCGGATTACGCCACCGGGGTCACGCTGCTTTGTCAGAAGCGGGAGTGAGCTTGACAGAATGCCTGATCTCTAATATCAGGTATAAGCATGACGCAAATTTTCCTGGGACTCACAGGCGCTTTCCTGCTTTGTTTCAGCTCTTTAGCTTTTGCTGAGCCCGTCTCCCCGGTCCAGGAGCTTCGCTATTCCGAAGGCTGCATCCTGAAACTCGTGGCTTCGCGCCTTGAGCTTAAGCTTAATCCGCAGGTGCCCCTTCCGCAGATTCACCGTGAGAGCCGTACCCCGCTCGAGCAGTTTCAGGACGCGATCGAGCCGCAATGGGGCTTTCGCCCGGAAGTTTTCCTCAACGCCTATGTCGTGGCGACCAACGAGATCTATCTGATGGATCAGGCGCGGCACTATCGCGAAGGACGGGCGCCTGACGACTCGCTCGCGCACGAGCTGGTCCATTACCTTCAGGTGAAATACCAGGGCTTCACCCTCGAGGATCTCGGAGAAATGGCAGAGGCCGATGCGGTGGCGGTGCAGACCTGGTTCCGCGAAACCTTTCTGTTGAAACAGCCCGCAAGCGACCCCTGCCTTTGAGCCTTATTTCACCTGAACGCTCTTGATGGTGATCGGCGTGTTCGGACGATCGTCCGCACCCCGCGGCACCGAGACGATCTTATTCACCACGTCGAGGCCCTGAGTCACCTCGCCGAAAATCGTGTGGCGTCCATTGAGCCAAGGAGTGGGCTTCACGGTGATGAAGAACTGGGAGCCGTTGGTGTTCGGACCGGCATTGGCCATCGCCAGAATCCCCGGCTTGTCGAACGAGTCGCTCGGCTTGGTTTCATCCTCGAATTGATAGCCCGGTCCGCCCGTGCCGTTGCCCAGCGGATCCCCGCCCTGGATCATGAAATCGGGGATCACCCGATGGAAGACCGTCCCGTTATAAAGGGGTTTTTTGACCTTCTTGCCTGAGTTCGGGTCAGTCCATTCCTTTTTGCCCGTGGCGAGGCCCGCGAAATTCTCGACCGTCTTCGGGGCCTTGTCCGGGAAGAGCTTCACCGTGATTTCGCCCATCGAGGTCTTGAGCACGGCGGTTTTGGCCTGAGGAGCCCCGAAAGCGGGGGCAATCAGTAGGGTTGATGCAAATAGAACCATAGGAATTGAAAGGTATTTTTTCATACTGGCAGCTTACTCAAAGAAAAGAGTTCTGCAAGGAATGAATAGTTGACTCAATCGGTTCAGTACTGTAGAACCTCCTTCGTGATTTGGGATTACGCTTCAAGAATTACGGTCGCGATTCTCTGTTTGAGCACCAGTGCCTGGGCGCGCGGTCCGCTTGAGCTGAGCTACTCGGACCCGGCTTTCCAGTCGGAGCCTGCGTTGCAGCAATTCCTCAGGGATCTCGAAGAGAGCCTGCCCGATAGTCTCAAGCAGCAGCTGGGGGGCAAGGTCAGGATCAGGTTCTCCCGGCTTCCCTCGGGCAAGGGCAAGGGGCTTGCGGCCCCGACCTGCTCGAAAGAAGAGTCCGCCCCCAGGGAAGGTGATGTTCATGGGTCCGTCGAGAAGATCGTCTACGGCAGCTCCAACGCCTGGACGGCGCGGTTCAAGACCCGTGAAATCACTCTCAATTCCGGATTCCTGACCGAGATCCGCAAGGGGCGTCACGGTTCACGGGAATACCCCTGCGGTCATCGGAACTTCTACCGTCTGGCCTTGGGTACGGCGATACATGAGCTGGGACACATTTACGACATCGTCAACTCCCCGATTCCCACCGCGGCAGGAGGAGGGAGCGAGAGCGATTGGCCTTTCGAGGCGATCGGAGGCGCGAACGAGCGCCGGCCGCAACGGAGCGTTTCGGATCGCCCGGCTTATCTCGCGCTGACGGGCTTTGGGATGGGCTTGGCATCGATCCTGCCCCGCAGCCCGGATGCTTACGAGTACACGAATCCTTCGGAAAGCTTTGCCGTCAATCTCGAGTA
Organism: Oligoflexia bacterium; assembly: GCA_023701205.1. Lineage (GTDB taxonomy): Bacteria > Bdellovibrionota > UBA1018 > UBA1018 > UBA1018 > JAMPXJ01. The sequence continues at coordinate 17,889 of JAMPXJ010000019.1, forward strand.
CTTCCTGCTTGATCCGGAGTATGCCTGCCGTCGGCCGACGTTTCATTCTTTCTTCTCTCGGCATTTCGACTTCGTACCTCCTTCTGGGGATTGTCGCGTCAATACCCAGGCACGCTTGGCCAGTTTCAATCCGGATGAAAACGTAACGGTCGAGCTCGATCCTGAGCGCGTCTATCAGGTCCATTACCTGCTGGCCGACAAAGGCGAGGAGACCGCGAGCCGCTGGGGTCATGCCATGTACCGCCTGGCGCTCTGCGCTCCGGGCAGGGAGCTTGGACCGGACTGCCTGAAAGATGTTTCCCATCACGTCGTCGTCAGCTATCGGGCCAACATCGCGGGCCTGACCTTCAGCAGCGTTGGCGCGCTCCTCGGACAGTATCCTTCACAGATGTTCCTGTTGCGCTTCCTGGACACGATCTCCGAGTACACCCGGGGCGAGATGCGGGACGTGGTGAGCACGCCGCTCAAGCTCGATCGTGGGCAGGTCCGCGCTTTCATGCTGCGGGCGCTGGAGCAGCATTGGCAATACGCGGACCGATATTATTTCGTGACCAAGAATTGCGCGACGGAGAGCCTGGGATTCATCCAGGGCGCGCTCAATGAGCATCCCATCGCGGCCGTGTCGCCGGGGATCATGCTCCCGAAAAAGCTGGCCAACCTGCTGGACGAGCAGGGGCTCTTGGATCGCCGCAATGCCCGGCTCTTCCCCTCGATTCTCAGGGGCGCCGGGATCTCCTACGAGGCGTTGCAGGCTGCCGGCATCGCGCGCGGGCTCACGCTTCGCGAGTTCGTGGAGAACGGTACCGCCGCGGAACGCCTGGCCTACTTCGATTCGACCGCTCGGCGCGGAGCGCTTGCCCCTCACTTCATCGCTATCGAGATGCTCGCGCGAACCCGCCTCAAGCAGCTCATGACCCAGGAAGCCATGACCTGGCTGCGGGACCACGGCGAGGAAGCGGAAAGCCCCCGGATCCGGCGACTCAACCAGCTTCAGAACTCGTTGATGCCGTGGAATCTCACGAAGCGCGGTTACGGAATCGCCCAACCCGCCGACCTCGTCGCTCCGGCGGAGATCCAAGCACTCTCGGTCGAGATGGCGGAACTGCTTCACGGTTCCCTCCAGCTCTTCGAGCGCCCGCTGGCGGCGCGACGCGAGCAGTTGCGCGCGATCGGAGAAAATATCCTGAAGTTTCTCTCGGAAGGCCGGGAGATGTCCCCAAAAACCCAATTGAACCCATAGGAGTATTCCATGAAAAAATCGAAATACGCTGTTCCCGCAATGCTTGCCATGATGGTCCTCGGTAGCCAGGCTCACGCGTTGGAGGCCACGGTCCGCCTGATCGTGTCCCCCGTGGTGACTGTCGCGGCGCTGGTCGACCTGACGATTTTCGGTCCGACCGCGACGTCGGTGAATCTAACGACGCCTCAGAAGGCCGCGATCGTGAACGCCCAGATGGACGCCGTCGAAGTGCTCAAGGGCGCTGAGGCCACCGAGGCGTTCCTTGCGGCGAAGGCCGCCCTGGAAGAGGCCACCGGCCAGCAGCTGGGTCAAGCCCAGGCTGCTTCGGGCATCATCGAAGCGGGCGTTCAACTCGAGAAGTAACACTCATTCGGGGTGCTGATTCGGCACCAGGGCGAAGAGAGCCCGGGCTCAGGCACCTCAACGGAAAAGGAGAATCCATGAATTCAAGGGTTTCAGCATGGCATGAGAGCTGCTTACTGCCGACGCGGAGAATTCAAGTGCGCGGCTCTCGTTTCATTGCGGCAATCCTGGTGATTCAGTTGGGCTGGACAGGCCTCCTCCTCGCCGAAGCTTCGGCGAGCGAGGAGCGCCTCGGCCTGGCCCTCGATCTTGGGGTCTCTTCGAGTTTCCACGAGCTCAAGAGCGCCGATCACAGCTCGGACGCCACGCTGACCCTGGCGCCCTCCTATCGCCTCAGCGAAGATCTCACCCTGGGCGCGAAGCTCGGCGCCAAAAAAGAGCTCGAAAACGAGCTCAAAGCCGATCTCTCGGACACGAAGCTTTCGCTGGCCCATGCGGCCATCACGCTCAATCCCTACCTTTCGATCGCGCCCGCTCTCGGAGGGACGCTCGCCACCAGCCGCGAGTCCATCCGCAAGAACTCGCTGCGCGGGGCGGTCTCGGCGGGCGAGACCTTGGTGCTCGATCTCTCGCGCGCCGGGCTTCCGGCGCTCAGCATCTCGAACACCACGCGGCTCACGCGCTCCTTCCACGAGTTCAAGACCGCGCGGACCGGGGCTTCCAATACGGCGCTCTCGCTGCTCAACATGGTCTCGGCGGATTACGCGCTGACGGACCGGCTCACGCTGGGCGCCTCGTTCAGCCGCGGCATCGGGCGCACCTATGACGGAGCGCTCAAGCATAATTTCGAGTTCTACGAAGCCGTGACCTACCGGGCGACGCCCGCGCTCGCGCTCTCGGTCGCCCTGAGCAACGAGGGGAATGCCTACAAGGAAAACGGCCGCGACTCGGCCGTGTCGCTCTTCAGCCGCGACGACGCCTCGTTTTTGACTTCGATGAAACTGGTCTTTTGAGAAAGGGAACGAAGATGAAGAAAATGACATCGCCGGAATTCGACACGATCAAGCAGGGGCTTCCCGCCCTCGTTCCCGCGCTCCTGGGCCTGCTGGCCCTGGGCACGCTCGGCGGCTGCGCCAAGGACCGCCCCTACGAGGAGCTGCTCAAGGAGCAGGTCGAAAGCAAATCCGTGATCTCCGACGGGCTCTATCTCTATGAGGTCTCGCAGATGGAGAGCTCCCGCTCCTCGACGATCTCGCGCCCGATGACCCTGGGCCAGGAAAAGCTCGTCCGCCTGCGCTTCACCGAGAAGAGCCTCGACGTGGTCGAGATCGACTCGGACGCGCGCTTCGCACATAACATCACTAACGGCAAGCTCGTGCTGAGTATCCCGGTGGAGCACCTGGAATACCGCTGCGCCGAGAACTCGGTGGGCGAGTGCTCCAACAAGGAAGAGGAGAATTCCAAGATCACCTGGGAAAAACGCTCGAAGTTCAAGCCGGGGCTCGATGGCCTGAAGGTCGCCGAGCTCAACACGCTCCCGACCCAGATCGGCAAGCTCTTCGGCGAGGAATGCGCCTCGGAGATCAGCTCGCGGCCGCTCGGCGCGAAGTTCGAGCAGGACGCGATCAATATCGCGGTCGAACGCACCTTCAGCATGAATCTGGAGTGTGCCGGGAGCCTCGAGTCGCTGAGTGACCTGACCTTTTCCGAGGTGCATCACTACTCGCTGGCGCGCCTGGACTCGGTCGCCTCGAAGGACTACCAGCCGGTGCTCTATCCCGAGTCCGACCAGAACAGCTTCGGCTTCTTCACGACGACCCGCAAAGAGCTCTCGGTCGATAACCTCGACCGCGCCGCGGGCGAGAAGACGTTCCTGAACCGCTGGAACCCGGCGCGCAAGGAGCTGACCTACTATCTGACGGACAACTTCTACAAGCCGGAGAACGCGGTCGTGCTCGGTGCCACGCGCAAGGCGGTGGGCGCGATCAACGACGCGCTCGCGAAAGCGGGCGTGGGCTTCCGGATGAACCTGAGCGAGGAGCGCGGCAAGAGCGCCGGCGATCTCCGCAACAGCATGATCGTCATGGTCGAGGATCCCCCGGCTCTGGGCCTGCTCGGCTACGGCCCGTCGGTCACGAACCCGCTGACCGGCGAGATCGTGAGCGGCCGCACGGTCATGTATCTCGGCGTGATCAAGCAGACGATCCGCCGGACTTACGAGGAGATCCGCAAGGCGCGCGCCGAGGAGAAGGTCGCAAGGGCCAAAGCGGCGCTCAAGGCGGCCGCGGAGGCCGCGCAGGCCGCGCCGATCGACCTGGGCACGGGCATCAAGTTCCGCCCTGCCGCCGGCCGGCTCTCTCGCGTGAACCTCGCCGAGGTCAAGGCGCTGGTGCGGGATTACACGAAGAACCGCTCGGGTGAGGCGGACCTGCGGTCCAAGCTCCGCAACGCGGAGAAGGATTGCTTCTACTCGGCCGACGAGTTCAACTTCTCCGAAGCCGTGACCAAGGGCCTGCAGGAGCAGCTCGGAGAGGGCGACCTTCGCCCCTGGGAAGAGCTGAGCGAAGCCGAGCGCGCGAAGGCGCTCGATGTCCTGGTGCCCTACGTCTGGGTACCCACGCTCGTGCACGAGCTTGGCCACAACCTGGGCCTGAGGCACAACTTCCAGGGCTCCGAGGACCAGGAGAACTTCTACACCGCCGAGGAGCTCGCCAAGATGGGCAGCGAGGGTGAGATTCCCTACAGCTCCGTGATGGATTACGCCGCGCGGACGCTCAACGAGCTTCACACGATGGGCAAGTACGACGTCGCGGCGCTGCGCTTCGGTTACCAGCGCCAGGTGGAGCTCAAGGACGGCAGCCTGACGGGAGTTCCCGCGACCCTGACCGCCCTCAAGGGCGAGCTGGCCGGCGGTGAGGACGCGCTCAAGCCTTATGGCTTCTGCACGGACGAGCATGTCGATCTCAACGCGGGGTGCAAGCGCTTCGACGAAGGCACGAACTTGGCCGACATCGCGCGCTTCCAGATCCGGATGTATGAGGAACGGTATTCGTTGCGCAACTTCCGTAACGGCGCGCGCAACTTCAGCCTGAATGGCGATGCCGGCTACGCCTCGCGCATCGAGGACACCTTCTACAACCTGCGGCTCTTCCTCGAGGTGCGCGATAAGATCCAGGCGCGCTTCCCGAGCCTGACCGAGAAGGAGTGGGCGGAGATCCCGTTCCTCAAGGATCTGGACGAGGCCGTGCAGGTCACGTCGGACTTCTTCCTGCGGGTGATCGGCACTCCCGACGTCCACTGCGTGGCCGTGTCGCTGGAGAACCCCGAGAACATCGAGCTGGTGAAGCTTTCGACCGTATCGGAGGCTGTCGGCTGCTATGATCCGGAGTTCCTCGCGCTTGCCAAGCAGGCGGGTTTCATGATCCTGGGCCAAGGCGGCAAGTCCCTGCATTCGCGCAAGGCTCCCTCGAACCCGAGCCCGTACGCCGACCAGATCGACGTGCGCGGAATCTGGATCGACAAGCTCCTGGCCGAGCGCTTCCTCCTCGGTCGCGAGCTCGGCATCAGCCTGCTCGACGAGACCAAAGGGAGCTTCCTCGAATACAAGGACACCGGAGCGAAGCTCAAGAAGCTGCTCTCGGGCATCGCGACGATGAAGCTCGAGGGAACGCTGCAGCTGACCTTCGAGAGCGGAAATCAGGAGGAGATCCCCTTCGTGCAGCCGCTGGAGATCAAGGACCAGCTCATCTCGCGCAAGCCTGAGTCGGTCCGCCGCGCGCTGGGATTGCCCAAGGGCGACACCTTGCTCGGGCGGGAGCTGATCCGTACGGTGATGAGCGAGGTGCCGCACATGCTCGCGGGCTCGGGCGCCGAGGCTTTCGCCGACACGTTCCGGGTGGCTTCGTTCCTGCCGCATGAGCTGAGCCGGACGCCCAAGGACTTCCGGAAGGCGGAGCACGGCAAGAGGACCTTCGTGGCGCTCCCGCAGAACGTGATCGCCTGGTCGGTCCTCGAGGAGCTCGAGGCGGTGCGGACGCTGTCGAAGGTGGAACCCAAGCGCCTGGCCGAGCTTCTGACCGGACCGGCCAAGCCGGCCGACTCTGAAGGCGGCGCGGCCCAGCCCGGCAATGCCGAATCCGGCACGGAGGGCGCCCAGCCTCCGAAGGCGGAACCGAAGCCGGAACTCACGGCCGAGGAAAAGGCGGCGCTCGAGCTTCCGCCGGTCCTGCTCCTGAAGTTCCTCAAGGGCCAGCTTCAGTCGGAGGACACCTACGGTCTCATCCTCGAGCAGGTGCTCGCGCCGGCTAATCCGTAACGGTCGTTTCTGTACTCGTGGCCTCGGCCGGGGTCTCTTCGGAAGCCTCGGCCGAGCCGCTTTCGGGGGTGAGGAGCTCGAGCAGCTCTTTTCTTGAGAATGCCTTGAGCCCGAGCGAGGATTCCTCGATCAGGGCGCCGGAGAGCTGGATCTTCGATTCGATGATGCTGGCGATGCGGTCCTCGACCGAGCCCGGGATCTGGAGCTTGAAGACCTGAACGCCTCGGGTCTGGCCGAAGCGGTGGAGCCGGTCGGTAGCCTGGTTCTCCTTGGCCGGGTTCCACCAGCGGTCGAAATGGATGCAGACGCTCGCCGACGTGAGATCGATGCCCAGGCCGCCGGCAAGCAGGCTGCAGAGGAAAACCTTGCACTCGGGGTCGCGCGAGAAGAGCTCCAGGCGCGCGCCGCGATCCGGGGTGTCCCCGCGCAGCTCGGTATAGCCGATGCCCTGGGATTTCAGGTGATGGCCGATGAGGTCCATCATCCCGAGATACTGGCTGAAGACGACGACCTTGAGATTCGAGCCCAGCGCCTCGTTCAGAAGCTCGTCGAAGGTCTCCCACTTGCCGGTTTCGGCGGGATCGAGCGCGCCGGCCTTCTTGACCTTGCCCGAGGTGAGGTCCGCGAGCTTCGGATGATCGCAGATCTGCTTGAGCCGCGTGAGCAGCGCGAGGATGTTGGCGTAGTCGATCTTCTGGCCCGCGACGATGTTGGCGCGGACTTGCGTGGCCTCGGCGCCGTTGAGGCAGTCGCGGTAAGCCTTGCGCTGGATGGGCGTCATCTCGCAGGCGACGACTTCCTCGATTTTCTCGGGCAGCTCCTTGAGCACCTTGGCCTTCGTGCGGCGGAGGAGGAAGGGCGAGACGAGTCGCTTGAGCGCCTCGGCCTGGAGGTCGGTCGGAACCTCGCGGCCCCAGCCATAGAGGCGCTTGAAGCGGGGAAGCGACCCCAGGTAGCCCGGCAGCAGGAATTCCATCAGCGACCACAGATCCGTGGCCTGGTTCTCCACCGGCGTGCCGGTCATGGCGATGCGGAAGCGGCTCTTGAGCATACGCGAGGCGCGCGAGCTGATCGTGGAGGCGTTCTTGATGGCCTGGGCCTCGTCGAGCACGACGACGTGCCACTGGCGTTCGCGCAGCTCGGGCGCGCGGTGGAGGATGCCGTAGGTCGTGAGCACGATATCGACGCCTGACGTGGGCAGCGTGCGACCGCTGCCATGGAAGACGTGCCAGCGCAGGCCGGTGTCGTACTTCTTGAGCTTCTGGATCCAGGCCGCGATGACCGAGGTCGGGGCGACCACGAGCGTGGGCTCGCGCACGGACTTCATGCCTTTGACGCCCGCCTTGGGAGCGGCGGCCTTCTTCACGAGCTTGCGCTCGGGCGCTTTGGTCGTGTTTTTTGCCGTCTTTTTCGCGCCTTTTGCCGCGGGCGCCGCGGCTGGGGCTTCGGCGGCTTCCGAGGAGCCGGGGCTTTTGCGATAGATCGTGCTCAGGAGCGCCAGCACCTGGTGGGTCTTGCCCAGGCCCATCTCGTCGGCGAGCAGGGCGGCCAGGCCGCGGTGATAAAGGCTCCAGAGCCAGCTCAAGCCGTTTTCCTGGTAGGCGCGCAGCTCGAAGCCGTAATCGATCTTGGGCAGCGAGGCGATCTTCTTCTGCTCGAAGGTCTTGCGCCACTCGTGGAACTCCGTCCAGTTGGGGTCGACCTCGAGCTGGTCGGCGCCGAGCTCCAGGCTCAGGCGGTAGGCGGCGATCGGATGCAGCGGGTTCTGGGCGTCGTCGGCGAGGCTGCCGCGCGCGGCGGCGCCGATGGGCGCGCCTTCCTCCTCGGATGCGGCCACGCCGCTGCGGTTGGCGTAGCGCTGCAGGTCGATCAGCGACATGCTGAAGCGGAAGATCTTGTCGTCCCGCCAGACGTAATGGGCACTCAGTCGGCCCTGCTTCTCGAGCTCCTCGAGCTCCTCGGAGGTGAGCCGCACCGAGGCGCTCGCGAAGACGTAGGAAAGGCCGCGCGTCTTGTCGCCCTTCTCGCCGATCTTGAGCGAGGTGAGCTTGAGCGGCGTCGGCTCGACATGCACGTTGACGTTGCGATCGAAGACGATCTGGTCGCGGTTGCGGTGGGTGAGGAGCTTGCCCAGGTTCTCGAGCGCCTGCTGGCCTTGGTAGATCACCTTGGCCGTGTCCAGGCGCTGAATGAAGCTCGCCTCGGTGTCGCTGGTCTCGGCCGGCGTGAGCACCCGGATCAGGACGCCGTGCGAGGTCTTCCAGATGCCCGGCTCCGGCTGCCGCGAGAGGTAGGTGAGGGTATTGACCTGGATCGTCTTGGTGATCGGATCGATGTAGCGGATGCCCGACTCGACGGTGAGGGCCGCGAAAACCTTGCCCTGGATGATCCCGCGGACGTGCAGCACAGGCTCGCCGATGATGGCCTGCTTGGAACTCTTGGACTCATGGCTTTCCTGCTTGGAGTACTCGAGCAGGGCAGCGGCTTCGACCAGGGTGACGGGAATGGAGAAAGGGTTGCCCGAGAGGTCCTTGCCCTGGATGGAGCCCATCATGAGGTCCCGCCGCACGACATAGGTGGAGGTGGCCAGGAAAGGATGGGCTTGAAAAAGCTTGCGAAGGCGACCGTCTCCGGCGGCCTTCTGAGCATTGCGGAGTCCCAGCTGGTCGTCCGAAGGGGCGATTCCATGCTGGCTGCTCTTGACGCCGGCGCGCAGCAGGCTTCCGCGCTCGACCATCCAGATGGCGAGGGCCGCCACGTGCTTGCAATGGGTCTCGTACTGCCGATGCGCAGGGCAGGAGCATTTCGAGCTGAAAATCGTCCCACGCGCCATCACGATGGCGGTTTCATAGGCTTCTCTTCCGCTGCCCTGCACCTTGCCGGAGAGGTTGTCTCCATCGAGCTTGACGTCTTTGACGCGCTGTTCGCGGAAATAAATCTGGCCCCGCTTCCAGCTGGCTTGGGTGAACTCGCGTTTGATCTGGGTGTAAAAAAGCATTTTAGGTAATCGACCCCAACGAGCGAGGCAGTATAACAGAGATTTCAGGGGTTAAAAGCAAATCCTCGATTTAAGCCGGTTTTTGTCTGATGGGCGGCGCGTTCGGCCCATCAGGTTGACGGCCTGTCTCCAGGCGACGAGAATAGATCCGGTGCGTCAACGCGACGACCGAGTTTCTGGAAGACTCATTCCAAGAGTGATAAAATTTTCGACTGCGGGGATTCCAATGAAAAAACCATGGGTGGTTCACAAGTTCGGCGGCACCAGCGTGGGCAACGCGGAACGCTATCGGTCGGTCTCGGGAATCATCGCGAGCCTGGGCACCGGCCTGCGCCGGGGCATCGTGGTTTCGGCGATGAAAGGCGTGACCGACGGCCTGATCCGGCTGGTGGAGGCGGCGCGCCTGCGCGATCCGTCCTTCAGCAAGCTTCTCGAGGAGCTGCGCGCGCGCCATGTCCAGACGATCGGAGCGCTGCTGCTCGCCGGCGAAGCGCGCGAAGGCCTGCTTCGGCGCATCGAGGCGGACTTCAAGGAGCTCGAGGAAGTCCTGCGCGGGGTGTGGCTCGTGCGGAGCGCGGCGGATCGGATCATCGAGCTCGTATCGGGCTATGGCGAGGTCTGGTCGGCGCAGATTCTCGATGCGCTTCTGCGCGAGCAGGGTCAGCGCTCCGCGTGGCTCGATGCGCGGGAGGTGCTGGTCGTGGAGCCGCAGGAGCTTTCCGTCACGGTCGACTGGGAAGCTTCGACGCTCAAGCTCGAAGCCTGGCTTGCTGCGCATCCTGAGGAGCTGCTCGTGATCACGGGCTTCGTCGCGTCGACGCGCGAGGGGCTCGCCACGACGCTCAAGCGCAACGGGAGCGATTTTTCGGCCTCGATCTTCGGCGCGCTCCTCGAGGCGCGCGAGGTGGTGATCTGGACCGATGTCGACGGCGTGCTCAGCGCCGATCCGCGGCTCGTGCCCGAGGCGGTGGTGCTCGAGGAGCTCTCGTATCACGAGGTGACGGAGCTGGCGTATTTCGGCGCCAAGGTCGTCCATCCGGCGACGATGGAGCCGGCGATCCGGCGCAATATCCCGATCTGGATCCGCAACAGCTTCAATCCCGCGCATCCCGGCACCAAAATCCACGCGGCGGCGCGCTCGAGCGCGCCGATCCAGGGCTTCTCCGCGATCCTCGGCATGGCGCTCGTGAACGTCGAGGGGACCGGCATGATGGGGGTGCCGGGCGTGGCCGAGCGGCTTTTCGGCGCGCTCCGCTCGGCGGGCATCTCGGTCGTCATGATCTCGCAGGCCAGCTCCGAGCATTCCATCTGTCTGGCGATCCCCGAGGCGCAGGCGGACGCCGCGCGCAAGGCGCTGGAGCAGGCGTTTTACGCGGAGATCGATCAGGGGCTCATCCAGGAGATCGGCTTCACGCGCGGCTGTGGGATCCTTGCCGCCGTGGGCGACACGATGGCGCGCCATCCGGGGGTCGCGGGCCGGTTCTTCGCGTCGCTCGGGCGGGCGGGCATCAACGTGCGCGCCATCGCGCAAGGCTCTTCGGAGCGCAACATCTCGGCGGTGATCGACTCGGCCGAGGCCACGCGCGCGCTGCGGGCGGCGCATGCGGGGTTCTTCCTCTCGAGCCAGACGCTCTCGGTGGGGCTCGTCGGAACGGGCCTGATCGGCTCGGCCTTCCTCAAGCAGCTCGAGCGGCAGCTGGAATGGCTCCGGCGCGAGCGGCGGATCGACATCCGCGTCCGCGCGGTGATGAACTCGACGAAGCTCCTGGTCGAGGACCGCGCGATCGCGCTCGGCGAATGGAAGGACCGGCTCCAAACCCAGGGCGTGGCGGCCGACCCGGCGCGCTTCGCGGCGCATGTGCGCGACTCGCATATCCCGCACGCAGTGATCATCGATGCGACCGCGAGCGCGGACATCGCTGGCCGCTATCCGGAGTGGCTCGACCAGGGAATCCACGTGATCACGCCCAACAAGCGCGCGAACGCGGCCCCGCTTGCGGCCTATCGCGAGCTGCATTCGCGCGCGCGGGCGCGGCAGCGGCAGTTCCTCTATTCGACCAACGTGGGCGCGGGCCTGCCGCTGCTGCAGACGCTGCGGGAGCTGCACCAGACGGGGGATCGGATCCTCGCGATCGAAGGCGTGCTGAGCGGTACCCTTTCTTACATTTTCAACTCCTTCACGGGGGAGCGGCCGTTCTCCGAGATCGTCCGGGAGGCGCGGCGGCTGGGGCTCACCGAGCCGGATCCGCGCGAGGACCTCGCGGGCCTGGACGTCGCGCGCAAGCTCGTGATCCTGGGCCGGGAGATCGGACTCGGGCTGGAGCTCGAGGACGTGCAGGTGCGCAGCCTGGTTCCCGAAGAGCTGCGCGCGGTGAAGACCGAGGAATTTCTCGCGCGGCTGGCGGAACATGACGTCGAGCGGGCGAAGGAGCTCGCGGGCTACCAGGCGCAGGGGCTCGTGCCGCGCTACGTGGGACGGATCGATTCCGAAGGAAGGGCCAAGGTGGAGCTCGTCGCGTTCCCGCGCTCGCATCCGTTCGCGCGGGTCCAGGGCAGCGACAATATCGTGGCCTTTCGCACGGAGCGCTACGATGCGCAGCCGCTGGTGATCCAGGGGCCGGGAGCGGGACCCGAGGTGACGGCGGCCGGGGTTTTCTCGGATCTGCTGCGCCTGGCGTCTTCCGTGGGAGCGGCACCGTGAGCGGGGCAGGGCGCCCTGCCGTGGGCGGCACGCGCGAGCGCGCGCGCGCGGCCGCGTTCGCGCCGGCGACGGTGGCGAACGTGGGCGTGGGATTTGACATCCTGGGATTCGCCATCGACGGGCTCGGGGATCGCGTGACGGTCTCGCGCACGCCCTTCGCGGGGCGCGTGGAGATCGAGGGGGTGGCCGCGCCGCAGGGGATGGACATTCCGGCGGATCCCGCGCGCAACACCGCGACGGCCGGGCTGCTGCATCTCGCGGAGGAGCTCGCGGTGCCGCACGGATTCCGCGTGCGGATCGAGAAGGGGATTCCGCTCGGATCGGGAATGGGTGGCTCCGCGGCGTCGGCCGTTGCCGGGGTGGTCGCGGCGAACGCGCTTCTGGATCGGCCGCTCCCGCGGGAGAAGCTGCTGCACTACGCGCTCATCGGCGAAGCGGTCGCCAGCGGCTCGATCCATGGTGACAACGTCGCGCCTTGCCTGCTCGGCGGGCTCATGCTGGTGCGCTCCGTGGCTGAAGGCGCCGAGGATGTGGTACCGCTCCCGGTTCCCGCGGAGCTGCGCTGCGTGGTGGTTCACCCGGGCTTCCGGCTCGATACGCGCGAGGCGCGGGCGGCGCTGGCACCCGACGTTCCTCTCAAGCGGCACGTGGCGCAGTCGGCGAACCTCGCGGGTTTGCTCGCGGGGCTTTATCGTTCGGATCTCGCGCTCGTGGGGCGTTCGCTCGCGGATGTGCTCATCGAGCCGCAGCGCGCGCGGCTGATCCCGGGCTTCGAGGCGGTCAAGCGCGCGGCGCTCGGGGCCGGGGCCTTGGGCTGCTCCATCTCGGGAGCGGGGCCGAGCGTTTTCGCGTGGGTCGATTCTGAAGCCGTGGCGAAGAGGGCGAAAGAGGAGATGAGTCGCGCCTTTGAGGCGGCGGGAGCGCAAAGCGTGCGTGCGTGGATCTCTCCGATCCGCGCCGCCGGGGCGGTGATCGAGGAATGAGGTTCCGAAGCACGCGAAGCGCCCCGGGCACGGGAACCAGCGTCGGGATCGCCGACGCGCTCGAGGCGGGGCTCGCGCCCGACGGCGGGCTTTTTGTGCCGGAGTCATTTCCGGAGCTTGAGCGCGGGAAGGCGCCGCTTGCGATGGGCGAGGCCGGGCGTGCGGTGCTGGAGCCTTTCTTTCGCGACGAGCCCGTATTGGCGCAGGAGCTGCCGGGGCTGTGTGAGCGCGCGTTTGATTTCCCGGTGCCGGTCAGACCGGTTGATTCCGGAACAGGGATCCTGGAGCTTTTTCATGGACCCACGGCGGCGTTCAAGGACGTGGGCGCGCGCTTCCTCGCGGAGTGCGTCTCGGCGCTGGCGCGCTCGCGGCAGGGAGGCCCGCGCGATTCGCGGCCGCGCGTGGTGCTCGTCGCGACCTCAGGGGACACGGGCGGGGCGGTGGCCGCGGCTTTTTTCGGCAAGCCCGCGGTCGAGGTCGTGATCCTCTATCCGAAGGGAAAGATCTCGCCGCTGCAGGAAGCACAGCTCACCGCGTGGGGCGGGAATGTCCGGGCGTACGCCGTGCGCGGGGATTTCGACGATTGCCAGCGGCTCGTCAAAGAAGCACTGGCGGATCCCGAGTGGCGCGCGAGCTTCGGGCTGCTCAGCGCCAACAGCATCAGCCTGGGGCGGATTCTGCCGCAATGCGTGTACTACGCGATGGCCTCGGTCAATGCGTTCGCCGAAACGGGAGAGGAGACGGGTTTCATCGTGCCCTCGGGCAATCTCGGGAACGCGACCGCCGCGCTTTGGGCGAAGAGGATGGGCTTCCCCATCGGCAAGGTCGTGCTCGCGTGCAATGCGAACCGCGCAGTCCTGGATTATCTCGCGACCGGGCGCTGGCAGCCGCGCCCGACGGTTTCGACGCTTGCCAACGCGATGGATGTCGGCAATCCCAGCAATATGGAGCGGCTCCGGGATCTTTTTCCGACAGTCGAGGCGCTGCGCGCTGGGGTCGAGGTCTTCTCGGTTACGGACGAGGAGATTCGTGAGACGATCCGGAGCGCGGCGCGCGCGGGGCTCGGGGTTTTCTGTCCGCATACCGCGACCGGACTTTTCACTCGGGAGAAGCTCGGGCGGAAAGCGGGCCCCGGGGGGCATTGGCTCATTGCCGCGACCGCGCACCCCGGCAAGTTTCGTTCTGTCGTCGAGCCGCTGGTCGGACAGGAGCTGGCGCTGCCGCCGAGCCTTGAGCGTTTCGCGCGTGTTGCCGAGGGTGGGATTGTTCGGGCGGAGCTTGAGCCGGAGTTGTCGGCGCTGCGGCGGCGGATGGGGTGAGAGCTGCGCGGTGGATGGGTGAGAGCTGCGGCGGCGGGTGAGTGAGAGTTGCGCGGCGGATGGGGTGAGAGCTGCGCGACGGATAAAATGAGCGATTGCTCGCCCTGGATTTTGGCTATTGCTTCGAGGTTCTCGCGGTAGCCGGTGAAGACCTCGCGGCGGGTGAGGTGGTTCTGCGATTTTGGTGGTGGCGGTTTAGTAGTGGGTCCGGTTTTTTTGGCGGCGAGGGGGGCGGGAACGGGGCTTCGTGAAGTGTCAGTGCGAATTTTTTCGGAATATTCCTTGACATGGGACTCTTATGTTTTCGGCAGGTGAGCGGTCGATTTTGAAAGTGCTTCGGAAAATTCTCGAAAACGTCTGGGTTTGACTCTCATCGCGGCGATTCCGTTCGAGCCGACGCCGGAGCGCATCTTCATTCGGAATCATCATGGTGGGCCCGCCAGAGCCTTCGAATTGGGTTTGAAAACCCGGTGTATACCGATCGCATGTCACTCATGCATCTGTCTGATTCGGATCTGGTAGCGAACTTTGGCGATCTGATCGTCGAGGAGCGCGAGAGCCTCGTTCGTCAACTGGAGTATCTGGTGGAGCTGGATCGCCGGAAGCTCTTTTACGAATACTCATCTCTTAGATCTTTTCTGGTCGGCCAGTACCAGATGGAAGAATGGCGCGCGGAGCAGCGGGTTCGTGCGGCTCGGTTGCTCAAACGCATTCCGGAGATCAAAGCTGGGCTCGAGAGCGGGAAGCTCAATTTCACGCTCCTTGAAATCGCTCAGGGGTGCGCGTTCCGGGAGAAGCTTTCAGATCCGGAGCTGGCGGAGCTATTGAGGGATCTTTCCGGAATGAGCTGCTCCCAGGCGGAGCGGGAGATCGCGCGGCGCTACCCTGATTCCGTCAAGGTTCCTCGAGACCGGATTCGACCCCTGACTGAGACTCTTTCTGAAGTTCGCTTCGTTGCTACGGAAAAGCTGCTTGAGAAGCTCGACGATGTCCGGGGGCTGCTCGCGCATCCTCATCCGGGGCTTTCGATGGGGGAGCTCATCGACGTTCTGGCGACCGAGTACCGCGAGCGCCATCATCCCGAAGAGAAGGCTCGGCGGGCGAAGGCTCGGGTGGAGGCCCGGACGAAAGCGAAACTTGAGGAAGGGAAGAAGCCGGCGCTGAAGGAAGGGCAGGTGGAGATGGGAGAGCAGGTGGAGATGCACGGGAAAAAGCAGCTGACTGAAGTGCTCAAAACACCCACGGCACCCGAGGTTCTCCATCGGCGCGTGCCTTCGAAACCGCTCCAACACGAGCTGATCTGGAAGCACGGGTACCGATGCGCGTATGTCGACCCGAGCGCTCAAAAACGCTGTCAGTCAAAACACGGTTTGCAGGTGGATCACCAAATGCCGTGGGCGTTTGGCGGAAAAACGCGCTTGGAGAATCTCCGGCTGCTCTGCCCCAATCACCACCGGCGGGTTTCCTTCCTGCAGTTCGGGGAAAGTGCACGATACTTCCGGCGGGAATAAGAAAAGCGAGGCAGGGAGCCATTCTATGAGAGAGCGCCTACAATGTCCGAAAGCGATTGCCGTCATTTGAGCGTAATCTCGCTGGAATGGAGACGGGTACTTGCAGAATCGTACGAGACGCATTCCGTGAGGAGGCGCGCCTGGCGGAGCTGCGGCGGCGGCTGGTTGAAATGAGCTGGCCTTTTGACCCGGGCAGCTTCAAAATCAGGGAATGAAGACCCCTAAAAGTGGACGACGTCCCGTAAAAAGCCGGGAGACCGGCTGGGCACGCGCGATCGCCAAGCGCCTGACTCGTGCCGGAATCACTCCGAACCTGATCTCGATCCTGAGCGCGGTCTTCGCGACCCTGGGCGCGTCGGCGCTCGTGAGCTGGCCGGAATATCCGGGAGCGGCTCCGTTCGTCGGTGCGATCCTCGGAATTCAGCTGCGGCTCCTGTGCAACCTCTTTGACGGAATGGTGGCGGTCGAGGGCGGCAAGAAGTCAAAGTCCGGGGAGCTTTTCAACGATATTCCTGATAGAATCTCCGATTCGGTACTGCTGGTCGCGCTCGGTTACGCGATTCCCGGCCGGGAGCTGGGTCCCGCGCTGGGCTGGGCGGCCGCACTGGCGGCGACCCTGACGGCTTACGTCCGGACATTGGCGACTTCGGCCGGCGCTCCCGTGAGCTTCGCCGGCCCGATGGCCAAGCAGCATCGCATGGCGGTTCTGACGCTGGCCTGCCTCGCGGCGGGGATCACGCTCGCGGTCAAGCCCGGGGCGACCCCGGCGGCGGCGGAGCTGCTCTGGCTCGGGCTGGTGGTGATTCTCGCCGGCTCGGTGCTCACCGTTTTGCGCAGGGCCTGGGACGCCTATCGGGAGCTCGAAAGATGCTGAGTCACCTGCTCAATTCCGAAGTGCATCAGAATGTTCTGCTCGCCATCGCCGGCCTCTGGGCGATGCTCGGGCTTGCGACGGCGATCACGGCCGGGATCACGCGGGGAAGCGCGACCAAGAGCCATCGCGAGCTTCGCCTGAGGGTGCGCTCGTGGTGGGTCATCCTGCTGCTTTTCAGCGCGTCGCTGGTCGCGAGCCGCCTGCTCGCGATGGCGTTCTTCACGACGATCTCTTTCATGGCGCTCCGTGAATACTTCTCGCTCGTCCCATCGCGCCGGGCGGACCGTCGGGTGCTCTTCTGGGCTTACCTGGCCATCCCGCTGCAGTTCTACTGGATCTACACCGACTGGTACGGGATGTTCATCGTCTTCATCCCGGTTTACGTCTTCCTGTTCCTTCCGGCCCGCATGGTGACGATCGGTGAGGTGCAGGGCTTCACGAGCGCGGCCGGTACCCTGCACTGGGGATTGATGACGACCGTCTTCTCGCTGGGGCACCTCGCGTATCTGCTGGTGCTCCCGCCGCCTCAGGCAGACGGGGCGGGCGGAGCGGGTCTCGTGCTTTTTCTCGTCGTCCTGACCGAGCTCAACGATGTCTTCCAGTACGTCTGGGGCAAGTCCTTCGGGCGGCACAAGATCATTCCCAAGGTGAGCCCCAACAAGACGGTCGAAGGCTTCGTGGGCGGGCTGCTCACGACGACGCTGCTCGCGGCCGCGCTGGCGCCGTGGCTGACGCCGATCACCTTCCCGATGTCGCTTGGGGTCGGGGCGCTCATCGGATCGGTCGGTTTCATCGGGGACGTCGTCATTTCGGCGCTGAAGCGGGACATCGGCGTCAAGGACTCGGGCTCCCTGATTCCGGGGCATGGCGGGATCCTCGATCGGATCGACAGCCTGACCTATACCGCTCCGATCTTCTTTCATTTCGTGAGATATTTTTACTACTGATGGGTGCGCCGGTTCGGCTCCTCATTTTTCCCTTCCGCGTGCTGCTCTTCGTGGCGGTCATCCGGCCCTTCCTGGCCATCGTGCTCGGACTGCAGGCGCGCGGCCGCGAGCTCCTGCCCGTCGCGGGACCCGCGATCGTGGTGGCGAACCACAACAGCCATCTCGATACGGCGGTGCTGATGAGCCTTTTTCCGGTGAGCTTGCTGGGGCGCATCCGTCCGGTCGCCGCCGCCGATTACTTCTTGAGCAATCCCGTGCTGTCGTGGTTTTCCCGCCACATCGTGGGCATCATTCCCGTTCAGCGTCGCCGGGCGGAGGGGAGCGCCGAGGATCCGTTGGCGCCGATTTCGGAGTCGCTTCGGCAGGGAAACATCGTTCTTTTCTTCCCGGAAGGCACGCGGGGAGAGCCTGAGGTGATGGTTGATTTCAAGAAGGGAATCGCCAAGCTCGCCGAGCGGCATCCCGAGGTTCCGATCGTCCCGGTCTTCCTGCACGGGCTCGGCAAGTCGCTGCCGCGCGGGGAGGCCATCTTCGTGCCGTTCCTGAGCCATGCGGTGATCGGAGAGAGCGTGCGTTTCGGAGTCGCGGCGGAAGGCGGCCAGGAGGCTTTTCTGCAGCGGCTGCGTGAAGAGATCACGCGCCTGGCTGAGTCGCTGAAGGTCGCGGCCTGGCTTTAAGCCGGATCGGGACAGATCACTCGCGCGAGCCCAGCGCGACCAGCACTACCCCGGCCACAATGACGAGCACGCCGCCCAGCTGGAGCGGTCGCACCGGCTCGCGCCCGAGCCAGTGCGCGATGGCGAGTCCCCATGCGAAGGTCGTCGCATACATCGGATAGGTCACGCTGAGGCGGCCGCCGAGCTTGAACGCCGCGACAAACAGGACCATGACTCCGCAAAAAAGCACGACGCCCAGAAAGAGCGGCCAGTTGCGCAAAAGGCTGTCGGTCCCGAGGCGGGCACTACCCAGCTTGTAATAGTACTGTCCGAGCGCCCCGAAAACGGCAGCCACGAGGTTCAGGAGGATGGGGAGGGCCTGCGATGCTGAGGTCGTCGAGTTCATGAGCTTATGATCGCAAATACTGCCAATTATGGCGACATGAACTATTCGCGAGGCTTTTCTCGGGCGCCTGGCTCCTTCATGATTGGGCCTCGCCGTTCATCTCATGGGAGGCACGCTGGACGGTGTGGTCCTGAGAGGGCGTCTTCAGTTCACTCCGCCCAATAGATCGCCGCGCTCCCGCTGAAAGCCGGCCCCGCGCCTTCTCCGCCGAAGACGATCACGCGCTTGTCGCCGCTTCCGGCATAAGCTCCGATCGCGCCGAAGCTCGCCGTTGGAGCACCGATCGTCGAGAGGGGCGCCCAGCTGTTGGCCGGCGAGAGGATCGCGCCCGTGCCCGAGGAAGTCAGGCCGCCCCAGATGAAGATGCCCGCGGGAACTGAAAGCGCGAGCGCGTGCCGGCGCGGCGCGGGGGCGGATACCGCCGAGGTCGCAACCCAGCTGTCCGAAGGGGGCAGCTGGTAAATTCCGCCCGTAGCGACGCTCGTGATCCCGGGCTCGGTGCCGTCAGTATCCGTGGCGCCGCCCCAGATGACGAGCGTGGAGCCGTTCCACGCGGCTGAATGCTGATAGCGCGCGGAGGGCGCGCCCACCGCGCTGATCGGAGTCCAGGAAGGAACCCCGGGGTCAAAGATGGCGCCCGTCGCGGTTTCGCCGCCGAGCTGGCAGGCCTCGCCGGCGTTCTTCGCGAGGCATCCGCCCCAGACGAGCATCTTCGAGCCCGCCCAGGTCGCCGTGTGCTGGAAGCGCCCCGCGGGCGTATCCGCGAGCGCGTCATTGATCGCGTTCCAGGTATCGAGCGCGGGATCGTATTCGAAGCCCAGGCCCGCGCCGAGCACCGCGCCCGCGCCGCCACCCCAGACCATCATCCGCCCGCGCGTCTCGTCCCAAACGGCCGTGTGGCCGAAGCGGGCCGAAGGCGCGCCCAGGGCGGTGATCGGGGCCCAGTCATCGTTCACCGGATCGTACATCGCACCCGTCGCGTCCGCGACATCGCCCGCGGCGAGGCCGCCCCAGACGATCATGCGTTCGGTCGCCGCGCCCGCGCTCCACACGGCCGTGGCGTGGCTGCGGGCCGACGGGGCGCCCACGGCGCTCATCGGGCTCCAGGAATCCGCGACCGGGTCATAGCGCGCGCCGTCCGCGAATTTCGTCGCGGCGCCCGCGCCCCCGCCCCAAACGAGAAGCTGTGAGCCCGTCCAGACTGAGGCGGCGAAGGAGCGCCCGGCCAGGGGTGAGGCCGCCGTCGCGGTCCAGACCGGCTGGCCCGTTCCGGACAAAGCGCGCGTGACCTGGGAGTTGGGAATGCCCAGGCCGCTTCCATCGTCAAAGACGAGACTCAAGGTGTCCGAATAGCTTCCCCCCGCGGGCGAACTTGGGGAGAAGGTCAGGACGAGCGTGCAGCTCGCGCCCGGAGCGAGCGTGGTGCCGCAGCTTCCGCCGGTTCCCGGGTAGCTCCCGCCTTTGAAGCCGAAGGGAGCCGTGAGCGGGTCAGCGGGGGATTCGCCGAGCGCCTGCGCGGCAGTGATGCCCGTGTTCGAAAGCGTGAGCGTGGCGTCCACCGGAGTGCCCGAAGGGGAGGCGCCGAAATCCAGCGTGGGATCGTCCGAGAGCGTCAGCACGGCGGTCGTCGTTCCCGAAAACGAAATCGGCAGCGGCGCATGGATCGCGCCGTTCACGTACCGCAGGGCGAGCGCGCCACTGGCCGGGCCCGGGCCCGCAGGGGAGTAGGAAATCACGAGCGTGCAGGTCGCCTGAGGCTCGAGTGTTGTCGTGCACGTGCCGCCGGTCCCGGGAAAAGCGCCGCCCTTGAATGCGAAAGGCGCGGCGAGCGCGGGCTCGGCCGGGTCCTCCTGGATCTCGGTGGCGGGCCACGGGCCGGCGTTGACCAAGGTCAGCTCGAGATCGGTGCTCGAGCCGATGGGCCGCGCGCCGAAGTCGATCGAGTCCGAGGGAATGGGCAGGAGCACGGCGACGCTCTCAGGCACCTGGGAGAGATCGAGCTCGCCTGAGGCGGATTTCGCCCTGAAGCAACCGGAAAACAGCAGCGCGACGCCGATCGCCAGCGAAAGCGCGGGAACGCGCGTCTTGGAAAATGGGAGCGCTCTGAGCATACGGGCCACTCCCTCTCATTATCCCTGCCTGAGGCCGGCGAGTCAAAATCGACTTTCCCGGGCCGGGTCCCGCGCGACACGGTTGCCTTTCCGTCGCGCGCGGCGTAGGTTCGCGGATCATGGATATTCACGGACTTTCGGAACTCAGCTCGTTTCTTTCCACCTATTTCGCCGATGCCGATCCGGCCGCCTCGGCCGAGGCCGACCAGGAGCTGGTCCGGGGCCTCGTCTCTTCGGCGCCCGCGGACAAGCTGCACCGCGTGCTGGCGCAGGCCCGGCAGCTCCGGGATGCCCCGGAGTTCTCGCTCGAGGAATTGGGCACGCTCGCCAACCGCTGGTTCGCGGAGCTCGATGAGGCTCGCGCGTGGCTGGGCGCCGTCGTGAGCGCTCTCGAGTCGGGCGAAGCCGGCGGCGGAGCGGGTTCGGTCGCCGTGAAGGACAGCAACGGCGCGGTTCTCGCCGAAGGCGATTCGGTCACGGTGATCAAGGATCTCAAGGTCAAGGGCGGCTCGAGCGATCTCAAGCGCGGGACCCTCATCAAGAAGATCCATCTGATCGACGATCCCGAGAACATCGAATGCCGCGTGGGCGGCAGCACGCTCGTGCTGAAGACCTGCTTCCTCAAGAAAGCCTGAAGCGCCTCAGGGACGCCGCTCAGAACGCGAAGCCGACGACCGTGCCGAGGGTATGCATTCCGGCGTTGCTGTAGGATCCTTCCATCGCGATGCGCACTCCCACGGGGAGGATCCGGAAGGCGACCCCCGTGAATGCTTGCAGCTGATAGGCATGATAGGCGTCGGAAACCAGGGTTTGCTTCTGGGACTCGCCGAGCACGGCGATCGTGATCGGAACCTCGAGCTGGCCGGTCACCCAGTCGGCGCCGATCCCGATGTAGGGCTCGGCGAAGCTGAAGCCTTTGGAGGCGACCAGCTGCGCGCTGATCGTGCGCGTGTTGACATCCAGAAAGGCCTCGCCTGACTCCACTCCGTCGGTCGGAATGGGGATTCCCGGCAGCCCGAGCGAGGAGGTCGCCAGGCGCGTTTCGGAGTAGCTCGCGCGCAGGGCCCAAGACGGGCCTTCGGGCGGCTCGAAAAGCGTGAACTTGATTCCCGCGCCCCAGATATAGGTGCCTTTGTAAGCCAGCCCCGCTATCCCGAGGTCGGCCGCCGGGCCCAGCCCTTTGGAGAGCTGCAACTTGACCGAGGGGAGCGCTCCCAGCGCGGAGCCATCAGAGGCGCCGCCGCCCGAGCCGCCGCTCAGCGCATCCATGAAGCCGGTAGGCAGGTGAACCAGCGTGGCTTCGAAACCCAGATCGAAGCCCGCGATCCCCCGGGGCGAGGCGCCCGCATAGGCACGATAATTCATCAGGACGCCGAAAGTCTTGAGCAGGGTTCTTGCGCTCTCCGCGGGAACGATCGAGTTCAGGTCGGGCATCGAGAACTCGGGTGCCGCGGCCCGGGCGATGGCCGGCGGCAGGGCGCCCAGAAGCTGAAGAACCAGCCACGCCGCGAGGACGGCGGGCGCGTGCTGATCGGTCGGATGCCCCATTTCTTCCCTCGAGGCTGATTGTAACGCCGGGGGGCTTCCAGCGCGAGGAGCAGAAATTGCCTAGGGCGATTCCCGAACTTTCGGGATGGAACGGCCCGGCTCAACAAAGCCGCATCAGACCGGCGGCCCGGCGCGCCTGCCGCTGACCAGCGAGGCGAGCAGGCTGATCACCGCGAGGGCGAGGAAGATATAGAGCAGCAGCTTGCCGACCTCCATCGAGAGCCCGGCGATATTGTTGGCTCCCAGGAACATGGCGAGCAGCCCGATGATGAAAAAGACGATGGCCGCGCGTAACATAGGGCTTTCTCCTTCGCAGTCAGGAAGAGCAAACGGTGTACCGCCCCATGAAAACGGGTCGTGCAAAATAATACATCATGTATATTGAAACAATGGATCTCCGTTTTCGTGCGGAGCAGGTGGTCGGGCTTCTTGCCGCACTGGAGCGGGAGCAGGGCTGCGATTCCCGAAAGGTGCCCGGCGGTTTCGACCTCCGGGTGCCCGGGTGGGATTCGCTTCCCTTCGGCGCGGGAGGCCTGTCGAGTCGGTTCTTCTGGGAGCGCGCGCAGATCCGCGTTCTCGAGGACGGAACCGCGCGCTTCCGCTGGCTCTATGGCACGCGCTTCCATCAGGCGATGCATGCGGCGCTTCTCGCGCTTTTCGCGCTCGGCGCGGGCGGCGATCCCGAGCCGGGACGCCTCGGCGGGCGATTGGCCCTTCTTGCGTTCGCGAATCTGCTGCCGTATCTCGCGTTCCGCAGCTGGGCGGAGCTCTGGACCCGGCGGACGCTCCTGCCGCTTTTGGGCTGAGCATCGCGTTTGCAGGTCGGGCCGGCATGATCGCCTGGCGTCCCTTGTTCATATCCGCCATGGCGCTCGGAGCGCTGGCGGGCTCCGGGAAGAGCGGCAATTCTCCCGATAGCGCTGAAAAGGCCGAGCGCGACGCGCGCCCCTCCGTCCCTCGTTTGCGCCAGGCGCCCGGCGTCGCGCCAGAGTCGGGGATTTCCGCCGACACGGATGCGGGGCTGGCCGCGCCGGGGAGCGGGACCTGTCTTTGCCCGTGTCCCGCGCCTTCGGAGGTCCCGCTGCCGGAATCCCGGCTCGAGCCGGAGGGAAGCCGGTTCGGGGATGAGGCGCCGCGGTCCTAGGCCGGGCGGCGGGCCATGTGTTACTCTTCGGGAAGAGGTGCCCCATGCCTGCCTTGCTCGTAATTTTCGCCATGCTCGCGCTCGGGCCGCTCGCGCTGGCCGCGTCAGCGCCGCTGCCGCTCCCGATCCGGAGCGAGGATCTGAGCTTTACCTATCGTTCCAATGACGGGGAGGTCACGCTTTCCTGCCGGCACAAGCCCGCGCAACCTGGCACGCACGACTGGCGCGTGAGCTGCGGCGAGGATACGCCGCTCGCGCGCGACTACTTCGTGCACCTCCTCGTGAGGAAATACGTGACCACGGCGCGCAAGCCCGAGGTGGCCTACGAGATCCTCTACTGGGTCAGCGACCGCAATCCTCCAGGCGCCTTCAAGTTCACGAGCGCGGTTTCCTGGCTTCGCTTCGAGAGGGAAACGGACCTGCACTCGGCGTCCTTCAGCCAGTCCGTCGAGAACGATTACGCCTCGCTCGTCGTGACTCTGGGCAGCTTTGGCAGCCAGGGGATTCCGGGCAGTCGGAACGGGCGCTGATCAGTTCAGCAAAAAGCCGGTCATCACCCCGAAAAAATACCCGCCGAGCGCCGTGTCTCCCATCGAGCCGCCGGCGGTGGTGATCTCGGCGCGGAACCAAAGGGGCGCGATCATGTACTGGTAGCCCAGGCCGACGCCATACTGCGTGGCGCTTGCGGTGGATCCCGCGCCGCTCGTGGCGCTGATGCCGGCAGGGGACGAGGAGCCGCCCGGAGCGCGCGCGGCGGTCTCAGCGGTTCCGCTCAGTCCCGCAAGGGTGAGAAACGGCGAAAGCGAGAGCAGGTGATTCGGGCCGAGGCGGTAGCCCGCCGGCACGGCGAGGTCGATCGAATAGTAGGTGACCGTGCTGCCTGAGGAGCGACCCACGAGGATTCCCGGGGCGATCGCCAGCGCCGCGGAGAGGTTGCCCTGGCTCGCCGAAGCCTCGGGAGCGCCGGAGAGCTGGTACTTGAAACGCACGCTCAGCGGCGCCATGGGCTGCAGGCGCACCCCCAGATCGATCTTCTCGCTGAGCGAGGCGACAAAGCCCAGCGCGGGGGTCACGGCCGAGCGCGCCTCAGGCTCGGGAGCATCGCCGCTCTCGGGATCGGGCGAGGAAAGAACCGGGCGTTCCACCAGGTCCGTGCCCATGAGCACGCCCGCGAGCTCCAGCCGGCCTACCCCGCCGCCCCGGGCCTCGGGGGTTTCCAAATGGCTCGCGGGTAGATTATAGTGCGCGCAACCCGAGATTCCGGTGATGATCAGCCAGGCGAGAACCCTCATGTGCCCCGATTCTAACTTAAGCGACCGGACCCTGTCGAACGCTTCGCCCTGGCCCCGCAACGGGGTCCCGAGACTCGCGCTCGCGCCGATGGAAGGCGTGATCGATCCGCCGATGCGCCAGTTCCTCTCCGAAAGAGGGGGCTTCGATTACTGCGTCTCGGAGTTCGTGCGCGTGAGCCGGCTGGCGCCCCCGGCGCATGTCTTTCACCGGCAGGTGCCCGAGCTGGGTCAGGGCGCCCGCACCGCGAGTGGCATGGAGGTGCAGCTGCAGCTGCTCGGGGGTGAGCCTGAACGGATGGCGGAGGCCGCGCTCATCGCCTGTCGCGCGGGCGCCACGGGAATCGATCTCAACTTCGGCTGTCCCGCGCCCACGGTCAACCGCCACGACGGCGGCGCGAGCCTCCTGCGCTTCCCGCGCCGGATTCGCGAGATCGTCGAGGCTGTGCGCCGCGCCGTGCCGGCAACGCTCCCGGTTTCGGCGAAGCTGCGGCTGGGCTGGGATTCGATCGAGGAAATCCACCTGAACGCCGAAATGGCCGCCCAGGGAGGGGCTTCCTGGCTCACGATCCATGGACGCACCAAGGTGCAAGGCTATGCGCCGCCCGCCCACTGGAAGCCGATCGGCCAGGTCCGCCGGAACCTGGGCCTGCCGATCGTGGCGAACGGGGAGATCTGGACGCTCGAGGACTTCCGGCGCTGTCGCGAGGATTCCGGCTGCGAGCACTTCATGCTCGGTCGGGGGGCGCTCGCGGATCTCTCGCTCGTGCACCGGATCCGCGTGGAGCTGGGGCTGGAAGCGCGCGCGATCGAGCCTGACGAACACTCCTGGCCATCAGCGATCCGGCGGTTTGCCGAGGTGATGCACGAGCGCCGGCAGAGTCCCGCGCGCACTTTGCGCCGAGTCAAACAATGGATGGGGCTCGCCGGCTCGAAGGGAGGGGGAAACCAGGCGCTTTTTCAGGCGATCAAAAGAGCCGCTTCGCTCGAGGAGCTCCTGGGTTTTTTTGGCCCGTGAAGGGTGACTCCTTTCCCATGGGCCTCTCGGCCGGGGCAACGGCCCGCCCGGGAGGGGAGGGGGAATTCCGCCAAAATCGCCGCAAATTCGGGCAGAATTCGATGATTTTCGAATATCCCGGCCTGATTTCCCGTGTTGGCCGCGATGTTGCTTAGACCAGAGACTTTGGCATCCGAGGGGGCAAGGATGAATCCGGAGATCCGGCAGTACATGGTCAGTCGACCCAGGGTGGTGGAGGCGGGGATGAGCGTGATCCAGGCCTTCTCGATCATGAAGGACACGGGCTATCACCACCTGCCGGTGGTTGAGCACGGCACGCTTGTCGGAATCATCTCCGATCGGGATATCCTCGGCGCACTGACCCCGCTTCCCAAGGAGATCCCGAGCGTCCAAGACACCATGAGCCGCGAGCCCCTGAGCGTGAGCCAGGAGACTCCTCTCCGCGAGACCCTGGTCCAGATGGCCGCCCGAAACGAGCATTGCGCCGTGATCCGCGATCAGGCCGAGCGCGTGGTGGGGATCTTCACCGCGCGCGACGCGCTGATCGTGCTGGCGGCATTCCTGAAATGGCAGGAGAGCGAGGGTGAAGCCGCGGCTGAGTTTTCATCAAGGTGAGGGGGGCAGCCTCCACAGGGATCCGCCACCGGCTAGAGAAGAAATGGCGAGAAAGGAACCATTCAGGTTGATCAGACCCGTGAGTCCTCCCTTTCCGGGGTCATGGATATCCTGAACCAGTTCCGTCCCGCCTTCAGTCCCGTCGGTGCGCCAAAGCTCCTCTCCATGAATGCCGTCATTCGCCATGAACCAGAGAAAGCCGTTCAGCGTGAGGTGCCAATTGGTTTGGCTCTCTACCAAAATAGAGGAAATCCCGGAGCCTTCGCCCGGGTAGATATCCTTGACCAGCCGGGTCCCCGCCTCGCTTCCGTCGGTCCGCCAAAGCTCCGTGCCATGGGCTCCGTCATGAGCTGTGAAATAAAGAACGCCATTGATGCTTGTAATCAGGAAGAGGGTGGCTGCCATGGGCGGGGTTGTTCCGGCGAAAACCTTGACAAGCGAGCTTCCCTCGGGGGTGCCATCGGTTTTCCAGAGTTCCCGATTGGAGTCCGTGGTCATTAACGTCACATAAAGCGTGGGTCCGACCTCCTGAAAGAATTCAAGATACATCCAAAAGGGGGAGTAGCTTCTTCCGGGGATGAGCAGAATGGTTCCTGAGAGAGTGCCATCGCTTTTCCAAAAGCCGCTCTGAGTGCCGAGTGTGCCACTGAAGTAGAGAGAACCGCCTGTGCTGAAGAGAGCGTCTATGGATCCTGTATAAAAATCAGCCGCGACGGTGCCGGCGCTGGTGCCATCAGTCTTCCAGAGTCGTGAAGGGGGGGCCTGGCTCACGAAGAAGAGGCTGGACTGGAATGGGATCAGGTAACTCACGTGAGAGGATCCGCTATAGAGTTTTTCCGTTCCGGCTTCAGTCCCATCGCTCTTCCACAGCTCTCTCTTGCTACTTGCATTGTACGCGGTGAACAAGAGCAGTCCGTTGAAGCTTGTCAGCCAGAGCGGCGAGGAAGAATCGGCTCCCGGGAGGAGATCCTTGACGAGGAGGGTTCCCGCTTCGGTGCCATCCGTCTTCCAAAGCTCTCTCCCCCTGAGCCCGTCGTCCGCGGTAAAGAAAATGGTTCCGTCCACTTCGGTAAAAGACGTGGGAGTCGAACCAGCGTTGAATCCGAGCTGATTCGTGAGGGGATTGATATCCTTGATCCGGTAGGTGCCCGACGCCGTCCCATCCGATCGCCAGAGTTCGGTATTCATCTCGTCACTTCCCGACGAATAGTAGATCCCTCCTGACACCAGTCCGTTACCAATCAGGGATCCATCCAGCTGGGCCGTCTTGGCAAGCGGCCCGCTCACCGACAAGCGAGTCGGGCCGGGTTGTGTGACGCGGCCGATATACTCGAGCGAGCAGCCAGGACTTGTGAGCGCGAGCGTGCCCAGGAGAATGATGGCGGGAGCGTGAGCCCGTCGGGTTCGTGGCATACGTCCTTTGATTATCCCGCCAGAAGGGAAGGCCAGGAAGTGTGCCGCGATCGACCCTGGGTCCAGGCAGACCCGGGGCGGGACCTGCCTGAAAACGATCAAGCGGCCTCGGGTGCCCGCCGTCGCTTCGAGCGCGAGGACGCCGTCCGCTCGGTTTCCTCGCCCGGAAGCCCCTGGTCCGCCTGCTCGCTTTCGTGCCCATGCGGGCTGACCGGAATGCCGTCTTCGCCCTGAAGCCCGGAGGAGTGCTCATCGCCGCTCATCTCGTCGCCTTCGCGTCCGGGCTCCGACAGGTTCGGCTCGAAGCGGTCCAGCAGCTCGTCGGCTCCGGGATTTTTTTCGGGATTGTCCTCCGTCTTCGCGCGGCGCTCGATCGCGTCGCCGCGGAGCTCTCCGCTCTCGCACATGTCGAGCTGCTGCTCGATCGAGCCCGGCGCGCACCGTTCGGGTTCCCGATCGCCGGGATGCAGTCGCTCAGGCAGGCGGCTTTTCTTCTTTCGGGTGAGCATCGGGAGATCCTCCGGTTTCGAGCGGAGCAATTCCCATGCGCGTCGTCCGCAAAAGGGGATTTCGCGCCCGCGCTGGAGTCATCATTGCAGCCTGGAGGAATATGGCACAGCGGGCACCGTTTCCCCTCAACTCGGCCGCTCACGGCGCGCTGGCGCAAGGCCGCGCGGGCGCGGACTGGGTGACGCTCTTCCAGGGTTGGGCGCGGCTGACGACGGACCGCTTCGGGGCGATCACGGGTGGTTCTTACGAGGGTTTCTACGCGGGCGACACGAGATTTCTCAGCCGCTTCCGCTTGCTCGCGAACGGCAAGCCGCTGAAGCACACGTTTTCGGCGCAGATCTCCGCGACCGAATGGTGCGGCATGTTCCTCGAGAGCGGCTCGCCCGAGCCGGGGAATCCAGCGGGAGGCAGCCGGCCGGGAGGCTCGACCGAGCTGCGCGTGTTGCGCGCCGTGAACGGCGGCTGGGACGAGTCGATTCTCGTGCGCAACAACGGGAGCGAGGCACGACGCCTGGAGCTTGCGATCGAGATCGTGTGCCCGATCGGGGAGGGGCTGCTCGGGCTCGTTCCGGAGGTGCGCTGGCGCGACGGCGAACCGACGCTGAGCTATGAGCGGCGCTTCGGGTTCCGTCGTCGGGCGCCCACGCCCGAGCTGAGCGGGTTGTATGGCGCGCGCGCGCCGCGGGACGGGGACGAGGTGCGCCGCGCGCTGGAGCTCGCGGTTTCCGTCGCGAAAAACGGCGCTGCCGGAGCGCTCGACGGCCAGCTCCTGGAGATCGATACGGGCGAGGAGACGCGCCTGCGCGCGATCTTCGAGCTCCCTCCCGGCAGGGAGGTCGAGCTCAAGCTTCGCTTCCAGGTCGAGCTCGATAAAACGCGCCTCGCGAGCCGCTCGGGGGCGAGGACCGGCCCGCTTCCGCGTCCGGAGCGGAGCTCGTCCCAGCCGCGCACGCGGATCCAGACCGGGAACTCCACTCTCAACCTGATCCTGGGCCAGGCCGAGCGCGACCTCGAGGCGCTGGCGCTGCCGCTTACGCCCGGCGACGAGAGGGGTACGAGCGTCTTCAATGCAGGCATTCCACGCTACATGGGGCTTTTCTCGCGCGATATCCTCACCACAGCCCTGCAGAGCTCGCTATACAACCCGCGTGCGCTCCGCGAGGCGGTCGAGGGGCTGGCGCTATTCAAGGGCAAGCGCACGGATCCCTGGCGCGACGAGGAGCCCGATCAGCTTCCGCACGAGGTCCGGATGAATCCCGAGGCGGCCCTCGGCGAAACCAATCGGGAGCTCTACTATGGCGATGTGGTGGCCACGCCGTTCTGGCTGGTGATCGCGCTCGTGTCCTATCTCTGGGAAGGGGATCGC
This sequence comes from Oligoflexia bacterium, assembly GCA_023701205.1. Lineage (GTDB taxonomy): Bacteria > Bdellovibrionota > UBA1018 > UBA1018 > UBA1018 > JAMPXJ01. The sequence continues at coordinate 47,156 of JAMPXJ010000019.1, forward strand.
GAGCTGCTCGTGCGCCAGCGGGCAACGATCCAGAGCTGCTGCGACTGGATCGAGCGCCGGCTGGCCCGGGGCAACGGGTTCGTCTACTACGCGCCGGGTACGTCCGAGGGCAATCGTCATCACGCCTGGAAGGATTCGGGCGACGCGATCGTCGATCGCCACGGGCGCGTCGCCGTACCTCCGCTCGCCACGAGCGAGGTCCAGGGCTTCTGTCATCTCGCGCTGCTAGCGGGCGCGGAGCTGAACCTGGCCCTGGGCGAGATTTCCCGCGCCGGGAGGCTCCTGGGACAGGCGCGCGCGCTCAAACGCCGTTTCAACGAGGCCTTCTGGCTCGAGGACCTCAACTACTTCGCCGTGGCGCTGGACGGTGACGGCCGGCGGATCGACTCGATCAGCTCCAATCCGGGCCATTGCCTGGGTTGCGGGATCATCGCGCGCGAAAAGGTCGCTCCGGTCGTCGCCCGCCTCATGTCCGAGGAGCTGTTTTCAGGCTGGGGGATCCGGACGCTTTCTTCGGACAATCCGGCCTTCGATCCCTACTCCTATCACCGCGGCTCCGTCTGGCCCGTGGAGAACGCGACTTTCGCGGGCGGCTTCCGTCTCTGCGGCTACGACGAGCACTGCGCGCGCCTCATCGAGGCGCAGCTCGCGACGGCGACGGTCTTTCCCTCGATGCGGCTGCCCGAGGTGCTGAGCGGGCACGCGCGCGGCGACACCTATCCGATTCCGGGGCTCTATGAAGACTCCAATCCGCTGCAGGCCTGGTCGGTCTCGGCGATCTTCTTCTTCCTGCTGGTATTGCTCGGGATCCGTCCCGTCGCGCCGCTGGGCGTCCTGGAGGTGCGGCCTTACCTGCCGGAGTGGCTCCCGTGGATCGAGCTGCGCGGGCTGCGCGTGGGGACCTCGGTGGTGGATCTGCGCTTCTGGCGGGACGCGCGCGGGAGGTCCCGCTGGCGGGTGCTTTCGAAGGCGGGAACGCTGCGCATCCTGGATGAGCCCGCGGAGCTGAATGCCGAGGCGGCGCTGCTGTCGCGCCTCTCGGGCGCGATCCGGGGACTCTGGAAATCCGCATGACGGGGAAATCGGCATCACGGGGGAAACCCGAAAAGGAGGAAAGATGAAAAACAGCCGTTATCAGGGATTCACGGTCGTCGTGACCGGCGCCAGCTCGGGCTTGGGCCGCGCGACCGCGCTCGAGTTCGCCCGGCAGGGCGCGAACCTCGGCCTCATCGCGCGCGGGAAGGAAGGGCTGGACTCCCTGGCCTTCGAGCTCCGCGCGCTGGGGCGCGAGGCAGAGGTCTGCGTGGCCGACGTGGCGGATGCCCAGGCCGTGACCGAAGCAGCGCGCCGGGTGGCCGAGCGCTTCGGCGGGATCGACATCTGGGTGAACAACGCCGCGGTGTCGATCTACGGCGAGCTCGATCAGGTCCCGCTGCCGGAGCTGCGGCGGGTGATGGACGTGAACTTCTTCGGGCAGCTCCACGGCGTGCGCGCGGCGTTGCCCTATCTCGAAAACAGCCGCCGTGGCCGGATCATCGGCATCCTGAGCGTGCTCGCCGAGGCGGCGGTGCCGCTTCAGGGCGTCTACACCGCGGCGAAGCACGCGCTCCACGGGATGTACCAGAGCCTGGCCGAGGAGCTGCTCCACCGGCGATCGCGGGTGAAGGTCAGCGTCGTCTTCGCGCCATCGATGGCGACCCCGCTCTTTGACCATGCGAAAAGCTATATGGGCTATCTCCCCAAGCCCGTCGGCCCCGTGAGTTCCCCGGAGCACTACGCCCGGATCATCGCGCGGGAGGCGTGGCGTCCGCGCTTCCGGAGCGTGCACGGCTTGCAGGCGTCCGCCGGCCTTTTCTTCTTTCAACGGCTGCCGTGGCTCTCGATCCTCTTCGAGGGCAAGACGGCCTATCGCGGCCAGCGCGGGCGGGAGCCCAAGGGGATCGCCGACGGCGACAATCTCTTTCAGCCGATGTCGGGTACCTTCTCGGTTCGGGGCACGCATCGGCCGACGCGGGGGCTCGACACGCTGGAGACCTTCGGCGGGATCGCGCTTACCGCGCTCGCGGCGCTCCTCGCGCTGCGGCTCTGGCAGCTGAGCGTCCGTCCGGCGCTGAACGAGGGGCGGGAAACGACGGAAAGCGCGGAGGCCGCCTGAGGAAGGGTTTGAACACCGGTACTCGAGCCGTTCAGGAGCATTATGACCGCCTGGCATTGCTGTATCGGGCGCTGTGGGGCGAGCATATCCATCACGGCTACTGGGGCTACGTCGGCGAGCGCCGCAGCGACGAGCCGCCCTGGCTCGCGCAGCTGCGCCTGATCGAGAAGCTGGTGGATTTTTCGGGACTCCCGCCGCGCTCCGTCGTCCTGGACGTGGGCTGCGGAACCGGTGGCGCCTCCTTCTGGCTCGCCGAGCAGCACGCCTGCGAGGTGCTCGGCATCAACATCAGCCCCGTGCAGCTGAAAATCGCCCGGGAGCATCTGCGGCTCAAGAATCTCGACGATAAAGTCCGCTTCGCGCGGATGGATGCGAGCCGGCTGCGGCTTCCGGCCAGCCGCTTCGACGCGCTCTGGGCGGTGGAGAGCGTGGAGCATCTCGCCGACAAGGCGGGCTTCCTCTCGCAGGCGGCGCGCCTGCTGCGCCCCGGGGGAACGCTCGCCATCGCGAGCTGGCTCTCGGGGCCCGGCGCCGACACCCCCAAAGGGCGGAAGCTCCTGGAGAAGATCCGTACCGCGATGCTTTGCTCCTCTCTGCCGACTCGCGAGGACACGCTGAGGTGGATCACCGAGGCGGGCTTCGCGCGCGCGGAGTCCCGCGACATCAGCCGCGAGGTGGCGCCGACCTGGGGCTATTGCCTGGACATCATCGAGCGGCCCGGGGTCTGGACGCTTTCGCGGGTGATGGGCGACGCGGTGGCGAGATTCGTCGATGCCTTCGAGCTGATGGTCGAGGCGTACTCCTCGCGCGCGCTCGCGTACGGGCTATTCGCCGCGCGCAAGGAGGGATCCGCGCCGTGATCTTCCTCTCGGAGCTCCGATCGCTCACGCCGCGCTATCTCACGCCTCAGGAAAAGACGCTGGAATGGCTGGCCCTGGCGCATCACGAGGCGGAGCGCAAGGCGGGTCACGCCGGAGAGCGCGCCGATTTCGAGCGCCTCGCGCACCGCTTCGGCTGCGCTCCGGCGGCGATCGCCTTCCGCGGCCACGAGCTCGAGGACTTCACGCATCTGGACTTCGCCCGCATGCGCGTTTTCGGGGCTTCCGCGCCCGCCCAGGGCGCCGGCGCGAGCGTCCGCTCGGAGCTCTTCGGCCAGAGCGCCGCGCGCGCGTTTGAGGCCCTGTTGGAGGGCACGGAGGCCCCCGAGGCGCTCCTTCATGTCACCTGCACGGGGATCCGCTCGCCGAGCGCGGCGCAGGAGCTCGTCGGCGCGCGCGGCTGGGGCACCCGCACCGAGGTCACCCATGCCTACCAGATGGGGTGCTATGCCGCGATCCCCGCGGTCCGCCTCGCCGAGGGCGCGCTCCTGCGGGGGGCGCGCGAGGCGCGGATCGTCCACACCGAGCTCTGCACGCTTCACCTGAACCCCGCCGAGCATGCCCCCGAGCAATGGGTGCTTCAGAGCCTCTTTGCGGACGGCTTCATCGCGTATCTGGCGACGGCGCGCGAGCCGGCGGGGCCGGCTTTCGGCGTCCTGGCTTCAGCCGAGCACCTCCTGCCCGGCACCGCCGAGGCGATGCGCTGGAACGTCTCGGAATGGGGGATGCGCATGAGCCTCGCGCGCTCCGTGCCAGCGGAGCTCGCGAGCGCCTTGCCGACTTTCCTCGAAACGCTCTTTTACCGGGCTGGCCTGAGCTTCGAGCGGGAGGCGGCCTCCTGCCGTTTCGCGATCCATCCCGGCGGCCCGCGCATCATCGAGAGCGCGCGCGAGGCGCTGGGGCTGCGCGAAGACCAGGTCGCCGCGAGCCGGGCGGTCCTGCGCGAGCGCGGGAACATGTCCTCGGCGACGTTGCCCCATGTCTGGGCCCGGCTGGCGCACGATCCGGACGTGAGAGAAGGCGACAAGGTCGCGAGCCTGGCCTTCGGCCCGGGACTTACGCTCTGCGGCCTGCTGCTGGAAAAACGCGGGAACTCGCCGAGGGAATCCCCATGAGGGAATCTCCATGAGGAACTATCCGACCTTGCTCATGCTGCCGGCGATCTTCCAGAGCGTGGCGGTGCTCAGCGACGAGCTGGTCTTTCATCGCAAGAGAGGCCTGCCCCGCTGGGAGCGCCTGGGCCATCCGCTGGACACGCTCAGCGTCGTGGCGTGCCTGCTCTGGCTCCTGACCCGGCCCTTCACTCCGCACGCGCTCGCCATCTACGTGCTGCTCGCGCTCTTCTCGACACTTCTCGTGACCAAGGACGAGTGGGTGCACGCGAGCCACTGTCCGCCTGGCGAGCACTGGCTTCATTCGATCCTCTTCGCGTTGCATCCGATGATGCTGGGCGCGGCGGCGGGGCTGTGGTTTCTCGCGGTCGATGGCAAGGATTCGGGCCTGTTCTTTCCGGTCATCGGCGCGCAGGCAGCGCTCGCCGCGTCGTTCGCGGTTTACCAGGCGGTCTACTGGAACTTCCGCGACCGGAGGTCGCGCGCTTGAGGGGGACCCGCGTGCGCCGGATCGAGGAGGGGATCTACGAGACGCTCGGGGAAGGCTGGTACGAGGCTCGGGACAATCCCGTCGCGGTGCTCCGGGCCGAGGCGCGGGCGCGGGACGACTGGGTCGAACACGTACTCGCTCGCGCGGCCGGAAAACGGGCTCGGGTGCTGGAGGTGGGCTGCGGGGCGGGGTTTCTGACCAACCGCCTCGCGGCGGCGGGCCATGTGGTCACGGGCCTGGACCGTGCGCCGGGGAGCCTGGAGATCGCCCGGCGCCATGATCGCGGCGGGACGGCCACCTATGTGGCGGGCGACGCCCTTGCGCTGCCTTTCGGTGATCGGTCCTTTGATGTCGTGGCTGCCATGGATTTCCTCGAGCACGTGGAAACGCCCGAAAAAGCGATCGCCGAAGCGAGCCGCGTGCTGCGCCCCGGAGGCCTTTTGTTTTTCCATACCTTCAACCGCAACCCGCTCTCGTGGCTGATCGCGATCAAGGCAATGCGATGGTTCGTCGCGAACACCCCACGCGATTTGCACCTGTATCGGCTCTTCATCAAGCCGCGCGAGCTGCGCGCGATGCTCAGACGCCAGGGGTGTCGCCCGTGCGCGATGCGAGGGCTGCGGCCGGTTTTTCTCTCGCCGGCGCTGCTCCGCCTGGTTTGCACCGGAACCGTGCCCGAGACGCTGCGGTTCCGGCTCTCGCGATCGCGGCTGGTGGGCTATCTGGGCTATGCGGTCAAGCTCCCCGCGGGACTCAGTGGGCCTTGATCCGGGCCGTGTTCAGCGGGCCCCAGATCTGACCGTCCTTCGTGATCGCCAGCCCGAGCTCGTAGTTCCTGTTTTTCTGGAGCGCGCGCGCGAGCGCCGCCCAGGGCTCCTTGCCCTCGGGGGAGACGGCCACGCGGTTTGGCCCGCTTTGAAATTCGTTTTCGGTGTTCGAAACGACGAACTCCGCGACCGTATTCTGGCCCCAGGTGGTTTTCTCGGAGAGCCTCACGAAGATGGCCCAGGGCTTCTGGGTGGCCGAGAAGCCGAGCTCGTAGCTGTCCGCTCCGTTCGGAGTGAGGAAAATCCCGTCCACGCGCGAGGAGTCATCGCCGAAGCTGCGGGAGTCCTCGCGGTCGAAGTCGATATCCCGGTTGATCCGATCGGGCAGGGGATAGAAGTCCACGACGTGCTCACCCTGCTTCCAGACGCGGCCGAAGGCCGAGTTGGAACCGGTGACGACATAGGCGACCTTCTCGCCCTCGAGCACTGTCTTCACGAGCCTGACCAGCTCCTCGTTGTAAACGCTGTCGCGGAAAAGCTCGCCAAGCCGCTCGGCGGTATCGCGGATGTCGACCGCCTGCTGCGTCCAGAGCCAGTGCTTCAGGAGCGCCCGGGCGTGGAAGAGCTTCGTACTGTCCTCGATGCGGAGATTGAAGAGATAAAGCGGGATGTTCAGCAGCGACTGCGGCGCATGCGCCAGGTCATAGCGGAGACGGCTGGCCAGGGTCGACCAGGTGCCCGGCTTTTCGCCGAAAGCCTTCTCCAGCGCCGACCACATCTTCTCGCGCGGAGTGCGGACGAAGCGCTCCACCTGATCCTGACCGAAGGTCATGCGGTAATAGAAGGTCGAGTAGCCGTAGTTCACGCCGAGATCGGGTGCCAGGGCGGCGTTTTCGTTCGCGGCGGCGCGATACTGTTCGGCTTCTTCGGGCTTGAGCGGGCGGTTGACGGGAAGCAGCGGGAAGAGGTCCCGTTCTCCCACGGCGCCCTCGACGGAACGGATGTACTTGCGCATTTCCTTTCCGCGCGTATCGGAATCCTCGATGCTTCCCTCGATCACGAGATAAAGGGCATCGCGCGCGGCATTGCCGAGCTGGCCGTCCCGATAAAGGTCCAGATCGACGTTGACGCGGAAAACGTGATGGATCCGCTCGTAAATTCCCCAGAAAGCCTTCCACTCGTCGGAGTTGCGCGTCTCGGAGGTCACGATCCGGCGCGTGCCGTCCGGAAGGGACACGACGGCTTCCCAGTCGGAGGTCGTGCTGCCGCGGCCGTGCTTGACGATCCGGCTCACGGCCACGCCCATGGAGAAGGCCCGCGTGTCGATCTTCTGGTTTCGGGTGAAGATCTTGCGGACAGGGGAATCCGGGCGCGCCTCTGGCGAGCCTTGGAGTCCGCCGGCGAGCTCGTCGGAGTAGGCGAAACGGCCGAGCGCTGCCAGCTCGTACGCCTTGCGTGCCTCGGGTTGGCTCAGATCATAGCGATATCCGACGTCGAAGGCCTGGGACGTGGACTCATCCATCCGCAGCCGGAAGGGCACGAGGTAGGTGGAGCCCAGCAGGGAGCGATCGTTCAGGACAACCGCGCCTTCGAAGTACTCCGCGCGGTCGGTGCGGGAGTTCAGGCCGGCGCTCTTGCCGTGCGTGCGGCTGCGCGTGATCTTGATGCGGGCGTAGCGCTCGTCTTCCTTCATGATGCTGATGCGGAAATCCCCGCGAAGGTAAACGCTGTAGCTCACTTCGCCTGTCACGGAGTTGAATACCTGGTCCAGCGGGAGATTCCAGCCGACAGAGGCGCCGACCTGGACCGAGCCGGAAAGGTTGTAGGACATGATCTCGTAGTTCTGGAGCTTCTCCAGGCGCTTGACCGTGAGCGGGAGCTGGACGGGGAAGGCCAGAAGTTTCCAGAACTGCCCGTAGCGGGCGCGACGCAACGGATCAAAAAACGCGAGCGTCGCCTCGGGCTGGGGACCGGACTTGCCGGTGGGGGTCAGGAGATCGCGCTCTTCCTCGCCGTTTTCGAGAGCAGGGGGGAGCGATTCCGCCGGGAGCTTGGCGTCTTCCTTTTTCACGGATTTCAGCCAGTCGGAGCTCTCGACGCGCGCCTTGAGTTCGGTGATCTTCTCCAAGCCATGGGAGCGCGGAACCGTGATCTGGCGGATATTCAGGAGCTCCAGGCCCAGATGCGTGCCGAAGCTGAAGTTGAAGAAGTCGGCACCGAGCACGTTGATATCGGATTCCTCGGTGAAAAGGGGAATGGAGGCGGAGATCCGGATATTGTCGGCCACGGTCCAGGTATTCGCCAGATCGTGGTTATCGAAGATGCGGCGCCGGGCATCGACCTTGTAGCGGAAGCCGCCGGTGTCCCCGCGCAGGATCGTGAAGTCGCTGACGTGATCGAAGAGTACGTCAGAAAAACGCTGGCCCAGGCGCGAGCCGAAGCGGCTCAGGTCATCGCTGATGGCACCGGAGAATTCCTCCTGCGTTTCCTGATCCGGGGCTCCCGGACTGAGCGCGGCCCGCGCTTCCCAGGCCTGGCAGGAGATCAGGAGGAGCAGGGCGAAATTCATGGCCAACGGATTTTTCGGGTTCATCCTTCTGCCTATAGTGGCGGCCTGCTTTCAAGTAAAGGCGAATTCCCGATGCTGACCAGAATAGAAATCGTTATCCAGGAACTATGGATGAACTATTGACCGCCGGAGAGCGATCTCTCGATGGCTTGGATGATTTGACGCGCCTGCTTTGTGTTTGCGGGCGCCACGAAGATCGTATCATCGCCCGCGATCGTGCCCAGGATGCGTTCGCCGAGCTGAAAATCGATGTGCCGGGCTACCAGTGAGGCCGACCCGGGAGTTGTACGCACCGAAATGATCGAGCCATTGCTGCGGATCCCGGTGACCAGGTCGCGCAGCGACGAGGTCGCCACCGGCATCGCCTGCTCCTCGGGGAGGCGATAGACGGTCTGCCCGCCCGGATCGATCGCGCGGATCGCGCCGAGCTTGCGGAGATCGCGCGAGATGGTCGACTGGGTCACCCGGAACGCCTGCTTCTCGAGCTTTTCGCGCAGCTCGTCCTGGGTGCTCAAGGTCCCCTGGCTCAGCAGCTTGCGAAGGGCCTCGAGGCGTTTCATGCGCTCACGCCAGACCTTTGCCGAGGAGCTTGAGCAGGAGCGCCTTCTGCGCGTGCAGCCGGTTCTCGCTCTGGCGGAAGAGCACGGAGTTCTCGTGCTCGGGCAGGGTCTCGGAGATCTCCTTGCCGCGGATCATGGGCATGCAGTGCATGATGAGCGCGCCTGGGGCGGCATGCGCGTACAGCGCTTCATTGAGCTGGTAATTCGCGAAGGCGGCCTCGCGCTCGAACTCCTGCGCCTCGAAGCCCATGCTCGTCCAGACATCGGTGTAGACTGCGTTCGTGCCCCGGATGGCCTCCACGGGATCGGTGAAAGCGGTGATCGAGCCGCCGCCCTCGCGCGCGCGCCCCTCGGCCACGCGGCTGATGAAGGCATTGGGCTCGTAGCCGGGCGGGCACGCGTAGGTCACGTGGATCCCGAGAAAGGGCATCAGAAGAAGCATGCTGTGAAGCATATTGTTGCCGTCGCCGATGTAGGTGAACTTCAGGCCCTCGAGCTTGCCGAAATATTGCCGTAACGTCAAGAGATCGGCGAGCACCTGGCAGGGGTGGTGGCTGTCCGAGAGGCCGTTGACCACCGGGACGGGTGCTTTGGAGACCATGCGCTCGACGATCGCGTGCTCGTGGGTGCGGATGACGAGCGCATCGCAGTAGCCGCCCAGCACGCGCACGATGTCCTCGGGCTCCTCGTGCTTGCGGGTCGCGGCCACGCTTTCGATCGGATTGCCGCCGAGCTCGGCGATGGCCACGGCGAAGCTGATCCGCGTGCGGAGCGAAGGCTTGTCAAAGAGCAGGGCGACGCTGCGGCCCGCGAGGTCCTGGCGACGATGTCCCGCGCGGCGCTCCTGGCGGAGCTCTTCGGCCTGTTCGAGCAGGGCGAAGAGCTCCGCGCGCGGCAGCTCCTCGCCGGTGAGGAAGTGGGAAAGGGGTGGCTTAGGCATGAGGTTCCTTTTGGCGGGAGCGGACTTTGCAGATCGTGCCGATCCCGCGATTGGTGAAGAGCTCCTCGATCAGGCCGTGCGGCCGTCGCGCGTTGAGCACGTGCACGTCGCTCACGCCGTTGCGGAGGGCGTGGAGGATCGTGCGGGCCTTGGCGAGCATTCCGCCGGTGACGGCGCCGGCCTCGATCAGGCCTTCGAGCTCGCCGGCATCGAGCTCCGGAATGAGCTTGCCGGCGGAGCCGCCCGACGAGTTGCCGGAAAGATCGCCCGATAGATCCAGGATACCGTCCTGATCGGTGAGGAAGAGCACCTTGCGGATGCCCATCGCCTGCGCGATCCGGCTGGCCGCCCAGTCCGCGTTGATGTTGTAGGCTTCGCCATTCCGGCCGATCCCGATCGGCGCGACGACGGGGATGCCGCATTCGCCGCGCTCGTTGCGCGTGGCGAGGATCGCGCGGAGATAGGAGGTGTCCACCTCGTCGATCACGCCCACCTGCTGGAGGCGTCCATCGGCCTTCTTGCAGCGCAGGGTCGCCCCGTCGACGCCCGAAAGGCCGATGGCGCGCACGCCGAAGCGATTCAGGCCGCGCACGATGCGGCGGTTGACGCTGCCGCAGAGGACCATCTCGATCACGTCCATCATGTCGGGCGTGGTCACGCGCTGGCCGTCGATGAATTCCCAGGAGATCCCGCGGCCGGTGAGCTCCTGGTTGATCGACGGCCCGCCGCCGTGGACGAGCACCAGCGAGATCCCGGCCGAACGGATCAGCGTCAGATCCTGGCAGATGGACTCGACGAGCGCGGGGTCCTCGAGCGCGGCGCCGCCGAGCTTGATCAGGATCGTCTCGCCGGCGAACTTCCGGACGTAGGAAAGCGTGGAGAGCACGCTCTGGGTTTCGCTCATGAGTACTCCGTGTTGATTTCGACGTATTTCTTCGAGAGATCGCAGCCCCAGGCCGTCGCATGATGCTCGCCCGAGTGGAGCCGGACCTCGATCACGATCTTGTCCTTTTTGAGCAGGTGGTGGACCGCCATGCGATCGAACGGCGCGGGGCGCCCGGCCGAGAAGACGCGCACGCCTTGGATGTCCAGGTCCATGCGCTCCAGGCAATGGGCAGGCACCTTCTCGGCGCCCAGGCGAGCGAGGATGCGGCCCCAGTTGGGATCCTCGCCGTGCATCGCCGTCTTGATGAGCGGGCTCACGGTGATCCCGCGCGCGGCGCGGATGGCGAGCTCCTTTTCGGGCGCGCCCGTGAGCTGGATCTCCAGGAGCTTCGAGGCGCCCTCGCCGTCCCGGGCGATGGATTGCGCCAGGCAGCGCGCGACCTCGCAGAGCGCCTTGCGGAAGACGGCGTAATCGTCGGCCGTGGCGAGGGACGCGCCCGAGGCGCCGTTGGCCAGGAGGAAGACGCAGTCGTTGGTCGAGGTGTCCCCGTCGACGCTGATCATGTTGAAGCTCTGGGCGTTGGCCTCGACGAGCAGCGACTTCGCGAGCTCCAGCGGGAGCGCGGCGTCCGTGAGCAGATAGCCCAGCATCGTGGCCATGTTGGGATGGATCATCCCCGAACCCTTGCAGATGCCGGTGATCCGCGCCTCGCCCTGGCTGAGCTGGACGGTGGTGGTGACGGTCTTGGGCAGAAGATCGGTAGTCAGGATCGCGAGCGCGAAGTTCTCGGCGCTGTCGACCGCGCGCTCCACGAGCTCGGGCATGCTCTCGACGATCTTGTCGATCGCGAGCGGCTGGCCGATCACGCCCGTCGAAGCGGTGAGGATCTGATGAGGCAGGCAGCCCACCCAGCGCGCGGCGGAGATGGCCATCTTCCAGTTGTTCTCGCGCCCTTCGGCGCCGGTGGCGGCGTTGGCCTGGCCGCTGTTGGTGACGATGGCGCGGATATGGCGCGAAGGCAGCAGCGCCTGCGAGTAGGTGACCGGGGCGGCCTTGCACTCGTTGGTGGTGAAGACTCCTGCGGCGACGGCCTCGCGGTCGGAGACGAGGATGCCCAGATCGGGGCGGTACTTGCGCACGCCGCAGTTCACGCCACCGGCGGTGAAGCCTTTGGGAAGGGGGGTGCGGGCGAGGCCGGGTCCGGGGGTGGGTGGGTTCGGGATCATAGCAGGCCCTCCAGGGTCTCGAGTGTCAGGTTCGGGGGGAAGTCGTGGAGCCGGTTGAAATTCTCGAGCGCCTGGCCCGCGGCGCCCTTCAGCAGATTGTCGATGCAGCAGTGCAGGTAGAGCTTGTCGCCGTCGACGGCGAACCCGAGCTGCGTGCGCGCGGAGCCGCTCACGCGGCGGAGCGAGAGCAGGGCGCTGCCCTGGCCCGGCGCGAGCCGCTCGACGCGCGCGAGGGGATAAGCCGCATAGGCGGTCTCGAACGCATGCGCGACGTGCTCGGCTCCGATGCCCGGCCGGAGCCGGGCATAGATCCCGGCGATGATCCCGCGCCGCACGGGCAGGAGGCTCGTCGAGAAGAAAGGATCGATCGCCACACCCGAGAGCGCCTCGGCGTGCTCGCGGATTTCGGGAAGATGCTGATGCCGGGCGATGCGGTAGGGGAGGCAGTCGCCGTCGACTTCGGTGAAAAGCAGGTTCTCCGCGGCCTTGCGCCCGGCGCCCGAAGTGCCGGACTTGGCGTCGATGACGAGGCTCGCGGGGTCGATGACCGCGCTCCGGAGGAGGGGGACGATCGCCATCAGCACCGAGGTCGCGTAGCAGCCCGGGTTCGCCACGAGCGCGGGCCCGGTCGCCGAGGGGAGCGCGGGCGCGGCCCAGGGGACGAGCCCGAAACGGGCGGAGTGCACGAGCTCCGGGGCGGTGTGCTCGAGGCCGTACCAGCGCCGATACAGCTCCCGGCAGTCCGCGAGGTCGCGGCCCTTGAGCCGGAATGCGCCGCTCAGGTCGATGACGTGGGCGCCCGCGGCGAGAATCCGCGGCGTGAGCTCGAGCGAGGCTTCGGCCGGCGTGGCGAGAAAGACCGTGGAGACCCGCGCGGCAACGCGCTCGAGCTCGGTCAGTGGGAGCGTGGGAACGCCGCGCGCCGCATCCTCGGGCAGGAAGCTCGAGAGCGCGAAGCCCGTATCCGTGGCCAGGCAGGCCTCGAGCGACGCCGCTGGATGGCGCAGCAGCAGGCGGGCGAGCTCCAGGCCGGCGTACCCGCGCGCGCCGACGATCGCGGCTTTCACGGGAGGGCGGGGCTCGGAGAGTGAAGCATAATTATGCATACAGATGCATAAACATGCATTCTGGGTCTCCCGTCAAGGTTTTTTTCTTGCGCCTGAATCTTTGTGCATGCATACGTATGCGTAGAAGGAAGAGGACGAAACATGAAAGCGAAGTCAAAAGTGGTTCTGGTGTATTCCGGCGGGCTCGACACGACCGTGTGCATTCCCCTGATGAAGGAAGAGTACGGCTACGAAGAGATCGTGACCGTCACGATCGACGTGGGGCAGCCCGAGGACGATATCCGCCAGGCGGCGGAGAAGGCCCGCGCTCTGGGCACCGAGCATTACACCATCGATGCGCGCGAGGAGTTCGCGCGCGACTACTGTTTTGCCGCGATCCGCGCCAACGGCGCCTACGAGGGCTATCCCCTGAGTACCTCCATCGCCCGCCCCCTGATCGGCGCGAAGGCCGTCGAGGCGGCGCGTCGGCTGGGTGCGAGCCATTTTGCCCACGGCTGCACCGGCAAGGGCAATGACCAGTTCCGCATCGAGTTCGCCATCCGGGCGCTCATGCCCGAGGCGGTGATCCACGCTCCGGTTCGCGAACGCAACATGACGCGCAAGTGGGAGATCGAGTACGCTCTCGCGCGCAACCTGCCGGTGAAGGCGAGCCTGGAGAAGATCTGGAGCATCGACGAGAACCTCTGGGGCCGCTCCATCGAGGGCGGGCGCCTGGAGGAGCCGGACTTCACGCCGCCCGAGGAGATCTTCCAGTGGACGAAAGGGCCCGAGGCGGCGCTTGGCAAGCCCGCCGAGGTGCGCCTCGCCTTCCGTGACGGCGTGCCCGTCGCGGTGGATGGCGAGCCCATGGCTCCCGCGCGGCTCATCGCGCAGCTCAACAAGATCGCCGGCGACCACGGCGTGGGCCGCATCGACGTGATGGAAGACCGCATGCTCGGGCTCAAGGTGCGCGAGAACTACGAGTGCCCCGGCGCGACGCTGATCCTCACCGCGCACAAGGCGCTCGAGGCGCTGACGCTCACGCGCGAGGAGCTGCGCTTCAAGGCGCTGGTCGACGCGGAGTGGGCGCGGCTCGCTTACGAGGGGCTTTGGTTCGATCCGTTCAAGGATGATCTCGAGGCTTTCATCGGCGCGACCCAGAAGCGCGTCGAAGGCGAGGTTCGGCTGCGGCTCTTCAAAGGGAGCTGCCAGGTCATCGGGCGCTCGGGCCCCTGGGCGCTTTACAATGAGGCGCTGGCGTCCTTTGATGACGCCGAGGCGTTCGATCAGCGCGAGAGCACCGGGATCGTCAAGCACTTCGGGCTCCAGCCGCGGATGTTTCTCCGGCTCCAGCAGGGCGCGAGCGCGAAATGAGCAAGCTCTGGGGCGGGCGCTTCGAGGGCGCGACAGATCGCCTGGTCGAGGAGTTCACCGCCTCGATCGGAGTCGATGCGCGGCTTTGGGAAGTGGACGTGCGTTGCAGCATCGCCCACGCGCGGATGCTCGGCGGTACCGGGATCCTGCCCGAAGCCGAGGCGCGCGCGCTCGTCGCGGGGCTCGAAGCTTTGGGCGAGGAGCTGCGTTCCCGTTTCGAGCGAGGGGAGGCGGTCTTTCGCCCCGAGGCCGAGGACGTGCATTCGGAAATCGAGCGCCTGCTCACCGAGCGGATCGGCGCGGTCGCGGGCAAGCTTCACACGGGACGCAGCCGCAACGACCAGGTGGCCACGGATACGCGCCTCTACCTGCGCGAACGGAGCGATGCGCTCGCGCAGGAGCTGCACGGGCTTGAAAGCTGGCTCGTCGGCGCGGCGGAACAGCACCTGCAGACCGTGCTGCCCGGGCTGACTCACACCCAGCACGCGCAGCCGGTGAGCCTGGCGCACCACCTGCTCGCGTATTTCTGGATGTTCGAGCGCGATCGCGAGCGCCTGGCGGACTGCCGCCGGCGGCTCGACGTGCTGCCCTTGGGCTCGGCCGCGCTGGCGGGGACGTCCTTCCCGCTCGATCGCGAGCAGGTCGCGCGCGAGCTGGGCTTCGGGCGCGTGAGCGAGAACAGCCTGGATGCCGTGTCCGATCGCGACTTCGTCGTGGAGTTTTTGGGCGCGGCCTCGCTGATCATGATGCATCTGTCGCGTTTGGCCGAGGAGCTGATTCTCTGGAGCACGCCGGAGTTCGGTTTCATCGAGCTTTCGGACGCGGTGACGACCGGAAGCTCGATCATGCCGCAGAAGAAGAACCCGGACGTCGCCGAGCTGATCCGCGGCCGGACGGGGAGAGTGAACGGCGCGCTCGTGGCGGCGCTCACGATGCTCAAGGCCCTGCCGCTCGCGTACAACCGGGATCTGCAGGAGGACAAGGCCGCGCTTTTTGACGGGCTGGATACCGCTCATTCCTGCGTTCGGCTCATGACCCGGATGCTGCGCGACGCGCGCTTCCGGACGGAGCGGATGGCGCGCGCGTGCGAGAGCGACTACTCCAACGCCACTGACCTCGCGGATTTCCTCGTGGAGAAGGGCGTGCCCTTCCGCCAGTGCCACGAGATCGCGGGCCGGATGGTGCGCGATTGCCTCGAGCGCGGCATCGGGCTCGAGGCGATGCCGCTCGAGCGGATGCGCGAATTTTCCCCGCACTTCGATGAGACCGTGCATGAGCGCATCCGGCCCCGGGTCGTGATGGCCGCGCGCGCCTCGCAGGGCGGGACCGCGCCGGCGGCCGTGGCCGAGCAGTTACGTCGGGCCCACCTTTTGGTTTAGGTCTGCGTCATCCGCGCCTCACCGCCCCCGCCCCCGCTCCGCCACGAACGATTCCTCGGCAATCCGTTTCCCACCGCTCAAAGCGGAGTTGAAGCCATGGAGACGTCCCTCCTCATCGAGGGTCAGGCTGAAGGTGTACTCGACGAGCCGGCCCGTGGGGCCTTCAAACGCTTGCAAGCGGTATTTGAGTCGCTCCGGCGTGGACTCGACGACCGCGAGCGGAACGGCGCGCCCGCCGCTCAGAAGCGTCAGTGAGTCGCCGCGGACCTGATAGATTCCGCCGAAGCGCCGTTCACCCAGTTCGCTCGAGGCGCGCTCCTCGAAGGACCAGGCGCCCCTGCCCTGATAGGCGAAGCGCAGGTCGAAACGAAAGGGGATCGGAGGGGATTCCCGCTCCAGCGGGTGACTTGTGCCTCGCCCGTTCCAACGTCCTTCGAGCGATTCGAAGAAGCGCGACAGGTCGGCGCCTGAAGCCAGGGCGGTTACCGGAAGGAGGAAAAGGAGCGCGATGAGCGTTTTCATAGCGGCAGTTCACCATGGTAACCCGTCAAAGGCAAGCGCCGCCCCGACTCCATTCACGGAGAGTTGGAAAGACGCAGGAGCGCCAGGCGACGCAGGGCGTTTCGGAGCGCGATCCCCGTATCCACCGTAACGCCGCGCGCGCAGGCGAAGGCGCCGGTGCGCCAGACCTGGATCTCCTTTTTGCCGGCTACGGACCGGAAAGCAACGGACTCATTCGAGGTCTCGTCGAAATGTCCGGCGAGCGTATCGCAGAAATCGATCGCCTCGGGAACCGTCACGCTGTTGAGCATCAGCACGAGCTCCTCGAGCTGGGCGCGTTCGGCGGAAGCCAGCTCCTCGGCAAGGAGCTCGCTCGAACCCTGATGCGTATCGATCCGGAGACGCCCGGACTCGGGATCCACGACCTCGAGCCCGTAGCTCGAAACGCAGTTCAAGGCCTGTGGCGCGCAGCCCTCGGTGAGCGAGGTCGCCCAGTCACCCAGGCCCAGCACGCCTTCGTTCTGTAGTTCCTGCGAGGTGCCCGGCGCGCACGCCGAGAGCATGATTCCGGCCAAAATCGAGTTCAGGAGTTTCGATTTCAAAGTCATTCTTATCTAATACCCGGGGGATTACTCCTTGGCAACCCCGAACTGAACGCCGCGCAAGCTCGGCGCTTGCATCGGTCCGCGCGGGGGAATTTCATGGGTCAGAGAATGGAAGCCCGCGGCACGTTCGCGGAGCGCGCGGAATCGGGGGAGCGCCCGTCGGGGGAGCGGCCGGGGGCCGTGCTTTCAAGCGAGCTTCTCAAGGACCAGCGGGTCAAGGTCGCGATCACCGATCTGGATGGCGTTTTGCGCGGCAAGTACCTGCAGAAGGAGAAGTTCCTTTCCGCCGCCGACTCGGGTTTCGGCTTCTGCAACGTGGTCTTCGGCTGGGACCTGGGCGACGCCTGTTATGACGGCGCGGAAGGCTATACCGGATGGCATACCGGCTATCCCGACGCGCTCGTGCGGATCGACCCGGGCACCTGCCGGCGCATTCCGTGGGAAGACGGCGTTCCGTTTTTCCTGGGCGACTTTGAGGACAACGCGGGGCGGGGGCTTCCGGTCTGTCCTCGCCAGCTGCTCAAAAAGGTCATCGCGCGCGCCGAGAGCGCGGGCTTCCGCGCGGATTTCGGGCTGGAGTTCGAGTGGTTCAACTTCCGCGAGACCCCGCGCTCGCTCGCGGAGAAGGGCTACCGCGATCCCGAGCCGCTCACGCCGGGGATGTTCGGCTATTCGATTTTGCGCTCGAGCCAGAACCAGCCGTTTTTCACCGCCCTCATGGAGCAGCTCCGGGCCTTCCGCGTTCCGCTCGAGGGCTTTCACTCCGAAACCGGTCCCGGCGTGCTCGAAGCCGCTCTCGTGCACGGCGGCGCGCTCGAGACGGCCGATCGCGGCGCGCTCTTCAAGAGCGCGGTCAAGGAGATCGGGCATCGCTTCGGGATCATGCCGAGCTTCATGGCGAAATGGAATTCCCGCCTGCCCGGGTGCAGCGGGCATGCGCACCAGAGTCTCTGGGACCTGGCCGGAACGCGCAATCTCTTCCACGACCCGCTCGGGCCGCACCGGATGAGCGCGATCTTTCGCGGCTACCTCGCGGGCCTGCTGCATTGCCTGCCGGAGATCCTTCCGCTTTTCGCGCCGACCGTGAACAGCTACAAGCGCCTGGTGGAGGGATACTGGGCGCCGACGCGCCCGTGCTGGGGTCTCGACAACCGCACGGTCGCGTTCCGCGTGATTCCGGGGAGCCCGTCCTCCACCCGCGTCGAGGCGCGCGTTCCGGGCGCGGACGTGAACCCCTACCTCGCGATCGCGGGGTGCCTGGCCAGCGGGCTCTATGGTGTCGAGCGGAAGCTCGAGCTCAACGAGCTCCCCGTGCGCGGGAGCGCCTACGCCGAATGCCCGGGGCCACGGCTCCCGCGCACGCTGCTCGAGGCCACCGAGCGCATGGCGCGTTCGGAGCTCGCGCGCGAGCTTCTCGGAAGCGAGTTCGTCGAGCATTTCACGCGTACCCGGCTCTGGGAATGGCGGCAGTTCCAGGACTCCGTCACGCAGTGGGAGCTCGAGCGCTATTTCGAGATCATCTGAAAGGAAAGCCCATGGGCCACGTCCGCACCCGAATCTCGCATTACTCGTTTCCCACCGCGATCTCGTTCGGCGCGGGGGCGCGCCACGCGGTGGGTCCGCACCTGAAGGCGCATGGCTATCGCCGGCCGCTCGTGGTGACGGATCGGACGATCGCGGGGCTCGAGCTTTGCCGCGACTTCGAGCTGGCCTTGCGCAAGGAGGAGCTCCGCCCCTTCGTCTTCTCCGGCGTGAGCGGCAACCCGCGGCGCCGGCAGGTGCGCGCGGGCGTCGAGGCGTTTCACGCGCACGAGGCCGACTCGATCATCGGGCTCGGCGGCGGGGCGGCGTTGGACGTCGCCAAGGCGGTGGGGCTTTGGGCCACGCATCCGGGGGAGCTTTTCGACTACGAGGACGGGAGCGCGACGGCACGCCCCATCCGCGCGCCGATCCCTTACTGGGTGGCCGTGCCCACGACCGCGGGCACGGGCAGCGAGGTCGGCCGCAGCGCGGTCATCTCCGACGAGGAGTCCGGCCGCAAGCGGATCCTGTTTTCGCCCAAGCTTCTGGCGCGCGCGGTGTTTGCCGATCCCGAGCTGACGCTGGGGCTCCCCGCCGCGATGACGGCGGCCACGGGGATGGACGCGCTCGTGCATTGCGTGGAGGCGTATCTCGCGCGCGAGCCGCACCCGCTTTGCGAGGGCATCGCGCTTCAGGGCGTGCGGCTTGCCGGAGCGAACCTCGAGCGCTGCATCCTGGAGCCTGCGGACCTCTCCGCGCGCGCGGCGATGCTGCAGGCCTCGATCCTGGGGGGCGTGGCCTTCCAGAAGGGGCTGGGGCTGGTGCACTCCTGCGCGCACGCGCTCGGCGCCGCCTATGACCTGCATCATGGCTTGGCCAACGGGGTCATGGTCGATCACGCGCTGGCGTTCAATATTCCGGCCGCGCGCGAGCGATTCGAGGAGCTGGCCTGGGCGATGGGGCATCCGGGAGCGGCCGAGGAATTCCTCGATGCGCTCACCGCGCTCAAGCGCGCCTGTGGTGTTCCCGCGCGGCTCTCCGAGGCGGTGCCAGGCCTGCGCCCGGCCGACGTCGTCGCGCTCGCGGGCCTCGCGCACGCGGATTCCTGCCATGCTTCGAATCCCCGGAGCTGTGCCCCGGAGGACTTCGTCCGGATCTTCACGGAGGCACTTTGAGATGCTGATCATTCGCGATCCGGCGACCGGAGAGATCATCGAGCGCGTTCCCGCGGACTCCCCGCTGGAGATCGCGAAAAAGGCGCGTCGCGCGCGTGCGGCTCAAAAGGAGTGGGCGAGGACACCGCTCGCGAGCCGGCGCGAGGCGATTCGTCGTTTCGGGCTCCTTCTCGAGTCGCGGCAAGACGAGCTCGCCCGCGTTCTGACGCGCGAGACGGGCAAGCCCATCACGCAGGCGCGCGCGGAGATCGCGGCGACCCAGGGGCGGATCGCGTACTTCACGCACGAGGTGGGCGAGGTCGTGGCCGAGGAGCGGTGGCTCGAGCCCGCGAGCGAGGGGCGAGGCCTCGAAGAGCGCATCACGCAGGAGCCGCTCGGCGTGATCGCGAACATCTCGGCTTGGAATTATCCCTATTTCGTCGGCTCGAACGTATTCCTCCCGGCGCTGCTCACGGGCAACGCCGTGCTTTACAAGCCTTCGGAGCACGCGATGCTCACGGGACTCGCCATCGCGCGCCTGCTCCATGAGGCGGGGATTCCCGAGGACGTGTTCGTGCCCGTCGTGGGCGACGGGACGGCGGGCGCCACGCTGCTCGAGCAGCCGCTTGACGGGATTTTCTTCACCGGTTCTTCCGAGACCGGACGGAAGGTCGCTCTGCTCGCCGCGCGCCAGCTCGCGCGCGTGCAGCTCGAGCTGGGCGGCAAGGACCCCCTCTACGTGCGCGAGGATGTCGAGCTCGCCTGGGCGGCCCGCGCGGCGGCCGAGGGGGTGTTTTATAACAACGGCCAGAGCTGTTGCGCGGTGGAGCGGCTCTACGTGCACGACGCGATTCACGATGCGTTCGTCGAGGAGTTCCTGAAGGTCGTGCGGGGCTTCCGGCTGGGCGATCCGCTCGAGGAAGCGACTTTTCTCGGTCCGCTGGCGCGCCAGGAGCAGCTGGGCGTTCTGGAGCGGCAGGTGGCCGACGCGCGCGAGCGCGGCGGGCGCGTCGTGCTCGGAGGCAAGCGGGTCGCGCGCCGGGGCACCTACTTCGAGCCGACCGTGGTCACGCGCGCCGATCATTCGATGGAGCTGATGCGCGAGGAGAGCTTCGGGCCGCTCATCGGGATCGCCCGCGTGGGATCGGATGAGGAGGCGATCGAGCGGATGAACGATACGCGCTATGGCCTCACCGCCGCGGTCTTCACCGCCTCAGAGGAGCGCGCACGCGCGATCCTGGGCGAAATCAACGCGGGGACGGTGTACTGGAACTGCTGCGACCGCGTGAGCCCGCGCCTGCCCTGGAGCGGGCGGGGAGCGTCGGGAATGGGCGCGACGCTCTCGCGCCTGGGTATTCAGGCGTTTCTGCAGCCCAAGTCCTGGCATTGGAAGGCGCCGCCTCAGTCCTGAGACGCGCCGTCGGCGAGCGAGAGCACGGCACTATTGTAGGTCCGGCTGCTTCGGTAGGTCGAGAAGCTCCCTCCTGCGAACAGGCTGGTGCCGGCGGGCACGAGCGTGCTGACCACGTTATCGAAGCCGTTGAGGCCCGCGCCGGGAGGGCTGAAGGTCGTATCGATCGCGCCGCTTGAAAGATCCAGCTTGGCGATGCGCAGGGCCGAATCCGCCACCCCTTTGTAGGCGGTGAACACGCCGCCGACATAGAGCGAGGCGCCGCTGACGGCCAAAGTCCAGACGCTGCTGTTGAAACCATTGAGTCCCGCCCCGACGGGGCTGAAGATGGTATCGATCGCGCCGGTCACCAGATCGAGCTTGGCCAAGGCGCTGGCTGAGCCGGCCACGCCTTTGTACGTGGAGAAGGCCCCGCCTACGTAGAGCGAGGATCCGTTGATCGCAAGCGAGAAGACATACATGTTGAACCCGTTGAGGTTCACGCCGACCGGGCTGAAGCCCGTATCGATCGCGCCGCTCGCGAGATCGAGTTTGGCCAGATAATTGGCGGAGCGAGAGACCCCCTTGTAATCGGTGAATTGGCCACCGACATAGAGAGACGAGCCATTGATGATGAGGGCATTGACATCGGCATCAAAACCGTTCGCAAACGCCCCGACCGGGCTGAAAGTGGTGTCGATGGCGCCCGTGGCGAGGTCGAGCTTGGCCAGGCGGTTCGCGGAACTCGCGACACCCCGATAGGCATTGAAGCCGCCCCCCACGTAAAGGGCCGCGCCATCGGAGGCGAGCGCCTTCACGGTGTAGTCGAAGCCATTCGCGCTCGCGCCGACGGGGCTGAAGGCGGTATCGATCGCACCGCTCGCGGGATCCAGTTTCGCCAAGCCATTCGCCGAATCAGGCACGCCCCGGTAAGCGGAGAACTCCCCACCGACATAAAGGGAACCTCCTTGGAGCAGCAGGGTCTGTACGCCATAGTCAAAGCCGTTATTCGCGGATGGACTGAAAGTGGCGTCGAGCGCCCAGGTCGCAGCATCGAATTTGGCGATGGAGTTGGCAGAGGTTCCTCCATAGGCGGTGAAAGCTCCACCCGCGAAGACCGTTCCGCCGCTGCTTGCCAGTGCGGTGACATTTCCATTGAATCCGTTCACCGAGGAGCCCGAAGGGAGAAAGCCGCTGTCGAGGGTTCCACTCGCGAGATCCACTTTCGCGAGACGATTGGCGGATTCTCCCCGGTATTTAGTGAAACTCCCTCCCGCGTAGACCGAGGTTCCGTTCACGGCCAAGGCATAGACCACGGAGTCCGTACCGTTCGCGCCGACGGGGCTGAAGACCGTGTCGATCGCGCCTGTCACGAGGTCGAGCTTGGCCAGACGGTTGGCGGAGCTCGCGATGCCTTTGTACGCGGTGAAATTCCCACCGACATAGAGGGAGCCTCCGCTGACCCCGAGCGCGTAGACGGTTCCGTTGAAGCCATTGGCATTGAACCCGACCGGACTGAAGCCCGTATCGATCGCGCCCGTGGTCAGGTCGAGCTTGGCAAGCCGGTTCGCGGAGTCCGCGATGCCTTTGTAGGCGGTGAAATTGCCACCGACATAGAGCGAGCCCCCGCTCACCACAAGCGCATAGACCGTGGAGCTGAAGCCATTGAGGCCCGCGCCCGGCGGGCTGAAAGTCGTATCGATCGCGCCGGTCGTGAGATCGAGCTTGGCCAGCTTGATCGCGGAGTTGGAAGTGGACTTATAGTTGGCGAAGGCGCCGCCGACATAGAGCGAGCTTCCGCTGACCGCAAGCGCATGCACATCCGAGTTGAAGCCGTTCAGCCCGGCTCCCGGCGGACTGAAGCTCGTATCGATCGCTCCTGAGGTGAGATCGAGCTTGGCCAGGCGCCTCGCTGACTCGAGAATGCCCCTATAGGCAGTGAAGGCACCGCCGACAAAGAGCGAGCTGCCGCTCACGGCGAGCGCGTTGACGTTTCCGTTGAAGCCGTTGTTGGCCGGAGGGCTGAAGGTCGTATCCAAGGCGCAGGTCGTGGCATCGATCTTGGCCAGGTAGTTTGCGGACTGACCTTGATAGGTTGTGAAGCCACCTCCCACATAAAGAGCTCCCCCGCTCACGGCAAGAGCCAAAACCGCGCCGTTGAAGCCGGACTGCCAATCGCAGGACGGCAGGAGGTTTCCGCTCGAATCCAGCGCGATGGCACTGGGCGCGCTATGCGGGTTCACCGCCGTGAAACTTCCGCCGAGATACCAGGAGGTGCCGTCGGTGACCGCGGCAAGCACGCTTCCGTTCGTTCTGAATCGCAGGTTCGTGATATTCGCGGTGGCGGAGTTACCGAGCGCATCGGTGACCCTCAGGACGGAGGAGGCCGACGAGCTCGGAGCGGTATAGCTTCCGGTAGTGGGGTCGACGGACCCGGGGCCCGAAAGCATCGAGTAGCTCGGCGAGGAGGCCCCGCCCGAAGAGGTGAAGGTATAGGGATAGCTCGAGTTCGCCGTGACGGTCCGGGTGGGGGGACTCAGGCTCAGGGCGGGGTTGATCGTCACCGTGGCCTCTGACGCGCGTCCCGTGTTGTCGGTGACCCGCACCGTGGCAGTTCCTGCGGTTCCCGGGGCCGTGTAAAGGCCCGTCCCCGCATCGATCGAGCCGCCGCCGCTGAGGATCGAGTAGACGTAAGGGGTCTGTCCGCCCGTGGCCGAGAAGCTATAGCTGTTGCCCACGGCCAGCAGTCTCGTGGCGGGCGAGATCGCGACAGGCTGCGCGATCCAGCCTCCGGAGCCGGTGACCGCCGAAGCGTTGCCGGCGTTGTCGACGGCCCGGACGTTCACGTAATAGGTCTGGCCCGAGCTGAGCGAGAGGCTTCCGATCGTGAGGGGGAAAGAGGGCGCCGCACCGGCGTTCGTCCAGCCGAGCAGGTCGGTTCCCCCCGCGCTGCTGCCGATGGAATATTCGTAGCGATTGAGGCCCGAGAGCGCGTCGCTCCCGCCGCCGCTCCATGAAACCGGAGGGGTCTGGGAAAGTGAGTTCTCGGTCGCGGCATGGGTGATCGAGCCGATGGCTGTCGGCGGAGCGCTGTCATGGGTGTAGCTGGTCAGGGCCGTGCAGGCGGAGGCGTTGCCCGTCGAATCGAAAGCTTTGCCGTAAACGGAAGTCACGGCATTCGGGGCTACGCTGGCTGGGATGCCGCTTCCGGTGAACTGGACGCTGGTTCCGAAGCCGATTTCGGTGGCGCAGGTGGAGTCCGCATAGAGCTTGACGGAGGAGGCCTCCTCGGAGAGCGTGCCCGAAATGCCCGGGCTGGATGCGCTCGACGGCGAAGCGGGTACGGCGCCGGCATACGAGATCCCGAGGGGGCTTCCCGACTGCGCCGGGAGGCCTCCTTGAAGGCCGTTCGATTCGCTCTCGGCGAGCGAAAGGATCCGGGGCGTGCAGCCCGAAAGCGTCAAGAGCGCGATGGCAATGCCGAGCTGCCGGTAAGAGGCTTGAAATATCATACGTCCTGCGCTTTTGATGATCTCATGTCCGCGGGACAAGGGGAATGTGTCGGATCCGATCCAGGGTCGGACTCAGCGGCAGAAAGGAGCCGAGGCATCCTTGGCGCACAGGTACGCTTTCAGCACGGCGTTTTCCTCTTTGAGAGCCGCGAGCTGCCGGTTGTGCTCCTTGGCCGCCTCGATGAGAACCGCCGTGAGCTTGGGATAGTCCACGGTTTTGATGCCGTCGGTACCGTTCTTCACAAGCTCCGGAAGGACCTTCTGGACTTCCTGGGCGATGACCCCGATCTGGCGGGAGCGATCCGAGCCGTCTTTCCAGCGGAAATAATAGCCATTGAGCTGATCGACGAGTTCGCACGCATCGGGAATGCGCTCGAGGTCGGCTTTCAGCCGGAGGTCCGAAAAGGTATTCCAGGCGTTCGCGACCGCCACGCTCCCGTCTCCGCTGTTGCCGACCTGGAGCTTTTGGCTCGCGGTGAAGATTCCGAGTCCGATGCCGAAGTTGCCGTTATCCGCGATCGTGGCCTTGGTCGTGCCGGCGGTACCCAGTTCGAGCGTCGTGCCGGAGACGCCGATCGACGCGCGATTTTGGAGGCTCGTCCCGCCGAAGACTATTCCGGAGTTGCCGGTGGCGCCGCCGATGAGATTGATGAAGGAGGAGTTCCCGCCGCTCGAGGTGACCATGATCTGCGGCTGGCCATTCTGATTGATGTGGAGAGCGGCGAGCGGCGAGTTGGTACCGATGCCGACATTGCCGCTCGGGATGATATTCATGACGTCAGTGACCGTATTGGAAGCGCTGTCGTAATTGACCGAAAATCGGAGGCCCATTCCAACCTCGGACGCGAGCTGTGAAAAGGTATTTGCTCCATTGTCGTTTGGATCGAACCACATCGATTTTCCATCCCGCCTGGCACGGATCTGGGCGGAGGGTCCCATGCCGTTTACATCCAGCAAGAGAGCCGGCGTTGCTGTCCCGATTCCAACGTTGCCGTTCTGGTTAATGACCATCCGGTTAGATTGGGTGTTCGAGCCGTTACTCGTGGTATTGAACACGATTTGCGACCCTTTGGTCGAAGCACTGAAGGCTTCTGTGGCCGTCATGACGATGGAGCCACCGCCAAAATTGGTTGGATCGAACCCATCGATGGCATCACGGCCAGAAAACTCCGCAAGGGAATCACCTGCTGCGGGATAGGCAGGTGCCGCTTCAGTTCCTCGCCCTCTGAAGCCAATGAAGCCAGCTGAGTGATAAGATGCCGCGCTGGAAAACGCCTGAGCCAGCGCGACACTCCATCCCGCTTCATTCGACACGGTGAGTTTACTCCTCGGAGTCCCAGTCCCGATCCCGACGTTGCCGTTTTGAGTGATGCGCATTCTCTCGTTGGGCCCGCCTGTTCCGCCGAACTGACCCGGTAGCGTGGCGTTCTGGGTGGTGTAAAAGGCCAGATCGGAGCCGTTGTGGCTGTTATCTATCCAGTTCTCCGCGGCGATGATGCCGATACCCGCGCGCCAGTCACCGTCCTCAAATCTGGGCGAGGCCTTACCTCCCCACATCCCGGATGCGTTAAAGTGACCGAGGCGGTCGCCGGCCTGTACTGCGGTCGCGGCAGCCGCGGTCCCTCGCGCGGTGAAAAGGCGCATGTGCGCGCCGCCGGAATTGAGCGAACCGCCATCGGTGTATACGTTGACGTTCAGTCCGTTAGGCGCCCCGGTCGGCACGTTCTCGCTCAGAACGAGCTTCGTGTTCGGGTCGTTGGTGCCGATGCCGACCCGGCCGCCGTTGTAATAAATGTCGGAAGCGTTCGCGGCTTTCTGCCAAAGCGTGTCGCTCATTCCCGAGCAGCCGATGATTTGGTTGCCGGCCAGGGGATTGATGGTGACGGCGATCAGGAAATGATGCGACAATCTGTCCGCGCCCACGGCGCCTCCGCCTCCCACGATCTTCTTAGCTTCCAGGTAGAGATCGGCGAGGTACTGGTTGGGAGCCCCCAAAGAATTGGCCGACGTGAACTCGAGCCGGGTGATTTCCAACGTGCCTCCCTGCGGCCCGACTTCCGCAATGACCGAGCCTGTCGCGCCGTTCGAGCGGATCGCCGGGACGGATTGGGGCGGCGAGAGCGGGCCCGGAGGCGAAGGCGGCGTGAGCGTGTAGATCCCGAGCGCCGTCGTGCAGTTGGTGGAATTGTTCAATACTCCCTGAAGGGTCGTGACGAGGGTCGTGAAATCGGTGCTCACCCTGGAGCTCGTGACCGCCCGGTTGGTGAAGGTCATGAAGCTCGTCATTCCAAGCATGATGATGGTGAGGAGCCCGCCCGTAATGAGCACCTCAGTCAATGTGAATCCGGCGTTCTCACGAAAGAAGTGTGTTGACCGCATACGAACTGCCTCATTGTTCAGTATCCTGATTTTACTAATAATTGACTAAAAAAGGCAGAAAATATTTATTTGTAAAATCACCACCATATTACGATGTTATGCTGGCGAGAGTTGCGTGGCGAGCTCAAGACGATGGGGCGCTCAGGTGAAGTTCAGCGTCCCCGACCTGTGCGCAAACTGAGGGTGTGCTTCGATCCGGGCCTCAAGTCCGCGGCGATCGATTTCGTCAAGGCCGTGAGGATACCGCGCGCCGCTGCGGCGCCAGCGCTCCAGCCATTCCGGCCCGAGCAGCCTGACGGTGGGTTCCGCCTCCGGGCGCGTAAGCGCCAGCGTGGTTTCCGCCTTGGGTCCGGTGCCCACGCCGTGGCCGACGTGGAATCCCGCCGCGAGCAGCGCCGCGCGCACGGCGGTCGAGGCGGAGTAGGTGCAAAGCAGTGCCGGCTTTGTGGCGCAGCCGGAGAAAACGCGCTCGAAGGTCCCAAGCGTCCAGAGCGGCGAATCCGTCTTGTAGGAAAACGGATCGTAAAAGATCAGGTCAGGTGCGGGAGTCCCTTCCATGCGTTCCAGGAAATCACCCTCGAGCAGCTCCCAGCGGAGCGTGCCTGTGGCATTTTGCCAGCGGCCTTCGCGCAAAAGGGCGTGCGGGGCCTCATGCCGAAGCTGCGGGAAGCGCGAAGGGAAGCGCGCCGCAAGCCTGAGCGGATCGAGGTCCCGTTCGAAGCTGCAGAGCTCGAGCGTCCGTGACGGCGCGCCCGGAAGGCTCTCGAAGCAGCGGATCGCCGCCATCGCGTTCGTCGCGGCGCCAAGCCCCACGTCCCAGATCACGAGCGGCTCCGAGCCGGGCTCGCACAGACGACGCGAAAGTCCCGTCTGTTCCACATAAAGCCTTCGCGCCTCCTCGAGCGGCTCGCTCACCGAGTGCATGATCTCGCCGGAGCTCCGCTGGCGGATGCTCGCGTGCCCGGCCGGGGACTCGTGGATCCCGTAATCGCCGAGCTCGGTTTCGCGCCGCGGGCGGGAGCGCTTGCGCCGCGGGGGCATGGCGGGGTTCTCGTCATCCGCGCGCACGAGCGCCTCGCGCTTGCCGCGATAGTAGTCGGCGAAGCTCCCCTCCAGGATGGCCTCGCGGATCTCGCGCATCATGGCGTGATAGAAAACGAGATTGTGGCTCGTCAGCAGCTTCCAGCCCAGGACCTCGTCGGCCTTGTAGAGATGGTGCAGGTACGCGCGCGAGTAGCGCGTGCAGGTCGCGCAGGGGCAGGCCGGATCGAGCGGCTCTTCGGAGAGCTTGTAGACCGTGCGTCGGAGCTGGAGCTTGCCAAGCGACGTGTAGGCTACTCCGCGCTGGGCGAGCGAAGAGGGCAGGATGCAATCGAACATGTCCACGCCCCGGTGCACGGCCTCCAGGATGTCGATCGGCGTGCCCACGCCCATGAGGTAGCGCGGCAGGTCCCGGGGCAGCAGCGAGGCGGTGAGCTCGGTGAAATCCTCGCGCTCGGCTTTGGTTTCCCCCACGGCTAGCCCGCCGATGGCGAAGCCGTCCAGCGGCAGCTCGGTGAGCGTTGCGGCGCTTTGGCGGCGCAGCTCCTCGAAGCACGCGCCCTGGACGATTCCGAAGAGCGCCTGCGGGGAGTCCCCCCGCGCGATGAGGCTGCGCGCGGCCCAGCGATGCGTGAGCTCCATCGCGGCCACGGCCTGGGCGCGTTCGGCGGTCGAGGGAATGCACTGATCGAGCACCATCATGATGTCGCTGCCGATCGCCCGCTGCATGGAGATGCTCGCCTCGGGCGAGAGCAGGTGCATGCGCCCGTCCACATAGCTCTGGAAGCGCGCCCCGTCCTCGTTCATCTCGCGCGAGTGGGGGAGCGAGAAGATCTGGAAGCCGCCCGAGTCCGTCAGCACCGGCCCGTCCCAGTTCATGAAACGATGGATCCCGCCGAACTTGCGGAAAACTTCGGGACCCGGACGCAGCAGCAGATGATAGGTATTGGCCAGCAGCACGCGCGAGCCTGCCGCGAGGAGCGAGTCGACTGACTGGCTTTTCACCGTGGCCTGCGTGCCTACGGGCATGAAGATCGGCGTGCGCACCTCGCCATGCAGCGTGTGAAAGCTCGCCGCGCGCGCGCGCGAGCCGGGCGCTTCGGCCTCGAGCTTGAAGTTCAGGCGGGTCATGGCCGGGTCTTATCACGGGTTGGCGCGCCAGGCGCGCTAAAGAGGGGGTGGGGTGGATTTTTAAGGGCGCGTGAGCTTTGGGAGGTGCGGCTGCTTGCTTGGGCTGGCTGCTCGGTCCGCCTTTTTTTCGGCGAAGGGGCGGGGGAATTTGAGCAAATGTGCAGATGCTATTTTCACGAATGTTTCCTTGACATGGGTGGGAGTTATTTTCGGCGGGGAAACGTTCGCTTTTGAAGAGGCCGCGGAAAGTATGCGGAAAAGCCTAAGAATGGGCGTTATTGAGCGGATCGCGCCCGGCTAGCCGGCGGAGCGCGTTTTCATTCGGAATCGTCATAGCGGGTTCGCCAGAGCCCTCGAATTGGGCCCAAAAACTCGGTGTATACCGATCTCATGTCACTCATGCATCTGTCTGATTCAGATCTGGTAGCGAACTTTGGCGGTCGAGCTGGATCGCCGAAAGCTCTTCTACGAATACTCATCCCTTCGATCTCTTCTTGTGGGTCAGTATCAGATGGAAGAATGGCGCGCGGAGCAACGGGTTCGTGCGGCTCGATTGCTCAAACGCATTCCGGAGATCAAAGCTGGGCTCGAGAGCGGGAAGCTCAATTTCACGCTCCTTGAGATCGCTCAGGGGTGCGCGTTTCGGGAGAAGCTTTCGGATGCGGAGCTGGCTGAGCTATTGAGGGATCTTTCCGGAAAGAGTTGCTCGCAGGCGGAGCGCGAGATTGCGCGGCGTTTTCCTGATTCGGTGAAAGTTCCTCGAGACCGGATTCGAACCTTGACCGAGACGCTCTCTGAAGTTCGTTTCGCTGCGACGGAAGAGCTGCTTGAGAAGCTCGAGGATGTTCGGGGGCTGCTCGCGCATTCTCATCCGGGGCTTTCGATGGGGGAGCTCATTGATGTTTTGGCAACTGAGTATCGCGAGCGCCATCATCCCGAAGAGAAGGCTAGGCGGGCTAAGGCTCGGTTGGAGGTCCGGACGAAGGCGAAACTTGAGGAAGGGAGGAAATCGGCAGAGGAGACGCAGGCGATGCTAGAAAAGCACGCGGCAGAGCAGCAGGTGGGAAAGCAGTCGACTGAAACACTCAAAACACCCACGGCACCCGAGGTTCTCGACCGGCGCGCGCCTCCAAAGCCGTTGCAGCACGAGCTGATCTGGAAGCAAGGGTATCAATGCGCGTATATCGACCCGAGCACTCAAAAACGCTGTCAGTCAAAACACGCTTTGCAGGTCGATCATCAAGTGCCCTGGTCCTTGGGCGGCAAGACAATCCTGGATAATGTCCGGCTGCTCTGTCCCGGTCACCACCAGCGCGTTTCCTTTCTGCAGTTTGGGGAAAGCAGCAAGTATCTTTTCCAGCGACGATGAGCAGTACCGGTCACCGTGCATCGCAATGCTTTCCGATGGGTATTGAACTCGCGTTCCCCGGCGCAACTCGGCCTTGCTTATCCCGGCCCCGCCCATTACGACTACGGGATGCTTACGACCACTCTCTCACGTCTCGCTTGCGCCCGTTGCTCGGCGCCTTCCCTGGAGCTTCTAGCCAAACGCCAGCACGCTCTGAGCTCGGCTGCTTCGGCGTTCGAGGTGTCCCAGGGTCACCTGGACTGCCCCTCCTGCGGGGCCCGCTTCCCGATCCTGGCCGGGGTAGCGATTCTGGTCGATGATGTCGCTCAGTACATCTTCGATCACGCCAAAGGGATCGCGCGCGTGGTGGCGGACTCCGAGATTCCCGAGGAGTATCGGGAGGCTTTCCTGGAAGCGAAAGGGGAGCTGGGCACCGAGCATATCGAAGAGGATCTCGAAGCCGAGAGGGTCACCTCGCTTTATGTGATGAATCACTATCTGCGCGTAGGCGCGGGCAGGGAGGAGTGGTGGAAGCCGCTCGCGGGCGCGAACGGAAAGGGCGAAAGCGCGGCCAGCGGCGCGGCCGTCGGAGATCCGCTGATCGACCGCCTCGTGCGAGAGTACTGGGATCACGGCCCGATCGCGCGCATCGGCCAATGGGTTTCGGGCGAGCTGATCGAGCTGGGCTGCGGGGTGGGTGGCGTCCAGGCCGCGTTGCGCGGGCGCCTCTCGGGCTACCTGGGCGTGGACAGCTCCTTTGCCTCGATCGCGCTGGCGCGGCATCTGGCGCTCGGGTTTCCCTATCCGGCGGCGCTGCGGATCCCGGGCGATCTGCTCGAAGGGCCGGTCTCGCGTCCCATCGGCCTGCCAGCCGCGCCTCCTTGCGACGGGCGCGCGGATTTCGTCGTGGGGGATCTCGCCTCGCCGCCGCTCCGGCGCGGCCTTTGGGACCGGGCGCTCGCGCTCAACGCGATCGACATGCTCGAGGATCCGGCGGCGCTGCCGCGGCTTCAATTCGAATTATTGAAAAAGGACGGGGAGGCGATCCAGGGCTGTCCCTACGTCTGGCACCCGGCGGTCGCCGAGGCGCTGCGCGCGGAGCTGCCGGAGGGAATCCGCGATTCCGCCGAGGCCGTCGAATGGCTTTATGCCCGGGCCGGTCTGCAGGTAGAGGAGCGCGTGCGGAATCTCCCCTGGCTTTTCTTCAAGCATGTCCGCCAGCTCGAGGTTTACTCGGTCCACCTGTTCCGCGCTGCCCGAAAACAGGGATGATTTCACGCGTGATTCACGCGGCTTTCACAGGCTAGAAGTTCCGGTCAAGGGGCGTTCGGGAGCGGATTCGGCGGCGGATCCGCGGTACAATGGAAGTCGAAAGGGAGGTCCTTATGTTTCCTCTCATTGCCGTCGGCGCGGCCCTTCTGGCCGGCGTCGCCGTCACTCAGGCCGTCTCCTCCGAGGGCTCGAAGAGCCCGGGGCGGAACGCGCAGAAGTCCCCCAGTGAGACCCCGATCGCCACCGGACAAAGCTATATCGTGACGCCGGTCACGACCCGACCCCTTGCCGAGCAGATTGGGAAGTTCATCGTTTAAGCCTTGAGGGCGGGAATCCTCACGCCAGTTGCCGGCCGGACCTGCCGGTCCCGGGTTGCCGGCGTGCGTCTCTGGCGTATGCGCCGGCGCGAATCTCTGGCCCGTCCATTGCACAGTTGCCCTCGCCTGTGAGGTCGGGCGTCCTATGGCAACTGGTGATTTCGGACTGTCTAAAGGTTGGTCAGCTGTCGCATTTTTCGTGGCACTCGCATCGGCCCTCACCTTTCGGGGAGAGGCTCAGGACGGAGCCGCAAAAATCCCCAAGTCCACCGCCTATCAGGCTTGCTCGGCCCGCGAGCTCTCCGGGGTTTCCACGGCGGAATTTCTCGAGCGCGCCCACGAGCGGGTTTCGAGCTATCTGCTCGTGAGCGCCTTCCACGCCGAGATGCTCGCCCGGTGCACGGATCTTTTCCGCCACGAAGATGCCTCGTTCTTCGAGAAGCTCGGCCGCACCGCCGCCGAAGCGCGCGCGAGCTGCCGAGCCGAGCTCGGAAATCTCCAGGCCATCATCGCCATGAAATGGAGCGATATGCGCGTGGCGCTCGCGCTCTCCGCGCCGGTTTACCGCGAGGATCGGCTGCGCGATGCGGTTCCGACCCGGCTCAATCCCCGGGCGCAGCATCCTTTCGGCGATGCCGTGAAGATGCCGCCGCTCGGCGCGCAGGAACGCCAGCGCGCGCTCGAGCGTTTCGCCAGGCAGGAGGATCGACTGCGCCGGGAGTTTCGCCTCACGCGCGGGGGAGAGCCCTTCCAGCCCTGGAGTCCCGCGATTTTCGAGCAGGCGGAAGAGCGCTTCGTGCTGCGCGGGATCGAGCGTTTCCGTGCCTCCGAGCAGGATCGCTATTTCGCGCTGCTCGGGAGCCTGCCGCTGCTGGCTTATCTGGACACGGGCACCCCGGGCATGGCGGCGCTCGGCTACGCGCTCGAGCGGATCCGCGGGAACTCCGGGGAGCTGCTCGCGCAGCTGCGCCGCGACGGCAAGGATCACCCGGAGCTCTACGCGCCTTTCTCGGCGCTCATTGAGAGCCTGTTGAGAGCGGAGCCCGGTCTCTGCAGCGGCGCGGAGACCTGGTTCGCCGAGGTCGAGGCCCACCGCAAGCTCATGGGCCGGATCGATGGCGGCCTCTTCGTCCTGACGATCCTGGGCTCGATGTACGGCCCGACGCACGCGGTGAAGCTCGTCTCGGAGGTCGTGGGCGTGGCGCTCAAGGGCTTGTACGTCTATCATGCATGGGAGCGCTTCGAAACGGATTACCTCGTGGCGCTGGCCACGGTCACCAATCCGGCGGAGGTCGCGGATTTCGGCGAGCTGAGCCACAAGCACCGGGTATTCCTGCTCGGATCCTTCATGTTCCATGCGAAGGCCTTGCCGCTCGTGGATGACGTGTCATTATTCTGACGTGAATTCCGACCCAAAAAGCCGCTTGCGCTCGCGTTTCTTCGGCTTCATCCTTCCTTAGGGGCCCTTGAGGGTCCTTCAAGTTCTCAACGAGGGGGGAATCCGGTGAAGAACGTCAAGCAAGCGATCAACGCGAGGAATCTGGGCCTGGTGCTCGGCGCGACCCTGGTGGCCGCCGGCTGCAGCGCGAGCAAGTCGGGGCTGAAGGCCGACCGCGCAGCGGGGCCCGCCGATGCGCCCGTGCGCACGCACGACCCGGTCGCCATGAAGCCTTCGTACTTCGAGCAGGCGCGCGCCGCGGGCGTGATCCGGACGCGCGAAGGCTTCGGCATGAATATCCCCACGCGCGAAGCACCCGCGCGCCGGCGCGGCCGGTCTCCGGCATCGGTCGACGCGACGGACACGAGCACTCCGCGGACCCCGCGCGGCGGCACGCCGCTGCAGCCCAACTCCATCCGTTACCGCGAGAAAGGCGCCAAGCCCGGCACCGGCAGGGCGGGGAGCGCGACGATTTCCACGCGCGCTCTGCTCGGCAAGGACGGCACGTCGGTACTGGAGCTCACGACGGGCGTGCTGGATTCGCCCACGACCGCCGTGGGCAACATCTCGCGCGTGCAGCTCAAGCTCGTCAACGCCTCGGGCGCGACGCTTTCGGCGCGCAACTTCAACAGCCTCGCGAGCGGCGGCTACCTCAAGTTCAATTTCACGGACTTCGCGCGCGGCCAGCCGCTCCGGATCCAGGCGGACGTGACGGGCATCGACGGCGCCCGCACCTCGGTCGTCAGCGTGCAGGACAAGGTTTATCTTCGGCCGGACCTCAAGGTGAGCCAGCTCGGGCTGCCGGCGAAGTCCTTCGTCGACGCCCCGGTCAACATCAGCGCCACCGTGAGCGAGCTCAACTCCGACCTGGGCGCACAGGCCAACTGCGTGCTCTACGTCGATGGCGCGGAGGCGGATCGCGCGAGCGGGATCTGGGTGGACGCCGGCGGCACGGTCTCGTGCGTCTTCACGAAGGTCTTCAATGCCACCGGGACCAAGCAGGTGCAGGTCAAGGTCGAGGATGTCGTGCCGGGTGATTATGATGTCGCCAACAACTCCGTGAGCGGGTCACTCGAGATCGTCTCGGCCGCAACACCCATGGCCTCGTTTGGGCTGGTCGAGGACTTCAGCTTCACGAATCACCAGAAGAGCGAAGGCTTCGTTTTGACCGGAATCGGCGGGGTGGATTCGAATTTCGCCTTCAGCCGTCTGATCGACGAGAGTGGCTGGCGGCAAAACGCGCTGATCTCGGCCAGCAGCAACACGGCTTCGATCGGCTTTCCCGTGTCGGTTTCAGTCGTCGAAAAAAGCGATGGCACGCAGGTCAACTCGTTCGTGAACGCCGCCCTGCCGGCGGACTTTACCTTCGACTTCGTGTCGGGATCCAACCGGATCGTCGGCGGCTGCTCGCAGGTGATTCAGAGCGGGACCGGCGGGATGTTCACCCTTTGCACCCAGAAGGTGAGCGCTACGACGAGCGGGGCGATCCAGTCGCAGTTCGTGGCGGTGGATTTCTTCCGGCTGGCCGGAGATGTCACCTATCGGGCCACGGGCTTCGAGCATTTCTGGTCGCAGTATAACGGCATCGATAACTTCTACGTGATCAATGAGGACACGCGCTTCACGGCCGGGACTCGCGCGCAGCTCGGCTCGCGGTACTCCTTTGACGTGCGCGTGAGCGCCGGTATCATGGATCTCGCGGCGAACTCAGTCGTGCCGCTCAGCCCGTTCACCGAGACGATCAACATCCCTTACGGCTGCACGGAGCTGGTCGGCGACAGCTTCTCGTTAAAGGAGTGTTTCGAGCGCAACTACAGCGCTACCGGCAAGCGCGGAACGGCCTTTTCTCCCTGAGTCCTTTTTCAAACGAGGTCGCCGCGGACACACTACGCGGCGAGGATTCCGGGTGTTATCGTGAGAGGGAATGGTTGAGAACCGTTCCCTCTCATTTTTTTTGGTTTTGGCCCTGGCGCTTTCGGCAGTTGCAGGCTGCTCCTCGAAGCTTTCGCGTTTTGACGTGATCCAGATGCAAGGCGCGAAGCTCACCGGCAGCGGGGGCGAGGCGCATCAGATCCTGCGCGCCGAGGTCGGGGCGCAGGGCTCTGGTACCGCCCGGAGCGCCAATCACGTGCTGGAGCGCGTGACGATCGGGGGCTCTTATCTGCGTCGCCCGGCTGCGGCGACGAGCGGGACCAGCGTGGCTCCGGGGCTGCACTCGGGTCAGTAGCCTGCGTCTCGAGCGACACTTCCAATTCACCCGTGGATTATCCCCATTTAAATAAAGTTAGGTGAATCGGCCTAATAGTTGTACAATTAAGTCAGATAATGAGCCGTCTGATCATGGTACGTTCGCGCCGCACGGTTGCCCGCATTTTCGCCTTTTTTCTTTTATCCGCGTGTTTCGGAGCGTCGACTCTCGCCTGGAGCGCGCCGGGAACGACGGATACGATCGATTTCCAGGGTTACCTCAAGAGCTCTTCCGGCGCTGAAGTCACGGGGCCCGTGACGCTGACCTTCCGCATCTTCGATGCGGCCACGGGAGGCAATGAGCTTTGGAATGAGACTTTGGTGGCGCAGGCGAGCGGTGGCGCTTTCTTCGCGAATCTCGGGGCGACCTCGCCGTTCCCGCTTGGGATCGGCGCGCAGCCGAATCTCTATCTCGAGGTCGAGGTCTCGGGCGATGGTCAGCCCATGAGCCCGCGTTTCGAGATGACGGCCGCGATCAGCGCGCTTTACGCGAAATATGCCGGTGATGTGCCGGATGCGCATATTCACCCGGCCGAAATCACGCTCTCGCCCGCGGGGACGGGAGCGATCGCGATCACCGGCGTCGGAACGATCATCGATAGTGCCGGTAACTGGGTCGGGCCCGCGATCGCTGGCGCGGGCGCGGGCGGAGCAACGGGTGCCACGGGCGAAACCGGTGTGAGCGGTGCGACCGGAATGACGGGCGCCACGGGTGCGACGGGAGCGACCGGTGCCGCGGGTGCTGCTGGTTCGCAAGGGATGACCGGAGCGACGGGCGCTACGGGTGCTGCAGGGGCGGCTGGCGCGCAGGGATCTACCGGTGCGACGGGCGCGACCGGTGCCGCGGGCGCTGCTGGTTCGCAAGGATTGACCGGAGCGACAGGCGCTACTGGTGCTGCAGGGGCGGCTGGCGCGCAGGGATCTACCGGTGCGACGGGAGCGACTGGTGCCGTGGGTGCTGCTGGTTCGCAAGGATTGACCGGTGCAACTGGCGCTACGGGTGCCGCGGGCGCTGCTGGTTCGCAAGGATTGACCGGAGCGACAGGCGCTACGGGTGCCGCGGGCGCTGCTGGTTCGCAAGGATTGACCGGTGCAACTGGCGCTACGGGAGCAGGAGCAACCGGAGTAACGGGCGCTTCGGGCGCCACGGGTGCGACCGGCGCTGATGGCGCTATGGGCTTCACCGGCGCGACAGGCGAGACGGGGGCACAGGGCGCGCTGGGTTTCACGGGCGCGACCGGTGCTACGGGAGCAGGAGCAACCGGAGTAACGGGCGCTTCGGGCGCCACGGGTGCGACCGGCGCTGATGGCGCTATGGGCTTCACTGGCGCTACAGGCGAAACCGGTGCACAGGGTGCGCAGGGTTTCACGGGCGCGACCGGTGCTACGGGAGCAGGAGCAACTGGAGTAACGGGCGCTTCGGGCGCCACAGGCGCAACCGGAAACGATGGCGCGCAAGGGTTCACGGGCGCCACAGGCGCAACCGGAAACGATGGCGCGCAAGGGTTCACGGGCGCCACAGGCGCAACCGGAAACGA
>JAMPXJ010000002.1 GCA_023701205.1 Oligoflexia bacterium
CTCCCGTTCGCGGGCGCGGTGATCGCGCCCGCGAACGGAAGCCGCACCGCAAAGACACTGCCTTTTCCGGGCTCGCTCTCGACCCGGATCTTGCCCTGATGCCCTTCGACCAGGGCGCGCGTGACGGCGAGCCCGAGCCCCGTGCCGCCCTGACGCGAGAGCGCGGCCGATTTCGTGCGGTAGAACTTCTCGAAGAGGCCCTCGCGCTCCTCCGCCGAGATCCCGATGCCGGAGTCGCGGATCTCCACCGAAAGCGCGAAATCCCTTTCCTCGGCTACAACCTCGATCCGCCCGCGATCCGTGTATTTCACGGCGTTGGAGAGCAGGTTCATGAAGATCTGGACAAGCCGCGCACGATCCCCGATCACGAACGGCTCCCGGGCCGCGACCCGCAGCTCCAGCGCAAGCCCTTTGCGCGAGGCCAGGAGCCTGAAGGTATCCACGCACTCCGCGAGCACCCCGCCCAGATCCACCCGCTCGCGCGCGAGATGGATCTTTCCGGCCTGGATCTTCTCGATATCGAGGAGATCGTTGATCAGCTCCGAGAGCCGGCGGACATTGGTATCCACGATCTCGAGAAACTCCCGCTGGGTCTCGTTCACCGGTCCAGCATCACCCTGGCTCAGCAGCTGCGTGTAGCCGGCGATCGAGGTGAGCGGAGTCCTCAGCTCGTGCGAAACCGTCGAGATGAACTCCGTCTTCAGGTCATCCACCCGCTTGAGCTCGAAGAGCTTCCCGTCGATCCTCCGGGCCATCTCGTTGAATTCGCGCTCGACGGGAAGAAGCCCCTCCCCTTCGATGCGCGTTCCGGTCCCGCCGTCGCGCATCCTGCCGATCGCGGCGGCGACGCGTTCCAACGGAAGCACGAACCTGCGGCGCACCCAGTGGATGCCTGCGAAGGCCCCGAGCGACAGGACGAGCCCGGCCGCTCCGACGATCACGTCGGCCGCGCCCCAGCCAGTCCGGATTTCCCCGCTTCCCAAGATTCCCACGACCCTAGGTTCTCACGAACCGGATCAAATGGGATCAGAAATTGATGCCGATCCGGGCCGCGGTCGAGAAGACGGAATCCGTCTTGTTCTCCGTGGCCGCGTTCGAGAAGGCGTAATAATTGCCGGGGAAGAACCAACCCCCGTCCACGCGGAATTGCAGGAAATCATCCCACTGGAATGCAACGCCGAAATCCCACTCGATTCCCAGGTTCTTTCCCTGATTAGAGCTGGCCAGCTCCATCTTGCGCTTCCAGGTATTCAGGAAATACTCGCCCGCCAATGCCGCCTGCGAGGCATGCGCGTAGATCAGGCCGGTGTTGAACGCCCATTTCTGCGTCTTGAACGTGCCGCCCAGGCTCACGTAAGTGGCGTTCACGATCGGATTATCGAACGGCGAAAGGAGCGCGGCCGGACTCGCGGCCGGGTTGTCCAGGGTGTTCGTCCCCGTGTTGCCCCCGAAGTTCGCCAGCTGGTAGTTGAACATGATGTTGCCCAGGCGATAGTTCGGGTTGAAGAAAAACGCCTTGTAACGATCCGGATTCGCGGATCCGGAGCTCGGCTGACCCGGTGCGTGTCCCGCCCGCAGCTGGGTTTGCCAGCCGTCGCTGATGCGCCATTCGGCTTCGCCCGCGACCGCGATCGAGGAGTACTCCATGCCGCCCACCGTGCCGCTGGTGATCGGCACCTCTCCGGCGAGAGTCAGGTCCCCGAGGCGTTTCCGCGCGTAAATGTCCCAGGTATTGTAGTTCGTACCCACGCCCGTTCCCTGGATGCCGAGATTATAAACGTCCTGGTTGAGGCCGGCCAGCCGCTTGACGAAATTCACGCCGCCGTCGAAGTCGTCCTCGAGACTTTCATATTTGAGCGCGAGCGAATAATCGGCAACCGCCGCCTTGCCGTTCACGATCGGGCTGCAGGCCGGACCACCCACGGTGCAGGCGCCGCCTATGGTATTTCCAGTGGAATAAAGGATGTAGCCCGGCGCGAAGGTGAAGGCTCCGAACTTGGAAATCAGCCGCACGCCGTCGCCCGTCGAGGCGTAGCGGCTCCAAAGAGCCTCGCCGCCGTTCCAGACCAGGCCCAGGCCCCAATCCAACGGCATCCGGCCGATCTGCACCGTTCCGAAGTCGCTCAGGAGCTCGGCCCAGAACCGCTGCGCGGAAACGAGCGCGCCGCGGGACTGGTTCGAATAGTACATCCGCTGGTCGCGGCTGTACGGGACGGCGTTGCCGCTGATCCCGAAAACCGGGTCGCCGGCCCACCATTCCGATTTCACGTAGATGTTGTCATTGACGACCAGCTTCGGGCGAAGCCGGAAAAAAAGAGTTTGAAAAGCGGCGTCCCTCTGGCCGCCCGCGGGAACGTAATAACCGGTCGCTTCGCCTCCGGATACCCTTCCGGCATCGAGATTGGCGGCGGAATCGGCGCTATCCATCACATAGTTGTTCACCAGGTGGTACTCAGACCAGAACTGTCCGGACCAATGAAGCTCGATCGCTTGCGCGGCCTGCGTACTCAGGAGCGCCGCGAGAGCCAAGGTGAGAAAATTTTTTCCATACATGAATGAGTGCCTCCTCAATTACTGGTATGCTCGGTTTTATTGACCGGCCTAAGTCCCGTCAAGGAGATAAAAAATGCGCGCGCGGCGCGTCGTGATTTTCGGCACCCTCATCGCCTCGGTGATTTTCGGCGTTTATCTGCTGGGTCTTTATCGACAGCTCAAGATCGCGTTCAATGACCGGACCGAGCACGATTTCCCCACGCGCATCTACTCCGACGTCACCCGCCTCGCGCCCCCCGCGACCCGCCAGTGGGTCGAGGAGCGCCTGCGCGCCCTGGGCTACCGAACCGATGCAAGCGAGGAGAAGATCACTTTCACCCTGCACACGGTGGACTATCCCGGGTACCTGCTGCCCGGAAGCGCGCTCACCGCGCTCGGAGAGCCCGAATCCTATGACAAGAGGCCCGTGACCCTCGAGTTCAGCGGCACGGGGGCGGATTCGCCGCTGCAATCGATCGCGTTCGGGGATACGGAGGTCTCGGAGATCTTCCTGGAGCCCGAGCTCGTGGCCACGCTCGCGCGCCCGGGCGGCGAGGGCAAGCGCCAGATCCGCGAGGTCGTGGGCTTCGATGACATTCCCTCGCCCGTCGTCAAGGCGATCATCGCGATCGAGGACCATCACTTTCTCGAGCACAGCGGCTTCGATCCGCGCGGCCTGGCTCGCGCCGTCCTCGTGAACCTCAGGACGCTCTCCTTCGCCCAGGGCGGCAGCACGATCACCCAGCAGCTCGTGAAGAACCTCATGGCCCGGCGAACGAAGAATCTCTTCCGCAAGGTCAACGAGCTTTTCCTGGCGCTGCTCCTCGAGGCCACCTTCGACAAGAACCAGATCCTCGAACGCTATCTCAACGAGGTCTACCTCGGCCAGGTCGGGAGCTTCGAGGTTCACGGAGTTTCCGAAGGCGCGCGGTATTTCTTCGGGCGCAAGCTCGAGGAGCTCAACCTCGCCGAGATCGCGATGATGGCGGGTTTCATCCGGGGCCCCGGCTTCTATTCCCCCTACCGCCATTTTGAGCGGGCCCTTGAACGCGCGCGGCTCGTCCTCCGTCGCATGGTCGAGACCGGGATGATCGCCGAGGAGGAGGCGCGCGAGGCCGAGAAGATGCCGGTCCGGCTGGCGGCGCCTCAAAATGTCTCGAATAAGGCCCCTTACTTCACCGACTACGTGAAGGCCGAGCTCATTCGCAAGCTCAAGGGCCGTCGCGCCGAGGAGGAGATCGCGGACTCGGGCTTCCGCGTCTACACCACCTTGGACGTCAGCATGAACCAGGCCGCCCAGCAGGCGGTCGCGGAAGGAATTCAGGAACTCGAAAGGAAGGTCGGCCTGTCGGGTGCCACCCCGTCCGATCGCCTCGAAGGAGCGCTGGCCTCGGTTGACCCGGCCACCGGCTTCATCCGGGCGCTGATCGGCGGGCGCAGCTACGCGCAATCCAATTTCAACCGCATCCTCAACATGAAGCGCCAGGTGGGCTCGACCTTCAAGCCCATCGTCTACCTCGCGGCCCTGCAGAAGGGCACCGACCCCAACGGCATCCCCTACGGGCCTGGCCATCCGGCCGAGGACGCGCCCTGGACCCTGACCTACGATCGCGGCAAGCAGAACTGGAGCCCTCGCAACTACGAGAAGGGTTTCCGCGGTTGGGTCACGCACCGCACGGCGCTCGCCCATTCCATCAATACGGTGACCGCCCGGATCGGCTGGGAGGTCGGCATCGACCGGATCATCGAGACGGCACGGACGCTCGGGATCGAGAGTGAGCTTCCGGCGGTGCCCTCGCTGGCCCTGGGCGTGGCGGAGCTTTCGCCGATCGAGCTGCTTCGCGCATACGCGGTTTTCGCCAATCACGGCGTGCAGGACGAGCTCACCGTGATCCGCGCGATCACCGAGAGCGATGGCGCGGAGTTCGCCCGTTTCGTCTTCCATCCCCGGCAGGTGATCGAGCCCGGCATCGCCGACCTGCTCACGGAGATGCTGACGTCGGTCTTCACCGAGGGCACCGCCCATCACGCGTACAAGCTCGGCTTCGACCGCCCGGCCGCGGGCAAGACGGGCACCACCAGCAATCATCGCGACAGCTGGTTCGCGGGCTACTCCCCGCAGCTCGCCACGGTCGTCTGGGTCGGAATGGATCAGCCCGGCGCGCCTCCGCTGCCCGCGGCGAAGAAGAAGGGCATCGCACTCACCGGCGCGAGCTCCGCGCTTCCCATCTGGATCGCCTTCATGAAGAAAGCGCTCGCCGGCGAACCCCCGGTTCCGTTCCCGCTCAGCCCGAACCTCGTCGACGTGTCGATCGACCGCCACACGGGATTGCAGGCTTCGCCCGAGTGCCCTTCCGCGCAGCTCATCACCGAGAAATATCCGCGCGGGCTCGAGCCGCGCGGACTGAGCTGCGAGCCGATGTGGCCGGCTTCGCTGCGCTCGACTTCCGAATAGCCGCAAGCGGCGGGACGGCGCGCACGCGCGAGATCCCGGTCCAGGCCCGCCTTTCGCCCATGGACACACGTGTCCAATCCATGGACACACCCCTCTCCGGTGCATCGGTCCTGGTATGCGGGACCAGGCCCTATCCCTAAAAAACACCCTATCTTTCAATGAGCTAGTTTACAGGTGCAAAACGTCACCGACTGGTATAAGGATTGCTTTAACTCAGTGCGTTAGCTGGCATTCGTTGCCCTGAGTGGAAAACAAAAATGCGGAACTGGAAAGCGCGCCTGCGCAAACATGAAAAAAACCTTCTGATCCTCGCGGTGGCCGCGGTGCTTACCGGCGTGCTCCTGAACATCAACTTCAGATGGCTCGAGGCCCCGCTTTACGATCTGCGGGTCGCGCGTCAGTCCGGATCAAGAGCCGATCAGGACATCGTTCTGGTCACCCTGGATGATACCAGCACGCGCGCACTCGACGAATTCCAACCCCTCACCCTGGACTACCATGCGCTCTTCCTCGAAGCGCTCGAGAAGCTCGAGCCGCGCGCGGTCGGCTATCTCGTGAACTTCAACCAGGTCAGCCAGGCCAATCCGGACTACTTCCAGGGCACCTGGGCCACGCGTTTCGTGCAGGCCGCCCAGCGTCTCGGCGCTCAGGGTACTCCGGTGCTCCTCGGCACTCCCTTCGACGTGACCGGAGAGGTCCTCCCCCCCTATCCGCTGAGCTCGCTCCCGCACGCGCTCGCGCTCATCCACAAGGACGGCAACGTCTTCGGCGAGGACAAGGTCACCCGGCGGGCGCTGCTCACGCTCGAAGACAAGCCCGCTTTTCATCTCCGGCTCGCGCAGGACCTCGGGCTGGCGAATCCCGGCTGGCTGCCGCGCGGAGCCTACACGGTCCCGCAGATCGAGGGCACCTATTTCCTTTTCTCGTATCATCACGATACGGCCTTGCGGGCCGAGCCCAGCCCCGCTCGCCTCGGCGGCTATCCCCGCATGACCTTCCACGAGATCCTCAAGGGCAACCTTCCCGCGAAAAGCCTGCGCGGCAAGATCGTGCTGGTGAGCACCCTTTCCAAGGACAACTCGGGCGACTGGTCGATCACGCCGTTTTCCAAGGAGGCGTTCTCGAACCCCAAGCTCGCGGTCCACGCCAACATCCTGGACTCGCTGATCCATCAGGAAGGCGTCCTCCGCGCCCCTCCGGCGCTCAACGCGGCGATCACCTTCGGCGCGGCGCTATTCGTGCTCTGGTGGGTGCTCAACTCGAGCCCGCTCACCGGACTCTTCGCCACGCTCGCGCTGGTCGCGGGATTCCTTTCCGTCTCGGGCCTGCTCTTTCGGACCCACGGCATCTGGGTGCGCGAAAGCCAGCCGCTGATCGCCATCTTCCTGGGCTACTACCTCGCGGTTCCCTATCGGCTCATCCGCGAGTACAAGAAGCGCTGGGATTACCAGCGCAAGAACCAGCTCCTCACGCAGGTCGAGGAGCTCAAGAGCAATTTCCTCTCGCTCGTGACCCATGATCTCAAGACCCCGGTCGCCCGCATCCAGGGGCTGGCCGAGGTGCTCCTGCGCAAGGCTTCGGACCGCCTCGTGGAGCGCGACAAGGAGACGATCCAGCACATCATCGGCTCGACCGAAGAGCTCAACCGCTTCATCTCGAGCATTCTCGAGCTCAACAAGGTCGAATCCAAACGCATCCAGCTCAACGTCGAATCGCGCGACATCAACCAGCTCATCGAGCGCTCGGTCGAGTCGTTCAAGGCGTCGGCGCGGGCCAAGAAGATCCAGCTCGAGGTCGCGCTGGAGCCGCTCTTCCCCGTGCGGATGGACTCCTCCCTCATGTCCAAGGTCATCAACAATCTGATCGATAACGCCTTGAAATACTCCCCCTCGGGCTCGCAGGTGAGGATCGAGTCGCGCGAGCTCAACGACGACACCGGCGAGTGGATCGAGGTCGCCGTGACCGATCAGGGGATCGGCATGACTCCCGAGGAGCTCGACGGTCTTTTCACCCGGTTCTACCGCGCGAAGAACGACGCGACTTCCTCGGTTGCCGGCACCGGCCTGGGACTTTACCTCACCCGCTATTTCGTCGAGCTTCATCAGGGTCGGGTCGAGGTCACGAGCGAGCGCGGCAAGGGCAGCTCCTTCCGCATCCGGCTGCCCCTGCGCGGGGCCGAGCCGGGTCACCCAGCGCTTTCCCCGGAGCACGCCGGCGCCTCGAGGCTGCCAGGACTGCGTTCGAACCTCTTGAAACTGGTCAGCCCGGAGCTGATCGCGAAAATGCGGCCTTCGCGCCGCGATGGATAGGAGACGAGTATGTTGCGAGTACTGGTTGTTGACGATGATGCGGATCTCAGGCTCTCGGTCGCCACGGCGCTCTCGGAGAACCACTACGCGGTGGACCAGGCGAAAGACGGCGAGGAAGGCGTGAACCGCGTCCGCGCCGGCAGGTACGACCTCGTCCTGCTCGACGTGAACATGCCGCGCATGACCGGGCTCGAGGCGCTCAAGGAAATCAAGGCGCACGATCCTTCGATCATCGTGATCATTCTCACCGCCTTCTCGAACATCCGCGACGCGGTCGAGGCCACCAAGGAAGGCGCCTACAACTACCTCGAAAAGCCGATCAAGGCGGAAAACCTGGTCTACCTCGTGGACAAGGCCCTGCGGGCGCGCCACATGATCCGTAACATGACCCTCTCCGCACCGGTCTTCAAGCTGCCGAACGGCACGGACTTCATCGGCCAGAGCACCGAGATGAAACGCATCTTCGGCGTCATCGACAAGCTCTCGCGGGTGGACACGGCGGTGCTCATCCGCGGCGAAAGCGGGACGGGCAAGGAGCTCGTCGCGCAGGCGCTGCACTTCAACGGCCCGCGCAAGGACAACCGCTTCGTCACGATCAACTGCTCGGCGATCCCCGAGACCCTGATCGAGAGCGAGTTCTTCGGGCACGAGAAAGGCGCCTTCACGGGCGCGGACTCGCGCAAGATCGGCAAGTTCCAGTACGCCGACGGCGGCACCCTGTTCCTCGACGAGATCGGCGACGTCTCCCCTGCCATGCAGGTCAAGCTCCTGCGCGCGCTGCAAGAGAAGAAGTTCACCCCGATCGGCTCCAACCGCGAAGTCGAGGTGAACGTCCGCATCGTCGCCGCGACCAACCGCAACCT
Organism: Oligoflexia bacterium; assembly: GCA_023701205.1. Lineage (GTDB taxonomy): Bacteria > Bdellovibrionota > UBA1018 > UBA1018 > UBA1018 > JAMPXJ01. Next base: position 8,160 of record JAMPXJ010000002.1, read on the forward strand.
CGAGGAGATGATCAGGAAGGGCGAGTTCCGCGAGGATCTCTTCTACCGCCTGAACGTCCTGCCCATCCAGCTGCCGCCGCTGCGCGAGCGCAAGAACGACATCGAAGCGCTCTCGCGGTACTTCATCGACAAATTCAACCAGCAGTATTCGAAGACCATCTCGGGCCTGGCGCCCGCGGCGATGGAGCTGCTCCAGCAGCACTCCTGGCCGGGCAACATCCGCGAGCTGGAGAACGTCATCGAGCACGCGTTCGTCATCGAGAACAGCGCCCAGCTGACGGTGGCGAGCCTTCCGGATTCGCTCGCCGGCCACGCCGCGCGGCCGGGCCTGGCCACCCGCCTGGGCCTCGAGGACGAAGACGAGGAGCTCGACGCGGCGGCAGGCGCCGAAGACGCGATCGCGCTGCCCGTGGGCGGCACCGCGGACCTCGGCTTCACGCTCGACTTCGGACGCCTGGACTTCCAGGCCAACAAGGAGGAGTTCGAGCGGCGCTTCCTGATCAGCGCGCTGAAGGCGTTCAAGGGCCGCATCAACCAGACGGCGCTCCATGCCAACATCCCGAAGAAGACGCTGCTGCGCAAGCTGCAGAAATACGGCATCAGCGCCCGCGATTACAACTGAGCCGGCCGGACGCTTCATCCGTGCCTTGACTTAGATACCCCCCGGGGGTATCATGGCTCTCATGAAACAGGAGCCTACGAGTCTTGCCTCCCATGCCGAGCTTTCCATCCAGGGAATGACCTGCGCAGCCTGCTCGGCGCGCGTGGAGAAGGTACTGAACCGGACACCCGGCGTCTCGGCGGCCGTGAATCTCGCGACGGAAAAGGCGCGCGTGCGCTTCGATCCCGCGCGGGTCGATATCGCCGGACTGATCGCCGCCGTCGAGCGCGCCGGATACCGCGCCTCACCGATCACCGAAGCCTCCCGCCTCGGCGAGAAGCAGCGCAAGCTGGCGGAATATCGCCTGGAGCTCCGGCGCTTCGCCATTTCAGGGCTGCTCACTCTTCCCTTCCTCTACCAGATGGCCGCCATGTTCGCCGACCTCGGCGCCGCGGCGCCGGGAACGCATGCCGCGGATCCGGTCCCGCGCTGGCTCCAGCTTCTGCTGGCCACCCCCGTCCAGTTCTGGATCGGCTGGCGCTTTTACCGCGGCGCCTGGCATGCGCTGCGCGGCGGCGGCGCCAACATGGACGTGCTCGTCGCGCTCGGCACGAGCGCGGCCTATCTCTATAGCGCCGCGGTGACGCTGCTCGGGGTCGAGCACCAGCATGTTTACTTCGAGGCCAGCGCCGCGATCATCACGCTCGTGCTGCTGGGCAAGCTTCTCGAGGCCCGGGCCAAGGGCCGTACCTCCTCGGCGCTCGAGCAGCTCATCCGCCTCCAGCCGAAGACCGCCCGCGTGGAGCGCGATGGCCGGATCCTGGAAATCGACGTGCGCGAGCTCGCGCTGGGGGAGATCTTCCTCGTTCGCCCCGGCGAACGCGTGCCCGTCGACGGCGAGGTGATCGAGGGAGCCTCGCACATCGACGAGAGCATGCTGACCGGCGAGAGCTTTCCCGTCGGCAAGGAGCCCGGCGCGAAGGTGTATGCCGGAACGCAGAACGCCCAGGGACTGCTCAAATGCCGCGCGAGCGGCGTAGGGAGCCAGACCGTGCTTTCCGAGATCGTCCGCCTGGTCGAGGAGGCGCAGGGTTCCAAGGCCCCGATCCAGAAGCTGGCCGATCGCATCTCGGCGATCTTCGTGCCCGCGGTCACGTTCGTGAGCCTGCTGACCTTCGCCTTCGCTTTCTGGCTGACGGATTCCCCGGTCTCGGCACTGATCCACGCCGTCGCGGTGCTGGTCATCGCATGCCCGTGCGCGCTGGGGCTTGCGACCCCCACCGCGATCATGGTCGCGACGGGACGCGCGGCGCTCTCGGGACTCCTCATCCGCGATGCCGCCGCGCTCGAGCGCGCGGGCCGGCTTCGGACCCTGGTCGTCGACAAGACCGGCACCCTTACCGAAGGCAAGCCTTCCGTCACCGACCTTCTGCCGGCCTCGGGCATCGCCGCCGACGAGCTCCTCCGGCTGGCCGCCACGCTCGAACAGGGCTCGGAGCATCCGCTCGCCAAGGCCGTGCTCAAGAGCGCCTCCGAGCGCGGAATCGCTCCGGAAGCGCTCTCCGACTTCAAAGCCATTACCGGGAAAGGCGTGGAAGGCCGCTCCCGCGGCGCCCGGCTCCAGGTCGGATCGCCCGACTGGATCGCGGGAACGGGCTTCGAGGCGGAACGCGTCTCGGCGCTTTCCTCTCAGGGCAAAACCGTGATCGCCGTCGCGCGCGACGGCGAGCCTGTTGGCCTGCTGGGAATCGCCGACCCATTGCGGCCGAGCTCCGTGCGGGCGCTCGAGCGGCTCCGCTCCATGGGCATCCGCACCGTGATGTTGACGGGGGACCACGTGGACACCGCGCGCGCCATCGCCTCCCAGGCGGGAATCCGGGAATTCCGCGCGCAGGTCCTTCCGCAGGAAAAGGCGGCCGAGATCCAGAAACTCCGGAGCGCCGGCCAGCTCATCGCGATGGCCGGCGACGGCGTCAACGACGCTCCGGCCCTCGCCGCCGCGGACGTGAGCTTCGCCATTTCCAGCGGCTCGGATATCGCCATCGAGGCGGCGGATATCACGCTGATGCGCAACGATCTTCGCGGCGTGGCTGATGCGATCGACCTCTCGCGCGCGAGCCTCCGCAAGATCCGGCAGAATCTCTTTTTCGCTTTCATTTACAACGTGCTCGGGATTCCGCTCGCCGCGAGCGGAATGCTCAGTCCCGTGATCGCCGGCGCCGCGATGGCCCTGAGCTCGGTCTCGGTCGTCAGCAACTCGCTTCTCCTGAATCGCTGGAAGAGGCTTGAATAGGAAAGGAAGATAAATGGAAAACCTCACACTCAAAGTCGAAGGCATGACCTGCATGGGCTGCGTCAACAACGTCCGGAAGCTCCTGGCTCCCATGAACGGGGTCCAAAGCGTGGAGATCGCGCTCGAGCAGGGCAAGGTGACCATCCGCTACGAGCCGGGCAAGGCGAAGCTCGAGGACTTCAAGGCCGCGATCGAGTCGGCGGGCTATGACGTCGTCGGCTGACAAGCGGCGTTCCTGCCACGGCGAAGGCCCCAAGGTCGTTCAGCCGCACAAGACGGAGCTGCTGACCCGTCTCAACCGCGTGGCCGGCCAGCTCCGAGGGATCACCAAGATGATCGAGGAGGACCGCTACTGCGTTGAGGTCCTTACCCAGGTGAGCGCCGTCAAGTCGGCGCTCGACGCGCTAGCGCTCCAGCTGCTCGAGGATCATGCCCAAGGCTGCGTGCGAAACGCCTTGCGCTCGGGCCGCGGCGAGAAGGAGATCGCCGAGCTCCTCGAGGTGCTTCGGCAGTTCGGGATGACCGCCAAATAGAAACGGCCGGCGGGTCGCCCCGCCGGCCGCTCGAATGCGAAACCGGGTCGCGCTTACATCATCTTCTCGAGCGCGGCATCGTCGACCTTCACTTTGGCCTTCGCGCGCAGCTTGCCGACGTAGCTCCGGGTCAGCTCCTGCTGCAGCTCCGTGCGGACGCGGAGCTCGACCTCGCTGAACTCCATGGGCTTGCCCATCTTCTTCTCGACCACTTTGATCACGTGATAGCCGTAGGCCGTCTTGACGGGTCCGACCAGCTCGCCGGGCTTGCCCGCGAAGGCCGACTCCGTGAATTCCGGCACCATCCGGTCACGGCCGAAAAAGCCCAGGTCGCCGCGGTTGTTCTTCGCCGAGGGGTCCTTGGAGTGCTTCTCGGCGAGCGCCTGGAAGTCGGCGCCCGGGGCCGAAGCCTGCTTCAGGACGTCCTGAGCGGTCTTCTCGTCGGACAGCAGGATGTGCATCGCGTGCACCTGATCCGTGCTGTAGCGCGCCTTGTGCTCCTCGAAGTACCTCTTGACCGCCTGATCCGTGATCTTCGGCGCGATGTTTTTTTCCAGCATCTTGCTCGAGAGCCAGTGCTTCTTGAAGACCTCGAGGGCGTCCTTGTACTCGGCGCTCTGATCGAGCTTCTCCTTGGACGCCTCCGAGACCAGGATCTCCTGATCGATCAGCGTATTGAGGACCTGCCGGCGCGACTGCGGATCCTTGAGGATGCTCCTGCGCTGGCCCTCGTTGAAGTTGTTCAGGATCAGCCGGAGGTCCTTGTCGGTGATCGTCTCGTCATTCACCTTCGCAAGCTCCGCCGCGAAGGCCACCGCTCCCGTCGCCGCTGCCGCGGCCACGACGACACCCACGATCCACAGATTCCTAATCAGACGCGCTTGGCGCTTTTGCCGCATTTCGGGCCCCTTTCGTTACAGGTGATCCTTGAACAACTTATTATAATGCTCCTGAATCCGTTTTAAATCCACCAGGTTCAGAAAACTCGAGAAACTCATCCACACCGCCACCCCGTTGAGATCCCGGAACTGCGGCGGAATGAACATCGGCGCATCGACGATCCCCTCCTTGTGCTTCTGGTAAAGCAGGGGAACATCGTCGACGTGGAGCTTGCCGGTGAAAAGAAACGGGATGAGAAAGGGCTTGCCGGCGCGGATGGCCGCCCGCAGGAAATTGTAGTCCTCGATGAAACCCCGGCAATAGGAGATATCCTTGGTGAACGGCGCTCCGCCTTCGGCCACGCCGCCGCGAAAGACCCGCATCGCGTTGGCGATGCAGTCGTCCTCGGAGTACCCTTCGGTGCGGTAGAACTCGATGATCTCCAGGAGGTTGGCGCCGTCCTCCACCTTGTCGATCGAGAGGATACGGTCGTTGATGTGACGCGCTCGCTTCGGATACGAGCGGAAGGTGAAGATCTCCATGATCACGGCCAGCCCCTCCTGGGTGGCCGAGACCCGGGGCGAGCCTTTCGCCAGCCAGCGGGCGACGTGCTGGTGCTGGCCGTTCTGGGTCGTTCCCACGTGCACCCAGCCCTCGTGGACCTCGAGGATATCCACGTCGCGCATGGAGAACTTCGAACCCTGCTTGATCTTCACCACGTCGCCGCCCGCGGCGGCATCCGCCAGGATCCCGTCGGAGATCCGCGCCTCGACCACTCCGCTCCCGAAGTACTCCAGGAAGCGCTCGTTCAGGATGCGAACGGCCTCGTCCGCCTCGATATCCTGCGGATGCTCGCCGCCCAGCGTGGCGTCCTCGATTCCGCCAAGGATGGAATACAGCAGCCGACCCAGTTCCGAGATCGTGTTCTTCTCGTCGAACATCGTGTCTTTGGGCGAACCATAGAGCTTGCGGCTGTACTCCCAGAACCGGCGGGTGCCCCGGCATTCCAGCATCCGCACGACGTCGGCGTACTCCCGCGTGATCCTCTTGAGCAGCTCGCCGAGCTGATCCCCCGCCCCCAGTTCCAGGTCGATGTCGCCGATCAGGGCTTCGAGCTCCTCGATCTTCCCGTCGGGCTCGAAGCCCAGGGGTATTCCCGCGTAATACTCCGGACCGATCTTGGGCATCTCGCGGAAGCGGTGCTTTCGCAGGTGCTGCTCGACCGCATGGTCCCATTTGATCGCGTCAAGCACGCGGATCGGCCTTTGGGCCTCGACCATCCGCTTGGAGAGGCGCTTGACCTTTTCCTTATAGGTCGTCCAAACCATTTCTTGATTATGCATGCAGCCAAGGCAACTGGGTACCCCCTTTGCATTCTGATCAACGGAGGGCTGTCATGACTCGCCAAGTCAATCCGTACGAAATTCATGGTCCCGAAAATGCCGAGCACGAGCTGAAGAAAGCCTACAACTGCGTCATCGAATCCGAGACGACGTATTTCGGCGAAAGAATCACGATACCCGGCCTGGAACCGACCGAAGTGTCCCAGACCTATCGCCGCGCTTTCCGAGCCTACCGCAAGGGGGACCGTCTCGCCGCGGAACGCTGGGCGAGAACGGCCAAACACCTGGCCCGCGCCTTCTGGCATGAGGCGAAGATCGCCTACCTAGAGCCTCGCACCAGCGAGCTTCCGTTCCTCGAAGGCGCGACCGCCGAGGATTATCACCTGCACGAGCACAGCGACACGACCGAGGACCTGCTGAACTCGGTGGCGGAACACATTCCTCCAGGAATGACGGAGATGCCCGAGGAAATGACCCGTTACCTCAATCGCGCGCGCAAACATCTCGACGAGCTCGAAGAACCCGAATATCGCAATGAGCTCCTGCGAGCCGAACGAATCAAAGCCGCGCACGAATATGGGCGCGTCCTGGAATGCATGGCCTTGGCGCTGGAGGCCGAAGCGATGAAAAAGGCCGCTTGAGCTTCTGCCCGAAAAGCGTTCCCGAGCTCATTTGGAGTCGATGGGGCGCTCGATTGCCGTGACGCTATCGGTTTTCGCTTGTTACGAGGGTTAAGCCTGTACACGTAGCATCGGTAGTATCAAAAGGAAGCGCGAATCCCATCGTCAAAGGGCTTGTGATGAAATGGGCCTTGAGATTCCCGCCCTTGAGCGTTCCCTCGATGATCACACGCTCTCGGACTTCTCCGCCCCAATCGGAGCTTCGGATTGTTTCGAAATCAACGTAATCCGCTTTGATTTCCGAATGTGAAGACAGGCCTTCGCCAGCCGAAGCGCCAAGGTAGAAATACTCCGGAAATTCTGCGCCACGCTTCAAGTCAACGAGTCTTGGAAATCCCCCAGTGATTCGAATGTAGTTCAACGGCGTATGGCGTTCCTTGAAGCTGTCTCGAAGCTCGACTTTGCAGCGGGCCTCGACCACCTTGGAGCCAATCTTCACTTGAGTGGTACCGACGAGCCAAGTCTGTATTTCCTCAGATGGAATCTGACTGCGAATGGCTGTCAAAAGCTCGATCTTGGTCGATGCTGGCATCCGCGTTCGGCTATCTCCATCGACAGAGACAGGTGTCGTAGCGCAACCTAAAAGAAAAACAGCGGAAAAGCCCAAGATCGAACGAGCCATTGTTTATCCCTGATTCTATTCAGTTTTTTTCCAAGCTCTTCAGCTGAAAGAGCTTAATAGAATTTAACAACTCGAGGCAATCCAGTCAGTAAGAAAACACTGGGCTCATGCTGACCCCGTGCTGGGCGCAAAAAAAAACGGGAGGGGTTTGAGCCCTCCCGTTTCCTGAATCCAAACTGACTCGAAATCAGCGCTTCGAGTACTGGTAGCGGCGACGAGCGCCGGCCAGACCGTACTTCTTACGCTCAACCTCACGCGGATCGCGGGTGAGGAAGCCGGCCTTCTTGAGGACCGGACGATATCCCGCATCAACATCGAGAAGCGCCTTGGCAATGCCGTGCTTCACCGCGCCGGCCTGGCCCGAGAGGCCGCCGCCGTGGCAGTTGATGAAGATGTCGAACTGACCCACGGTCTGGGTGAGCTCGAGCGCCTGCATGATGATGAGGCGCGAGGCCGGACGAGGGAAATAATCCTCGAACGAACGATCATTGACGCGGATCACGCCGACTTCGCCGGCGCGAGGACGGAGATAAACGCGGGCCACCGCGTTTTTCCGTTTACCAACTTCGTGGAGCTGCTTTTCCATTTAAAAATTCTCTCCTTAAAAAAGCCCTGAGCGGGCGAAAATCACTTCGCGGCGGCCTTCTTCGCCACAACGGTGCGACGAATGGCGCCAGAAGGCAGAGGCTGCGGGCTTTGCGCGGCGTGCGGATGTTCCGCCGTCATGTAAAGCTTCAGCTTCTTCATCTGGTGACGCGCGAGGCTCGACTTGTTGGTCATGCCCCAGACGGCGCGGCGGAGGATCTCCTCCGGATGACGCTCAAGCATCTGCTTCGCGGTCTTGGTCTTGAGGCCGCTGACGTAGCCCGTGTGGTCGCGGTAAAGCTTATCGTTCCACTTGTTGCGAGTGAAAACGACTTTATCCGCATTCAGAACCACGACGAAATCGCCGGCATCCGCATGACGCGTATAAGTGGGTTTGTGTTTGCCAGTCACCACTCTCGCGATCACGGTAGCAAGGCGGCCAACGACTTGATCCTTGGCATCGACAACGTACCACTTCGGGGCGTTCGGGCCTTTAGGCTCGAAAAAATGAGGACCGGACTGCTTCGCCTGATAAGACTTTTGCTGAAACATAGTTGGTTGGAATTACAAGACGCCTATAGTGAAGTCAATTTGTTTTTCGCCGGACTGAGCAAAGGATTGCGCGACTTTACTTTCGGTGCGCCGGGGGTTCAAGCGGAATGTCCTGGCCGGCTGGTTTCCTTGAAGCGAGGACCGCGATCTACCGCGATACGAAGATCGCCGCAGTTACGAGATTCCGGCTCGTGACCCGGCGGCAGGAACGCCTTTCCAGCCGAGAGGCCGAAGCAAATGCATTCAGCGATAATTTGCCTGATATTACCATATATTAGCTTCATCCGCCCTCGCCCTTCCGCCGATCTTCCCGCCAAAGCTTCAAACGAAAAAGCAGAAAAATCGAGAGCGTCACTCCGTGGAACCCGATCAGGAAACGCTGGTCTCCGAACTCCCGCGGAAAGCCGAGATAAGCCACGAGCTGCGCGGTCGCGATCGAGAGAAAGGCCCTGATACCCCAGCTTGCGCGAAGCCACAGGCCAGCGGCGGCCACAAGATCCCCGCAAAGCAGGAAGAGGACCCAGCCCTGCCAAAGACGGGACATCGAGGCGAAGTTCAGCCGCAAACCCATCACGTCGAGCAGGTGAAGAACGAAGCCCGCGAAATACGCGATGGCGAGCGCGCGCAGATAGCCGAAATACCAGCTTCCCTTCTCAGGAGGGCGAACCCCGGCTAGCCCTGTTCTTAGCTCAGGGGGCGAACCACCCATGACCCCGTTCTGGCTCACGACGGTGAACCACGAATTTCGCCGTTCTGGCTCACCGTCAGGATCCGCAAGCCCTCGGCAAGCAGCCGCTTCATCGGGACGCCCGCTCCTTCGAACAGATTTTTGACCAGATAACGGCCGACATTTTCATAGTCGCGCCCGAACCTCACGATCCGCGTGAAAACCAGATGATCCCAGAAACCCCGGTCCGAGGCGTTCTTGCGCAGAGGGATGCCCTTTTTCGCGCCCGTGACCACGATCGCGATCCCCCCGGCCAGCTCGCGCAGGAAGCGCTGGCAAACCGCGCGCGACGGGACTTTCACCAGGAGGTGAAGGTGACTGCCGACGTTCGCGTAGCGATAAAGGCGAACGCCCCAGCGGCTCGCCAGCCGCTCGGCGAGCGCGTGGATATGCGCGCAATGCCGGGGATGCAGCATCGACAACTCTCCCCGCGCTTTCGACGAGCGCATCACGATGTGCAGCGCCTGCTTGGGATCGATCGGGCGGGCGCTTTTACGCTTGCCTGGCGAGAGTTCCCCTCCATGAGAGGCGCTCAGTGACTTCATATTCAGGCCCGGAAGGAAGGTCGCGTATTTCGCTTTCACCATTCCTAGATAGCTTTGGGGCAATGGGTTTTCAAGCACACAACCCGGCACGCCGGGGGTAGCCCGGGTCATCTGTCTCCGTTGCGCGGAGTTTCCTGATGGGCTGCGCTAGTTGCTATGATGGCGCATCACCGATGCGGAGTCATTCCGAAGGACCTTGCGCATGGCCCACGCGGAGATTGCGCGCTCCTCTGGAACACGGGGATCGTCAAGTGCGGGCAGCAGCGTACCAGGCGCTACACCAGACGCCATAACGCTGTAATAGGCGCGACAAGCCGTGAATGGACCGGCTCGGAAACGCAGCGCTTTTTTGAGGCGACCTCGCCCACGCCCTTCCGAAACTCGCGTCCTCAGTGCATTCCATCCGCTCCAAAGGCGCCGCGCATTCGCAAAAAACCTGTGAAGACCCAGCAGCCACAGGCGCTGCCCGCGCAAAATCATGGCATGTGCTCTGCAACGGAGAGCAATATGTCCGGCTTGCGCAAAGTACCGCTATTTCGTGAATCAGTGGGTCAAGGTCAGATCTCTTCCGAAAACCTGATCGAGGAGTCCGGGATGACGGAGGAGGAACTGAGCCATCGGATGAAAGTCATCCAGTTCACGGAAGAAGACGTCGCTCGCCTTAAGAAACTATCTCCTTACGCTCGTGAATACGCCGAACCGGTGATCGAGGAATTCTATCGGCATCTTCTCTCCTTCGAGGAGATGCGGGCGTTCTTTCCCGATAGAAGGACGCTCGATTACGTGAAGCGTAAGCAAAAAGAATACTTCGTGCGCCTCACTGAGGGCGATTACGGAATGAAGTACGTCGAGGATCGCCTTCTCATCGGGGCCGTCCATGAGAAAATCGACTTGCCGATCAAGACTTACCTGGCCATGTACGCGTATTACGAGAATCAGGTGGCGAGCCGATTGCGGGCCGCTTTCGCGGGCCATGCCGACGAGGCCTTTGACGTTTTCCTGTCGTTGATCAAGCTCATCCGACTCGACATGATCCTCGCCATCGACGCCTACAGCCTGCGACGCGAGCAGACCATCCGACAGCAGGAAGAGGCGATCCGAGAGCTCTCCACTCCCGTGCTCCGAATCCGCGATCGCCTGCTGATCCTCCCCATCATCGGGTTGATCGATCGGAAAAGGGCGACTCAGATCACCGCGCAGCTCCTCACCTCCATCAGGAACGCACGCGCCCGCGTCATCGTGATCGACATAACGGGAGTTCCAGTCGTCGATACGGATACCGCCAATCATCTCGTGCAGACGGTCGAAGCCGCCCGGCTCCTCGGAGCCCAAGTCATCACGACCGGGCTCTCATCAGAGATCGCGCAGACGATCGTCCGTCTTGGCGTGGATCTCTCCCGGCTCAACACGGTCGGCGACCTTCAGGGAGGAGTGGAGGAGGCCGAGCGGATCCTCGGGTATCGCGTGATACGAGGCGAAGGTGGAAGTTCCTATCTTGAAGCAGGGTGAGTATCTCATCGCCTCGGTCCAGGTCGCGCTGAGCGACCAGGATCTCCTTGCCCTTCAGCAACGTCTTTCGGCTCTGACAGGGACGCAGGAGGTCCGCGGCGTCGTGATCGATGTCACGGTCCTGGACGTGCTGGACTCTTATGCGGTGAGGATTTTGCGCATGATCTCGGAGGTCCTCGCCTTGCGCGGAGCCAGGACGATCATAGCCGGGATCCAGCCGGAAGTCGCGCTCGCGATGGTGCGGCTCGGGCTTGGGCTCGAGGGTGTGGAGACCGCTCTCGATCTCGAGGACGCCATGGAAAAAATAGCCCGTCGCGGGAAATCGCGCTCCCCGGAAGGAAGATCAACGTGGCCGCCCCTTTCGAGAAATACCTAGAGCCACTGGCCATCGAAGGCGAACGCGACATCGTCAGTGCACGCGAAAGGGTTCGGGATGCCGCTCGCGGGCTGGGGTTTTCCGCGGTCGAACTGACCTTGCTGGCCACGGCAGTGTCGGAGATCGCGCGGAACATCATCGAGTACGCAGGCCACGGGACGATCAGCCTCCGCCTGAGCGATTCCGGCAGGAACCCCGGGATCGAGGTCGTCGCCGAGGACCGAGGACCGGGGATCGAGAACATCGAACTCGCCCTCCAGGATGGCTACTCCACCCGGAGGAGCCTTGGCATGGGACTGCCGGGCGCTAGGCGCCTCGTTGACGAATTCCAGATCGAATCCACGGTCGGAAAGGGCACCCGGGTGATCCTCAGAAAATGGAAAACGAGTACGAAAGCCGCCTGATCCTCGATGTCGGAGCGCAGTTCCGACCTTTTCCCGGTGAAATAACCAGTGGAGACCGCTGCTTTGCCCTGACCAACCGAGATCGGGCCCTGCTGGCCGTCATCGACGGTTCAGGGCACGGACGCGAGGCAACCCAAGCCGCCGAGATTGCCGAGGAAGCGCTGAAAGAACGCGCCGGGATGCCTCTCGAGCGTCTCCTGCGCCACTGTCATGAAAGACTCGCCTCCACTCGCGGCGCCTCCGTCACGCTAGCGACCGTGGATGCGCGCCTGGGATTGCTCCGATGGGCAGGCGTAGGTGACGTAGAGGCGATGGCCCTTCATTGGAACAAGGGAGCGATCGATCCGGTCGGTACATTGATCTCGGAGCGAGGCGTGATCGGGTACCGGCTGCCAAAGTCGATCCAGGTGTCCGCCCGGCCGATCGCCCGCGGCGACCTGATCGTGATGACGACGGACGGAATTGATCCGGGCTTCCGATCGGAGCTTATCGCGACGCCGGAGCTTGCGTCCTTGAGCTCGATCGAGATCGCGAGGGCGGTGCTGGAAAAGCACGGAAAAAGCTCGGATGATGCCCTGATTCTCGTCGCTCGGGTGATCGCTCTGAATTCGGAAGCCGGGCAGCGAGGCGCCGCGTGAACGGAGCCAAGGACTTCCACGAAAGCTACGGCCGGTTTCTCAAGAACCATCTGTACCGGCTCGATGAATCCTCTCTTCGCGAAGCCTACGAGGCGGGGCGGGACGCGTATACCAAGGGAATCGGAATCCTCGAACTTCTCGAGGCACATGAGAGCGCCGTACAGATTCTCATTCGGGAGGCAGCCTCCGGCCAGGAAGCCGTCGCGATCGGCCAGAAGGCTCATGCTCTCCTGATTGAATGTCTCGCCCCTTTCGAGATCGCCAATCGAGGGTTCAGGGAGGCCAACGAGCAGCTGATCCAGAAGAACCTCCGCCTCCAGCAATCCCATTATGAAGAGCGATTTCTGTCCGAGACCGCCGCCAGGCTGACCGCGACGCTGGAGCCGGAGTACTGCATCAGAACCATCATCCTGCAGGCGCTCAAGGAGTTCACGCACGCGTGCGTCCTCGAAACAGTCGAGACCGGCGGCACGGAACACTACGTTTATTCAGGGCGCGGCCAACCCGCCGGAGCCCCGGCCATACGTTTTTTCAGGCATCGCGGGGGAAGCGGCTCCTGCCTGATGCGAAGGCCCCCTCAAAAAGCGCGCGGATTGGCGATGAACAGGCTGGGGCAGCCCGACGAGGAATGGCGAGAGTATGACCTCAAAGCCCAGGACCGGTTGCTCGGAAGAATCGCGATCGCGAAGGGACCCGGTATCGAGGGTCGCCAGTCTTTTCTGGAGCAGTACATCCTGCGCGCAAGCACCGCGTTGCATAACTCGGTGCTCTACCGCGAAGCCAGGCAAGCGATCCGCGACCGGGAAGACCTGCTCAAAGTGGTATCCCATGACCTTAAGAACCCCTTGAGCTCGATCTCGCTCAACTCAGAACTGATTTCGAAAGGCCTCGACCTGGGCTGGCAGCGATCGATGATCAAGGCGGCCGCCCAGCGCATCAAGGTAGGATCCGAAACCATGAAGAGCATGATCAACGACATTCTCGACCTGGGTCGGATCGAGTCGGGAAAGTTCGCCCTGGACAGATCCGATCTCCCGGTACGGTCGATCATCGCTGACGCGGTCAACCTCATGGCTCAGATCGTCCAGAGCAAGAAGATCGAGCTGAAAACCCAGGTCGAGTGCCCTGATCTCCTCATCCATTGCGATCCGGGCCGCGTGCTCCAGGTATTCTCCAATCTCATCGGGAATGCGATCAAGTTCACGCCTCCGGGCGGCACGATCACCCTTCGGGCAAGGTCACTGGAAGCGTCTGTCCTCTTCTCCGTGGTGGATACCGGATCCGGAATCCTTCCGGAAAATCTTCCCCACGTCTTCGACCGACTCTGGCAGGCGGGGCCCTCCTCCCGGGCGGGAATCGGCTTCGGCCTTTTCATCGCACGCACGATTATCGAGGCGCACGGCGGGGAAATCTGCCCTGACAGCGCCCCGGGGACCGGATCGACTTTTTTCTTCACCATTCCGACCGCGGAACACGTGCGCAAGTCCGGGTCTTCCGCCGCCTAGATCAAATCACCCCGATCGAGAAGTAGATCGCCGAACCGACCTTGTCCTGCGGCTGGCGGTCGAGCTTGAAGCCGAGGTCGAGGTTCACCGGCCCGACGGGCGTCAGGTAATGGAAACCGAAGCCCGCGCCGAACCGGAGGTTCCCGAAGGAGTAGGTGTCGTGCTGGAGGTTCGCTGCATCGAGGAAGGGACCGAACCGCAGCGCGCCCGAGAACGGCAGGTCCAGCTGCGCGCGGTAGTTCACGTAGGACGCGATACCGCGGATGAGGATCGTCTGGTCGTTGAGCTCCTGCTCGACGAAGCCTCGGAGACTCCCGGCGCCGCCGAGGGCGAACTGCTTGATGAGCGGGATGCCGCCCGAGGCCGGTATCTCCGCACCCGTCGCCGGATCAATCGCCGGCTTCTGCGTGCTGCGCGCGATGCCCGTGCGGAAGCTCAGATAGAGCTGCACGTCCCGCTTGAGCGAGATGAACTGATCGGCGCGGAACTGGAAGCGGGTATAGCCCAGCGGATAGCCCTCGCCGCTCGAGCCCAGCCAGGGCGCGCCCAGCTCGAAGGAGGAGGTCGCGAAAAAGCCGGAGGTCGGTGCCAGCGGGTTGTCGCGCAGGTCCAGCCGGAGCGTCGGCGTGAGCGCGCCGATCGTCTGGCGCGCATTGTCCTGCAGGAAGAACTTGGCGTGGAACTGCTCCACCCCTTCGATCGAGTAGCCGAGCAATCCCGTGAGCTGGGGAACGGCGAAAAGCCGTTTTTCCCAGGTCGCCGAAAAGGATCGCGTCCGTACGTCGAAGGCGCTGTACTGCTTCTGGGTGAACGCGATCGCCGGGCGGAAGGTCACCGCGTCCAGCCCCAGGAACCATGGCCAGACATAGACCACCTGCGCCTCGAATTCACCGAGACGGTAGCTTTCGTCGATCCGGCGGTTGCCGCTCACGTCGAGCGAGAGCGTGTGGTTCTTCCCGCCGACGTTTCCGTAGGAAACCTCCCCGAAGCCTCGCACGCCCAGATCGTTCCGGAAGCCCACGCCGCCGCTGACCACGCCGGGAACGCCTTCCTGGACGGCGACGCGGAGATTCTTCACGTCTTTCCGGTCAGGATCATCGGAGAGCCGGATCGCCACGAGCGAGAAGATACCGAGCTTGCGGAGACGCATCTCGGTTTCAGCGAGCCGCTGCTCGTCGATCGGATCGCCTTCGCGAAGCTGCAGCTCCCGCCGCACGACCTCCTCGCGCGTGAAGGTCAGTCCCTCGATCGAGATCTTGCCGGCGCGGAAGCGCGGACCCTCGTTGATCTCCAGCACGATGTCCGCGAACCGGTTCTCCGCGCCGTAGCGCACGACCTGGTCGCCGCCCTCGTTCTCGATGCGGGCCTCGAGGAAGCCGCGATTGCGGTAGCGCACCTTCAAGGTCTCCATCCCCTCGCTGAAGGCGAAAAGATTCAGCGGCGCGCCTTCCTGCACGCCCAGGATCGAGCGGATCTCCTCGGTGGAAATTCCCGCGTTTCCCCGGATGCTGAGGGCGCGGACCCGCGTTTGATCCGCCTCGTAAAGATAGATCGTCGAACGAACGGAAAAGCCCTTGCCGAAAGGATCGGGAATCTCCGAGCGGGTCGACTGGATGGTGACCAGCTTGGCCGAAAGGTAGCCTTTGGATTTCATCCATTCGACGACGAGCTCCGCCGCTTTCTGAAGATCCTTCTCGACGAAGTAGCCGTGACTGAGCAGGGGCGAGGCCTTGGCCAGGAACTGCGCCCGGAGCTCCTCGCTCGAAAACGCGTGATTGCCGTCGAAGTCCACGCCGGCGAACCTCAGACGCGGTCCCTCGGCGATGAAGTAGGTGACATGCCGCTCCTGGCGGGAGGGCCTCTCGAAGGAAAACGGCTCGACGCGCGCTTCGGCGAACCCCAGGGAGCGGTACTCGTCCTCGATCCGGCCGCGGATCGCGCCGAGGTAATCCTTGCCGAAGCCCACGAGCCGCTGCTCCTCCACGAGCGCGAGCAGGCGGGAAAGCGGCAGGACCGTGTTCCCGCGGAAGCCGAAGCTCACCCGGTCGCCCAGCCGGACGTGGATCTCGATGCCGACCCAGCGGCCCGCCGAGCCCGGGTCCGCGCCCGGCGGCGCCGGCGCCGTCTCGATCACCGGATCCTCCGCGCGCGCGCCCACGAAATCCCGTCCCGCGAGCTGATCCTGCAACGCGCGCTTGGAGGCCGCGAGCCGCTCGTGGTCCAGCACGTCCCCCGGCAGAAGCCCGATCTTGTCCGCGAGTCCCGGGCTCATCTCGTTCCAGTTGCGCCGTGCCTCCTCGTTGAGCGTCCCGTCGGGAACGATCCGGACGTTCGCGATCCGGCTGGGCGACCCTTCGGATACCCGGACGACGAGGATGTTCTGGCCTTTGCGACGGGCGAGCTCCGTGCGGATGGAAACCTTCTCGTAGCCTCGCAGACGGTAGAGCGCCTGCAGGCTCTCGGCGCTGCGCACGACCTTCTTGCGCTCGAGCTTCTCGCCCGGGGCGAGCTCCATGGCGGCCTCGACCGTCGGCACCGGCAGCAGCGTCACGCCCAGGATCTCGATCTCGTCGATCCGCACCTCGGAAAGCGCCGCGGGCTCGGACGCGCCCGCGTCAGGCGGAGCGAGGACGGATCCCAGCAGGAGCAACGCCAGGAGCGCGGTCATCGGAACCTCTTCTGGACCTTGAGATCAAAGCCATAGGACGAGCTCTGAATCGGGTTCGCGCCGGTGGTCTCGTAGTTATCGTAGACGCCGATGACCGAGAGGCCGGGGACGATCTGGACCTCCGCGTTCACCTCCTTTTGCGAGCCGGTGCCCACGCCTACGGTGCTTCCCGCCGAGATGTCCACGTTCTTGGTGAGCTGCTTGCGGATCACGATCTTCGGCGCCGCCGCGGACTGGCTTTCCGACTGCGGCCGGAAGATGCTCGTGCCCTGGTTGGAGTTCACGGTCTCGTCGAACTGGATCTGCAGCCCGGTCTTGCTTTCGACCTCGCGGTTGAAGTCGAGCGAGTGCAGCAGCAGCGATGCCGCCTCGCCCTGCTCGAAGACCGTGCGGTCCGCCGAGCTGAGGCGCTTCGTCTCGCTCGAGGTCAGGCCCAGCGCGAGCAGCGAGATGATTTCCGACTCGGGCATCACCGGATTGGACGAGAGCTCGAGCTTCCATTTGTCCATCCGGCCCGAGGCATAGGCCTGCACCTTGACGCCGTTGACCTCGGTGTTCGCCGTCATGGTGAAGCGCGGATTGATGACCGTCGGATTGTCGAAGATGGCCGCCGCCGACTGGATCTGGAAAGTGCGGTCCTTGAAGATCATCCGGCCCTGCACGAGATCCACGTTGCCGACCACGCGCGGGGCGTCCAGCGTGTTGACGAGCTTGATCTGCGCCTTGAGATCGACGTCGAACAGGTCATTCTGCACGAGAATGCCTCCGTCGGAACGCACGTCGATGCCGAGCCGGAACCAGGGATAGTCGCTGAGCCGGCGCGCGGTCGGCGGAGGGGTGTACTGCGCGGTCTTCAGCGCCTGCGTGTACTTCTGCTGGAAGACCTTCTCGCGCGAAAGCGCCGAATCCACGACCACCGAGCCTTCGACCGCGTAGGGCAGCTGCTCACCGCGAACGCCGACCGTGCCGCGCACCTTGGCGTACTGGAACGGAAAGACCTTCACCCTGGGCCCGCTGATGACGGCCTTGAGATCGATCGAGGGGAAGCGATCGGTGAAAAGCGAGATCAGCCCTTCGGCGCTGATGCGGCCGCCGGCGAGATCCCCCTCCAGCCCTTGCACCCGGATCACGTTCTGGCGCAGCTGCAGCGCTCCGGTCACGTTCTCGAAAGGCGAGTCCACCGCCGGCACCCGGAAGGAGACCGCGTCCACGAGCGCCCGGCCGGAGATCTCCGGCGCCTTGAGCGCGCCGCCGATGAGGAAGTCCAGGTTGGCGAGGCCCTTGGCCTGGCTGATCGACGAGGTGAGGAACTCGGCGATCGAGACGTCGAGCGTGCCGATGACCGCTCCCTCGATCTCCCCCCGGCTGCCGCGAAGCGAGAGGGAGGCATTCCCGTGATTGCCCTTGATCGAAAGATCGGCGACCTCGAAACTGCCGTCGTTCACCCGGAAAGAGACCGCCTCGGCGAGCCGGAAGGCCGTGCCGGTCTTGGCAAGGAGATACTCGGTGATCGCGATCGCGCCCGTGGATCGCTCGATGGCTCCGGAGCGGAAGCTGAGATTGACCGAACCGGAGACGAAGCCCGCGACCGCGGGATCGGGGATCGTCTGCGGGTTCAGCAGGAGCAGGATGGGCGAGAAATCCAGATGCTTCATTTCCGCCCGGAAATAGCTGCTGGCCGCGGGCGTGAAGTCGTAGGAAAGATCGATCAGCCCCTGGCCCCCGAGCGCGGTGCCCTTCATCTCGAGGCGTCCGGCCTCGCTCCGGATGGAAAGCTGGCTCGGCGGCATCGCGCCCCCGCGGACGGCCACTTCCGTGCCCGAGATCTGGGTACTCGAGCGGATCTGACCCAGGCGCCCGGACCCTTTGCTGTCGATGACGAGCTTGCCCCGGATCGGCACGTCGAGACGCCCCACGTGGTCGATATCGCTCACCGCCAGGCCTTGGGTGCGCAGCTCCCATTCGATCCGGTCGCTGTCGTCGTAGGAGATCTTTCCTTCGAGCTTGCCGGTGCTCTTCGTCGCGCGGAAATCGCCGAGATGATAACGGCCCTTGTCGTAACCGCCGCTCAGCGCGACCTGGGCGAAACGCTCGCCGAGATATTCCCAGCTGCTGCCCTCGATGCCCCCCTGCACCTGCAGCTCCTTCATGTCGAGGCCGCCGAAGACGCGCAGATCGCCGCGCATCGCTCCGTTGAGGCTCCGCGGAAACCACCAGAGCGGCGCGACCAGGCGATCGAAGACCCGAAGCAGGTCGCGGATGTCGCCCTCCTGGAACTTGACCTTCAGGTCGATCGATTCGCCTTCGCCCGCGTCCACGACCCCGTTCGCGGCGAAGATGGTCTTTTCATGCATGAGCCGGACCTGCTCGAAAAGCAGGCGACTGGGATCGTCGTCCCAGGTGATCCGTCCCTTGAGCGCGCCGAGCTGGAGATTGAGATATTCGGCCTTCTGGATATCGGCGTCGAAGTCGATCCGAACGCGCGAGGAGGGGCCGTGCACGTGGACGTCCAGGTTGCCTTCCCCGCGGATCTCCACCTCCGCGATGCGACCCACCTCCTCGAGGTGCGCGTTTCCGCTCGCGCGCAGATCGAACCCGGCCTTGAAATCCATCTTTCCGCCGACCCGGAAGCGCGACTTGGGCAGGCTCAGCAGCACGTTCTGCGGACGAAAGCCCGTGGGGTCGAAGGCAAGCGTGCCGTCGATCCCGATCCGGGGAATCTGCAGCACCTTTCGCAACGGCTTGAGCTTGCCGAGGCGCTGGTTGTCGAGCTGGAAGTCCAGGACCTCGAGCTTCGTCTTGGCGAGCAGGTTCCAGCGCCTGCCCGGAACGAAGGTGGCCTCGACCGGGCCGCTCACGCGGAACAGCAGGGGGTAAACGTCCTTCAGCGCGGGGGCCCCGAGCCAATGGATGTGGGCGCGCTCGAAGAGCAGCGGCACGGTCACCTGCCGCGGTTGCGCGAGATCGATGCGGAAAGCCCCGACTGTGATCTTGCCGCCCCCGGCAGGGCGTCCCTCGGTCTCCCGCGCCTCGATCTCCGCGCGCTTGAGCGAAAGCTCCCCTCCCGAGGGCGAGGAGCTCCAGGCCCCTTTCGCCGCGACCCGATCCGCCTTCCACTCCCGGAAGAACGCGTCACGGATCTCCAGATCGCCCTCGGCGCGCAGGGATTCCAGCGGCCGCTCGAGGTTCCCGTGAACTTTGCCGGTGAACTCCGCGAGCCCGCCGAATGCGGGCGCCTCCGCCGCGGAAGGCTTCGCCAGCAGCGCGGCGATCCGCTCCAGTCGCCCGTTCGCGCGAGCCGTCGCCTCCATCCGCAGGCCCTTGGGATTGAGGATATCGCCCTGGATCGTTCCCGACGCCGAAGCTTCGATCCCCTCGCCCTTGAGCGAGAAGCTCTCGAGCTGCACGCCCATCGCGTTGGTATGCGCGAGCGCCTTGACCTCGCCCAGCATGCCCGCGAGCGGCATTTGCCTCACGAGGCTGCCTTCGAGCGCGGTGATCTCGAGCGCGATCTCGTAGCCGAGTCCGCCCTGGCCGGACCACTGCCCGAGCCGGAGGGACCTGGCGAGAAAGCCCACCGAGTCGCCCGAATCCGTCCACTCCACGCGCAGCCGGGTGTTCTGCACCGCGATCGCCTCGGTGCGGACCTGCAGCAGCTCGTCCCAGTGGAACCCCAGCTTCATTCCCCGGCCCTGGCGCGGCTGGGGCCCGCGCTTCTTCGCCAGCGACTGATCGAGGAAGAGGCGGACCTCGCCGTTGACGATCACGGTCTCGTGGACCCGGATATTGCCCGAGAGCATCTGGAACGGGCGGAAGTTCAGGTCGAGCCGCTCCGCGCGCACCGAAGAGCCGCGCGGGAGCTTGAGGATGTTGCGTTCCTTCAGCTCGATGACCGGGTCGCGCAACGAAAGCCCCGGAGGAAAGAGCTTCACGTTGATCTCGCGGAAGTCGGCGGCGATCCCCAGGTCCGAAGGCACGTGTTTCGCCGCGATCTCCTTGAGGATGATGGCGAACCGCGGGCTCTGGATGAACCAGATCGCGCCGGAGACGAGTAAGGTGACGGCCGTCATGAAAAAAAGGAATGGGCGCTTGCGCATCACCGCTTCCCGCGCGCGCGCGCGTCGAGATCGCGGTAGCGAGGATCGATGCCGCGCGCCTGATCGTACCAGGTCGCGGCCAGATCCTGCTTGCCCATGGCTTCGTAGGCGCGCCCCATCTGGTAGAAGAACTCCACCTTGCGTTCGATCGGTACCTCGGCATCCCGCAGAACGCCTTGCAGGATCAGCGTGGCCTCGAAGGCCTTGCCCGCCTGGATGCATGCGTGCGCGAGCAGCGCGGTCGCGGCCAGCAATTCGAGCCCGGGGCTCGAGGAATCACGCAGGTACACGGCAGTCGCCCCGCGGAACTGGCGGATGGCCAGCTCATGGAGGCCCATTTCCAGAAACCCGATTCCGAGATCCATCCGATCCCGCCCCGAAAGGTCCACGAGTTCGCCCTCGAGCCTCTCGATGTATTCGCGCATTTCCGGCGACTCCGGCTCCAGCGCGAAGGGCGCGACCGAGGTCGAGCCTTCCGGCTTGCCCGAGAGGATCCCGAGCGACAGGTCGCGGTCGAGCTGCCGGAGCACCTCGTCGGCGTCCGCGCCGAAGAACGGGGATTCCACCGCTTCGCGACCGAGCCCGGGACGGCGCCGATCCTCGCCGAAAATCTGCTTGAGCTCCAGCTCGTGGATCTCGGCCAGAAGCTTGCGCGCGGGCGCATAGTTCGGATCCGCGATCACGATATGCCGCAACACCTTCTTGGCTTCTTCGGAAAGACCTTCGTTCAGCAGGATCCGCGCGCTGTGGAACTGATCATCGAGCTCGCCGACCCCGGATGCGGGCGGGGGCGCGGGAGCAGGCGCGGGCGCGTCCCCAGATGCCACTTGCGGCTTCGGCGCGAACAACTCATGCGTGCCGGTCTTCTCCAGAAGATCGTCGCCGAGATCGACCCGCGTGCCTTCGTTTTCCGGGGGCGAATTCCCCTGAGAATCCTTTGTCACAACTGCATAATTTTACTCAATTTTCGGAATAAACTCTTCCAAAAAATGCGTATCGTAGTCGGACTCGTGGAACTTCTTGCTCGTCATGATCCGCTTATGGAACGGGATGTTCGTTTTGATGCCCTCGATGACGAATTCGTCAAGCGCTTGACGCATCTTCGAGATGGCGTCGAGCCGGTTGGGGGCATGAACGATCAGCTTGGCGATCATGGAGTCGTAATAAGGGACCACTTTGTACTGATCGTAAACGAAAGAATCGATCCGAACGCCGAAGCCGCCGGGCACGTGAAGCGCGGCGATCTTGCCGGGCGAGGGCTTGAAATGGTCCGGGTCCTCGGCGTTGATCCGGCATTCGATGGCGTGCGAGCGAATCTGGATATCCTCCTGCTTGAGCTGGAGCTTCCGGCCGGCCGCCACGCGGATCTGCTCCTTGACCAGATCGACCCCGGTGACCATCTCCGTGACCGGATGCTCGACCTGGATGCGGGTGTTCATCTCCATGAAATAAAACTCGCCGTCCTCGACGAGAAACTCCACGGTCCCGACGTTCTCGTAATTCACGGCCGCGCAAAGCTTGAGGGCCGCCTCGCCCATCCTCTTGCGAAGGGCCTCGTTCACGACGGGGCTCGGGCTTTCTTCGAGCAGCTTCTGGTGCCGCCGCTGGATCGTGCAGTCGCGCTCCCCGAGGAAGATGCGGTTGCCGAACTTGTCGCAAAGCACCTGGATCTCGACGTGCCGCGGATGCTCGCAGTACTTTTCCAGATACATGGCGCGATTGCCGAAGGCCGCGCCCGCTTCGCTGCTGGCCCGTTCGAACGAAGCCTTCAGCTGCTGGGCATTGTAGACGACGTGAATCCCGCGCCCGCCGCCGCCCGCCGCCGCCTTCATGATCACCGGATAGCCGATCCGCTCGGCTTCCTCGAGCGCCGCATGCACGTCGGGCACCGACGACTGAGTGCCCGGCAGCATCGGCACCCCGGCGTCGCGCGCGATATTGCGCGCCCGGGTCTTCTCGCCCATTGCCTCGATATTCGCCGCGGTCGGGCCGATGAAGGTGATCTTGCATTCGCCGCAGAGCCGGGCGAACTCCGCGTTTTCGGACAGGAAGCCGTAGCCCGGATGGATGGCATCCGCGCCGGTGATATCCGCCGCCGTGAGGATGCTCGCGATGTTCAGGTAGCTGCTCTTGGACTGGGGCGGCCCGATGCAGACGGCTTCGTCCGCGAGCTTCACGTGCAGGGAGTGCTCGTCAGCCGTCGAGTAGACGGCCACCGTCGAGATGCCGAGCTCGCGGCAGGCCCGAATCACCCGAAGCGCGATCTCGCCTCGGTTGGCGATCAGGACTTTGCGGAAAAGGGGCCTGGCCATATCAGGACCACCTCAGGCTTCGACTACGAAAAGCGGCTCGCCGAATTCGACGGGCTGGCCGTTCTCGACGAGGATCGAGACGATCTTGCCAGGGATCTCGGCCTCGATCTCGTTCATGAGCTTCATCGCCTCGATGATGCACAGTACATCGCCGCGCTTCACCACCTGTCCTTCGCGAACGTAAGGCTCCGCGGTGGGCGAGGGCGCCCTGTAAAAGGTCCCCACGAAAGGCGATAGCACCTGCTTCTGATTCGCGGAGAGCCCTTTGGTTTCGGCGATGACTTCCTTGCCCGGTGCGGGAGCGGCGGCGATCGGAGCCTGATGAGCCGTGGCATGGGCGAACGGCGCAGTCAGGATCGGTGCGGCGGCGCCCCGGCGAAGATGCAGCTTCTCGCCGCCTTTTTCCCATTCGAGCTCGCCGAGGTCATAGCGGGACATCAGCTCGATGATCCCCTCGAGTCGTTGCAGATCCGGATGGGTCTTCAAGGAATTCTTCGAGCCCTGACTCTTGCCTTGGGAACTGCGGGAAGCGCGCGCCACGTTACTTGTTCGCCTTTTCTGAGTAGGTGTAATCGCGGGTATCGACCTTGATGTATTCCCCTTCCTTCAGGTGGAAGGGAACCTGCACCACCGCGCCCGTCTCGAGGGTCGCGGGCTTGGTGCCGCCGACGGTATCGCCCTTGAAAGCGCTCGTCGTTTCCTTGATCTGGAGCACGACGAAGGTCGGAAGCTCGATGCCGATCGGGCGCTCGTTGAAGTACATCACCTTGATGACCAGGTTCTCCTGCAGGAAGTCCTTGCCCGTGCCGAGCTGCTCGTCTGAAAGCGCGACCTGCTCGTAGTTCGCCTGGTTCATGAAGTGATAACCTTCGGCGTCCTTGTAGAGATACTGCATCTCTTTTTCTTCGGTATTGGCGCGATCCAGCTTGTCGCCCGAGGTGATGGTGCGCTCGATGACGTTCTGGTTGAGCATGTTCTTGAGCTTGGTGCGCGTGAAGGCGCGGCCTTTGCCGGGGCTCACGTGTTGGAAATCCACGATCTCGTAGGGAATGCCCTCGATCTCGACCTTGAGGCCTTTGCGAAACTGGTTGGTTGCGTACATAGTCACTCGTTCCTATCCTGATAGGAGCGCGAGTGTCAACTCGTCAGGCGATACCTTTCAACCCTCTGCAGCATCGCTTGAAGAAGCTCGATTCTCCGGATCCAGCCCGCCTTGAGATACTCCGGATCTTCCTGAATCGCGGCCTGGGCGGACTTCTCCTGGAAGGCCTCGAGCGGATCCGCTTTGACCGCCGGGCGGGGATCCGTTCTGAGGACCAGCGTCCCTTTTTCATAGGCCTGGTCCTCGAGCTCCTTGACCAGTTGCGCGGTTTCCTGGTCCTGCGGCGCGAAGTAGAGCAGCATCTTGAACGCGCCGAGCGCCTCGGACGGAAGCCCGAGCATCAGCGAGGACTCCGCGACCAGGCGCTGGGCCACGAGATTGTCCGGAACGTCCTGCACCACGGGCCGCAGCTCCTCGATGACCTCGGCAAAGAGCTTCTTATCGAAAAGCGCGCGCGCCAGCGCGACTCTTCCGCCCACGAACGCGGGATGGATGCGCAACCCCTCGCGTGCGACCTCGATGGCCTCGTCGACGAGCCCCGCCTTGCGGTACGCCTCGGCGAGCGGCGCGAAAACCCGCGACGTCGGGTCGTCCTGGTACTTCTTGAGGTAGCTGTGAATGAGCGGGTGATATTTCGTCTGGCTCATGAGCTCCCGAAGCCCGCCTTCTTCGGATTGATGATCTGGGGCGTGATGAAGAAGAAGAGCTCCGAACGTTCCGTACGCGTCTCCTCTTCCCCGAAAAGCGCGCCCAGGATCGGGATCTTCCGCAGGAAGGGCATCCCTCTGCTCTGCTGGCTGCTGTTCAGGGTGTAGAGGCCCCCCAACACGAGCGTGTTGCCGCTCTCGACGATGACCTGCGTGGTGAGCTTGCGCGAGCCGACGTCGGTGACATTGTTTCCGGCCGGCACGGCGAGATCGCGGCTCATCACGAGCTCCATCAGCACGCTCCCGTCGTTGGTCACGGTAGGCTTCACGTCGAGGCTGAGGTTTGCGTAGTTGATTTTGGGAGTGACCGTCTCGGCGCCGGTGGCGTCGCGCGTCCTCGTCAGGACCGCGACCGGGGTGGTCTGGATGATCGAGGCCTTCTCCTTGTTCAGCACGACCGTCTTGGGAGAAGCCAGGATCTTCACCTTGTTCTCGGACTCAAGCGCGTCCAAGCCCAGATTGAGCCTGCCGCTGCCTGGGGCGAGGCTCATCCGGAGCCCGCCGCCGCCCGCGGTGGCAGTAGTGAGGCCGCTGATCAGAGCGGGCGTACCCAGGAGCGAGTCCGAGGCGTTCGCGCCGTTGAAGCTGAGCAGGAAATCCGGGTTCCGCCCCAGGCCGCCGATCACGCCGTTGAGGTTGTTGCCGTTGCCTTCGGAGGTCTCGATGACCTTCGCCTCGATCAGCACCTGCGGCGTCTGGGTATCGAGGATCTCGACGAGCTTCTGGATGCGGTCCATGTTCTCCGGCAGCTCGCGCACGATGAGGCTGTTGGTGCGCTTGTCGGCGATGATCGTGCGGGCGTTGGTGCCGCCGCCGCCCATCGCCGCGGCGTTCGCCGCCTCGCTCGCGGACTCGCCCTGCAGCGTCTGGATGATCTTGGCCAGGTCCTCGAGGTTGGCGTAGCTCACCGGGAAGACCCGCGTGATCTTCGGCGCAGCGGCCTTGGCCGCCATCGACGCCTTGACCTCCTCGATCTTCTCGCGAGTGAGGTTCTCCAGGCTCATCACCCGGAGGATGTTGTTGTTGCGCTCGGCCCCGAGCTTCAGCGTCTGGAGCACGACATCCAGCGCCTGGTCCCAGGGCACGCTCACCAGCGAGAGCGTTACCGTGCCTTTGACCTCGGGCGCGAGGATGATATTGAACCCGCTCGCCTCACCGATCAGGCGGAAGATGTCCACGGCTTCCATGTCGCGCACCTGCAGCGTGATCCGCTTGCCGGTATAGGTGCGCGCGTTGCGACTGGATTCGAACTCCTTGAGGCGGTCCGCCGCGCCCGTCATGCCGGTGAAATCCGAGCCGGGCCTGCCTGTGTCCTTGCTGCCGGCATCCCCGGCCGCGAGGGCGTCGTCGGAGCCCGCGCCGTCCTCGCTTCCCGCGCCGGAACCCGCGGTTTCGCCGCTTTCGCCTTCTCCCGCCCCGCTCTCCGAAGGGACGCTGATGCGCAGCAGGTTGCCTTCGGCCTGGACCTGCGTTTCGACCGGAGCCTTGAGCTGCAGCACGATGCGGACCTTGTCTTCGCCTTTCACCTGGTACGGGCTGATCATCAGCAGCTTGCCCGCAAAGGAGGAGGTGTCGATCTTGCGTGCCACGGCCGAGCCGATCCGCGCGCCCTCGAGCTCGATCACGACCTGCCTGTCGTCGGCATTTTCCTGCTTTTCGAACGTGAGCGGGCCGTCACCGCGGACCTCGATGATCGCGGGATCGGAAGTACCCTTGAAATCGATGGAGGTGACGCGCGTGGCGGACCAGGCCGGAGGCGCCGCGAGGAGAAAACTCGCCGCCGCTGCCAAGAAGAGTGGTCTTTGCATCCTGCAAATCATCGTTTCCTCCTGTGCGCCTGCCGCGCCTCAGTTGTCCCGCGCGCCCGGCGGGGCAGCCCCGGTTCCGTTCGGGACGGTGAACTTCGGTTCTGACATCTCCATTCCCGGACCGCCGCCGGTTTGGGGGGGCTGAGGCGTCATGGGCACCCCCGCGCCCTCGAATGACGTCGGGCCGCCTGCCGTCGAGACGGTCGAGGTGATCTTCGCGCCCTTCTCCTGCAGCGGGATCTCGGTATCGACATTCTCCAGCTGGCCGAAGATGTTGGCCACCTTCTCGCGGACCTTGATCCGCCGGGACTGGATCTTGACGATCGTGCCCTGCTTGAGGCCGATCTTCATCCGCTCGGAGATGATGTGGGTCTTACCCTCGGGATCCTGGAGCACGCCGCGCATGCGCGACGGTCCCGTCAGCACCCCGATCAGCTTGTACTGGTCGACGGCGAAGCGCTCGAGCTCGGTCTTGGGCACGAGGTTTTCCGGCCGGATCAACGGCCGCTTGAACGGGTCGCGTAGCTTCATCACTTCTTCGGAGAGCGGGCGGTCCTGCTGGGCGAGCTGCGCGCCGGGCGCCGCGGGCGCCGGCTGCGCCGACTGCGCGAAGGCGACGGACGGGACCAATGCGAGAAGAAGCGCCCGAAATGCCGCGCTCACGTGCCCCCCTTGGCCGGAGCTGCGGTGGCCTCGCCGCCCGGAACGCCCGAGGGCGCCGCGCCGGGCGTTCCCTCAGTCTCCTTCTTGCCCAGCTCGTCGGCCTTGGAGCCGGCATAACGGAACGCCTTGAGCTGCAGCATGCCTTCGAGCTCCACGTGCCGTGCGCTGCTCGAGGAGATCGGCTTCATGGTGAAATCGTCCACCCGCACGATCTTCTGGAGATTCGCGAGCCGGTCGAGGAATCCGATGAGCTGCACGTAAACGCCACGGAAGCTCACGTCGAAGAGCTGCTGCGCGTAATATTCCTGCCGGCTGACCTCGCCGGGCTTGATGCTCTGGACGGTGAGACCGACCCGCTGCGCCTCGGTGAGCACGAGCTTCATGAAGGCCGGGACGTCGAGCGTCTCCGTGAGCACGGCCTTGGTATCCTCGAGCTCCTGAGCGAGCTTCCGCAGCTCCTCGCGCTTGGTGTTCAGGGAGCGCATGAACTCCTTGGTCTGCTCGACCTTCTTGTTGAGCTTGGCGAGGTCCTCCTGCGCCGCCGCGACCTCCTTCTTCTTGAGATTGAGGTCCGAGGCCTCGTCGCTGTTGAAGGCGTGCAGGTCATACGCGAGATAGGCCAGGTAGACGACGAGGAGCAGGGTGAAGGGGATTCTCTGGAGAATTTCCTTGAGGCGTTCGAGTCCCATGCCCTCAGTCCCTCATTTCCGCTTGGCCACGAGCTCGAAGCTCGTGATCTCGCCCGCGTTCTCGCCGGGCTTGTCCCCGGCCCCGGCCTCGCCCTTGACCTGTTGCGAGTTGCGGAGGTTGAGATCGGTGAAATACGCGCTCTCGCCGAGCACCCTCATGAAATCCGAAACCTGGCCCATGGTGATCGAATAGCCCTGCACGGTGAGCTGCGAGTCCTTGAGGCGAAGCTCCGAGAACCAGACGTGCTCGGGGACGCCCGCCGCGAGCGAGACCAGGATCTTCGGCGTGAGCCCCCGGCCCGCCACGAGCTTCTGGATGGTGTCGATCTTCGTGCGGATGGTGAACTCGTCCTCCTCGAGCGACTTCTTGAGCGCCTCGTAGGACTTGATCTTGTTGGCCTCGGCCTCGAGCAAAGGTTTCTTCTCCGCGATCACCGCGAGCTCGTCGTTGAGCTTCTTGAGCTCAGAGGCCTTGTGGCTCTCCAGCGTGAAGGCCGCGAGGATTCCGACGATGACCGGAAGCGCGGCCCGCCGCACTGGCCCGCCCATCTCGAACTCCTTGAAGCGGTCGAAGCTGATCCCGAGCTTGAGATCCCCGAGCGAAGGCAGCCGCACCCCTCCGCCGCCGGAAGATCCTCCGCTGGTTGCGACGCTCGCCTGCTTGCGACGGGCCAGGTTGATCTTGATCATTTGACCCCCGCCCGAAGCGCCAGCCCGATCGGCACGGCCGCGAGCGGGGCGATCGCGTTCAGGTAGTCCTGCGTGAAAACGGCCGGATCATAGGAAATCGCGTTGAACGGATTGATGATCTGGGTCGGCAGCCCGGTGGCGTCCTCGACGGTCTTCGAGAGGCCCTGGATGCGCGCCCCGCCCCCGGCAAGCAGGATGTAGGAAACCGGCGCGCCGCTCGAGGACGCCGAGTAGAAATCCAGCGAGCGCTTGATCTCGGTCGCGAAATTCTCGGAGGAGATCTGCATGAGGTCGCTCACCTCCTGGGGCAGCGGGCCGCTGCCGCCGACCTTCAGCGTCTCGGCGTCCGCGTAGCTCAGGTTCAGGTTGCGCTGGATCTCGGCGGTGAGGTTGCGCCCGCCGAGCGCCGTGTCCTTGGTGAAGACCGGGATCCCGTCGTGCACGACGACCATCTTCGTGGCGGCGGCCCCGATATCGACGATCGCCACGGCCTCCGCCGGATTCGACGGGTAATTCGCCTCGAGCACGTTCTGCAGGGCGAAAAAATCGACATCGACGACCTTCGGGCTCAAGCCCGCGTCCTCAACCGAGGCCATGTAGCTCTCGAGCACGGCACGCTTCACCGCGACGAGCAACACGTCGGTTTTGCCGTCCACGGGTTTCTTGAGCGTCTGGAAATCCATGACGACTTCGGTGACGTCGAACGGAAGGTACTGCTCCGCTTCCCAGAAAACCTGATCCTGCAGATCGCGCGGGTTCGCGACTTCGACCGTCATTCGCTTGATGATCAGCGAGGTGCCCGAAAGCGCGGTGCAGACGGCCTTGCTCTTGAGCTTGATCTGGCTGATCAGGGTCTTGATGCTTTCGACGACGGCGATGTCGTTGACGATCTCGCGATTGACGATCACGTCCTCGGGCAGCTGCACGATCCCGAAATGCAGCAGCTTCCAGCTCTTGCCGGCTTTCTTGAGTTCAACAAGCTTGATGGAAGACGAGCCGATGCTCAGGCCCACGGCTGTCCCGCCGGATAGAAGTCCGTTGAAGTAAGATAAAAGCGCCGTTGGTGAGGACATGTGACCCTTAACTGAAAATTCTACATTTCAGCTAAAAAAGATCAACCTTTTCTTAGAATTAGAAATGGGAAACCCCCTTCGCGCAGGCGCCCAGGATGGGCGACTCCACAAGCCACGAGGGCGCTAGGGGGGGAGCCGCGCGAGAGCGCGGGGGGATACTCCCCCAAATCCCGCGGAGCGGGATTTGCTATTCAAACGACACTTCTCCAGAGGCGCCGCCCAGGACCAGCACTGACAGTCGATCACTGCGCGCGACCGTCAAATCTCCGGCGGGAATGACCGCGAACCCATGGGTTCCCTGAGCGAGCGAAGAGCCGACGATCGGATCGTAGCAGAAGGACTCGAGCAGCCCTTGCAATCCCAGCGCCTCGCCCTGGCGCGGCTCCAGGAGCACGAGCGAGCCACCGGGAAGCACGCCTTCCCGCACTGGAGCTCCGGCCACGCCCGCCTCGCAGCTCGTCGCTTTCTCGACCCTGTAGGCCAGGCTCCCGCCGCCCGCGAAAACCAGGCGGAACGCCGCGCGATCGAGCGCCGCCTCGCGTTTCATGCGATTCAACTCTTCTCCAAGCCCCCGCACGGCGCCGAGCGTGGCCCACTTCGGACGCTGATCGAGCACGATCGGAACCGACGAAAGCAGAAGAAAGAGCACGACCGTCCCGGCGATCCAAAGCCGCCGGTGCCGCCGCAGGCGGACCTCGACCTTCTCCCAGAGCTCATAATGGTTCCACTCGGTCTGTGCGTAGCGCTCTTCGGCTAGGTCGGATTCGTAAATAGGAGCCATAGCGATTCAAAAGGCCAGGTAGGGCCGAAAAGATAATAATACAATCCCCCGATCACGAGAAAAGGTCCATAGGGGATCGCCGAAGTCATGACTTCTTTCTTGCGTTGAGCGAGCGCCCAGCCCACGCCGACGATGCTTCCCGTGACCGAGCTGATCAGGATCGTGGCGAAGACGCCCACGGGTCCCAGAAACGCGCCCAGCATCGCCAGGAGCTTCACGTCTCCGCCGCCCAGGCCCGAGCGGCCGCTGTATTTCTCATAGGCCCACGCCAGCCCATAGAAAAAACCGAAGCCCAGCGCCGCCCCGAGCAGGGCCTGGGTCCACGCGAGTCGGGGATCGAACCAGCAGGTCGCCAGGCCGAGCGCCAGGCCGCCCAGGCTCAGCTCATCCGGAATGATCCGGTGCTCCAGGTCGATGAAGGTCACCGCGACCAGGATCGCCAGGAACGGCAGATCCCGCAACAGAAGCGCGGGCGAGAGCCCGAACTGCGCCATCGCGGCGAAGAAAAGCGTCCCCGTCAGCAGCTCGATGATCGGATAGCGCGGGGAGATCCTCATCGAGCAGTGACGGCATTTCCCGCGGAGGACGAGATAGCTCACGACCGGGACATTGTCGTACCAGGCGATCCCCTTGCCGCAACCAGGACAACGGCTCCGCGGCCGGATGACCGACTGATCATGGGGCAATCGGGCGACGACCACATTGAGGAAGCTGCCGATGATCAGGCCGACCGAGAGCGCCATTCCGTTGAGGTACCCCTGGAGCGGGATCATCTAGCCCTCCCTGGCCTTGATCAGCAGACCGGCCGCAAGCAGGCTCAGCGCGGTGAGCGTGAGTCCGTAAGCCAGGCTCGTCGCGGCGAAGGCCGCCGAGACCGGCAGATCATAAGCCAGCTTCAGGCCCAGATCGAAATACTCCAGGTTCGGAAGCGCGACAGCCGCCCCGCTCAGGAGCGTTTTGCCCAGGCCGGCACTCATCTTCTCGGACACCAGGCGAAGCTCGGTGATGTTGGTTCCCAGGAGCGTGAAGCCCAGGCAAAGGATGACCGAAAGTGAAGTCGTCGAAAACGTCGAGAACAGGATCGCCAGGCTCGAGAGCACGAGGCTCTGCAGGTAGACCAGCGCGATCGCCGCCAGGAGCGTGGAGCTCGCAAGCGGCTCGAAGCTCCCCGTCTGGGCGAAAACCATCGCGAAGTACAGCGCGGCGAGCAACGCCCAGTTGACCGCCAGGAGCGCGGCCAGCCCCGCGAACTTGCCCAGCACGTACTGCATGCGCGTGATCGGCCGGGAGAGCGCGACGAAGATCGTCCGGCGCTCGAATTCCCGCCCCAGGAGACCGGCGCCCGTCAGGACCGCGATCAGCGTGCAGGAGATGCGCAGGGCCGAGAGCCCGAAATCGAGGATCACCCGTTCGGGCCGGAGAAAGGTCAAGGTCGAGGCGAGGAAGCTCAGGCCGAAAAGGAGGAAGGCCGCGAGAATGACGTTATAAAGGACCTTGTCGCGCAGGATCTCCGTGAAAGTCACGGTCCCCACGGCGCGGATCACGGCCAGCGGATGCGGTCTGAATGGAGCGGCGCTCATGCGGTTCCTCCTTCGGAGCCGAAAAGGCTTTCGAGCGACGGGCGCACGGGCGTGACCCAAAGGACCTGGGCATTGCGCCGGAGCAGCTCGCGCAGCACGAGCTGGGTGGCCTCCTGGCCCGAGACCGTCGCCCGGATCGCGTCGGGGATCTGCCGAGGCGAAATCAGCCCGGGAATCCCGGCCGCCTCCTCCGCGGTCAGACCCGAAAACGCGATCTCCGTCTGCAGCGGCCCCTGCGCCAGAAAGCGGCCGATCGGCCCGTTGCCGAGCAGGCGCCCCTTCTGGATGAGCACGACCTGATCGCAGATCGCCTCGACATCGGGAATCACGTGGGAGCTGAAAAAAACCGTCCGCCCCTCGCCCGCAAGCTTCAGGATCAGCTCGCGCATCTCCTTGCGGCCCAGGGGATCGAGCCCACTCATGGGTTCGTCGAGCACGAGAAACTCGGGATCGTGCAGCAGCGCCTGGGCGATCCCGATGCGCTGGAGCATTCCTTTGGAATACTTCCGCAGCTCGGTCTTACCGGCATGGCTCATCCCGACGGCCGACAGGACCGCGGGGATGCGGTCGCGCACGGCCGCGCGTCTCATGCCGGCGAGCGCTCCGAAGTACCCAAGCAGTCCCTCGCCCGTCAGGTGATCGTGGAAATAGGGCCGCTCCGGAAGATACCCGATCCGCGCCCGCGCCTCGGGAGTTTGGGAGTCGAGCCCGAATACCCGGACCTGGCCTCGGAACGGCTTGCGCAGTCCCACGAGCAGATGGATCAGGGTGGTCTTGCCCGCTCCGTTCGCCCCGAGAAAACCCACGATCGAGCGCTCGGGCACGGTGAAGCTGACTCCATGGAGAATCTGGGCGCGCTTCAGCCAGAAACCGCTTCTGAAAGACTGATCGACTCCGCTGACTTCGAGAACGGGTGTGCTCATCGCGCTCGTCATTCTAACCCAAAGACTTTCTCATGGGGAGTGGAGGTCGCGATGCGGCCGTCCGGCCCGAGCATGAGCTTCCCGCCCCAGGGATCCTCGGCCCGGCTGAGCCCGTTGTCGCGACGGTACTGCTCCCAGGCACGGGAGCTTTCGGGCGCGCGCGGGAAGCGCTTCCGGTACTCATCAAACGAGTGATTGAGGTCGAAGACATACTGGCTCACGTAGAGCGACTGCCGCTGGCCCTCGAGCCGGCGCTTCACCTTATCGTCCGTGGCCTGGGCGATCATGAAGTTGAGGAGCCGCAGCCCGACTTCATACTGACCGCCCGGCTTGGATAGCCGTTCCGAGAGCTTCTGCAGGTACTCGGGAGCGCCCGGCTGGGCGGCAGCCTCCTGAAACGCCTCCGCCGCGCGGGGCATGTCGCCCAGCTCGAAAAGATGGACATACGCCAAGGTGAGGCTCAGGTACCAGCCGCCATTCCAGAAGCGTGTCCGGAACTCTTCGGATTGTTTCGGCAGCTCGTTCTTGCGATACCGGTCCGCTTTCAAGAGGAGGTCCCGCGCGCCCACCACGTCGTCGCGAACGATGGCCAGGAGCTGCGAGCCCGTGTAATAAACCTCGAAGAACGCCGGATCGAGCTCCGTCACGAGATCGAGCTCATAATATAAAGAGGGATGCACCCCCCGAGGCAGACGGCTCATCGCCGGGTCGAGGAGCGTCTGGATCCAGCGCCAGTCGATCACCATCGGCAGGAAACCGAAGCTCAGGATCCGCGGCAGTCTCGGATCCCATTTGCGCACGCCTGCCTGCTCCGCCGTCGTCGCGGCGACGGACTCGCCGCTCCTCACGGAGTCGTTATCCCGGAGCCTGAGACTCAGGAAAAGCTGCGCGGCGAAAAGCGCCAGCCAGGCCAGCGGAACCGCCCATCTCTGACTACTCATGCGCCAATTCGCCCCCGGCATCGGGTCCAGAATGACACATTGATCTCCCTCAAAACAGCATTATAATTGATTCTACTCGCGGTACGTTCGCTGGGTTGCTGTCTTGACCGCCGGCAATGGGCCGACCGTGAGGACGGGTTTGTGGGCTCGTAAAACTTTTAACTGGAGGCACGTGTGAGAAGACTTAATTTGAAGAACAGTAATTCGGGTTTCACGCTGGTGGAACTCATGGTCGTCGTCGCGATCATCGGCATTCTGGCCGCGGTCGCCATTCCGAACTATCAGAAGTATCAGGCGCGCGCTCGGCAGAGCGAGGCGAAAATTGCGCTCGCTGCAATCTATACGGCGGAGAAGTCTTTCTCGACGGAGCAATCATCCTTTACTACTTGCCTGGTCGACATCGGCTACATGCCTGACGGGTTTACCGCGGGCACCTCGAAAAGATTTTATGCTTTAGGCTTCAACGTTGGCCCCGCGCTCAACGTATGTGGCCCCACAGCGGGCATGGCCTGTCACTCTTCAAGCTATACGGCCACCGCTGGAACCGCATGCTCTGTCGCGGCCGGCAACGGTTCGAGTGCGTACAACGCCTCGTCAAAGACCAATGCCGGTGCAGCAGCACCTGCCACGGTCGCAAATATTACCGGGACTGCGGCAACGACAGTGGGGCAAGGTGTCTTTACGGCGGGGGCCGCGGGTCAAATCTCTACAACCAACGCCCTCTTTGACCTTTGGACAATTAACCAGGACAAGAACCTCGTGAATACCACGCCTGTCCTCTGATTTTTCGGAATGCGAGGATTGAAACGCCGACGTGGCGCGAGTCAAGTCGGCGTTTCACTTTTTGACGATCAAACCACCTACTTCTCGTCCTCTTCTTTTTCCATCCCCAACTTACTCAACCGATACCGGATGCTCCTGAAGGTGATCCCCAGGAGATCCGCCGCCTTTTTCTTCACGCCGCCTGAGTGCTCGAGCGCGGCCAGGAGATACATCTTCTCGACGTCGGCCAGGATCTGATCCAGCGGCAGCGCGCCTTTGGAGAAGTCCGCCGGAGGAAGCACGAGCGTCGCCCCCGCGCCCGCCGACTGGCCCGGCACGTCCGTCGAACGCCGGCTCGGCGTGACCGGCGCTCCGCCCGCGCGCGCGCCCGCGGCCTGGATGCCCTGGGGAAGCTGATCGAGCGTGATCGTTTCGGTCGTGGCCAGCGTCACCGCGCGCTCGACCACGTTCTCGAGCTCGCGGATGTTGCCCGGCCACTCATGGGCCTCGAGCGCGGCAATCGCCTCGGGCGTGAAATGCGTCGGGCAATGCTTGAAGCGCGGCGCGCACCGTTTGAGGAACTGCTCGGCCAGCAGCCGGATATCCCCCTGGCGCTCCCGCAGCGGCGGCGTCTTGATGAGGATCACGTTCAATCGGTAATAGAGATCCTCGCGAAAAGTCCCCTTCGCCACCGCGGCCTCGAGGTCGCGGTTCGTCGCCGCGATGATGCGCACGTCGACCCGGATGTCCTCCGTGCCCCCGACCTTGCGGAAGGACCGCTCCTGGATCGCGCGCAGGAGCTTGACCTGCATCGAGAGCGGGAGCTCACCCACCTCGTCGAGGAAGAGCGTCCCGCCGTGCGCGGCCTCGAAAAGACCCGTCTTCTCGTTCACCGCGCCGGTGAAGCTCCCTCGGCGATGGCCGAACATCTCGCTCTCGATCAGCGTCTCGGGGATCGCGCCGCAGTTGACCGGGATGAAGGGCTTCTCCTTCAGCGGGCCGCTCTCGTGGATCATCCGCGCGACGAGCTCCTTGCCCGTGCCGCTCTCGCCGATGACCAGGACGTTGGTCTTGGCGCCGGCGACCTTGCCGATGAGCTTGAGAAGCTCGTTTACCGCCGACGATTCCCCCAGGATCTTCCGTGAGCCCATCGCCTATTCCCCCGCCCCGCCCGCCAGCTTGAAGATCGGCAGGTACATGGCGATCATGAGGCCCCCGACCGTGCCGCCGAGGAAAACCAGGATGAAAGGCTCGATGAGCTTGGACATCCCGCCCACGATGATCTCGACCTCGGTGTCGTAGAAATCCGCGATCTTCTCCAGCATCTTGTCCATGTTGCCGGTGCTCTCGCCGACCTGGATCATCTGCACCGCCATCTTCGGGAAGACGTCGTACTTCGACATCACCATGCCCAGGGTCTTGCCCGACTCGACCTCGGCGCGCACCCGCCTGACCGGCTCCTCGATGACCGCGTTGTCGATCGTCGCGCGACAGATGTCGATCGCGTCGATGATATTGACCCCGGACATGAGCAGTGTCTGGAGCGTCCGGCAGAAGCGCGCCACTCCCGCCTTCTGCATCAGCCCCCCGAAGAGCGGAATGCGGTAGAAGATCCGGTCCATGACCGCCTTGCCCTCGGGCGTGCGGACGTAGCGGATCAGCATGTAAACCGCGGCCACGATCCCTCCCAGGATGGGGACCGCA
This sequence comes from Oligoflexia bacterium, assembly GCA_023701205.1. Classification (GTDB taxonomy): domain Bacteria; phylum Bdellovibrionota; class UBA1018; order UBA1018; family UBA1018; genus JAMPXJ01. The sequence goes on from JAMPXJ010000002.1 coordinate 44,452, forward strand.
TTGTTCACGAAGAAATGCGAGGTATCGATCACCGCCTTCGTGAACGCCGGGAGCTCCTGGCCCGACGACGCGAGCATCGACTCGAACTTCGGGATGACGAAGATCAGCATGAGGGAGATCACCCCGACGCCGATCGAGATGACGATGATCGGGTACATCATGGCGCTCTTGAGCATCCGCTTCATCTTCTCGGCGTCCTCGAGGTACTTCGTCAGGCGCTTGAGCATCTGATCGAGCGAGCCCGAGGACTCGCCCGCCCGAACCAGCGCGGTGTAGAGGCGCGGGAAGACGAGCGGATAAGGCGCCAGGGTCTCCCAGAAGTAGGAACCCTGCGAGACGCGTTCCTTGATGATGCCCAGGAGCTTCTTGAAGACCGCGTGATGCGACTGCTCGTGCAGGATCGTGATCGACTGCAGCAGCGGCACGCCCGAGCTGATCAGAAGCTGCAGCTGACGCGTAAACAGCACCACGATCTCGTTGGGCACGCCGCGGATGGACCCGCCCGTGGGCCGGGACACTCCCCCTTCACCGGTTTTCGTGCCTCTTTCGATGCGCGTGGGCCGGATGCCCTTGGTCCGGAGGATCATGCGGAGGTCGCCCTCGGTCGGGGCTTCCACCCTTCCGGTCACCTTCTGGCCTTTGCGGTCCACGCCCTGGTATGTGTATTCCGACATCGCTTACTCTCTCCGCTCTTTCTTAGTCGTCGGGGCCATCGCCACCCCCTGCAGCATCTTCGCGAGCTCATCGGGAATGAAGCTGTTTTCGAGCGCATCCCCGCGGGAGATCGTCCCGTTGCGCACCAGCGCCGCCAGGTACTGGTTCATGGTGAGCATTCCGGTATCCTCCTGGCCCGCCTGCATCGCCGAGTAGATCTGGTGGATCTTGTCCTCGCGGATCAGGTTGCGGATCGCGTGGGTCGGGAGCATCACCTCGCAGGCCATCACCCGGCCGCTATCGAAGCTCCGGGGGATCAGCTGCTGCGAGACGACGGCCTGAAGCGTGAAGGAGAGCACCTGCCGGATCTGCGGCTGCTGGTGCGGAGGGAAGACGTTGATCATGCGGTTGATCGTCTGCACGGCGCCGTTGGTGTGCAGGGTCGCGAAGACCAGGTGGCCGGTCTCGGCCATCGTGAGCGCCATCTCGATCGTCTCGGGATCCCTGAGCTCGCCGACCAGGATATAGTCGGGGTCCTGCCGCAGGATCCGCTTCAGGGCCGCGGAGAAGCTCTTGGTGTCGACGCCCACCTCGCGCTGGTTGACGACGCAGTTCTTGTGCGGATGCACGAACTCGATCGGATCCTCGACCGTGATGATATGGCCGTACTCCTCGCGATTGAGGATGTCGAGCATCGAGGCCAGGGAAGTCGACTTGCCGCTGCCGGTGGGGCCGGTCACGAGGATCAGGCCGTTGGGGCGGCGGATGATCTTCTTCATGATCTGGGGGAGCTGGAGCGCGTCGAAATCCGGGATCGTGAGCGGGATGAGGCGGAACACCCCGGCCACGCCGCCGCGCTGATAGAAGATGTTGCCGCGGAAACGGGCGACGTCCTTGATGCCGAACGAGAAGTCGATCTCGAGATTCTTCTCGAACTCGGCCTTCTGGGACTCGTTCAGGACGGAATAGCAGAGCTCCTTGGCTTCGAGCGACGAGAGAGGGTCGGCTTTGACCTTCACCATGGTCCCCTCGATCCGGAACTCCGGCGGGACGCCGACGGTGATATGCAGGTCGGAGGCTTTCTGCTCCACCATCGTCTTCAGCAGCGTGGGCAATCCGATCTTCGCCATTTCGACTTTCTCCTCAGCTTTCCATCGTGAGCGAGACGGCCTCTTCGAGCGAGGTCCGGCCCTCGGCCACCTTCGTCAGCGCCGACATCCGGAGCGGCTTCATGCCCTCGCGGATCGCCTGCTTCTTGATCTCGATGATCGTCTCGCCCCGGAGGACCATCTCCTTGAGCGTCTGCGAGAAATCCAGGACCTCATAGATCGCGACACGGCCCTTGTAGCCGCTGTTGTTGCAGTTCTTGCAACCCTTGCCTTTGAAGCACTTCATGCCGGCGGCCTCGGCCTCCGACACCCCCATGGCGACCAAGCGCTCCCGCGGGATCCTCTCCTCCGCCTTGCAGCCGGCGCAGATGGTCCGCAGGAGCCGCTGCGCGACGATCGTGTTGAGCGACGCCACGACGAGGAACGGCTCGATGCCCATGTTCATGAGCCGGGTGATCGTGCTCGGCGCGTCGTTCGTGTGCAAGGTCGAGAGCACCAGGTGGCCGGTGAGCGCCGCCTGGATGGCGACCTCGGCGGTCTCGTAGTCGCGGATCTCGCCCACGAGCACCACGTCCGGGTCCTGGCGCAGCAGCGCGCGCAGGACGTTGGCGAAGGTCAGGCCGATGTCCTTGTTGACCTGGACCTGGTTGATGCCCTCGAGGTTGTATTCGACGGGGTCCTCGGCGGTCGAGAGGTTGTCGCTGAGCTTGTTGAGCTCCGCGAGCGCCGAGTACAGCGTCGTCGTCTTGCCGCTGCCGGTGGGCCCGGTGACCAGCACCATGCCGTTCGGCGCCTCGATTCCCTTGCGGAAGATCTCCAGCTGCCTGGCCTCGAAGCCGAGCTTCATGAGGTCGAGGTTGAGGTTGCTGCTGTTGAGCATACGCAGCACGATCTTCTCGCCGAAGAGCGTGGGCATGGAGTTCACCCTGAAGTCGATCTCCGCCCCGCCGGTCTTGAGCTTGATGCGCCCGTCCTGCGGGACGCGCGACTCGGCGATGTCCATCCGGGACATGATCTTGAAACGCGCGGTCACCGCCCGCTTCATCTCCTTGGGGACCTCGGCGACCTCGTAGAGCACCCCGTCCACGCGCATCCGGACGCGGAAGCGCTTCTCGTAAGGCTCCACGTGGATGTCGCTCGCCTTGCGCCGGATGCCCTCGCTCAGGATCCCGTTCACCAGCGCGATGACCGGGCCGTCCTGCACGGCGCTCTGGGAATCGATATCGTGCGCCTCGGCGAGCTCGATGCTGAGCGCGCCGTCGTCCAGGTTCTTGCTGTCTTTCTTGAAGGCGTCGATCGCGACGCCCACGTAGGCCGCGCCGCTGTAGTACTTCGCCATGGCGGCGTCGAACGCCGAGTACGACGTCAGCACCATCTCGACGTTCATCTTGAGCGCGAACTTGAGGCTCTCGATGGCCGCCTGCGCGTTCGCGGGATCGGCGATAGCGACCACGGCCGTGCCTTTGTCGACCTGGATCGGAATAACCTGGTTCTTCTTGGCATGGTCGGGCGAGAGCAGCTTGACCACCTCGGGGGTGACCTCGAACTTCGCAAGGTTGATGCTGGGCAGGCCGAACTTCTGGCTGAGGTAATAAAGAAGCTTCGTCTCGGCGACGTATTTCTTCTCGATCAGAAAGCGGACGTGGCTCTTGCCGGATTTGTTCGCGATGATGGCTTCATTGAGCTGAGCCTGCGAAATGATCCGGTCCTTGAGCAGGAGCTCGGCGAGTTGCCTGGACATAGAGTAACCCTTCCATGGGTTTGATCGGGATAGATGGTCAGATCAATTTTCCGGGGAGTAACAATTTTTGTCAAGGCAGGTCCGAGCCCGATCGATGTCATCCAGAATAGCCGACTTGAGCTCCGCGATACCGGAGAACTTCCGCTCGGGACGCAGCCAACGCACGAAGCGCACCTCGAGCGCGCTGCCATAAAGGTCGGTATCGACGTCGAGGAGATGGGTCTCCACGAGCACGGGCGACTCCAGCCCGAAGGTCGGCCGTACGCCCACATTGGTCACGCTCGGAAATTTTTTCCCATTCCAGAGCGCCCAGGTGGCGTACACGCCATGGGGCAGCGTCAATTTTTCCTCAATCTTGAGGTTCGCGGTGGGAAAGCCGAGCGTTCTTCCCCGGCCGTCCCCTTTCCGCACGATGCCGCGATAATAGAACTCGCGGCCCAGCAGCCGGGTGGCCGCTTCGATCTCGCCGGCCAGCAGATGCTGGCGGACCCGCGAGCTGGAGACCACCTCGCCCTCGATCCGGAACGGCGGCACCACCGTCAGCTCGATGCCGGCCCCCCCGCAGAGCGCCTCGAGCATCGCGAGGTCGCCTTGGCGTTCCCGCCCGAAGGCGAAATCATACCCCACGACCACTGCCTCGGCACACAGCCGCCGGACCAGGATGTCGGTGAAAAACTCCTTGGGAGGAACTTCCGAGAACTCGCGGCTGAAAGGTTCCTCGATCGTGAGATCGACCCCGAGCTGGCCCAGCAGCTCGAGCTTCTCGTCATAGGTCGAGAGCAGGGGCAGCGGCCGCTCGGGATGAAGAGCCATCTGCGGATGGGGCCTCAGGGTGAACGCTACGCAGACGCCGCCCCGGACCCGGGCCTGCGCCTGAGCGAGCTCGATGATCTTGCGATGCCCGAGATGAAGCCCGTCGAAGTTCCCGATGGTCACCACCGGGTGCGGGAGCGAACGCGTCAATGCCTGGATCCCTTGGACGACTTCCATGAGCTACGGGGCCGGCTTCTTGAAAGTATAACTGCACTCGTCCACCTCGGAGTCGATCGCATCGAAAGGATAGACATGGCAGCTGGCCGGGCGCAGGTCGCCGTAAACCCGGCAGAACGGCAGATTCTGGCTGTCGCGCCCGAGGAAAGGGCACTTGTAAATCAGCTCGCAGCAGGCGCCACAGCGGTTGCATTCGCCCTGCCGGTTCTTCGCGATGGCTTCGCGCACGTATTCCGCCCGGAACGTTCCGAAATAAAATCGCCGGGCTTTCCGGAGGACCTGCCCCAGGAGATTCCTTCCGACGACCTTGCGGTCATACCATTGGTTATACCACTGCTTGAAGCGCCCTTTCAGGCGCGCTTTCCGTAAGCCCGCGGGTTCAGCCATATCCTGCTCTTTAGCTAACCGGACTCGCGGCCGTCAACAGTATTGACCGGACAGCCTCGGAGGGACATGATCGGCCTGCTATGAAAATCATCACGATCGCGAACCAGAAGGGCGGCGTCGGAAAAACCACCGCGACGATGAACCTGGGCGTGGCCCTTCAGCGGCGCGGCTACCGGGTGTTGCTGGTCGATGGGGATCCGCAGGCGAATCTCACGAGCTACCTCGGCGTGACTCCCGGCGAGGCGCCGTTCGAGAATCTCCGCACGCTCGATGAGATCTATCTCTCCAAACGCCCGATCGACGGCGAGCTGCGGCGGCAGTTCATCGCGGTGAGCGGCTCGGGGGTCTCGCTCATCGCTTCCGATCGCGCGCTCTCGGGCGTGGAGCATTATCTATTCAGCCGGCCGGACCGGGAGCTCGTGCTCTCGCGCTTCCTCGCCGGAATCCGCGATGAGTTCGATTACGTTTTCCTCGACACTCCGCCGAGCCTCAACCTGCTCACGGTCAACGCGCTTTGCGCGGCCGATGCCGTGCTGGTGCCCGTGCAGCCCGAGTTCTTCAGCCTCGAAGGGATCGTCAAGATCCGTCAGTCCATCGAGGAGATCCGTTCGCGCTGGAACCCGCGGCTCTCCATCCTCGGCGTCCTGCCCAACCAGGTTTCGCATCGCCGCAAGCTCAGCCGCGAGGTGCTCGATACGCTCCGGGCCGAGCTGGGCGACGCGCTTTTCGCGACGGCGATCCATGACAACGCCGCCGTCGCCGAAAGCTCGGGCCATGCCGAATCGGTCTTGGATTACGATCGCGCCTCGCGCGGCGCCCGGGACTTCACCGAAGCGGCCGAAGAACTGATCCGGAGGACCACCAACCATGGCGGCTCAAAGCAAGCTCGGACGTAATCCGTTCGAAAAGAAAAACCCCTCGCGCGAGCCCGCGCGGCCGGCGAAGCCCTCCGTGACGGAGAAGCCGCGCGCCCCCGGACGCGAAAGCGCGGAGCGGGGCGCGCCCGATACCGAAGCTGCGAGCGCCCTCCTTCGCGCCACGGCCGGCCTGCTGGCTTTTCCGGTGACCTTCCCGCTTCGGGTTACGCTGCTGCTCTTGACCGCCGCCAGGGCCGCCGTGAGCGCGTCGTGGCGCTTCGGCAGCGGGCGGTAAGGTCCAAGGCCGTCCGGGTCCCGCCTGAGCCAACCTACGCGAGGAACAGCATCTCGCGATATTTCGGCATCGGCCAGTAATCGTCCGCCACGACAGCCTCAAGCTCGTCGCAATAAGCCCGGACCTCCTCCATCGCCTGCGCCACCTCGCGCGACAGCAGCTTCGCCTTTTCCTCCTCACCGGACGCGGCATCGACCTTGCGCATCAGCGCATCGATGGAAGCGCGCCGGGACTGCAGCGAGCTGATCAGCTCCGAGACGCGACTGAGCGTCTCCAGCTGCGGCGTCCCGACACCGATCGCCTTTCCGGCACCGACGGCGCCGGCCAGCATGCCGTGATAGGAGAAGCACGCCGGAAGCACCTGGGTATCCACCATCGATTTCAGCGTATCCACCTCGATGAGGAGGTTCTTCACGTAGCGTTCGGTGCGCACATGGAAGCGCGAGACCAGCTCCGCCTCGGTGAATATCCCGAGCCCGCTCAGGAGGGTCCGGGAGCGCTCGCTGATCAGCTCCGCAAGCGCCTCGGGAGTCTTGCGCAGGTTGGGCAGTCCGCGGCGCTCGGCCTCCTTCCTCCAGTCGTCGGAATAGTTGTTGCCTTCGAACCGCACATCGCGCGTCTCGCGAATCGCCTCGCGGATCACCTCGAGGATCGCGACTTCGGGCGTCTTCGCGGTCTTGAGCCGCGCCTTGAGCTCCTCGATGATCGAGGAGAGCCCGTCCGCAACGGCCGCGTTCACCAAGGTGACCGGAAAAGCCGTGGACGCCGACGAACCCACCGCGCGGAACTCGAACTTGTTGCCGGTGAAGGCGAAGGGCGAGGTACGGTTGCGGTCCGCGTTGTCGCGCATGACCTCGGGGAGCTTCGAGACACCGAGCTCCAGCACGGCCGCCTCCGGTCCCTGCTGGATTCCGGTACCGCGCTCCAGCTCGTCGAGGATCCGGTTCAGCAGATCGCCCAGGAAGACCGAAAGGATCGCCGGCGGGGCCTCGTTGGCTCCCAGGCGGTGATCATTGCCGGCGGAGGCGATGCCGGCGCGGAGCAGGCCGCCGTGCCGGTGCACGCCCTTGAGCACGGCCATCAGCACGAGCAGGAAGCGCAGGTTCTGGTGCGGCGTCTTGCCCGGATCGAGCAGGTTGTCGCCGTCCTTTTCCTTGTCCCTGGAGGCCACCATCAGCGACCAGTTGTTGTGCTTGCCGCTGCCGTTGATCCCGGAAAAAGGCTTCTCATGGAGCAGCACCGCGTAATTGTGGCGCGCGGCTACCTTGCGGAGCACCTCCATCGTGACCTGGTTGTGATCGGTCGCGATGTTCGCCTCCTCGAAGATGGGCGCCGTCTCGAACTGGCTGGGCGCGACCTCGTTGTGGCGCGTCTTCGCGGGGACTCCCAGCTTGTACAGCTCGTACTCCGCCTCGGTCATGAACGCCAGGACGCGCGAGGGAATGCTCCCGAAGTAATGATCCTCGAGCTGCTGGCCCTTGGGCGGCTGGCCCCCGATGAGCGACCGCCCCGTCATGACGAGATCGGGCCGCAGGCTGTAAAACGCGCGATCGATCAGGAAGTACTCCTGCTCCACGCCCAGCGTCGCGACGACGTGCTTGGCGTCATTCTCCCCGAGCAGGGCGAGGAGCTCGCAGGCCTTGCGGGATAGGACCTCCATCGAGCGCAGCAGGCCCGACTTCTCGTCCAGCGCGTCTCCGTGATAGCTGATGAAGACCGAAGGAATGCAGAGCGTCTTGCCGTTGGCGTTCTCGACGATGAACACCGGGCTCGAAGGGTCCCAGGCCGTGTAGCCGCGGGCCTCGAAAGTGGTACGCATCCCGCCCGAAGGAAAGCTCGAGGCATCGGGCTCCGACTGGATGAGCTGGGAGCCGCTGAACTTCTCGATGGTCCGGCCGTAGTCGTCGAAGGTGATGAACGCGTCGTGCTTCTCGGCGGTCGCGCCGGTCTGCGGCTGGAACCAGTGGCAGAAATGCGTCACGCCGCGCGCGAGCGCCCATTCCTTGATGGCGTGCGCGACGGTGTTGGCGATGTCCTTGTCGAGCTTCTTCCCGGCTTCGACCGTGGAGACCAGCTTCGTGTAGACTTCCTTGGGAAGCTTTTCCTTCATCTTCTGCAGGTCGAAGATGTTGACCCCGAAGAAGTCGGAAACCCGCATCCGTTTTCCCTGCTCGTCCCGGGGCGGGTCGAATTTCCGCGGAGTGCGCGTGTTCACTTCACGAATGGCGTCAAAACGGGCTTTCGCCCCGATTCCCAAGCTCATGGCTAGTCTCCTGATCCGGCTTTCACCGGTGTTTTCAATTGAGGGACGGGCGCGATGCCGTCCCTGGCTCAAGTATAAACGGAAAGTTTTATCCTTGGGAAGTCCTCTGCCGCTCGATCAGCCGAACGATCGACTCCGCTTCCTTGACCCAACGTCCCAGCTCCTGCCGGGCTTTCTGCTCCGACACGGCACCCAGCGAGCTGGCGAAGCGCACGGTTTCCCCGAATTCGAGCACCCGGCCGATCCGCTCCCACAGCTCCGCCGGGAAGCCGCGCTCCTGCATGAGCCGCTCCCGCAGCTCCGAGCGCGCCAGCGAGCGAGCGCCGAGCGCGTGAACCCGATCGATCGCGTCGAGCACCTGGTAACCCACCGTATCGTAGGCCTTGGAAATTTCCGCCCAAGGCGCTGCTTCGCTCCCGCGCGCCAGGGCCTGCAGCGGCTCCCAGCTCTTCGAGTCCAGCGCCGCGGCCCCGCCCGCGCGGCCGCGCCGACGAGCGCTCCAGGCTCTCGCCCAGGCGCTGCCGCCGATCCAGGCCACCGCGAGCAGCGAACCCGCCGCCGAAAGAAGGTATAGCCAATGCCAAAGGCCTTCGCCGCGCGCCGCCTCCGGGAGCCCCGGAACTTTCAGCTCCCGCGCCTCCTCCGCGCCATCCGTGGGGGAAACCGCCGGAGACGCCGGCTGGCCGCGCGCCGGGGCGGGGGCCTGTGCCGGGACCGTGCCTGGAGCCGCCGGATTGACCTGGATCTCGATCGGGTCGGTGGCGCGCGTGAGATAAGACTTCTTCGCCGGGTCATAAAAGCCGAACTCGATCGGGGGCAAGGTCATCTTCCCCGCCGCGCGGGGAATCAGGACAAACTCGAAGATCTTCGTGCCGAAGCCGCCGCGGGCCGCCTTGGCCTGGCCTTTCGAATCGTAGAACTCGAGATTCTCCGGCCATTTCACCCGGGGCTCCCCGATCGCGGCCACGTTGCCGCGGCCTTCGATCTTGAGCGTCAGCGTGAGCGCCTCGTTCGCGCGCAGCTCGTACTTGTCGACCGTGGCCAGAACGTCGAAGTTCCCCACGCCACCCGAAAAATTGGCGGGTCGCCCTTCCGAAGGAAGCGGCAGGACCTCGACGGTCACCGGATCGCTCCGCACCGAAGCGGTGCGCGGAGTGAGCTGCTGATAGAACTGGAAGAAGATATCCTCGCCGTCATCCGACGTGCCGGCATAATAGTTGTACTTCAGCCCGAGCGCGTCGATGCGGAGCTTCCCCTCCTGCAAGGGGTAGGCGGCGTAGCGCACGAGCAGGGAGCGCTCGAAAGGCACGCCATCGACGACCACCCGCTCGGAATCCAGGCGCTGGCCCATGACCGGCATCTCGAGCTCCTCGCGGAGGAAGCCCTTGAGCTCGGGAAACTTGTCGATGTTGAAGTTGAACATCCGCACGCGGCGGTAAAGGTAGTAGCTGATGATGACCTGCTCGCCCTTGACCACGCGGTCCTTGTCGATCTCCGCGCGCAGCTGGACCTGGGCCCCGCTGACCTGCTTGCCGGCGCCGCGCAGGCCGACGCCGCTGCCGCCGTAGTTTCGCGGAGGCGGGGTGGCCTGTCCCGCGGCGGTGACCTCGACGGAAAGATCCGGCGCCGCGAGGGTCTTGCCGTTGACCGTGACCTGGATCCCGCTGACGGTGAGGCGCCCCGTCCGATGCGGCCGCAGGACCTTGGTGAGCTTGCGGCTATGGGTCATCCCGAAGCGCCCGCTCGCGCTGTCGTAAAAGGACTTCACGAAGCTGCTGCTGTACTCGTTGATCGCGTCGAAGTCGGGCGCGCGGAAACGCACCTCGCCCAGCTCCACGCTCCCCTCGGAGGTCACGGTGAAATTCACCGAGACCGAGTCGTCCTGCCCGATCTGCTGCCGATCCAGCTCCGCCGTGAAACTGGGCTCCGCTGACCACGCCGGGGCGCTCGAGGCCGCCAGGCCCCAGACCGGAATCCCGGCCAGCGCCGCGAACGCGAACGCGCGCGCGAGCTTGGAGGCGGTCCGCGCCCGTCTCAGGGAGACGACGTCACCAATCTTTCTGCTGAACGCTTTGAGGCTTGCCATTCTGTTTTTTGAGCCGTTGCTGAAGCTGCTGTTCCTTGTTTTTCAATTCTGCCATAACCCGCTCGGCATCCTCATCGGATAATTTCAGCGAGCGGAATTTCTGCTTCCGACCCGAGGTCTGGTACTGCTTCTGCTGCTTCTGCTGTTCTTCCTGCTGTTTCTGCTTGTCCTGCTCGCTCTGCTGCTGCTTCTGCTGCTCCTGCTTGTCTTCCTGCTGCTGCTGTTTCTGATTCTGCTGCTGCTGTTGTTGCTGTTGTTGTTGCTGCTGCTGCTGCGGGAGCAGCAGCTCAAGGTTCTTGCGGGCCTTCTCTTCCAGCTCGGTCAAACCCGCCTTCTTTGATGCATCGATCGCTCCCGCATACGCCTGAACCGCTCCGCGCAGGTCGCCATTCTTCGAAAGCAGCGCCCCCTGATTGAAGAGCGAGCGGGCGGCCAGGCCTGGATCCTGTTTCCGCTGGCCTTCCTTGGCCGCCTCCTCGAAGCTGCGAAGCGCGTTTTCGGCGTCGCCTTCCTGCGCCTGGACCGTCCCCTGATTGTACTTCATCTCGGGCGAATCGGGATTGCCGGCCTGCACGTCCCCGAATAGCCCTTTGGCCTCGTCGATCTTGCCGTCCCTGAAGGCTTCGATGCCTTCTTCATTCTTGAGGTAATCCCCGATCGGCGAGCGGCAGCCCTGGAGACCGCCGGCGAGGAGCGCCAGCAGCAGCGCGCCCGAAACGCCCGAACGGCGCCGCAAGGGAACACAGAGTTCCCAGGCCAGAAAGAGCACCGCAAGCGCGAGCGGATACTGGAAGCGATCCTCGAAAACCGCCACGCGGCGCTCGGCGTAATCGGTGCGATCCAGGGCCCCGAGATCGTGCAGCAGCTCGTCCACCTCCGCCTCGTCCGTGGTGACGTTCCAGTACCGCCCGCCGCCCGCGCCCGCGATTTCCATCAGAGCGTCTGGCCGGAAGGTGCTCACCACCGGCTGCCCGCGCGGGTCCCGCTTGAAGCCCCGAAGCGCCCCCGTCTCGTCGCGCATCGGGACGGGACCGCCTTTTTCGGTTCCCACGCCGAGGACATAGAGTTTGATGCCGGCTTTCCTGAAGCCGCGCGCGGCTTCCAACGCGGCCGCCTCGTGATCTTCCCCGTCCGAGATGAGGATCACCGCCTGAGAGCTGACCTTGCGCCCATCGGAGCTTCCTGCCGGAGCGAGAACCTCCTCGGCGCCCCGCTCGAGCGAGCGGCGGGCGGTATCCAGCCCAGTGCCGATGTCCGTTCCCTGATTCAGGATCATCCGCGGCCCCAGCAGCTGGACCGTCTCGAGCGCGTACTCGGTGTCCGTCGTCAGCGGGCAGGCGACGTAGGAGCTCCCCGCGAACGCGACCACGCCCACGCGGTCCCCCTTGAGCTTCTCGACCAGTGTCCGCACCAGATGTTTAGTCTTCTTGAGGCGGCTCGGCGGAACGTCCTCGACCTCCATGCTGCTGGAGACATCGAGCACGAGGAGGATGTCCAGACCCGAGACATGAATGGTTTCCTCGTGCTTGCCCCACTGCGGACGCGCGAGCGCGAGCAGCGCGAAGAAAGCGGCGAGCAGCCAGAGCCGGGCCTTGCGCATCCGCGATTCGGGATCGTACTCCGGAAGGATGCGATCCCAGAGCGCGGGCTCGGCGAACCGCGCGAGGGCGCGCCGGCGACGCCCGTCGTCCCAGCGGAAGAAGGCGTAAGCCAGCGGGATCAGCCAGAGCGCCCAGAGCCATTGCGGCGAAAGGAATTTCACGGGAGCACCCTCCACCAGCCGCGCGCGAGCAGGAGCTCGAGGAGCAGCAGCAGCAGCCCGAGCTTGAGCGGGCGCTGGAAGTTCTCCTCGTAGCGCACCTTCTCGGTGGCCTTGATCTCCGTGCGCTCGAGCTGGTCGATCTCCCGGAAGACCGAACCCAGCGTGCTCTCGTCGGTGACGCGGTAGAACCGCCCGCCGGTAGCCTTGGCGATCCCTTGCAGAAGCTCGGGATTCAGCGCGTTGTCGAACCATTGGTAGGTCGTGATCGGGTTGCCGAACGGGCTCTGCTGCCGGATCGGCATCTTCACCTTGCCCTCGCGTCCGATCGCGATCGTGTAGACGCGGATGCCGTAGCCGGCGGCGAGCTCCCCGGCCGTGCCCGGATCCACCTGGCCCACGTTGTTGTCACCGTCGGTGAGCAGCACCACGACGCGGCTCTTGGCCTTGGAGTTGCGCAGGTGCGAGACGGCGAGCGAGAGGCCGTCTCCGATCGCCGTACCGTCGCGCAGAACCCCGATCTTCGAATCCCTCAGCGCCTTGAGCACGAGCCCGTAATCGAGCGTCGGCGGCGCGAGGGTGAGCGGCTCGCCGCTGAAGACGACGAAACCGATGCGGTCGTTCTGCCGTCCCTTGATGAAGTTCTCCATCGTCTCCTGGGCGATCTCGAAACGCGAGCGCTCGCCCAGGTCCTCGATGTTCATGCTCGCCGAGAGATCCAGCACCATCAGGATATCGACGCCGCTCACCGTCCGTTCGGTCTGCCGGAAGCTCGTCTGGGGCCGGGCCAACGCGACGATGAGCAGCGCCCAGCCGAGGTATTTCAGCAGGAGCAGGGCCTTGACCGGACTCGCCACCGCCGCCTTCCTCTCGACGGGCAGCGGAAAAACCGCCCGGGCCGGACGGTTGCGCGCGAGAAGCCAGCGGTGCAGCAACGGGATGAGCAGCAGCAGCAGCAGGATCGGCCAGTCAGCGAACCGCATCGGGGCTCCCGCTCCTTCGCGTCTCGTTCACCAGCCTGCGAACCTCCTCCAGTACCCGCGCGGGCTCGCCCTCCTCGGGAACGTGATCGGTGAATTTCACCCGATCCAGCAGCCCGAACAGCGACTCCAGCTGATCCAGCTGCCGCTCCAGGAGCTGGCGCCGCTCCTCGAGAGCCCTCACGATCTCGCTCGAGGTCGACTCCAGCGCATCGAAGCCGAAGCGCGCGCCGAGATAGGCCTTGAGGATCTCCGAGATGCGGAAATAATGCTTCTTGTTCTGCCCGCGCAGCGGCAGGCCCGCGGCCTCGAGCTCAGCCAACGCCGCGAGCGCCACCTCGTGCTCGGGTTTCGGGGGCGCCGCCGGAACGGGCGGAAGCACGGGCCGCTTTTTGCGGCTCCAGCGGATCAGCGCGTAAATGCCCGCGGCCAGAAGGCCCAGGACCAGCAGCCCCAGCAGCGCGATCGCCAGCCACGGAATACCCAGGCTCACCGGCGGCTCCAGCGGCTCGGGCTCCTGCGGCTTGGGGTCCTCCTTGCGGATGGCGCTTTGGGCCTCGAGCCGCAGCGGATTCGTGCGAGCGACGGTCTTGCCGGCCCGATCCAGAACCGGAAGCGAGGGAACCGCGAGGTTCCCCGGCTTGATCGGCATGAGCGTGAGGCTCGCACCGGGCAGCCCCTGGTCGATCAGGCTCCACCCCTGGTCGGCCGGGGGCTCTCCCCCGGAGGGCGGGCCGACCCTCAACTCCGGTTCCGGCGGATTCACGAGCTTGAAGCCGATCTTGTCGCCGACGCGCGCGGGCGGGGGCTCCTTGCCCGAGGGGTCGGCCAGGAGTTCCAGATCCAGCGCCGGCAGGCTCAGGAATTCCGCGTTCTCCGGCGCGGCAGAAGCCTCTGGCGCCGGAGCGTCGGCGCCCGAAGCGGCCCGGGCGGCCTCCGCGAGCGCGAACGCCGCGAGCGCCAGGAACTTCCGGAAGCGTCCGAAACGCCCGCGCTCAGCGCCGCCGTCTTCGTGCGCGCGCGCGGAAGAACCGCACCACCGCTTCGCCATAGTCTTCCTTGGTGAGAATGGGAAGGAATTCCACCTGCCCGCCTTTGAAGGCCGTTTTGCAGTCCGTCTCATGCCCGAGCCGGACCTCCTTGAGCCACTGCTTGAAAAGATAGGACGAGGAGTCCACCGTCCGCTCGGCGCCGCTCTCCGGATCGTAAAGCACCATCCTGCCCAGGTCGGGGAACTCCCGCTCGCGCTCGTCGCCGACGCCGATCGCGACGACGTCATGGCTCCGGGCCAGGCGCTTGAGCGGGATATCGAACTCCTCGGCGAAAAAATCGCTGATCACGAAAACCACCCCGCTGTGCTTCATCACCCGGCCCGCGGCCTCGAGCGCGTCGCGCAGGTTGGTGCCGCGAGTCCGCGGCCGATACGCGAGCGTTTCCCGGATGATCCGGAGAATGTGCTGCTTGCCCTTTTTTGGCGGGACGATCTTCTCGACCTCGCCGCTGAAAAGCAGAAGACCCACCTTGTCCCCCGTGTGGATCGCCGCCCAGGCCAGCATCCCGGCGAGCTCCGCCGCCGCCTCGGCCTTGAGCTTGCGCGAGGAGCCGAAGAGCTTCGATCCCGAGACATCGACGATCAGGAAGACGGTCAGCTCCCGCTCCTCCTCGTATTTCTTGATCATGGCTTCGCGGGTGCGCGCGCTCACCTTCCAATCGATATGGCGGATGTCGTCCCCGGGCACGTAAAGCCGGTGATCGGAAAACTGCATTCCCTGGCCCTTGAACTGGCTGCGGTACTGGCCGGACATGACATCGTCCACCATCTTGCGCGTGGTGATCTCGATCAGGCGGACCTTGCGGAGCAGCTCTTCGGGCAACATCTTCGTCGCGGTTACGGGACTTCCACGTGCTCGAGGATCTTCCGCACGATCTGCTCGCTGTCGACGCCGTCCGCCTCCGCCTCGAAAGAGACGAGCACCCGGTGTCGGAGCACGTCGTAGGCCACCGCCTTGACGTCCTCGGGAGTGACGAAGCCCCGGTGCTGGAGAAATGCGTGCGCGCGGCTCGCTTTCGCCAGCGCGATGGTCGCGCGCGGGCTCGCGCCGACCTGGATCTGCTGCCTCAGCTGAGGCAGCCCGAGCTTCTCCGGGAAGCGCGTGGCGAAGACGATGGCGAGGATGTAATCCTTGAGCTTCTCGTCCATGTAGATCTGGGCGCACACCTTGCGCGCGTCGAGGATCGTGGCAGGATGGCAGACCTTCTGCGCCTTGGGCTGGTCGACGCCCGACATGCGGTTGAGGATGGTCTTCTCCTCGGTCATCGAAGGATAGCCCACTTTCACCTTGAAGAGGAAACGATCCAGCTGCGCCTCGGGCAGCGGATAGGTTCCTTCCTGCTCGATCGGGTTCTGGGTCGCCAGCACCGTGAACGGATCGGCGAGCTGATAAGTCGTCTCGCCGATGGTCACCTGATGCTCGCCCATGGCCTCCAGCAGCGCGCTCTGCACCTTGGCCGGCGCGCGGTTGATCTCGTCGGCCAGCACGAGATGGGTGAAGATCGGGCCCTTGCGGGGCGCGAACTCGTTGGTCTTCTGATTGAAGATCATCGTGCCCACGAGATCCGCCGGCAGCAGGTCCGGCGTGAACTGGATACGCTGGAACTCGACCTGCATGAGGTCCGCCAGCGTCTTGATGGTGAGAGTCTTGGCCAGTCCGGGCAACCCTTCGAGCAGGACATGTCCGTCGCAAAGAAGCGCGAGAAGGAGCCGCTCCAGCAGATGGCGTTGCCCCACGACCACCTTCGAGGCTTCCGCCAGGATCGCGTCCACGAACTGGCTTCGTTGCTTGATTTCTTCCGTGAGAGAAACAACGTCGACTTGAGGCATGGAAACCATCATAACCTCAAACTCAATCGTTGTGGTATCTGCTCATCTTTGGACGCTAACGCAATGCGCTTACGCAGCGCATTCACTTATTTATTCCGTTATGATTAAGAAACCCATCCGCCCTTCCGATCCGGGAATATGACCAATCGCTCTTCGAATTCCGATATTGAAGTCCCCCGGGATCCGGACTCTTTTTATCAGGAGCTGACCACCCGTAACCGCCATTTCATCGCCCCCGAAGTCCAGTCCCGACTGCGGGAGCTGAAGATCCTCATCGCCGGCTGCGGCTCGACCGGCGGCGCTTGCACGCAGTCACTCGCGCGCCTGGGAATCGAGAACTTCGCCCTGGCCGACAACGGCAGCTACGACCTGTCGAATCTCAATCGCCAGCACGCGTATCTGGAGAGCCTGGGTCAGAACAAGGCCGAGTTCCAGGCCGCCAGGATCCGTGGCATCAATCCCAATGCCCGGCTCCAGGTGCATCCCGAGGGGATCAACCTGAGGAACGCCGAGCCGCTCGTCTCCTGGGCAGACCTGGTGATGGATGCCGTGGATGTCACGACTCCGACCGGCATCGCCATGAAGCTCCAGCTCCATATCCGGGCGCATGCGGCGAAAAAACCGGTTTTCTCGGCGCTCGATATGGGTTTTTGCCAGCACGGGATCGCCTATGATTATCGCAAAGCCTCGTCGACCCCCCTGAACGGCAGGCTCCGCGCGGCCCACCGCGCCCGCCATCCGATGAAAGCTCTTTTCACGATTTTTCCCCCGAGCTCCATCCCGGCCCATGTGCTGCCGCTCGTACGGGACCTGCTGCTCGATTCCAAGGTCTCGGCCTCCCAGCTCGGCGCCACCTCGGACCTGCTCTCGAGCATCATCGTCGCCGCCGTGATCCGGTTCGTGAAGTCAGGCGAGCTCCTTGCGGGCTGGAACTGGACGCTTGAGCCTCTGGCCTGCGCCCCTTCCGAGCGTTTCGGGACCTGGCTCAAGGGCCTCCGCCTGCGGCGCGAGATCAATCGCCTGCTGCGCGAGATCGAATAGCCTTCAGCCCAAGAGCGCGTCCAGGAGCAGCGGGAATCGCTGCACGAGGAAGGGCGCGTCGTGCTTCCCGCCTTCGACCACCTCGAACGCGTGCGGGATCCCGCGCCGCTCGAGCAGCTCGTGAAAGACCCGAGCCCCCGCATGCAACCCGAACTCATCACCTGAGCCCACGTCCAGGCAAAGGGTCTTGCCCGCCAACGCTTTCTCCGGGAGTGCCCGGGCCAGCGCGATCGGATCGTTCTCGCGGAAAAACCCAAGCGACGGAAACGCAGCCCTGAGATCCGAGATCAGCAGATCCCGATACCCGTCAGGGACCCCGTTTGCCCTCGCGTAGCCCTGAACCTCGGAGTCGTTATGGAAATCAAAGTCCACGAGCGTCGGAAAGTGAGCGCCGACACCGCAGAAGCGCGCCGGGTGGCGAAGAAAGACGCTCAGCGCCGCCATGCCGCCCATCGAGAGCCCCCCGATCCAGCGGCTGGAATCCGAGGTGCCGCTGCCGGCTTCGGCCGCCGCGATCACCTCTTCCATGAAATAGCGGCCATGATCGGCGTCATTCCCACCGCGACCGCCGCGCAGGAAATCCTTGCCCACGAAAGGGAGCACGAGCTGGATATTCCTTTTCGAAAACTTTTCCCATAGGGCCCCTTGGACACACCGCAGGAGGCCCGCCTCCTCGAGCTGGCGATCATCACCGTTTCCGCCATGAAAAAAATAAACCGTCCCACTTGCCGGCCCCTGGCCACTGCCAAAACGAACTTTGCCAAATTGGACTTCTTTATTCAAATACTTGGAAGTAAGGCCAATTCGACTATAGCTGTAGGTATTCATGATGGAATCTCTATTCATTTAGGAATTATTATCCTGCTCATTTTCTTGAATATTGAGCCTTTTACTAAACCAAACTGATAACCTATTCTTACAATAGATAATCCAGTTGAGCAAACAGGATGCGGTACGTACGTGGAAAGGAAAATAATCGATGTTTTTGATTCCAAAAAACCTGCGAGTCATTGTCCTGGAGAGCCCGTATGACCAGATCCAGAATCCAGGGATCCAGGCGCTGTTCGGTAAAATCGTTGCGCTGAAGATCGAGGGCTATCGCCGGGTTTATCCGGATGGGGTTCTTCCGGTGGATTCCCACGATTTCATTGCGACGCATTATCTGGTTTGCGAGGAGAAGCCCTCGGGTCCCGAGATCCTCATGGGATATAAGAACGTCACCTTGAGCCAATGCCTGAGGCACCGGCTGGCCTATCCGGGCCTCAACGTCCTGCGCGGCTCCGAGGGAACCGAAGCCCATCAGCAGGCGCTTCAGGCCATCCTCGACCGCTGCTCGCGCGACCGCACCCCGCTCACCTACGGAAGTTCCTGGACCATCTCTCCGGCGATTCCCAAAGGGGAGCTCAAGGACTTCCTCAAGGACCTCATGACCGCGATGCTGGTCTCCTCGGAACTCGAGGCCGGAATCCCTGAACGCGTCAGCTGCGGAGGCCTGCGCGTGAAGACCGATCAGTACTTCCAGGCGCTGGGCTACCGCCCGCTCGAAAGTCGCGGCGCTCCGCTTCCGCCTTTCGCCCAGGGTTCGCTCTTCGGCGAGCAGGCGATCATGCTCCACTGCACTCGCTTCTCGGACCGCGCGCTCGCGCTCGCGGACCGATTCGCCGGGCTCTGGCAGGAGCGGTTCGTCTTTTCCGCCAAGAAACCCCCCGCAGCCACGGCCCTTCCCAAGGCCGCGTGAGCGTCCCGAACCATTCCGAAAAAGGAGAATGAACCATGTCAGAAAACGAAGTATCTTCGATCGAAACCCGTTCCAAGCTGGACCTCCACCCGCTGCGCGAGTTCGCCCGCCGCAGATTCCTGCCATCGGCGCGCGAACGCGATGAGAAGCATCTCTTCCCGATCGAGCTGCTCGGCGAGCTTCACTCGCTGGGATACCTCAACGCGTTCGTTCCGCAGGCTCTCGGCGGAATCGAGGCCCGGACGATCGACCTGCTGTCGATCTCCCGCGAAGTCGCTTTCGCCTCCCCAGGGACGACCTGCACGATGGCCGGCCACATGCTCGCGCTCGTCCCCCTGCTCCGGTACGCCGAACCGGCGCTTCGCGAGGAGGTCGCCCGCGCGGTCCTGAGCCGGCTCTCGCTGGCGAGCTTCTGCTTCACCGAACCCGAAGCCGGGAGCGATATCCTGCGAATCCGGACCGAGGCGCGTCGAACTCCTGGGGGATATCTGCTGAATGGGCAGAAATGCTTCATCACCAACGCCAACTATGCCGAGCACTTCGTCGTGGTGGCCCGCCTGCAAGGCGAGACCGACTCCCGGAAGGCGCTGACGCTCTTCTATATCCCGGCCGGCTCCAAGGGCCTTTCCACCGGGAAGCCGCTCTCCAAGCTCGGCCAGCGCGACTCCAACACGAGCGAGGTCTACTTCGAGGACGTTTTCGTTCCCGAGCGGCACCGGATCGGCGCCGAGGGCGAGGGCCTGCGCAACGCGCGGATGTCCCTGGCCCGCAGCCGCACCTTCTTCGCCGCCTCGGCCGTAGGCCTGTGCGATCGCGCGCTCGCGCTCGCGGAGCATTTCGTCGCCGAACGCCATCACTACGGCCAGCCGCTCATCGCCCAGCCCAATATCCGTTCCCTGCTCGCGCGGCTGCGGACCGAGGTGCAGGCGGCATGGCTCCTCTCCTGCAACTCCGCGGCCGAATGGGACGCGGGCAACTTCAAGCTCAGTCCTTCGAGCATGGCCAAGATGTTCGCCGGGCGCGTCGCTTCGGAGGTCACCAGCCAGTGCCTGGAGCTTCATGGCGGCTGGGGCTACACCACGGAATTCGAGGTGGAACGCCTTTACCGCGACGCCAAGCTATACGAGATCATCGAAGGCCCGACCTTCGTGCAGCAGGCGATCATCGCGAAGGAAGTCTGCCCGGAGCCGGCAAGCGCCCCCGCCAGGCCCGGGCTGAAGGCGGCCTGAGAGCGCCGTCAAAGCCAGGAGGCAAGGTCAGGAAGCCCGCGCCGCGGCTCCGAAGTCGATCTCATGCAAGCAGCGCGAATCGCCCCGGTGGATGCAGGCGCGTTCCGTCACATGCGCGTCCGGCAGGCCCAGATAAGCCGGGATCGACGCGAACGCGCCCATCCGCAGCGCGCAGATCCCCGGGCCGCCGACCCGGTTCGCATGGAGCGCGTCGCGAAGGCGCTGGCTGGGCACCGCCTCGATGAGGCAGCGGTCATCGCTCAGGTGCAGCAGCCGATAATCGAAATTCTCGTCGTAATAGCGCCCGATCAGCTCGGTGAAGCAGCCCTCGAATGCCTCTCGCGCGTCCCGGTACCGGCGGAAGGCCTGGCCGAGCGGCCCATGGTAATTCACGACGGCGGAGAACTTTCCCATGCGCAGGAGCTTCGAAGGTCCGAAGCCCTGCTCCCCGAGGTATTCGCAAAGATCTACGAGAAAGCGAAAGCCGATCCGGGCATCCGGATCCGCGAAGGTCTGCTCGGTCAGCTGGAACCTTCGCAACGCCCGCACGCGCGCCCGCCAGCCGTAATGGATATCGAGGAACTCGAGCAGGTGGGACGACGTGCGGCGGCGGCTGAAAGCCGCATCGGTGTATCGCTCGGGAAGATAACCCAGGTTCCCCGCGGCATGCTTCTCGAGGGCGCGAAAGTCGATGCGACCGCTCCTGAGGTTCTCCGGCGTGAGCCCCAGGTGCTCGGCAAGCTCCTCGATGCTTCGCTCCGGGAATTCCCGGGCGCCGCGCAGGCCCTCCTGGTACTCCTTCTCGGTGAGGCTCAGGAGCTCCGCCCAGTCCCGCGTCGAGGTCTTCAACGCCACCCGCGCTCTCTCGATATTCTCGGTAATCAGCACTTTTCCCCCTCTCGCGGCAACTCAACGATAAAGGTGGCACCCTGCCCGGGCTCGCTCTCGACCCAGACGCGGCCGCCGTGGGCCGTCACGATCTTGCGCACGATGAAGAGCCCGACTCCCAGGCCCTGGGCTTTTTCCTTGCCCTCTCCGCGCTCGAAACACTCGAAAACCCGCTCGTGCTTGTCCTTGTGAATCCCGAGCCCGTTGTCCCTGACGGAGATCCGGGCGAAGCCGCCCCGCCACTCGAGCCCGATCTCGATGCGGGAGCCCGGCGCGTATTTCATCGCGTTCGAAAGCAGGTTGTTGAGAACCTGCTGGATCCGGAACGGATCCCATCGTCCGCAGACGCCCGACTGGAGATTGAGCCGGACCTCGCACCCGCGCGAGCTCAGCAGCGGGAGAAGATCCCGGGCCGACTCCTCGATGAGCTGGCCCAGATCCAGCTCCTTGAGCTTGAGAATCGGCATGTCGTTGCGCAGGGACGTGACGTCGAAAAGGCGGTTCAACGTGCTCTCGAACTTCTCCATCGAACCTTCGACCATCGCGGTGATCTGCTTGACCGCCTCGACCGAAACCTGATCCGTCTCCGCGCGCACGGCCAGGCGATTCAGCAGCCCAAGCTGCAGCTTGAGCACCGTCAGCGGGGTGCGCAGCTCATGGACCGCCGTGAAGGCGAACTCCTCCCGCTGCCGCACGGCCTGGCGGGTCTCGCCCAGCAGGCGCGCGTTCGAAAGCGCGCTGGCCAGCGCATGCGCGAACTCCTCGGCCACGCTCTGGTGCTCCGGCGTGAACTCCCGGCCGGAGCGCGACATCAGCAATGTGACCACTCCCAGATTCCGGCCCGGTACCCGCAGCGGAAGGCTCAGGAGCCCCGCGGCCGGAACGGCTCCGAGATGCCCGAACAGCTCCGGCGCGCCCGCGCGATCCAGCCGCATCGGCCGGTTCGCGCTCAACACCTCGAGCAGGAAAAGATCGAAGCCCGGCCGTGAGGCGTCGAGCGTGGTCAAGGAGGACTCCTCCTCGAGGTAACGGAAGGTCAGCGCCGCCCGCGAGAGGCGCCCGTCTTCCTTCATCACGTCGATCAGGCACCAGTCTCCCAGATGAGGGATCGCGAGCCGCGCCGCGCGCCCCAGGATGAGCGGCTCGTTCAGGGTGGAACTCAGCTCCGAAGCAGTTCGTGCGAGAAACGCTTCCCTCTTGCGGGACTGCTCGACTTCCAGCAAAGCCTCGTCGAGCGTGCTGCCGGACACGCCCCGGGTCGAGGGGAGTATCAGGAGTCGGCGAGCGGAGGTGTCGGTGAATTCGCTATCGGCCATTCGGGAAACGTCTTATCCCGGCTGGAATCAAAACGCAATATTCCAGTCCAAAAAACTCAGGAAAGAGCT
This sequence comes from Oligoflexia bacterium, assembly GCA_023701205.1. Taxonomy (GTDB): domain Bacteria; phylum Bdellovibrionota; class UBA1018; order UBA1018; family UBA1018; genus JAMPXJ01. The sequence goes on from JAMPXJ010000002.1 coordinate 66,735, forward strand.
AGTTCCGCGATGGACTCAGGCTTCGACGGGCCAGCGCCAGGAATTCCCGGAGCTCCCCTGACTCGATGGCACGGCTCAAGGCGCCCAGAACCTGCCTGACGCCCTCGGGTTCGCGCGCCGCAAGTGCCAAAAATTGCTCGAAATCGCGATTTTCCAAGCGTTCGGAGAGGAACAGTCTCAGGCGACGCGAGGTCTCGATGCGGACAGGCTCCGCGGAGCGCTCCTCCAGGAATTCGAGCAGCTCCCTGAGCAGCTCGCCCGTCCTGAGCCGCCGGTACTCCGGCAACTCGGTAACGCCACGCGCTCTTTCGACAAAAAGGCTCCAGGCCGCCGCGGCACGAGAATCGTCCATCACGGTCCGGAGAAGACCGATCGCATCCAGCCCGCGCGCGGGATCCGAGAGCGCATCCCGGGCCAGCTCCGCGAAGCCTTGTTTTCCGGGAGAATCCGCGGCCTCATGCAGGGCCTGGGCGGCGCGCGCCAGGACGCGCGAGGTCAGCGCCGACTCGAGGATATCGGCGTTGCGGCCCAGGAAGGCGCCTTCGCGTTCCACGACCGCGTTGACAGTCTTCATCATCGGGCCGGCGATTCCCAGTCCCGAGAGGTTCGCTCCCAGATGCACGGCGAGCTGCCGCAGACTCTCAAGCTCCCCGGCATCTCCGCGATCCAGAATCCTGAAGACGGGCTCGATCAGCTTCCAGGCCAGCTCGCGTTTCCGGTCGCGCACGAGCAGGGCATCCATCACCTGCGACGTCTCCGGAACGACCGAGGCCTGCACGAGCCCGTTCATCAGCGCGAGCGCCGCCGGATCATCGCTCGAAACCCTCATGGCTGCCCTCCCCAGGTTTCGGAAGACCCCCATCCGGACGAGCTTCATCACGATCGTCAGGTGGTTGTCCGGGGACTTCGATACGCGCTTCTTTTCGGGCGTGCTGTTGTGGACCTCGAAGAACAGATCGCGCAGGACCCGCAGCCCCCCGTTGTCGCGCTCCTGGGCCATGATCGGGAGCACCTGCCGGATATTGTAGATATGAGGCTTGAACTCATCGAAGAACGCGAGCGAAAATCCGCCCCCCGCCTTGCCGCACTCGCGCGTCTTGGGAAAGCCCACGAGCTTCTCGAAGTTCGCCTGCGTGCTCTCGATGTCCGCGACGACGTCAGCCAGGGTCTTGATCGCCTCGCCCCGCGCCTGCTTCTGCTTGATCTCCTCCGGCCAGATCTCATAAGGCTCGTCGCCCCAGGCCTCGGCGATGTCCATGAGGAACTTGATCCCGTAATTCTGCCCCAGCACCGGCGCGACGAAATCCGCATCCAGGAGCACCAGCTCGAGCCGATCCAGGCTGTTCACGAGCCGCACCCGCGGAGCCTTGTCGCCCGGATAATAGTAGGTGATCGGGCGGTAATCGACCGCACGGTCCCGCAGGTAACGCAGGAGCGAGGAGGCGTGATAATGCTGGAAGCGGTTCTTGTCCTTCGCCTCGTCGAGCGCGTCGGGAAGGCTGAAATACCGGAGAATCGAGAGCATCGCCTCGTGGGCATGGCGTCCGCCGCCGGCGTTGTGGCGACGACCCATCTTCTCCAACGCCTCATCCACGCCGGCCCGGAACTCCTTCCAATCCCAGCCCCGGCGCGGCTTGCCGCCAACGGTATCCCAGGTCGAAGCGCCGCTCAGGAACTCGTCGATGATCTCGTCCACGCGCTCCTCGACGCCGCTGGAGCGGCACTCGTTCTTGCGGACCGCGGCGGCGATCCGCGCGCGATCGAAGGCAACCCGGGGAACCGACGCTCCCGGCTCCGGCTCCGCCCGGAGCGCCTCATCGAGCGTCTCGAGGATGCGCGGGAAATCGTCGCGCCGGAGCGCCTGGGCTCCGAAGCCGCCCAAGCGCCCGAGCGCCGCGCGGGCCTCGGCGCCGCCCAGCGGCCGGAGCGCCTCAAGCAACGGCTCCACCACCGTGCCCGGCGCCGCGTCCCCTCCGGGCACGGTCCGGCTGAACCAGAACGGAACGGCATCCAGCAGGCGGTCCAGGCGCCCGTCATCGAAGGCTTCCATGAAGCGATCCGCGAGGAAGCCCAGCTGCGCCCGCGCGAGGTTCAGGCCTTTGAGCAGGTCGATCTGGAACGCGAGGAAGCTGCGGCCGTCCTCGGTCCGCTGGCCGCGCAGGAATTCCACCGCGTCGACCGCGTCCTGGTGGCGGCCGCCGGCGTTCAGGCAGCTCAGAAGGTGGGAGATCTGGTCGTCGTGTCCCGGGCGCGCGTACTGATCGAGCGGAAAATCCAGGTCGAGCTTGCGGCAGGCCTGGGTGCCTTCGGCCGGGGGCCGGCGCACGAGCGGGAACGCCACAAGCTCTGCCACGGTCAGATCATGCCGGCGTTTTGGCACGAACGCTGGCGCCGAGCCTTCCGTGATCGGGTGACGGCCTGTCTCGGCGAATCTCCGGTAAAGCACGGTCACCGACTCGATGAGATCGCGGAGCCTGCCGTCTTTCGCCATCCCCGAGAGCAGCTTCACGGTGTCACGGAACTCGCGTGTTTCGGAAATCGCGAAAACCGCGTCGAAAAACTCGCGGTTCTTCGTCGCATCCGCGAGCATCCCCTGCACGATCCGGATCAGCGGATGCGCGTCGTTGGCGTGGAAGGACTCCCGCAGCGAACGCAGCGAAGGCCCGAGCAGCGGTTCGTCCGATTCGGTGAATCGCCGCAGGCTGTAGAGGAAGCCGTAAAGGTGCTTCGGGCTCGCGTGGGAGACCGCGTCCGCTAAAATGTCATAGACGCTCTGGCCATCGAGCTCCGCGCGCGGCGCCGCCAGGTAGGCGATGAGCTCCTTGAGCGGCGCACGGCTCTCGACCGGCAGGAGTGCGGCCACCAGGATGAGGCCCTCCCAGGCCTCGCGATCGTTGAGCTCCGCGAGGGCGGGGAGCACGAGCTTGATGCCACCGCGATCCTCGGGCAGGCCCAGGGGATTTCGGCCCGGCCCGCTGCCGGTATCGGCCAGGAGCGCCACGAGAAGATCGATCAACGGCCGACGCGTGCCACCGCCAGGCGCCGGCTTTTGGGCGCGATAGAACGCTCGCAGCAGCTCGCCGGCGGGCTCCATCGCGGAGGTCTCCGCCAGCTCGATCATGGCCGGATAGTGCCGGGCGAGCTCCTGTGGATAAGTGCAGAATGGACTCATCGCAGAAAGCGTCAGGAGGTTTTCCCGGAGCAGGTAACCGGCGAAATCCCCGTCGCTGTGCTCGGAGAGCTCGCGGATCACGTGCAGCACGCCGTCCTGCACCGCCTTGGCGCCGCCGAGGCAGGCGATCGGCTCCTTGTGGAGGTAGTGAAACAGCGACGTCATCGAGTCGAGGAGCCGCGCATCCTCGGCGAGCGAGGCCTTGAGAAACGCGGCCGCGCGCGGGATCCGAACGCGGAACTCCTCGGGCGTTCCGCCCACGACCTCGTCGAGGATCTCGAGCAGGCCATCCTCGGCCACGGCTCGCATCAGCGACTTGCCCAGATCCGGATGCCCGGGGTCGCCCGCCTGATTGAGATAAGCCTGCAGCCCGCGCGCGATCTCCTCGAGGCTCCGGCCGCGCGGCGATTCTCCGCGGAAGCGCGTCTGCAGCTCCGTGAAGGAACGGGACTCCGCGAGCGTCAGGGCCGCGTCGAGCGCGGTGGCGAGCGTAGCCGGCTCGAGCTTCTGCGAGAGCAGCTCGAAGGCGCGCAAAAGCTTTCCGTTGGACCGTACCCCGGCCTCGTACTCGTCCTTGAGCAGCGCCAGGCCCGAGGATACGAACTCCTCGTTCTCGAGAATGCGTCCGAGCTGGCGGAGGCTTTCATCGAGGGTGCCACGCTGGCGCAGCGTTTGATGGGTGCGTTCCAGTTCGAAAAGGGTCCGGGCATCGCCCATGAGGTATTTGTTCGAAGCCTGGACGATGGCCTCGACGTGCTCGCGCGGCGCCTTCTCCACGAGCTGCTCGATCGCATCCATGGCGCCGTGGGCATTGAAGCACTTGACCAGACTTTGCAAGGTCGGAACATCCAGCGTGGGCGAAGAGAGCTCGATCCGGGCGCATGCGGCGTTGATCTTGCGGTAACCTGGAGCTTCCAGGAGCGCGTTATCGCGGTCGTTGCCGAAAAAGAGCGAAGGCGAGCAGGCCGAAAGGCCCGCCGTCATCACGGCTAGGGCGGCGCACAGCAGCTTCGCGGAGGTCTCTTTCATTTTTCGCAACGGCTCAACCTTTCGCGCCGGAGAGGGATGCCCCCGACCAGCCGATGAGTTTTAGCAATCAGTACTATTTTGGTCAACAATTTAAGTTTTCCCTTTAATTTCAAGCACTAAAAATGAAACTTGCTCTTTGCGAAAGCAGGCTTCTAAATGGAACGCGTGCAAACATCCCGAGGCGCCTGGAAACTCTTCATTCGAAGCTCGCTGATCTGTGGCCTCCTGGCTGCTCTGCTTTTCGGTCTTTCGATCAAAAAGATTAACCACTTACCCATCGACGGCACCCCGTTGAAGTTCGAGGCCGCCCAGGCCCATTCCTACATGACCCAGCTCGCCAAGGGGTTTCCAAACCGGGTGACCTGGTCGGAGAGTCGCAAGAAGGCCGGCGAGTGGATCAAAGGGGAGTTTCGCAAGCTCGGCTACTCGCCTCGCGGCATGCGCTTCTCGGAGGTGATCGACGGCAAGCAGTACACCGATCTCGAGAACATCTATGCCGAGAAGCGCGGCACGAAGTACCCCGACGAGATCGTCGTCGTGCTGGGCCACTACGACATCGCCGAGACCACGATCGAAGGCGCGATGGACGACGCCTCGGGCGTGGCCGTCGTGCTCGAGCTCGCGCGCGTCTTCGCCAACGAGCAAACGCAGCGCACGATGATCTTCCTCGCAACCGACAGCGAGGAGTTCGGCGCCCTCTGGGGCGCCCGGGCCTTCGCGCAGGACTTCGAACGCAGTCATCAGATCATCGCGGCGGCGAGCTTCGATTTCGTCGCCCCCGAGAAGCAAGTCGGCATCCTCACCCTGACCGACGGACTGAAGGTCGGCTATACGCCGCTGTGGCTTCGGGAGCTCGCGCTCGATTCGCTGCGCTCGGTGGGCGGCGTGAAGGCGCTCGACATGACCAACGTCGTGGAACATCTCCAGCGCGCGATCCAGATCCCCGCGGCCGACCATGGCGCGCTGCTTGCCGCCGGGATCCCCGCGTTCAACTGGGTCGGGCAGACCTCGAACTTCCCCTACCAGATGGCCCATTATCACCATACCAAGTACGATGTGGCCGAGGCCCTCCAGGTCGAATCCTTCGAGCCTTACGGCAAGGCGGCCGAGAAGCTCCTGCGCACGATCGATGGCTTGCACCGGCTGCCCGCGGACCTGCGCGGCTCCTCCTACTGGAAGATCTCCGAGCAGTTCTACGTCGAAGGCTGGGTAGTCACCTTGCTGCACCTGCTGGCTTTCATCCCCTTCCTCGCCTACAGCCTGGGCAAGTTCGGAATCGCCCTGCGCCGCGCGGAGCGCCCGCTGCTGGTGAAGGTGCTGCGCAACGAGGCCAAAAACCTGGGGATCATCCTGGGCTCCCTGCTCATCGGCTACGTGGTGATCCTGCTGCTCCCCGCGCTCCGGATCATCACGCAGTACGAGATCTTCCCCGCGACGCAGAAGTCGCTCATGCTCTACTCACCCAACTTCCTCGCGATCCTGCTCGTCGCGGCCTCGATCATCGGGGTGTATTACCTCTTCAAGAACACCTTCTCCGAGCCCGACGACTCGATCGAGTACATCGAGATCCGGCATGCGTTCCACGCCGCCTTCCTCGCGTTGATCATCTTCCTGGCGTTCGTCAAGAACAGCTATCTGGCCACGCTGCTGCTGCTGCCGCCCGCGTACTTCTGGACCGCGCTCCGCAAGCGCCGGCGCCGTGAGGACCGGATGATCAATATTCTCCTGCTTCTCGCCGGATCGATCACATTCATCATCACGGTGATCGTGCTGAACACGATCTTCCATGTAGGCGTGGCGTACTGGTACCTATTCCTGTCGGCGGCTTACGGGCTGTTCTCGGCCTATTCGGTGGTACTGTTCTTCATGGCGCTGGCGGTGATGCTACGGCTGTTCCGGGTGGTCCCGACTTTCTGGTAGGCAGGTAGGGCGCGCCTCAACCGAACGCGATAGTCTCGAATGCGCCGGCGCACTCAGAAGTGCGAGGGCACGAGCTGCCCCAGACCGAGGTCCTCGGACTCGGAGGCCAACCCCCGCATGAGCGCGAGCACCCGGGCATGGGCGCTCGGGTCACGCTCCCGGAGTCGATCGAGCGCGGCAGCGGCCTCGGCACCATACATGTCCCTCAGGACCGCCTTGAAGCGTTCGCGGCTTTTCTCGAGATAAGTTTCAAAGTCCAGGGTGACGAACCTCCCGGTGCCACGCTCGCGAACGAGCTGCACCGCCTTGCGCGCCCGATCCGCCTTGATGGCGTCCAGCTGCCTGGCATAAGCCCGCTGCTCCATGACCAGGGCATAGATCGACTCGGCATCGCGCAGCGCGAGCCGGGAGCGTCCGCTGGAGACCATTCCAAGGAGAGCCTTCTCGAAACCGAGAAGCTCATTTGAAGCCATGTCGTCCCAATGAACCTGCTCGTGCCGGATGTAGTAGAGGTCGGTTTCGGACGTCAGGAGCATGCCAGGCCTGCCTGAACGGCCGAATGCCGCACGCCCCCGAAGCGAGCGCATGGTCGGCGCGTCCGGCGTGAAGGCGACACCATAAAAATGACGGCTGTCATCGGCCAGGAAAACAGGAGTTCCTCGCTCGAGCGACCGGCGGATCTCGGCGTGGACTTCGGGATCCGCAAGCGCCGACGCCCGCGCGCCCGGCACTGGCCGGGAAGGAAGCGCGCGCACGGCGATGAAGTGGCCATGGTAGTCCGGGTCGTTCTCGGCGGCGAGTCTTACCAGATCGCCTTTCCCGCCGGCTTCGAAAAACTCCCGCGCCGTCTTGAGCTCGTTTGGCGAGGCGTCGAAATTCCAGTAGAGGATCTCGCGCGCCGACGCGCGCCGGACCCGCCCTGGATGCGACGTCGATTCGAGCTCGAAGATCCCGTCGCGCCCGCCGATCTCGCGCCTCACCCGAAAGAGCTCGGAGGTCGCGGCACTTCGCTTGCCATCGCGCTCACGGAGCGGCAGGAGGACGCTCGTCCCGGCTCGTTGCCGAAGATCCGTTAAGAAGCCGGGCAGGGCCAGGGCCTCGAAATCCGAATAAGGCATCCTTCGCAGAACGTGAGACCTGCCGTCGTCCCGTTCCGGATGAGAAAAGCCCGAGATCTGGAAATCCACGACCTCCCGACCCTCATGGCGGTAGGGACGCCCGAACAACGAGATCGCCGTCTCCGAGGGATCTTGCGGGAATCTCACGCTCCAGTCCCTGCGAACTTTCCGCATGCGCTGGGCCTGACTCATCGCTGTCGATGACGAGGTGAAGCGGCTCCGTCCGTAAGTTGCCTCGAGCTCCGATTTACGCCGGGCCTCGACCGCGTAGTAGCCCTCGATCGCGGGATCGAAGCGACGATCCAGCGGGAGTGCTCCGTAGAGCCTTGGGCAGGAGGAAGCCTGGACTTGATCAAGTCCCGCCAGGGCAGCTATTCCAAACCCGACGATCGCTCTCCAGCAGGGGCGCATCCCTTATTTTTCGTCTATGGATACCCCGTACTTGAGCGACTCCTGACCCGGCTGAATATCTCAATCTTTTGCGCCGTCTTTCCGATGAGCCGGTAGATGAACCTCATCCCGCGCTCTCGCGCGCTTACGAGCCTCGCTTTCTTCCTGCTATCGCTCCCTGCCTGGGCCGCGGCTCCGGGAGGAATCCTTTATCGCGCCCCCGACGGGAAGTCGCTCCCCGAGGAGATCGTGAGATACCAGGGGACCCGGGTCTCGCATGACTGCGCACGCGCCCCCGAGCGGTGCAAAGCGCTCTCGGCCCACCTGCGCAAGCCCGCGCAAGCGCCCGCGCGCACCTCCAAGCTCTCAGGCCATCCCGCCAATGATCTCTGCGTCGCACTCAGCGGCAAGCCCGTGCGCCTTCTGGACTCGGAGAAGAACCAGCGCAATTTCTGCGAGTTCGAGGATCGCTCGCTGATCGACAGCTGGCAGCTCCTCAAGAGAGCGGGGAGAAGCCCGTGAAACGCCTGGCCGCGCTCGCAGGCACTCTGCTCGCGCTTCCGGCGTTCGGGCAGGTGATCACCTATCCGACTCTTCCCGCGGATTACGTCGTTGATCCCGCGAGCGTCCTTGAAATTCAGAACACCCCGCCGGTCAAGGCTCAAGGCGGGCTGAATCTTTGCTATTCGCACTCGACGGGCCTCCTGCTTGAGATCCACGACTGCCGCGCACGCGGCGTTCCTTGCAAAGGCGAAGGGATCGACGAGCGTCTTTCGCCCCTGGATCTCGCCAGCTATGAAGACAATAACTCCCAACGCATCACGGAGCTCGGCTTCAGCCTCCCGGTCCTCCAAAACGTGCAGGCAAAGAATCCCCGGATCGCGCGCGAGAGCTGCATTCCTTATGAAACTCTCCGCCTTACGGAGATCAAACGCATAGGAAATCAGACGACCTCCGTATCGAGCGAGCAGGTCGGCCATCGGAAGCTACGCGACTTCTATCTCGCCAATCGAGACAAGCGCGATTGCGCCAGCTGCGTCGAGAAGCTTCGCCAGGAGCTCGGAGGCCAGCTTCTTTCCGATACCCAACAGGTCCTGGATGCGTTGGCCGCCCCGGAGTTCGACCAGTTCACGTACCGGGCTCTCATTCCCGAGAAGTGCAAACGCGAGGGCCGGCAGATCGCTCCATTCGAGATCGAATTCTATCCCGCGCCAAAGCAGCCTGCCACAAGTACGGCGTTTCGGGACGTCCTTCTCCACAATCTGGAAAACGACCTGCCTTCCGAGATCAATCTCTGCACGGTGCCGGTCGAATACGGAAAATGCGAATTCTTCCATTCGCTCGTGATCACGGGCTCCCGCAAGGCCTGTAGCGGCGGCACCTGCCGGCTCGCCTTTCGCGTACAGAACAGCTTCGGCCTGACCTGGCAGGAAGACCACGATGATGGCTGGATCGACGCTGACTGGATCCTGGAACGCATGCTCGACGCTTCGAAGGACGGCAATCGCAGGCTGCCCGTGATTCATTGGATCCACCCTCCGGGAAAAGGGGTGACCCCGCCCAAAGCCGCGCCGATGCCGCTCAGGCCCGCGCCTCCGGCGCCAGCACGCGCGCCAATACCCGCGCCCATACCCGCAACTGAGCTCAAGCCCGTTCCGGCGCCGAAAAAAGCCGCGCCGGGCTCCTGCCCTCCTCCTGCCAACGCACCCAAAGGCCTGTACAAATGCCAGGCGCCGGATGGCTGGACCGAGTACTCCGAGCTTCCGAGCCGCTGCGACTGCACGAAGCTGAGATAACGCTCCGCATTTGAGGCCATTTCCCGCTATGGTGGCCCCATGGCCCCCAAAAAAAACGATAATGGAATGAAAACCAAGGTGAACGAAGTCTTCAACCAGGCGAAGGCCTCGCTGAAGCTCCTCGAGAATCTCGAGAAAGAAACACTCGTCAAAGCCAAGGACGCGAGCCTGAAGAAAATGGGCGTCGCCTCTGAGCAGGACCTCGACGAGCTCCGCGCCCGGCTCGAGCGCCTGGAGCAGGAAGTCGCCGCGCTCCGCGCGCGCACGCCGAGCTCCGCGCAGGACTGAGGACTGATGCGGCTTGCGCAGCTTCGCGAGCGGTTCCGCGAGCTCGGAGCCAAGTCCGCGCACGAACGCCTGCTCCTGCGGGCCTGGGTGACCGCGCAAGCCCTGCCCGGCCCGTGGCGTGACCCCGAATTTTTTCCGGCCCGCGTTCGCGCGGCCCTGCCTGCCATGAGTGAGGAGCTCGGCGCGCTGGCGCGCGTGGTTTCGGAGCATCCCGGCGAGGACGGCTCCGTGCGGTTTCTCCTTGGGCTCGCCGATGGCCAGACGATCGAGAGCGTCCTGCTCCCGCGCGAGGGCCTTTGCGTTTCGACCCAGGTCGGCTGTGCCGTGGGCTGCGCCTTTTGCATGACCGGCAAGAGCGGACTTCTGCGCCAGCTCGGCAGCGCGGAGATCGTCGCACAGGTCGCGGCCGCGCGCTCGCGCCGGACCGTGAACAAGGTCGTCTTCATGGGAATGGGCGAGCCCTCGCACAACCTCAACAACGTGCTCGAGGCCATCGAGCTCCTCGGAAGCGAGGGCGGAATCGCCCACAAGAAGCTCGTTTTCTCGACCGTCGGCGACCTCCGTGTCTTCGAGCGGCTGCCCCAGGGAATCGTCAAGCCGGCGCTCGCGATCTCGCTCCACACGACCTTCGCCGATAAACGCGAGCGGCTCCTCGCCCGCGCTCCCCGCATCGCACCCGAGGAGCTCATCCGCCTGGGCGAGGAGTACGCGCGCGCCACGACCTATCCCATCCAGTACCAATGGACGCTGCTCGAAGGAATCAACGACGGCGAAGACGAGCTTCAGAATGTCATCCGCCTGCTCAAGGGCAAGTACGCCATCATGAATTTCATTCCCTACAACCCCGTCCCGGAGCTCGGGTTCAAAAGACCTGACTGGGAACGCGCCGCCGAGCTCGTGCGCGAGCTGCACCGCCACGGGATCCTGGCAAAACTCCGCCGCTCCGCGGGCCAGGACATCGACGGCGCGTGCGGACAGCTGCGTGCCCGTTCCCTGCCAGCGCACGCGCGCGCGCCGTCCGAGGGCTGAAGCAGCGAATCCTAGCTCCAGTACCCCCAAGGCAATAGGCACACCCCCTTCTTGGGCAGGTGAACCTGGTCGACCGGGGCCAGCAGGATTCCTCGCTTCGCACCCAGGGTTCCCATGGCGCCTTCGACCGCGCGCTTGTGGTATCCCAGCCGGGAGGGGGCGATGGACTCGTTGATGATCTTCAACGGGATTCCGTTCCAAACCAGGTCGATCACCGAACCCCGGGCGCTCTTGTAGTAGAGCTTGGGCAAGGGGTGCCCGGAATACTCGTTCAGGCAGAAAATCTCGTTCAACAAATAGTGCCGGGCAATGGAAAGGGACACATTGAGCCCCTGCTTTTCCGGTGACAGATGAAAGGCAAGCCCGGAGTCGCCGAAAAGCCAATGATCATTGCCCGCGCCCAGCTCGTGTACCGTCATCCGCCGCAGCAGAAAGATCCTCTCCAGCGCCTCTATGTACCTCTTCGCCTTGCGCTTATCGCCAATCACGTAGGCCAGAGAGGGATACTCTCCATCAGCGAGAGCGCGCGCCAGCATCCGGAGAAGCGCACTGCAATACTCCATGTCGAAACCCCGGCCATAAGCCTTGGCGGCATCGCGCGCGATCGTGGTGTCGAGCCAGTTGTTCCAGTACTCAGCGCGCACCGTAGGGTCGCGCACGAAGGCAGGGACGGGCAATCCTCCCGCTTTCATCTGAGCCGCGATCTGCTCGGATCGGACTCGCAAGGCGCGGCTATGGAATTGATCCCGCTCCTGGCGGTAATAAGGCAGGGAAAGCTGATTGACCTCCGCAAACGTCATCGGGAACAGGTGAAGCAGGCCGATCCTTCCCGTCAAAGATTCGCGAATCCCTATCTTTTGTGAAAAGGCGACCGACCCCGACAGATACCATTGGCCGGGAATTTTCTTTCGATCGACATTCGCCTTGATCGCGTCAAACAGGGCGGGAGCTTTCTGAACCTCATCGATGACCGTGGGGGACCCCGCGTGTGAGCCCAGAAAGGTCCTGGGCGATGCGTTGGCTTCGCTTCTGAGGTCGTCATCGTCCAGCGTAAGATAGTTCCCCAAGCCCATACGATCGCGCAGAAGCGTGGACTTACCGACTTGACGGAGGCCCAGCAGGCCAATGACCGGCCAGAACGAAGCAAGTTTTCGAAGACGCTCCTCGGCGAAGCGCAGGCGTTGGTGAGGCATGAGTCGCTCCCTCAGCTAGATTTTAAGTAGCTACCCAATATTACCATATATGGGTAAAAAGTGATATCACTTTTTACACTGGCCCTCGACCTGCGCTGCATCCACGTTTCGTAACTACTAGAGAGAGATATCGCCCTTGTCGCTGCGGATCGGATAAACCGGCGTGCCGGGCCCGTCTTTCTGGAGGTTCGCGAACAAGGTGTACTCCGCGAGCCAGGCCAGGCGGATCGTGTCCGTCTCGCCGGCGCGGTGTTTGGCCACGATCAGCTCGGCCACGCCGCGATCCTCGGTCTCCTTGTTGTAGACCTCGTCACGGTAGATGAAGCAGACGATGTCGGCGTCCTGCTCGATGGCGCCCGATTCGCGCAGGTCCGAAAGCATGGGGCGCTTGTTGGGCCGGCTCTCCACACCGCGGTTGAGCTGCGAGAGCGCGATGATCGGCACCTTGAGCTCCTTGGCGAGGTTCTTGAGGTTTCGGCTGATCTCCGAGATCTCGCGCTCGCGCGAGCCGTCGCCCTTGGAGGCCGCCTTCGAGCCTTTCATCAGCTGCAGGTAGTCGACCACGATCAGGTCCAGGCGCTTCTCGTGCGAAAGCAGCCGCCGGCAGCGCGAGCGGATGTCCATCACGGTGAGATCGCCCGAGTCGTCGATGAAGATCTTGGATTTCGACAGCAGGTCGGCGGCTTTGGCCAGCCGGCCCCATTCCTCCTGGGTGCTGATCCGGCCGATCTTCAGGCGTTTCGAATCGATCCGGCTCATCATGGAGAGAAAGCGGAAACCCAGTTCCTCCTTGGACATCTCGAGCGAGAAGATCGCCACCACCGACTTGCTGGTCGCGGCGATGTTTTGCGCGGACGAAAGAAAGAGCGAGGTCTTGCCCATCGCGGGACGCGCGGCGAGGATCACAAGCTGACCCGGGCGCAGGCCGCTGGTGAGCTTGTCGAAATCATTGAAGCCCGTCTGCAGCCCGATGACGTCGGACTTGCGCTGCCCCATCTCCTCGATCATGTGGATATTCTGGGTCAGGATCTCCTGCATGCTGGTGAAGGACTTGTTCTGCTTCGCGTCCGCGACCGTGAAGATCTTGCGTTCGGTCTCGTCCATGAAGACTTCCATGTCCTCGACGCCTTCGAACGCCTCGGCCTGGATCTCGCCCACCGTGTCGATCACCCTGCGCAGCAACGCCTTCTCGCGCACGATCTTCGCGTAATAGCCGACGTTGCCCACGGCGAAGCTGTCTTCGAAGAGGCTCGTCAGCGTCACCGTTCCGCCTACCGATTCGAAGGTGCCGCGATCGCGCAACGCCGACGTCAGCGTGACGAGATCCAGCGGCTCGCCCCGCTCCGCGAGCGCGAGCAGGACCTCGAAGATCTTCTGGTGCGCGTCCCGGTAGAAATCGCGCGCCTCGAGTCCGATCTCCAGGACACGATGGACCGACTCGTTGTTCAGGAGGATCGCGCCGAGCACGGAGCGCTCGGCCTCGGTATTGTGGGGGGGAATCCGCCCGCCCGGAACGCCGTGGGGGCCTCTGTTGAAACCGTCTTCCATACGAGATCGAACCTAGCACCGCGTGCGAAAGGCTACCAAAAGAAAACGGCCTGGCGGATCACCTTCCCGAAAAACGGAAGGGTCGGCCAGGCCGTTGGAGATCATGAAATTCAATTACTCTTCTTTAACGACCCAGACTTTCACCGTGGCCTCGACCTCGGGCTCGAGCTTGATGACGACCGGATGGACGCCGAGCGCCTTGATCGGGTGTTCGAGCTGAATCGCGCTTTTCTTGATGTTGTAACCGGCCTTCTTCAGGGCGTCGGCGATATCAGCAGTGCTCACGGAGCCGAAAAGCTTGTCGTGCTCGCCGACCTTGCGCGAAATCGTGCAGGAAAACTCGCCCATTTTCTTGGCAAGCTCCTCGGAGGTCGCCCGCTGGGCCGCACGCTTCTTTTCGAGCGCCTTCTTCTGGTTCTCGATCATCTTGACATTGCCTTCTTCGGCGACCGCGACGAGCTTGCGGGGAAGAAGATAGTTACGGGCGTAGCCTTCGGTGACGTTCACGAGGTCGCCGATACGGCCGAGATGTTCCACATTTTCACGCAAAATGACCAACATAAAGACTCCTTGAAATTTGAAAACTACGATTGCCTGAATTTCGAGCGAAAGTCAAACCAGAGATCAAAGAACCCGAGCCCCAGGAGCAGCGGCATCATGACGAAGACCGCGAGCAGAAACCCGAGAGAGCGGAAGATCCCGCGGATGTTCCAGGCCTCGAATGCGGCGCTCAGGATGCTCAGGCCCTGAAGCGCGTAGATCGCCATGAGAAAGCGGAAGAGATTGAGGCTCACGGGAGTGATGTTCCTGACCTCGACCAGCAGAAAAAAACCCGACACGATGGTCGGCCAGACCAGCCACTCCGGCGCTTTCCATTTTTGATGGAAAGCCGAATCAAGCCCCAGGGACTGGCGGATCCCGCCGGGACTGAGCCGCAGAAGAATCAGGAGATTCGCCCAGATCATCATCAAGGCAAGGATCGCCACGCCTGAGGGCAGCTCCAAGAGCACGTTCCGACGAAGCTCCTCCGCCTGCTCGGCCGGATCCAGGGTGGAATCCGTTCCCGCGGGCATCGACTTGACGAGATAATCCACGGAACGCGTCACCTGATCGGTGACCCAGGCCTTGGGGCTCGTACGCGCCTGCATCGAATAAGCCGCGAGCGCCCCGGCGCCACTGATCGCAACGGCCAGGAAAGCGGCCAAAGAGGCCTTCTCCAGGCTCGACCTGCGCGCGAGTGCCTCGGCAAGCCCTACCGACAGCGCCACTCCGAAGACCAGGTAAAGAACCAGGCTCGAAAGCCCGCCGAGCGCCGCGACCAGCGCGGTATTCGTGGCGAGCGTCAGCCAGAACCGGCGCCGGCCGGACTGGAAAAAAGTGATCAGGAGGGGAAAGGGCGCGAAGATCGCGAAAAACGCACTCAGGAAAAGCAGCGCGCTGAAGAAAAACGGTACCAGCCTGACCCAGAAATGGGGAGACTTGAGCGTCTCGGGCCGGGGCGCTCCCGGATCGCGAGAGGGCGGCTCCGCCGAAGCGGGCCGCGTCTCTCGCGAGGGAGTCGTGACTTGCTCGGGCTCAGTTGCCCATCGAGACATAGCCCACCAGGGCCAGGTTCCGAGCGCGCTTGACCGCGGAGGTCAGCTTGCGCTGATGCGTGGCGCAGTTGCCCGAAATCCGGCGCGGCACGATCTTGCCGTGCTCGGTGACGAAGGACTGCATCATCCGCTGGTCCTTGTAGTCCAGGATGAAATCCTGGTCCGAGCAGAAGCGGCAGACCTTCTTGCGGTGGAAACCGCCGCGGCGTCCGCCACGGTCGTCTCCGTCCTTGTCCATGCGATCGTCGCGGCGATCATCGCGACGGTCGTCGCGGCTGCCCCGGCCTTCACCTTTGGTATTGATCATCGACATTGTTCGGCTCCTTACTCAGCGGACTCGGCGCTGGCTTCTTCGGCTTCGAATTTGGGGGAGTGACGCTCTTCCGAGTAGCCACGACGCTCGGCCATGCGCTCTTCGCGGCGAGCCTCGCGCTCTTCCTCGCGACGCTTGGCGGCCGCCTGGATCTCGGTGCGGCGCTTGCGGAAACCCTCGATGTCGAACTCCTTCTCGAGGTTCACGGTGAGGAAGCGCAGGACATGATCGTGAAGGCGGAGGTTCCGCTCGATCTCGTGAACGACGTCGCCCTTTCCGGTGTACACGACGTAGGTGTAGTGACCGCGGGTTTCCTTGTGAATGGGATAAGCCAGCTTGCGGCGGCCCCAGTCCTCGGTGAGGACGACTTCGCCGCCGTAGTTCGCGATAATGCCGTTCACGCGCTCCTGAAGCGTCTTGAGCGCCTCATCCGTAAGCTCCGAACGCGTGATGAAAGTGGTCTCATAGCCGGGAAGCTTCGCTTCCGGCATTGCCGTATTCGCCATTTTTTCTCCTTATGGATAAAAGCCGGACAGCTAAACCGGCCATTAGCCCGCCGAAACAAGCCCGGCGAGCAAGGTTACTGACAGACGGGAACCTTTAGCACAGGCCTGAAGCCGAGCCTAAGGCTTTTTTATCGGGAACGGCCTTCGAGTGGATGGGAGGGGACGACCTGCGTCTCGGGGGTCTTCTTGCGAATCCCCATCCACTGAACCACCCAGATGGCCCCCTCGTACATGAGGACGAGCGGCACGCCCAGAAGCAGCATCGAGATCGCGTCCGGCGGCGCAAAAAGGGCGGCTACAACGGTGATACCGATGATGGCGGAGCGTCGATGCTTCCGAAGCGCTTCGGCATCGATCAGGCCGAGGTAGCCCAAGAGCACGATCAGGACCGGAAGCTCGAAGGCGAGCCCGAAAAGGAGCAGGAGCTTGAGGCAGGTGCTGTAATAGGCATCAATGGTGAGCAGCGGAACATCCGAGGGAGCTCCAAACGAGACGAAGTACTTGAAGCCAATAGGGAAAAGCACGAAATACGCGAAGCTCGCCCCCCCGAGGAAAAACAGGGTCGCCACGCCCACGAACGGGACAAAGAGCTTACGCTCCTTGGCATAAAGGCCAGGGGAGATGAATCCCCAAAACTCATAGAAGAAATACGGCGAAAGCGTGAAGAGCGAGGCGACAGCCGCGATCTTGAGGTGCGTCAGGAAGTTCTCGAAGAGGCTCGTGAAGTAAAGCTTTTGCTGTTCCGGAGGCAGCGCGCTGAAAAGCGGTTTCCGCAGGATCTCCAGAAAGAAGTCCGCGAAGAAATAACAGATGACAAAGCCTCCCATGAACACCCAGAGCGAACGGATCAGGCGCACCCGAAGCTCGTCCAGATGTTCGAAAAAGCTCATGTTCTTAAGGCCTACCGGCGTGGAATTTTGTTGAGCCATGGGGATCGCGGAGTAATATCCGACTTGGATATGCACGTTCAAGAAGGAGCTTGTCAATAAATGCGCCCGAAGTCACTTCCAATTCTTCTCGCGGTCATCCTGGGAATCCTCATCGGCGTGGGCTTCATTGTTCAGCGCAGGCTTCAGGAGGCTCCCCCGCCGGAGAATGCCACCGCGCCCGAGCCTTCGCCGCTCGTTTCGGAAGCCCCCTCCCCCGCTCCCTCGCTTTCGGTTTCACCGGGACCCGAGCTTTCGCCCGCGCCCGCGGCCTCTCCCAATCTCGCGCCCGACCTGACGACGGATGCGAACGGCCTCTCCAAAGCGACGGTCATTCTGGAGACCTCCAAGGGGATCATCCGGTTCAAGCTCTATCCGGCGGACGCCCCCAATACCGTGGCAAGGATCATCGAGCTCGTGAACCAGGGCTTTTACAACGGGCTTCTTTTCCACCGGGTGGTGCCGGGCTTCGTCGTGCAAGGGGGCGACCCTGTCGGTAACGGCACGGGCGGCAGCGGCCAAAAGCTCAAGGCCGAGTTCAATGCCCGACGGCATGTCGAGGGCACGGTCGCGATGGCGCGCGCGATGGATCCCGATTCCGCCGATTCGCAGTTCTACATCTCCCTGGGCACGCACCCCCATCTGGATCGCAGCTATACCGTCTTCGGCCAGGTGGTCGAAGGGATGGATGTCGCGCGGAAGCTCGAAAAGGGCGACAAGATGATCTCCCTGAGGATCGAATAGCCTGGGCCGCGCCGGCAGGCTTTTTTCCCTCGTTGCGCTTCTGGTTTCAGGTCTGGCCCAGGCCGGGCAGGACCTTTCGGTACTGACGTATAATATCTGGGGGCTCTATCCCGTCGCCGGGGGCAAGGCCAGCTGGCGGTATGCCGAGATCGGCTCGCGGCTCGGCGAATTCGACGTCGTGGCGCTCCAGGAAGCCTGGGACTCTGAAACCGAGATCATCGTCAAGCGGGCGGGATTCCCTTACGTGGCGCGCAGCCGGAATTCGCATCGCCTGATCGGCGGCTCGGGCCTGATCACGCTTTCGCGCTTCCCGATCGTCCAAAAGGAGTTCGTGCCCTTCCGGACGTGCGCGGGGGCGGACTGCCTCTCCAATAAAGGCGTGCTCCGGACAAGATTGGCCCTTCCGGACGGAAGCTCAGTGGATATTTATAACATTCACATGAACGCGTGGCTGAGGTTCGGCTACGACCTGGGCTCCAAGGTTCGACGGCGCCAGATCCGCACGTTGCGCCGGCTCGTGCGGGACCGAAGCGTGGCCGCGGGAGTGCGCTGGCTGGTCCTGGGCGACGCCAACGCCCCCGAGGGCTCGCGCAATTACCGGGAGCTGCGCGAGGGACTGCAGGCGCTGGATGCCTACCGCGAGCTGAATCCAAATGCGTTGGCCGATCCGGGCTTCACTTATGACCGCCGCAACCCGTGGATTCCGCGGCTTCCGGAGAAGCATTTCCCGTCGGTGCGGATCGACTACATCTGGCTTGCGCCGGAGCTCGGGCGCGGACTGCGCGAGACCCGCCTTGAATTCGAGGAGCCCGTTCGCGAGGGCAAGCCGCTCTCGGACCATTATGGGTTGAGCGGCCGGCTAGTCTTGGAGTGAGCTTTTGAGCCCAGGCAGCCGTGGTACCGAGTGAGACGGTCAATTCCTGCTTCCAGGACCCAAATCCTGTACGAATGAGCATCATCCGCCTAACCCCTGGTTTCCGCGGGATCATTTCCGAAAATCGCCTCTCCCGGACGCCACGCTCTAGTCAGGTGAATAGCGCCCGAGAAGTGTCAGAACGGACACAACGGCTCGCGCGACTCACACCAGCTGCGCGGCCCCGACCACGCGGATCCTCCGATCGATGATTCGGTCCGCGGCGCCCCGGTGCACGAGCAGGACTTTGGCGTCCCGATAGGTCCCCACGAAGCTGCGGGCGCTTCTGATCGCGCTCAAGTCGGGCGTTTCCTCCAGAATCGGAATGATTCCCAGGCAGGCCCCCCCGGCCCTGAAACAAAGCGGCACCAAGCTCCCGCCCCGGTTCCGGAACTGGAAGATCGAGATCCCCGAGTCGGGCCGGTAGGCGACCTGTGCGCGAAGGTTATTGAACAGAAAGGCGGTGAGCTGATTCAGAGGATGCCGGGAGTGATCAAAAAGGGCGTTGGCCTCGCCGATATCCTCGAAGAAAACCACGGGGCGTTTTTGGGAGCCTTCGGTCGGCAAAATTCGGATCAGGAACATCGCCTCGAACGCGCTGAGCAGCTTCTTGAGCGTCGGAACCGAGATCCGCGTTTCGCGGTTCAAGGCAGCAAGATCCAGCGGCGCTCCGTTTCGTTCGGCCAGCAGCGCGAGCAAATGGCGGAGAACCCGATAGCTCAGGGTCGTCTGCTGGATGAGCTTGAGATCGCGCTCCAGAAGGGTGTTGATCTGGGTCTCGAACCTTTGCCGGCGGATCGATTCATCGCGAATCGCGAAAATACCCGGCAGTCCCCCTTGGCGCAGGTAACGCGCGATCGCGGCCTCGGTTGCGTAGGCCGAGCGGTCGAGCGCGATCTCGACGGATTTGGCGCGCAGGAGCCGTGACAAGGTGTCCGGAAGCGGGGCCTCGTAAGTTTCGCTCATATCCATCGGGAGAAGCTCCCAAGCGATCACCCTTCCCGTGAGCGACTCCCGAATCGCCTTCCTGCTGCTGAACCGGACCGAGCCCGTCAGCAGGAACTGTCCCGGCGCCTTGCGGATCCTCACCCACTCTTTCAGGGCCGGAAAGAGCTTCGGCGCCAGCTGGCACTCATCGATCACGAGGGGCTTGGCGGCGTTCCGCTCGAGAAAGAGCATGGGCTCCGCTTCTGCCTCCACGAGACTCGCCTCGAGATCGAGAGTCGCGTATTTCGCGGAGAACTCGGACGCGAGCGTGGTCTTTCCGACCTGGCGGTGGCCAAAAACAGCGACGATCGGGGAATAGCCCAGGGCCTTCCGCAGGAGTCCCGATAGGTGCCGAGCACGAACATGAGGCATGGCACCATGATAGGCTATACTTGTAAAAATAGAAAGACCCCATTTCCATTTCTACAAGAAGCATCACTTATGAGCACGAGCGTAAACCGAAGCCTCTCCCGACCCGTCGTATGGTCAATTCATTCGTAGGCAAACTCATGCGATACCGAGTGTGCTCAGTAAAGCGATTTCCCGAAAGTGGACCCAGGGCTGTTTACACTCCCCCGGGGTTAGGAAGTCCAGAATTCCCCGAGCGAAACGCCAGCGAGACTTCGAGGACAGGAGCCCGAGAAGCCAGCAGCGCTAAAAGCGCTGTGCCGAAGCAGTATCCGGAGGCACGGGGGTGGGTATCAGCAAGTAAAACCCGTCGCTGACGCTCCGAGGAGCCCCTCCGACGTGGTCCCGCTCAGATGAAATCGGGTAGTCCCGCTTGGTGAAATCGCGCGCATAAGGTCATCGCGTGTGACCCTCATGGGCCCAATTGTGGACGGAGCAAGTCCAAGCCAGCGCATAACTTCTTTTTAGGCCATTCAAGCAGCGAACCCGGTCCTGATGGCGGCTCAAGAAATATACGCTGTTTATTTACGCCGAGGACCTTCGTCACTACCGAGGAGCGAATAAAACCAAGTTGCGGCGGAAGTCCGGAAATTTCATCACTGTGAATGAGTACATCACTCGTCGTTTGCGAACTTAAAAACAAATGAGCGCTGGCGCTCCAAGACTCTCCATCAAGGCGATGCAGCTCAATAACATCAGGAGCCGACCAGCCAACAAACTCCTGCCAGTCTTTGAACTGATCTCGCTTAACCTCCGAGACCCAGAAAAATGCCGGAGCATCGAAAATCACTATTTTCGAATACAGTCCCACTAATACGTTGAAAACTTCTGGTACTCGCAAGACCCACTGCAAATTCCCACCAAAAGAAGCTCGAGTTTGAATGTACTGAGTAATGGTTGAAGTCGGCCCGAACCGCTTTAAAAAATTTTGGATTTCGGCGCCATCCAGTTCGAGCCATGGCCCGTTGTCAGCAAACAAATGAGAGCGGGGCTCAAGTTGATGGCGGATAATCGAAAGGCAACCAGGGCAAGCCACAGCATCTCGCGGTCCCTCCAAGACACGTTACCAATGGAGGCGATCATCGCTTTATGGCGAGTCCAAACTTTCGCATGCTTCATATAGGAATGGTGCCCACCCCCCGTGCCTCCGCATCCTGCTCCGGCACAGCGCTTTTAGCGCTGCTGGCTTCTCGGACTCCTGTCCTCGAAGTCTCGCTGGCGTTTCGCCCGGGGAATTCTGGCCTTCTTAACCCCGAGGGTGTGTAAACAGCCTTGGGTCCACTTTCGGGAAATCACTTTGCTGTGCACACTCGGTATTGCATGAGTTTGCCTACGAATGAATTGACCCATTTTGCCCATCTTTCGGCGTATTCCAGCGTCACCGCAGGCGGGGCAAGTTTGGCGAACTACTGCCAGTCTTTTCCGATCGTCTTGTTGGGGAGGATTCCGGCCTCCTGCAGTGCCTTGGCCGCGCGCTCGCTCCGGGTACGCACCCAGAGCTCGTACATCCTGAGCAGGTCCTTCTCGGTCTTCGGCGCGGTCTTGTCGCTGATCTCAGCCAGCACCTCGACAAAGGAGCCGAACTTCTCGGCCAGCTCCTGATAAACGGCGCGCAGGATGTTTTCTTCCATCGTCCGCGTGGCCACCTGCTGATAGGCCGAGCCGCCGATCCCGATATAGTAGTCCACGTCGACGAGCTTGCGATTGAGGCTGTCCTGGAAGTAACCGGCCACATAGAGGGAGACATCCCCCACGTGGCGGAAAAGCGCGCTCTGGGCCTCCGGCTGAGGAGTCTCGAGCGCCTCTTTGAGCATCAAAGCCAGGGGCTCGTCCTTCATGGCGCCCTGCTCATCTCGCGAATAAAGCTGGTCGGTGGTCATGAACTGGTTCAGTAAGTTCACGAGATAAAACTCGGTCTCCGGCTGGGTCATGACCTTTTGCCGGCCGAGCGCGCTCGTGACCAGCTCCCGGAAATAGTCCTGCGGTTGTGCGATCAGTGTCAAACTCGACTTCCCACTCATCTCAAAACCCTCACTAAACCAGACTGAAGCGGGCGGATTAAACCGCCTCCCTTCTCTTTAATGGTAAACGGATTGGGAAAACTGTCAAATCGACGATGTCATGGACGACACAGGGTATTCCAAGTAAACTTCGAAAAAGAAATGAATCAGCCCACTTTTCCGATTCTTGCCTCACTTGCCCTTTCCTGCGCACTCGCCATGCCAGGGACGGGATCGGCGGCGAGCGACGAGCCGGCCGCTCAGTCGAAGCCTGCGCCCGCGGCGAGTAGGCCGCGCGCCGAAATCAAGGTGAGCCTTTTCAGCCAGCCCTGCCTGCTGCAGGGGCCGCTCGACGAAAGCTCGCTCGCCTCGATTCACGCCATCAGCCCTGAACAAACCTACGCGGTGCTTTCGATGGAAGATGTGCGCAAGGATTCCGTCCAGCAGCTGAAAGGCAATCTGGAGAAACTCCGCAAGGCGCAGCCGCTGCCGCAGGCGCTCGAGCGTTATCGTGACCGGCTAGCGCGCCGGCTCGAGGCGCAGATCGC
The DNA here is from genome assembly GCA_023701205.1 of Oligoflexia bacterium. Taxonomy (GTDB): domain Bacteria; phylum Bdellovibrionota; class UBA1018; order UBA1018; family UBA1018; genus JAMPXJ01. The sequence goes on from JAMPXJ010000002.1 coordinate 89,158, forward strand.
TTTTCTCGAAGGGCTCCAGGCCGCGCAGGCGCAAAAGAGCTCGGCGCCTCTCATCGCCGTGGTGAAAAAACACCTGCAAGGCAAGGTCACGAAACCCTTCGAGAGCGCCGCCACGAAGCTCGATCGACCGGGCGGGGCCGCCGATCCGGCGGTCGCGGAGCGGCTTTACGAAATCTACGGAGATCTGATCGAGGCCGATCCCGAAGAGGAGTTCCATCGCGGCATCCAGAAGCTCAACGTGCAGTACGTCTGCGCCTTCGACGAGCAGGAGCGCGACGGGGAACCGGCGGCGCCGGAGCCCCCCGCGAAGCGGTGAGCCCGGATGACGCTCGACTACGCGCGCTGGTCTGAAGCGCTCTCGGGCGAAAGGCTTCCCGTCGCCGCGCTCGATCTCGACGCCTTTGACCGCAATGCCCGCAAAATGGCGGAGCTCGCGCGCGCGCACGGCAAGGCGCTGCGCCTGGCGACGAAGTCCGTGCGGGTGCCGGCGCTTTTGCGGCGGGTGCTCGAGCTCGGCGCGCCCTTTCAAGGGCTGATGTGCTATTCGGCCGAGGAGGCGCAGCTTCTCTCCCGCGAGGGTTTTGACGATCTTCTCGTCGCGTATCCGACCCTGCAGCGTTCGGATCTCGCGGCGTTGCGCGAGCTTCACGCCGGCGGCCGCAAGGTCGCGCTCGTCGTCGACTCGCAGGAGGGACTCGCGCGCCTCGCGGCGGCCGTGAGGGGGACGGCATCGCCTTTTCCGGTGGTGCTCGAGCTGGATGCCTCCTTGAGGCTTCTCGGCGGCCGGGCGCACCTGGGCGTGCGACGCAGCCCGGTGCGGACGCGAGAGGATCTGACGCGGCTCCTGGACGCGGTCGCGAGCCACCCCGAGCTGAGCGTGCGTGGGGTCATGGCTTACGAGGCGCAGGTCGCGGGCCTGGGCGATCGCAACCCTTTCAAACGCGCCCTGAATCCCCTCGCCTTCCTGGTGCGCCGATTTTCGGTGATGGCGATCGCCAGGCGCCGGCTTCAGGTGGCGGAGCTCTTCGCGGAACGCGGGCATGAGCTTGCGCTCTTCAACGGCGGCGGCACCGGCTCGCTCAACCTGAGCGCGCGCGAGCCCTGGCTGACGGAAGTCTCCGCCGGAAGCGGGCTCTATTGCCCGCATCTTTTCGATTACTATTCGAATATCCGATTCGAGCCCGCGCTCTTTTTCGCGCTCCAGGTGGTGCGCGCCTCCGACCCGGGCTTCGTCACCTGCCAGGGCGGCGGCTACATCGCTTCGGGCGAAGCGGGGCCGGATCGGCTGCCGCGGCCCTGGCTCCCGCAGGGACTCCAGCTCATCGGTGCCGAAGGCTGCGGCGAGGTGCAGACGCCGCTGCGCCTGCCCGCGGGCGTCAGGCTCGCGCCCGGCGAGCTCGTGCTGTTTCGTCATGCCAAGGCCGGCGAGCTGCTGGAGCGCTTCAACGAGGTCGTGCTCGTTTCGGAAGGGAAAATCGTCGGGCGGGCTCCCACTTACCGCGGCTTGGGGTTGGCGTTTTTCTGAGCAGGAAGTTTAAATTGCCTCAGCCGCCAGCTTCCATCTGAGCGACCGCGGAGCTTTGCAGCGAGCCGCGGGACTTTTCGAGATGGCGGCGCGCTTCCTCCTGGCGAGAGGCGAAGCGCCGGCCAAGCTCGCTGGAGCCCCATTGCGCCAGTGCGGTGGCTTCGATCCGTTTCCAGGTCGCGGAGCGGGTCAGACAATCCTTGCGCTGCTTACGCTGGGTGCTCGTGTTTTTCGGGCTCTGGGCGCGACAGCTTGACGCCTCCTCGACTGCGCTCGCGAGGACCTCGGCTTCGAGCCCGGACAGGGCCGACTCCCAGGCTTTACGAGCGACCTCAGGCGACTTGAGGGCGCGCTGGCAGGCCTTGGCGGCCCAGTCCTCGCGAAGGTCCTCGAGCGCCAGGAAGCGCGTAGGCACCGGATTCGCCGAAAGTGCGGAATCGAGCAGCGTCCGAGCCCGTTGCAGGCAGGCGGGATCGCCAAGCCAGGTGAGATCGCTCGCGAGCGCCGCCGCCATTGGGCCGATCGTGGCGCTTTCACGAAGTGCCCGATCCTGATCTTCCTGCGCAGCCTCGCGCGCCAGGGCTTCCGAGAGGCGTCTCAGGTATCGCGGGGCCAGCTGCGCCAGCGAGAAAGCCTGCGCATCGGGATCGGTGACGCTGATCCCCAGGCGGCCCGCGAAGCGATCGCGCACGCGCGCGAGGTCTTCGTTCACCGCGCCGTTGATGCAGTTGAGGATGGCTGCCGAGACAAAGCGACTGCCCCCCGAGAACGGGGAGAGCGCCGGCGAAGCTCCGGCATCCGACGTCGCGAGCCGGCACGCTTGCCAGCGCTTGTCCGCAGCCGCGTCGAGCTTGGGCTCGATTCCCGCGAAGATCTGCTCGTAGAGCCGAACCAGCTCGCCCTGCGCGCGGACGTAATCGTACTCCTTGAGAAACCGCTGTTTTTCGGCGGGGAGCTCCTCTCCGATCTCCAAGGCCAGCTCGACCACGGTCTCGTCGAAGAGCTTCTCGCGCACGGAGCTGAAGCAGGTTTGCGGGGACTCGCTCCCGAAGCATCGCAGCGCCTGCTCGCGGGGATCGGTCTCGCTCGCGCTCAGGCGCTCCCGGAGCTTGGCAACCGCCCGGATGCGCTCGGCGACGCTTCCTTGGCGGGAGACGATCTGCGTGAGCTCCGGCAGGAGGGCCTGTGCCACGTCGTTTCGCAATCCATCGGCGCGGAGGTTCAGGATCTCGCAGGCCTCGGCTTCCGTCTCGCGAAGGCGGGAGAGCGCCAGGTCGATTTTCTCGGCCAATCCCCGCTGAAGGCAGGAGAGGAAGGGTGCCTCGACCGGAATGTCCAGCTTGAGCGCGACGGCCTGACCGCGACTCGGGCTCGCGCCGGCGTCCGTCGGGCTGACGATACAGCGGTCGACCAGGTCGGGAAGCCCGGCTTTGGTTTCGCCGGCCGCAGCCTGGATATACGCCGCATTGAGGCCCGATTCATCGAAGGTCCTGCCGCCGAAGAGGCGCGCGGCGATGAAAGCCGATTTGCGCGGCGATTTGCTGAGCGCGGTAGCCGCCTCATAGCGAAAATACGCAACGGTTTCCGCCCAGTCCTCGCCGGGATCGGTGCCCGCGTAATCCTGGACAAAGCCGTCCTTGGGCCCTTCCGCGTCCGGGGTCGAATCGATCTTCCAGCGGCGGAAGGCCTTCCCCGTGGCGGGATCGGCTCCCTCCTCGATCGTCCAGCCGCTGAGCTTCTTCCAAGCCTCGGTATCGCTCAGCATGGGTCCGGAGAGGAGCCCGGCAAAGTCATAGGAGTGCGAGATCTCGTGCGAGACGCTCAGATGGAGAGGCGAATTTTTGAACGGGTCGCTCACTTCGCTCAAGGTCAGGCATTTATCCATCAGCACGATCCAGCCCCTGCCTCCCCTCAGATGGGCTTTGCCGCAAGCACGCGGCGAATCCGGCAAGTAGGCGCGTTTCGGGAGCCGGTGAAAGCTTTGAAGCGTCTGGATATTCCGGAACGGCGGAGAGAGCGTTCGCGAGAGGAGCCAGAAGCCGGAGAGCTCCTTGTCGGAAAAGTGATAGTCCCGGTACGACATGCCTGAAATCGGCTTGAGCTGGGGAATGTTCACGGTCGTCGAGATCGCGTAGCCCATTCTCAGGTACCAAAGATAGGCCTTGAGCCCTTCGACCCCCGAAGTGCTCCCGTACAGACGATTCAGAATGCAGGGGACGTCCGCGCAGTCCCGGTAATCCACGTCTGCCTGCTGAACCCACTCCCCGTGCTTGCTCAGGAAGGCCGCTTGCGCCCGCGGGAGCTTGGAAAGATCGAGATGCCGCCAAAAGCCGCGGATCGGCTCGCCCGCCTGCTCCTCCTCCAGGCGACGCGCCTCTTCCCGGAGGGCGGTGAGGTTGTCCTGATCGCGCAGGCAGATGCCCCCGCCGCCCGCGGCGGGTAGCCGACCGTTGATCGACGCGCGGGCTGGCGCGGTTTTCGGCAGGACCTGGCTTTCCCATCGCGCGAGAATTCCGTTCTGCTTTCTCGCGCTGCCGATCCGCCCGGTGATCAACAAAAGGCCTAAGACCGCGAAGGCCGCGATTCCGGCGAGATAAAGCGGGTTCAATCGCTTACTGGCCATAGCGAAGCACCCGGAGAACGCGGTCCCGCCTGGGATCGTAGACGACCGCGGTTTGAGAGGAGGAATCGCGGAGGAGGAATTCCGCGTTCCCATGCGCGTCGCGCGTGCCCGCGATCTCCTCGTAACGCGGGTTTTGCCCCTTCCAGCGATGACGCCAGTACTGCAAGGTCGCCTCACCGGGTTCAGGGTCGCGCCAGTGGGCGACGATCTTTCCCTGTTCCGCTTGAAAAGTTTCATTGCCCGGATAACTGAGAGTCTCGGCGCCGGGCCGCGATTCCAGCGGAGCCGCGCGCAACGGAGGACCTCTCTGATCCGTGAGCTCAGTGATCGACGTTTTTCCTGGAACGACCTGCCTCGTCGATACAAGCCGAGCCTCGCGTTGGCATCCCGAAGAGAAAGCTAATACCAGGGCGGCAAGCAGGAGGATCTTCATCAGCCTCTTTTCGGTTCTTCCGCGGGCGCAGTTGAATGAAAAGATACGGCTCGGCGCATCGCGTCACGGCAGAGTCTCAACCGGCTGACGCTCCGAAGATCTCACGCAGCCCCTCAACCCAGGGAAGAATTTCGATATCGCCGATTGTCCTGCGATGCGCCCCCGTGCAGAGCACCCACTTGCGGCACTTCTTGCCGAAAAATTCCGCGAAGCTCGCCAGGCCCGTCAGGTCGCTCTTACCGATATTCGAGCTGGCTTTTGCCTCAATGGCGAAGGTCTCTCCCGACAGCTCCACGATGAAATCCACTTCGGCTCCGTGCTCGGTCCGATAAGTCGAAATCCTGATTTCCCGGTCCCGAGCCATCGCCGAATGATGGAGCTGATTGAATATGAGGTTTTCGAAAATGCGGCCGATCCGATCCTGCGACACGGTGAAGTTGTCCAACGCGCCGTTAATGACACCCGTATCGAAAAAGAAATAACGGGGGTGCTGGATCAGCCGCCTCCGCTCGCTTTTTGCGAACGGCAGGACTCGGCTCACGATCAAGGTGTCTTCGAGCACTTCAAAGAACCGAATCGCCGATTGCCGGTTGACCTGGGCTTCGGATGCGAACTTGCTCAGATCCAGGAAGTCGCCCGAAGCAGCCGCCGCGACCATGAAAAACCGCGAGAAGCCTTCCAGGTTCCGGGTCAGAGCCTCGGCCTGGACCTCTTCCTTGAGGTAAGTGGCCGCATAACTCCGCAAAGTGCGGCGGTTCTCGGCGGGATCCGACTCAAGATAAATCCCCGGAAGCAAACCGAAGCTCAACGCCTTTTTCAGATCGACTTCGTAGCCGAGCTCCTCCGCCACGAGGGTTCCCAGATTGAAGGCATGAATGCGCCCCGGAAGCAGGTTCGCCTGTCCGCGACGGAGTTTTCTCGCGCTCGATCCGGTCAGGAGAAACCGGTACTTGCCCTTATGCGTATCGATCAAGAACTGGATGGTATTGAGAATGCTCGGGATCCGCTGAACCTCATCGACGAGGATCGTGGCCGCTTTCTTGGGCAGCATTTCCTCAAGAAGGGATGCATTGGACAAAAAGGACAGGTAGGTGGCTTCGTGAGCCAGGTTGATCTTAATATCCGGCGCGAGTTGATCCATCAGGGTCGACTTGCCGGTTTGCCGAGGCCCCAGGAGCAGGATGCTTTTTTTGGAGGCCTTCAGGGCAGGTAAGATCGTTCTCGCGATTAACATCGCGATCATTTTACCGCGTAAAATGATCGCGAGTCAACATCAGCTTCCGGCTCCATTCGGGCGACCGGGAAATTTTACTTTTCTGTGCTTCCGACCCGCGGGCACGACCACCTGTCACTTGCCAGATCCCTTGCAATCTGGCTGTCCGGGTCCACCTCGATCCAGTCGCTCGGAACCTCGTCCTTGCTGCCCAGGCAACGAGTCCCGCCCCTTTTGACACAGGAGGCGGGCTTGGCAGCCCCGTCTTGCAGAAAGACCTCAAACCGCCCCACGTCCCGTGACTTGAATTTCTCCACCGCCGAAGACTTCAGGACGAGGCCCTGCTCATCCGAAAGCTCGAAACCCTTGAGGAGGTAAGACAAGGACCTGGCCGGTACCAGATTGTAAGCAACGCTCCTTCCGAAAAGCACGTGCACGGGTTGATCGACCGGGCAGTATTCCGAGTGCCGCCTGGTGTAATAGATCGGTCCCTCCCTCACGTCCGCGGTCACCTCTCTATCAGTGCCCTTCCAGGTGACGCCAAGTTCCATCTTGCCAGTGATGCGCCCGTCCTCGCTTTGAATCGGCAGCTCGACCGATTCCGGAAAGGCCGACACTCCCGTATGAATCAAATCCGCCGACCCGTTGAATTCCGTCCTGAAGCTCGTGGCTTCCATGGCGCGATTCAGGAAGCAAGGCAGGTAATCGCGGGGAGCGTTTTCGCGGCAGTAGCGCTTCGGGTCGGTCGGGACGTTGCTCGGATGACTGAAATACGGTCCATGAGAAAGATAGCTCAGGCCTTTCAGCTCGAAGGCTGAAAGAAAGAGATGCCCCTCGAGCTTCAGGGTCCCTCCAGTGGAATCACTGCGAACCAGGAATTTCCGCGGCTTCATCAAAGCCGAGACAGCCATCCGGGTATTTCCGGCCGGAACTTCGAACTTGGCCCTTTTCAGCTCCTCGAGCTTGAGGGAGATGAAATCCGCTTCGAGCGAAGTCGGCTGATGCCCTCGCTTGAGGAAGTGAAAATCCGCCTTCGTGTCGCACCAATCGTATCCACCGCACCAGCTCGCGAGGCCGGTAGGAGCGTCTGCCTGTACCGGCAGAGGCCGCTGCAGCGCCACCTCGATGCCACAGTCCGAGCCGCACCCGTAATAATCCGGAATGCGCTGCAAGCCGCGCTCGACCTCATCGAAGTTGACCGGCGGTTTCGACGGGGGCAACTTGGGCGCCCTCGCAAATGCGCTATGGGACGCCAGGACCATGAAAGCAACGGAAAGAACGACACTCGTGGCCATTTCTGTTCTCCTCTCGGGTAATCTGAAAAGGCGTACCCCGCAAAGGAGCGCTAAAGCAAGCTCGGGCGGGTGAAAATTCCATCCAGAAACTCGTCGCTCACACCGCGCGATGCTCTGCGGCACTCAATCAGAGACTTCTCCGCGTTCGCACGATAGCGCACTAAGTCACGACAAAGCGCGACTGCCACTTTGTCACCGATCCCGGAGATCAGGATCAAAGAGTCACCAAAATTCCGCAAGAGAACGGAAATCTGAAATCGTATTTCGCCGTAATTTCTGCGAGTAATCGTTTTCGCCTTCGGCATTCACGTGCCGCGGTCCGTGGCACCGGAGTTGCTGTGCAGTCGGAACTTCAAGGGGATTCAAAAATGCTTCGTAAGGGTGTCAGCGTCTTTTTCGTCGCGTGGTTCTTGGCTTCGCCGGTGTTGCCGGCCTTCGCTGAAGGGAGAGGGCCGCGACCGCCCGGAGGCGGCAGGCCAGCTCCCTACCCTGGCCCCACGTCGACGCCCCAGCCTCCGCAACCACCGCGACCTACCCCGGCACCGACCCATACCCCGCGGCCAACACCTCCTGTGACGCCGACCCATACCCCGCGGCCAGTGCCGACGGTGACCCCTACTCACACTCCGCGACCGGTGCCGACCCATACTCCACGTCCAGTGCCGACAGTGACCCCTACTCACACTCCGCGACCAGTGCCGACCCATACTCCACGTCCAGTGCCGACAGTGACCCCTACTCACACTCCGCGACCGGTGCCGACAGTGGAACCGACCCACACGCCGTGGCCAGAGCCGACTTACACCCCGCCTGACACCAACGATGCGTGGTACGACGGTCAGCGCGACGGCCTTGCGGCAGGTCGCCAGGAAGGTCGTTCCCGCGGCAGCAGCGAAGGGCGCAACCGAGGCATTTCGGACGGCGAAAGCCGGGGCCTCCAGGAATGCGCCATCGAGTATGAGCGCCGTGAATGGCAGCGTGGCTTTGACGAAGGCACACGCGAGGGAACCTACGAAGGCGACCGGGCGGGCCGCTCCCAAGGTCAATCCGAAGGGTACAACCGCGGCTTGAGCGAAGGCCGTCAGGCCGGCCTTCAGCGAGCCGAGGCCACGGCCGAGCGCGAAGCCGGTCCTCCGGGTGCGGCACGCGGCTACGACGAAGCCAATCGCTCCGACGCTGCGGCACGAGGTCAGGTCGATGGCCGCGCCGCCGGAGAGGCCGACGCACGCCGCGATGCGATCAATGAAGACTTCCCGCGCGGACGTCAAGCGGTCCGTGACGAGATGGAACAAAGCCCGGTGCTCAGCCGCGACGAGTTCTCGCAGCTCGCGCCGACGGCTGCGGACCCGGTCACCGCCACGGGTTCGTTCGTTCGCTCGCGGATGAAAAGCATGAGCCTGGTTTCGGATTCCCCGGGTGGAATGTCGCTCTTCAATCGCGACTACCCGACACCGGAAGAACGCGCGGCCTACCAGCGAGGCTACCGCTCGGGCTACGACTCGGGTTACTCCGAGGCGTATCAGGACACCTACGACCGCGCTTACCGGGAAGTCTATGACTCCTCCTATCAACGCGGCTGTCAGCAGGCCCGCAACGGCAACTATCGGGATGACTACGATCGCGGCTACTATGAGGGCCGGACGCAAGCCTACAACGAGGCGTTCCGTCGGGCGTACGACTTCAGCTATCGCGCGGCGTACGATCCGGCTTTCCGCAGCGCCGAGCAGGACGCCTACGATCAGAACTACGCCGAGTTCTATCGGCGCGCTTTTGAAGACGCCCGGACCCGCGCTTATGCCGAACGCACGGGAGAACTGTACCGGCAGGCGTTTGATAGGGCCCGCGAGGCTCGCTATGCTGAGCTCCGTCCGGGCTTTGGCGAGCAGGAGTTCCAGCGTGGCCGCGCCGAAGAGCTTCGCGATTTCGAGGAACGTCCGCTGCGCCTGCTCGATGCCCAGGTGGTCGAGACCAACGCCAACGGACTGATGGAGCCGAACGAGGCGCTGCGCCTGCAGCTCTCGCTTCGCAACTTCAGCAAGTCGACGATCGACGGCAAACAGGTCCTTCTCCAGCTCGACGCACTCGATGAGAACGCGGTCGTCGTATCGAGCCGGCAGATGCCGCTTGCGCATGATCTCAGGCCCCAAAGCATCACGAGCGTGAAGGACGCTTTTGAGTTCCTCATGAAGGACTCGGCCGTGGGCCGGACCGTGGCGGTGCGGCTCAAGGTGCTTTTCCGCGACAGGAACGCCGGGGAAAAAGACCTCACCGTGCGCGCCCGATATGCGCTTGAGATTCAGCTCACCGGGGCCCCGGAATTCCGAAACAGCCTGGAGACGACCTTGCGCCTCACGCTCAAGAACGTCAGCCAGGCCGCGACGGAGCCCGTGCTCAAGCTCAGCCTGAGCGGCGGCGCATCGGACCTGCTCCTGCCGGTCACCGAGCAGACGGTCGCGGGACTTGCGGCCGGCGAGAGCCGCGTGGTCGAATTCCCGATCGCGACGCGCACCTCCGAGGCTGCGGTCGCCCTGTCGATCCAGGCAACCGTCACGAACGCCTCACAGCGCAAGCTGGGCATCCAGCCCGTGACCCAATCGATTCCCGTGATCTGCGACTACAAGATCGTGGGCCGCGGCGGAACCGAGGATCTGCGCGCCAGCGGAACGGCGAAGCTGAAGTTCCAGGTGCACAACAACGAGCCCGCGGAGGTGAACCGCAAGCTCGCCGTGCGCCTGAGCTTCTTCAAACCCGACGGCTCGGTGGCGAACATCACGGTCGTCGGCAACAATCCGCTGGAGCTTATCCGGATCAATAAGGGCAAGGCGCTGGCGCTCACGCTCCCCGTGCGCGTCAATCAAGCGAACTCCGGCGGCGTCGTTCAGATGGAACTTCTGACGGAGGGTCGGGTGATCCTCATTCACCGTCAGAACTTCTGATCGTCATTGCTAGAGTCATGGCTTGGAACGCGCTGAATTACCCCTGCGCGCCAGGTAATCGCAGCCCATCAGCGACAGGCTCGCGATTTCGATATCCGACGGGAGAAAGGCGCGCGGGTCGCTCGCGATCTGTTCCGGACCGTAGGTAAAGGCATTCGCGATGGAGATTGTATAGCCGCCTTCGGCAAAAAGCCCGAGCCACTCGCTCAAGGCGAGCGGTTCGGGCGAAAGGGAGTTGTCCAGAATCAAGTATTCCCCTTCGGGAGACAGTACCAGAGGGGCCACGTGAAAGGACCACTTGACCCTGCCCCACTCCTCGCTGGAGTACGTGAAATCGCCTTCCACGAACACCTTCGCCAAGGGGAGGCCCGCCTTGGCGGCGGCGTGGCTTACCATGAGCGCGCGATCGTGGCAGCAGTCCCCCGGATATCGGAACGGAAGCCGCGTCTGGAAAAAATCCATCAGAAGCCGGGCCTGGGCCCGATCGAGAATACTCACCTGCACCTGGCTCTGAAGGGGCGTCGAAAGGGTCTGCGTCTTCAGAGTACCGCCCGACAAACGCGAAAGTTCTGTCAGAAGCTCCGAAGGAAGACTCAGCGCCGCAAAGCTTTCATCGACGGCGAATTTTTCGCCGCGAAAGCGAGGAGCTTCAGCGTGCGCCTGCAAACAAACAGTGCCCAAAGCTATGAAGATAAAAGATAATCTATAAAGCCAGCCGGTGAGCATCACAGCAGACGTAACGTATTTAACCTTTTTGGTCAACTACTTTTCACAGCGTATCTCGCCCGCTTGCAACGGTCCCATGGAGAGGCTGCGGCCAAGACGACACAGCTCCCGAAAGGCGGGAAGCTTCGATATCCTGTAAATACCTGGAATAAACAGCTGGAAATCCCAAATCTTCGAGGACGAGGTGCGCTCAGCCAATGACTTCTCACTTTCGGATCGCGATGTGCTTTGGGCTCGGGTGGGTGATTTTAGCTACTGGCTGCCTCGTCCAGCCGGCGACGGAAATCTCCGGCGAGACTTCGAGGACGGAACTGGGGTCGGCGAGCGCGCTCGCGCTGCCTGATGGCCCGTACCGCGAGCTCATCCAGGATCCCTCGCTCACCAACGGCGTAGCCCACGGCTTCGCCAACACGCTGCCGAGTTCGATCGACTCGGAATGCAGCGCACGCTGGTACGGCCGCAGCTCCGCCCTCGGTTCGGCCAAGTGGCTTTTCTGGGAAATCGCCGAAAAGACCTATTTCTGCGAAAATGCCGAAACGCCGCTCGCGAGCGCCACGCAGCTCACGTTCAGCAGCTCGGACCGATCTAAACAGGCCATCATCCCGCGGAACGGCAGCATTCGGCTGCTCTTCGACACCTCCAGGGAATGGCGCAAGGGCTGCAACCTGTCGCTCGCCGACGGTACCGCCCTTCCCCGCTATCCGGACCGTAGCACCAACTGGCCGCACTTCCTCATCGGACAGAATCTCGAGGACCCGCGCGAGGGCACGCGCCGGCTGTGGCTCGGCAGAAACCGCCAGCTCATTTTCTCCTCTTCGGTTCGGCTCAATGAATCCTCGCGCCCGGTGTCGGAGAATTGCCCGCCCGGAACCTGGGGCGGGGACGCCGGTACCACGGAGATTCCAAATCACGAGCTATTCTATGCGGCCGTGATCCTGCGCCACCGGAGCTTTCCAGCCAAGGTGGGCCAGTCGATCAACGCCAACCAGATTTATGCCCTGATACCGATGTTCTACTCGGAGGACGGGGCCAACGCCGTTTCCGCCGCGCCCTGGATGAACGCGGACCAGTTCGGCAACGTGGTTTACTTCGCGCCGGGCCATCCTGCCCTGAGGCGCGGCGCCTGGGTGGACTATGCGGTCGATGTCGATGCGCTCACTCGCGAGACGCTCGGCATGCTGAAGGAGCGCTTCGGGCATGAGTCGACGGTCTCCGATTACTACGCGCTCGGAATCCTGATCGGCTGGGAAATCTGGGGCGGATTCCGGAACGACGTCGAGGTGCGCGACATCTCACTGAAGGAATTCGAAGGCGCCGGACCAGCGCCTTCTCCTTCTCCCTCGCCCATTCCTCCGCCTACCGCCACGGGGGAAATGCTCGGGGGCATCGACGGAATCGAAACCGCTTCAGGCCGATATCATGTATGGGGCTGGGCCTGCGCCAAAGGCTACCCTCGCCCGGTCGGGCTCCACCTCTACGCCGGCGGGCCGTATCCGCAGGGCAGCGTGCTGACACTCACGCAAGCGACCTCGCTTCCTGGCGAGGCAGGCGTCTCGCGCGAGTGCGGGCTCGGGCAGGGCATGCCGATCCGTTATCGGATCGAGCTCACCGCCACGCAGATCCAGCGTCACGCCGGCAAGCCGATCTACATTTATGGCATCCATCCTTCTGGCGACGGGAACCTCAATCGCCTGCTCGGAGGCAGCGGCTTCTGGAAGATGCCCACCGCCGCGCCGTCACCGACGAGCTCGCCCACAAGCACGCCGACGACAACTCCCTCGCCTTCGCCGACCGCGCGGCCGGCTTCGCCTTCCCCAATGCCATCTCCGACACCGGCTCCGTCGCCCACACCCACGAACGCGGCGGGAGAAATCCTCGGTGGAATAGACGGCATCGAGACTTCCGGTGGAAAGCGCTACATCTGGGGCTGGGCGTGCGCCAAGGGGGCGACCGGCGCGGTCGGGCTCCATCTCTATGCGGGCGGCCCTTACCCTCAAGGCGCGGTCCTGTCGCTTACGCAAAGGACCTCCCTGCCCGGCGAGGAGGGAGTTTCGCTGGCCTGCGCGATCCCCCTGTGGAACCCGATCCGCTACCGGATCGAGCTGACTCCGACCCAGATGCAGCAGCACTCCGGCAAGCCCATCTATGTCTATGGCATTCATCCCTCGGGCAACGGAAGCCTCAACCGGCTCTTGGGCGGCAGCGGATACTGGAGAATGCCGGCGCCCTGATCAGGCCTCTGAGCCCGATCCGGATCAGGCGCAGAAGCCCGCCCCCCGGGAACGACCTGATTGAAGGCGAGCTCCAAGAGCCGCATCAGCGCCCTATCAGCAGGCGTTTGATAGGGCCCGCGAGGCTCGCTATACTGGGCTCCGTCCGGGCTTTGGCGAGCAGGAGTTCCAGCGTGGCCGCGCAGAAGAGCTCCGCGACTTCGATGAACGCCCGGTGCGCCTGCTCGTGGGCCCTTGTGGTCCGGCGACGCTCACGGGCACAACCTTGCCGGTGTTGTCAGAATCCTAATTGGGTCAGCTGGTCGATCACAGATTGGATACTTGATGCAGTGATCTGCACGGTTTTATCGCTCACCGAGTTGGGGTCTTGGGTCGTGGCGGAACAGTTGATGTTGGGATACTTCTCAAGGAAAGAAGAGGCGGTACTCTTGCAGCTTCTTGCATCGGCAGTAGTTACCATGAATTTGCAGCGAAGGACGTAGGTGTTGTAGTCTGAAATGGGCATTCGGATTACCGGGCCGTGGTTAAAGCAGGTGAGATAACGCACACCAGCCAAGCTAGAGCAAGGCAGGTGCCAGGAGACACTTGCAAACCCTAGCTGAAACCTTTGAAAAATTTCGCAAGGAGCGGTGAAACCGTCTGTCTAAAGTTTAGACAGATGGGCAGGGCTCTCACTCTCACTTTTCCGCAGCGAGATCGGCAGTGTAGACGTCCACGTGATAACCCACGCGCTCGACGACACGCGGATCCGAGTAATAAAGCGTGAAGATCAGGCCCCGCAACCCGATCCGGATCAGGCGCAGAAGCCCGCCCCCCGGAACGGCCTGGTTGAAGGCGAGCTCCAAGAGCCGCATCAGGGCCCTGACCGCTGCTAGCGGGAATAGCGCGAGGATCGAAAGCAGCGTCTTGAGATCGCCCAGATCCTGCGCGGGCATGTAATCGAGCACGCGATCGAGGTCGCGCACGCAGCTCGTCTCCGAAAAACGGGGAAAATCCTGCTCGCCCGGAATGAGGGCATCCCCGATCTTCTCGATGGCTTTGATCTGGCTGGGATTGAGGTGTTTGGACATCGCCGCTCTCCTATGCTCAGCGCCGGGACAGCGCCTGGCCGGCGCGCTGACTCAGGGCCATGATCGTGAACGAGGGATTGATCCCGGGCGCCGAGGGGAAAACGCTCGAATCCGCGACGATCAGGTTAGGGAACCCATGCACGCGGAACTCGGGATCCACGACCGAGCGCGCGGGATCGGTCCCGAACGCGCAGCCGCCCATCAGATGCAGGCCGAAAACCTGATGACATGGGATGATCTCCCGCGCGCCCACGACCTCGAAAAGCTCGCGCACGAGCGCGAGCCCCTTGCGGGATTTCTCCTGATCCGCCGCCGTGAGGCTCTTGTCGATTTTGACCCGTCCGTCCTTGGCGAGCGTGAGCCGGCCGGCGGGCTCGTCGCGGATGGCGACCTCCATCGAGGCTAAGTAACGGAACTTGCGGACGCGCGCGAGATGCTCCGGTCCCATCCCCGGCACGAGCATGGCGGTGGCGATCGGCGGGGCAAACACGTTCTCGAGCTTGAAACCCTGCTCGCGAAGGCGGCGATCCTCGGATTTCACCGCCTGAAAAGCGCCCTTGTGCGCGTCCACCGGCTCGTCAAAGAGCGCGTAGGTCATGTACTGCGGATGCGTGCAGAAGCCCCGACCCAAGGCCGGAAGCTTCGCGCCGAGGCCCGAGCGCAGCAGGATCGCCGTATTGCCGATCGCGCCCGCGGCGAGGACCACCTTGGGCACGACGATCTCGTGCGGCTTGCCGCCCAGGCCGTTGCCGTTCGCGCCGAGCACGCCGCGGATCTTCACCTGATCTGTCCCGTAAACCAGCTCCTTCACCTCGAAGCCGGAGAGCACTTCCAAGCCCTTTTCGCGCGCTTGGCGGATCACCGTGATGAGCGAGCTCTGCTTGGAATCGCGCGGGCAGCCGCCCAGGCAGACGATGCAGTCGCTGCCCTTCTCGAGCTTGCAGTCGCCCTGCGCGCGATCCAGGGGCTTCCAACCGTAGCCTTGGGCCTCGAAGGCCTTGATGAAGGTGCGGGCGTTGCGGTTCCAGTGCTGTTCGGGAATCTTGCTGATGGAGAGCTCTTTCTCGCAGGCGGCGTAATGCGGTTCCATTTCGGCGGCGGTGAGCGTGGCGATCCCGCTGCGCGCGCGCCAGTCTTCCCACGCCAGATCGTCGAAGCGATCGAGCAGCGCCTGATTGACCACCGAGGTGCCGCCCAGGCATTTCGCGCGGAGAAAGCCCATCCGGCCATCCGTGCTCAACTCGAGCCCGCCGCCCCAGAAGAGCTGGGTCGAGGAATCGATCTCGTGGCGCGGGAACGTGCGTGCCTCGAACTCGCGCCCGGCTTCGATCAGCAGACAGCGCGCGCCGGCTTTGGTCAGCTCGTAAGCGATCCTTCCACCGGAAACTCCTGAACCGACGACAGCGAAATCGTACATCCCGGGCTCCCTTCCCATCTGCTCTTATCTGCTTCTCTTAGCGACTACCCGCTCTTGAAGGCGTGCAGCGCTTCGAAAATTCCCCCGCGCATCATGGATACCGCGATCGCCGCCAGGAGCAAAGCCGCGATCTTGGAGATCACGACCGTGCCGTCTTTGCCGATGAGTCGCGTGATCGACTCGGATCGACGCAAAAGCCCCCAGGCCAGCAGGTAGTTGACCAGGAGCGCCGCGATCGTGATCGGGTAACCGAGAGTCTTGACCTGGAGAATCAGCGTCGTCAGCACGCCGGGACCGGTGATCAGCGGTACGGCCAGGGGAACGACCCCCGTGGAGCCCGAGGCGCGGTGAGCCGATTCGGGCTGCCCGAGCAAATCGGCGAGCGAGATCAGGAGCAGCACCAGCCCCCCGGCGATCTTGAAATCAAAGAGCGTGATCCCGAGGTAAGCGAAGATCTTCTCCCCGAGCACCAGGAAAACGAGCGCCACGGCGAGCGCCACCCACATCGAGACGTTCACCACCTGCTTGCGCTCGGTGGGTTTCATCGCCCGGGTCATCCCCACGTACAGCGGCAGGGTCCCGATGATATCAAGCGCGACGAAGATGCCGATGAAGGCGAGCGCGAACTCCTGGAGCATCAGCCCACCACCGCCGTCACCTGATGAGGCGTCACGAGATAGTCGCGACACACATCCCGCACGGCGCGCGCGGTGAGGGAGTTGATTTTGCGGATCAGCGCGGCCTCATCGAGAGGAGGAATCCCATAGAGGGCCTCCAGCCCGTAATGCGAGGCGAGCGCGGAGTCGCTCTGGAGATCCATCGCGCGCCGTCCGAGGAGATATTCCTTGGCGCGCGCCATCTCGGCCGGTGTCGGTCCCTTCTCCACGAGCTTTTCGAGCACCGCGCGGATGCCGGCAATGGCCTCGTCCTTCTTCTGCGGAGCGCAGGCGATGTAGGTGCCGACATACCCCCGCTCGAGGCCTTCGAAGCTGACCGGCGCCACGGTGTAGGCCAGGCTCTTTTTCTCGCGCAGCTCGATGAAGAGCCTTCCGCTCTGACCGCCCAGGAGCGTCTGCAGCAGGCGGAGCGCGAAGCGATCCTCGGCGAAGATCCGCGTGCCGAGTCCGCCGACGAGGATATGGACCTGCTCGCGACCCAGGCTCTTCTCGACCCAGCGCGGGCCCTTGAGCGCGGGCTCGTCCGCCAAGGTGACCGGCAGCTCCACGGGCGGGCGCTCACGCCCGATCGCGGCGGCACGGGCGTCGATCTCCGCGAGCCACTGGTCAAGCATCGGGCGGCGGATCGCGCCGCTTACCGAGAGCACGAGGCGCTCGGGCCGCAGCCAGGCCTGATGGAAGCGCGCGAGCTTCGCCGAGCCGATCGCCTGGATGCTTTCGAGCGAGCCCGTCGTGAGCTTCCCGTAAGGATGCTTCTCGAAAAGCGCCTCGAGGAAAAGCTTCGAGCAAAGCTGGGAGGAATGATCCTCGATGCCGCGGATCTGATCCTCGACCACGCGACGCGAGTGATCGACCTCGGTGTCGGGGAAGCTCGCCGTGAGCAGCACCTCGCTCAAAAGCGCCGAGAGCGTGCCCCAGTCGCGCGTGAGACCGGTGAGCTGCACGCCCACGCTGTTGCGGCCCGAGAACCCCTCGAGCCCGGAGGCGTGCCCTTCGATGATCGAGGCGATCGCGCGGGAATCCTTACCGCCCTGGCCGTCAAAGCCGCGGGTCCCTTTGTTGAAGGTGTTGGCCAGCAGGTGGCTCGCGCCCCAGTCCAGCGCCGCACTCTCCACGGGGTGCGCGAGCTCGAGCCGCAAGCCCCCCAGCACCGAGGCGTGGACACTGAAGACATGCGACTGCGGACGCTCGAAGTGGACCACCTTGATCCCCGAAGGCAGCGTGAAGGTTTCGGCCCCGAGCCCACCCTTCGCCGCGCCTCTCGCGGTCTTTCGGGGCGTCGCGGATCTAACGAGCTCCGCGCTTCCGAGAATCCGGGCGGCCGCCGCCGCGATCTCGCCGCCTTCGAAGGTGCTCTCATTCTTGGGCACCAGCACCACGCTGCTCATCCGCTCGGGCACGAGGTACTTGGCCACGACCTCGCGGATCCGGGCCGCATCCACCAGATGCAGCTCCTCGAGATAGGCGCGGTCGAATTCCATATTGCCCAGGATGTACTTGAGGAAGCCCAGCCTCCCGGCGAGCCCGTCGGCGGTCTGAGTGGCGTAGAGGCGCTCGCTCTCGATGTTCACGATCACGCGCGCGAGCTCCTGCTCGGTCGGGCCTTCGTCGCGCAGCCGGCGCATCTCCTTGAAAATCTCCTCCGCGGCCGCGTTCACCTTCGAAACGTCGGGCACCTCGGCCTCGAAGTAGAGCATCCCGGGGTCCTTCGGGACGAAGAGGCTCCCCGACACCTCGGTCGCGATCGAGGTTTTGTAGAAAAGCTGCTGATAAAGACGGCCCAGCTCGCCCATGCCGAGAATCCCGGCCAGCAGATCGAGCGCCGGAATATCCGAGTGCAGCAGCTCCGGCGCGCGGAAACTGAAGCTCACCGTGGGCGTCTTCACGTCGAAGCCTTTGACGAGCACCGGCGGCGTACCCTTGCGCAGCTCGGGCTCGGCCGGACGCGGGCGCACGGTCGCGACGCGCCGGGGAATCACGCCCTGGCCGAAGCGCTTCTCGAGCGCGCGGATAATCGCCTTCTTGCGCGCTCCGGTCGCGTCCTGCACCGGCCCGACGAGCACGAGACCCATCTTCGCCGAGACGTAGTTGCGCTTGTAGAACGCCTCGAGCTGGCCGACCTTGGCGGCTTTGAGCGTCTTGGCATAGCCGATCACGGGCCGGCCGTACGGATGCTTGCGAAAGGTCTGCGTGAAAAGATTCTGGAAGAGCTGACGCCCCGGCGAATCCTCGTTCTTGCGCAGCTCCTCGAGGATCACCTCGCGCTCGCGCTCGAAGTCGTCCTTGAGAAAACGCTGCGGCTTGGCCATGAGCCCGAAGACATCGATCACCCGCTCCCAATGGTGAGCCGCGCAAGTGACGTGATAGACCGTCTGGTCGAACGAGGTGTACGCGTTGATGTCGCCGCCCAGCGACTCGATCGCGCGCGCGGTCTGCCCCGTGGAGGCGCGCCCCGTCTCCTTGGCCGCGGCATCCTTGAAGAGCATGTGCTCGAGAAAATGCGCGAAGCCCTCCTCGCCTTTGCCCTCGTCGGCGCTTCCGGTCTTCACCCACCAGTAGGTCGCCGCGACCGGACTTTCGTAATGCTGCAGGATCAGGGGGATTCCGTTGGAAAGCGTCAGCTCTTCAGGTTGAAAATTTTTGGGCATGAATCCACGCTAATAGTTCGCGTTTGTGAAATCCACCGCTATTATCGACTGGCTGCTCCCGCGAATCCTGACCGCAACGCTCCTGCTCCTGACGCGGCCGGGGAACTCCTCCGGGTCGATGCACGAGGCCGGCTCATCAAGAAGGCTGCGACTTTTTCGCATCGCATTTCCGCGCGGAAGTCCGAAACGATCGGGGCTGGTCAAGCCGCAGCGAACCCGTCACGATCACCGTACACACCCGTTCAGAAATCGACGAGGTGATCCGCAAAGCCACCGTCACGCTTCCCTCTCCGGATACCACGAACCTCGGCACGCAGGACTATGCGAGAATGCGAGCGGAATGCGCGGATGACAGCTGCTGTTTGACGTCGGTCGCCTACATGCAAAAAGTGAAAGCCTACCTTCTGAAGCCCGGCGAGAAGTGCCCGCCCGCCTTCGAGCAGAACCAGCTCAAATGCCTTTCGTCCTATCGTTGGTGCCAGCAGCGATCCAACCTGCCGAGATGATGAAAAAACTCATTAATCGCATCTGAATGCTTGCGCGGCGCAGCGAACGGGCCTAACATCTTGGGCGAGGCAGAAAAACGTGCATGGATTTGAGCACTCCTCGCCTCCGGCGAAAAATCTCTGACAAGAGAAAGGAAAGAAAATGACTTTCAAGAAGACACTGACACTGGCTCTGGCGCTGAGCGCCTTCGCGGTTGCTCCCATGGCGCATGCGGGCTTTTATCTGCAGGAAACCGTCAACCTCACGACCGGCACGTCGAATGCGGGCAGTACGACCTCCGCGGACCTCTTGGACACGAAGACGACTGACATCAACCTGCGTGGCACGGCGGGCTTCACGCTGGGCGGCAGATTCCTGATCGGCGGTACTGCGAATATCGCGCTGGGCTCCGGCAAGGTTGAAGGCATCTCCACCGTCGTCGAGGCGAATACCAATGGCTCCGATTTCGGTCCCGCGGTCGGCTTCGTGCAGGGCGGCTTTCACCTCATCGGCTCTTATCTCTTCCTGGGTTCCTACACTTCCAAGAGCAAAGTCACGGTGCTAGGAACGGCCACGACCGACGAAGAGACGAAATACACCAAGCCCGCGGGCTTCCAGATCGATATGGGCTATGCCTTCCAGCTTTCTCCCGCGCTTCGGATCGGTCCCTCGCTCGTTTACCGCAGCGTCAAGTACTCGAAGCAGTCTTTCACCAACAACCTCGACGCGACCGAGAACACCTCGGACGTCGACCTGCTCACCAAAGCCAAGGACAGCGGCCTGACCGCGGCGATCACGGTCGCGCTCGCGTTCTGATTCCAACTGCGTCCGGCCCGAAGCCGGAACACTCTGAACGGAACGGGCCAGGCGCCCCAAAGCGCCTGGCCCGTTTTTATCTCTCGCTGTGTTCCGTCTCGATCTCAGCGCTTCGCGCCGGTCGACTTGTCCAGAAGCTCCAGCACCTCGGCGATCTTCGTCACGTCCTCGCCGCGGCATTCGTCGCTCGCACAGATATTCGACTTGCGGCATTTCTTCTTCGTGTCATAGACGAAATCCGTCTCGCCGCGGACCAGGATCCCCTCGACGAGCCCGGTTTCGGCGTTGAAAACCGCGCTTCCCGAATTGCCGCCGTAGGTATCCAGATTCGCCACGAAATAACCCGGCTTCGTCTCGTCTCGAACGGTGGCGCCATCGGCCACTTTCGCAGGAAGGCCAGACGGATGGCCGATCACCACCAGCGAAGCTCCGCGCTCGACGGCGCCGCCGCGGTTCAAAGCCAGGGGCTGATGACCCGTCACCGGGCGCGTCAGACGCACTAATGCCCAGTCCGCTCCATCGTTGACCTGGCGGCGCCCCAGCAGCTCGGCGCACTCATACACGTCGTCCGCGCGAACGGTTCCCTCGAAACCTTCGGCGCGCTCCAGCGCAAAACCGAACACGAAGCGCGTCCGCCGGCAGCCGCCCTGGCTTTCGATGCAATGACCCGCGGTCATGACGATGTCGGGCGCCACGAGGGATCCGGAGCAGAAAGCTCCCGCCGGTTGGTCATAAAACGGCTCGTTTTTGCACAGCCCATTGGCCGTCCCGTATTTACTGCCTGCCAGCGTCGCGATGCCTCGCTGCGGGTCGATCGTCACCCGGTTATCGTCGAAGAGCGCCACGGTGGAATCCGCGAGTGCGCGAACCGCGGCCTGCTCCACCTGATAAAGGTCCCTGCGATTATCCTCGCCGTAAATGACCGATGGCTTGGCCTGGCTGGCCAACCCGGCGGCGGGAATCAATACGAAAAGGAACACCAACAAACCGCGTGATGAAACCATCTGGATCCCTCCATGGATCTTCGTTTTTTGGTAATCTTCCCATTATAAGCCGGATGTCAGGATTTCCCATCCGCACCGTGTCAGGGTCCGTCAGGGTCCATTGACCCCGCCTTCTCATTGGTCTATCCAGGGTAACGATGAAATCGCTTTATGTTCATTTCCCATTCTGTGAGGCCAAGTGCCATTACTGCGATTTCTATTCGCTGGGTCGCGATCGGGTGCGTCCGGAGGATGACGCAGCCTTCATCGCGGCGCTGGGCGACGAAATCCGCTTAGCGGGAGCCAGGCTCGCTCCCGAGCTGGACACGATTTTTTTCGGCGGAGGAACCCCGAGCATGACCCCGCCCGACGAGATGGTTCGGGCGCTGGAACCGCTCTGGCGCTTCACGCGCGTGACTCCCGCCACGGAATGGACGATGGAAGCCAATCCCTCCTCGATCTCGCTCTCTTCCTTGAAGGGCTATCGCGCCCTCGGCGTCAACCGCGTGAGCATGGGCGTGCAGGCGCTCCGACCGGAGCTGCTCTCCTCGCTGGGCCGGGTGCACTCGCGCGAAGCCGCGCTTCGGGCTCTGGGAGAGCTTTTCGAGGCGGGCTTCGATAACGTATCGGTCGATCTGCTTTGCGGGGTGCCGGAGCAATCTCTCAAGGACCTCGACGAGGCGATCGCGCTCTTGACCTCTTTTCCGATCACGCATCTGAGCTGCTATCTGCTGACTCTTCCTCCGCATCACCCCATGCACAAGCTCCTGCCGGATGAGGAGACTCAGCTTGAGCACCTGCTGCACATCGACCAGGCCCTCCGGAAGAGCGGGTTTGAGCACTATGAGATCTCGAACTTCGCCAAGCCCGGAAAGCGCGCGCGTCACAATCTGAATTACTGGACCGGAAAGTCTTATCTGGGGCTTGGCCCCTCGGCGCATTCCTACGATCAGCAGGCCGGGGTGCGCTGGAAGAACGTTTCCTCCCTCAGAAAATATGCCGCTCTCCTGAAAGAAAGCTCCTCCCCCGCCGAGCAGGTCGAGAAACTCACCTCGGAGCAGCGGGAAATTGAACGGTGGCTGCTGGCCCTCCGTCTGGAGGAGGGCTTCCCGCGCGAATGGCTGGACACTCCTGCGCGTAGCGCAAAAGCCGAGCTCCTGCAGAAACAGGGGCTTATGGAGCCACATCCTCGAATTTCCGAACGGCTGCGCCTGACCAGCCGAGGCTTCGCGCTCTCGGATCAGGTGCTCGCGTCCTTAATATAACAGGATAAAATCGAGACCTGAATTGACTCGGGCCCGGGTGTACCCATATTGCAAGTTATGGAAACTACCCAAGCGTCCAAGCAACCTGAGTCCTCCGAGACTCCCGAGCCAAATCAATCGGTTCCCCTTGATATCGCTGCTCTTCAAAAGCGGGTCGAGGAGCTCGAAGGCCAGGTCAAAGAAAAAGAAGCGAAATACCTCTATCTTTACGCTGAGTTCGAGAATTTCAAAAAGCGTTCGATCAAAGAGCGCTCAGATCTGCTCAAGTTCGGCTGGGAGAATGTCGCGCGCGAGCTGCTTCAGGTCGTCGATAACCTCGAGCGGGCGCTAGCTCATGTTCCGCCCTCCACCGACAAGTCCCTCATGGAAGGACTTCAGATGGTGCTCAATCAGTTCCGCAACGCTTTGAGCCAACAAGGGGTGCAGCGCATTGAGGACGTAGGAAAACCCTTTGATCCCAACCTGCACGAGGCCCTGGCACAAGAGCCTTCCGAGCTGCCGGAGGGCCAGATTACCCAGGTGCATTCAAGGGGCTATACCCTGCATGGCCGGCTCCTGCGGGCTGCCCGGGTGGTCGTCAGCTCGGGGGCGAAAAAATAGCGGCCTGAAGTGACAAAACGAATTCCGTCATCATTTTTCTGAAAAGCGAGGAAGTTTCATATGGGCAAAATCATCGGTATCGATCTTGGAACCACCAACTCCTGCGTCGCGGTCCTTGAAGGCGGCGAGCCGAAGGTCATTCCCAACGCCGAGGGGGCCAACACGACTCCCTCCATCACGGGATTTGCCGCGTCGGGCGAAAAGCTCGTGGGCCAGACCGCGAAGCGCCAGGCCATCACGAATCCGGACAAGACGGTTTTCGAGGCCAAGCGTCTCATCGGCCGCAAATTCACCTCGCGCGAAGTGCAGGAGTTCACCAAGGTTGCGCCCTTCAAGATCATTGAAGCGAAGAACGGGGACGCCTGGGTGAAGGTCGGCGACCGCGAGTACTCTCCGCAGGAGATCTCGGCGCTCGTGCTCCAGAAGATGAAGAAGACCGCCGAAGACTACCTCGGCGAACCGGTCACCGAGGCGGTCATCACCGTTCCGGCGTATTTCAACGACGCCCAGCGCCAGGCGACGAAGGATGCCGGCCGCATCGCGGGCCTCGACGTCAAGCGCATCATCAACGAGCCGACCTCGGCCGCGCTCGCCTACGGCCTGGACAAGAAGGGCAAGGATGAGATCGTGGCGGTGTTCGATCTCGGAGGCGGCACCTTCGATATCTCAATCCTCGAGCTCGGCGACGGCGTCTTCGAGGTGAAGGCCACCAATGGCGACACCTTCCTGGGCGGCGGCAACTTCGACCAGCGGATCATCGACTGGCTCGCCGACGAGTTCAAGAAGGAGAGCACGATCGACCTCCGCAAGGACAAGATGGCGCTTCAGCGGCTGAAAGAGGCCGCCGAGAAAGCCAAGCACGAGCTCTCGAGCACCATGGAGACGGAAATCAATCTTCCGTTCATCACGGCTGATGCCTCCGGACCCAAGCACCTCAACATGAAGCTCACCCGGGCCAAGCTCGAGGCACTGGTCGCGGATCTCATCGAGAAGATGGTCGGACCCTGCGAGACCTGCATCAAGGACGCGGGCATCCAGAAGAGCCAGATCAACGAGGTGATCCTGGTCGGCGGCATGACCCGCATGCCGCGCGTGCAGCAGAAGGTGAAGGAGATTTTCGGCAAGGAGCCCCACAAGGGCGTGAACCCGGACGAGGTGGTTGCCGTCGGCGCCGCGATCCAGGGCGGCGTCCTCAAGGGCGACGTCAAGGACGTCCTCCTGCTCGACGTGACCCCTCTTTCGCTCGGGATCGAGACCTTGGGCGGCGTATTCACGAAGCTCATCGAGAAAAACACGACCATTCCCACGAAGAAGTCGCAGGTTTTCTCGACCGCGGCCGATAACCAGAACGCCGTGACCATCCACGTGCTTCAGGGCGAGCGCGAGTTCGCCGAGTACAACAAGTCGCTCGGGCGCTTCGATCTCGTCGGAATTCCGCCCGCGCCGCGGGGCGTGCCCCAGGTGGAGGTGACCTTCGACATCGACGCCAACGGCATCGTTCACGTCGGCGCCAAGGACCTGGGCACGGGCAAGGAGCAGTCGATCCGCATCACCGCCTCGAGCGGCCTTTCGGAGGACGAGATCAAGCGCATGCAGAAGGAAGCCGAGGCGCACCGCGCCGAGGACGAGAGCCGCAAGCAGCTCGTCAACGCCCGGAACACCCTGGATGGCCTGATCTACACGATCGAGAAGACGCTCAAGGAAAACGGCGAGAAGATCGAGGCCGGCATGAAGAAGTCGGTCGAGGACGCGCTTGTCGAAGCCCGCAAGCACCTCGACAGCAAGGATCTCACCGAGCTCCAGAAGGCCACGGAGCAGCTCACGGCCGCCTCGAACAAGATGGCTGAGATGATGTACAAAAATGCCGGCGCCGGCCCCCAGGCGGGAGCGGGACCGACGGGCGGGCCTTCGAACGGCCACGGCGAAGGCGACAAAGAGGCGAAGGACGGCAAGAAGGACGATGTCATTGATGCCGACTTCAAAGAAGTCTAAACTGAACGCTATCGTCGGCGACGGGGGCCCTGCGCGGTTGGCGCACGGCCCGACCGCGCTCGGCGCCGAAGGCGTTTAATAAACCATGTCCAAGCGCGACTACTACGAAGTTCTCGGTCTTCCCCGCGGAGCCTCGAGCGAAGAGATCAAGAAAGCCTACCGCAAGCTCGCCGTCCAGCATCATCCGGACAAGAATGCGGGAGACAAAAAGGCGGAGGAAAGCTTCAAGGAGCTTTCGGAAGCCTATGAGGTCCTGTCAGACTCCCGCAAGCGCCAGATGTACGACCAGTTCGGACATGCAGCCAACGCTGGCGGCGCCGGCGGCGCGGGCGGCTTTGACTTCAATCAGGCGGGTTTCGGCGGCGCTTCGATCAACGATATCTTCGGGGACATCTTCGGGGATATCTTCGGAGCGGCCGGACCGCAGGGTCGCCGCGGCGGGCGACGACGCGCCGGGCGTCCCGGCGCCGACCTCAAGACCACGGTCGACATTACTTTCGAAGAGGCAGCCTTCGGCGCCGAGAAGGTCATCACCATTCCCAAGAACGTCCGCTGCGATACCTGTGAGGGCAGCGGCGCGAAGCCAGGCACGCAGCCGGAAACGTGTTCCCTATGCGGAGGCCACGGCGAGGTCAGCTTTCAGCAGGGCTTTTTCGCGATCACGCGGCCCTGCCCGCGCTGTAACGGCGCGGGGCAAACCGTGCCCCATCCTTGCGGAGCCTGCGCCGGTTCGGGCCAGATCAAAAAACGCATGCAGCTTGCCGTGAAGATTCCCGCGGGCGTCGATACCGGGCAGCGCCTGAAGCTCACGGGCGAAGGAGAGGCGGGCGAGCGCGGCGGGTACCCGGGCGACCTTTACGTCCAGATCAACATCCTGCCGCATGAGTTCTTCACGCGCGAGGAGTTCGACGTCGTCTGCGAAGTCCCGATCACCTTCACCCAGGCCGCGCTCGGCGCGGATCTCGAAGTCCCGACGCTCGAAGGCAAGGTGAAGGTCAAGATTCCCTCGGGCACCCAATCCCACAAGATCCTGCGCCTCAAAGGCAAGGGCCTGGCTCGGCTCGGTTCCTACGGCCGGGGCGACCAGCTGGTGCGGGTGATCGTAGAAGTCCCCGCCAAGCTGAATTCGGAGCAGAAAGAGCTGCTTCGCAAGTTCGAGGAGATCGGGGCCGAGTCCACGCATCCGATGCACCACCGCTTCTTCGAGAAAGTGAAGAGCCTCTTTGATTAAGCGCAAAGACCCTACCGTAGCGGCTTTAGGGGTTTGCGCGATCGTCCTGAGCGGGCTTTGCGGAGCCTGCGCCACCGCGCCCCGCTCCACGGAGCGCGGCGCCTCGCCGCCGACGTCCGGAAAGGTCCAGTCGATCCCGATCCCGGAGCAGCCCAACGGCGCCCTGGCCACGCCTGCCTCGACGCGGGAAAACGCCGAGCTCAAGAGCATCACCGAGCTCTATCAGAAGGGCGAGTTCGAAACCGCGCTCCAACGGCTCGGAGCTTTCGAGAAAACCTTTCCCAGGAGCAGCCTGCTGCCGCAGATCCGGAACCTCGCAGGCCTCTGCTATCTGCTCACGCGCCGGCCGGTCGAGGCCGCCGAGCGCTTCGGCAAGGCGCTTCAGAACCATCCGCGCGCCCATTCCTTCAATCAGTACATCCTCTACAACCTCGCACGCGCGCGCTTCGAGGCCAACCAGCTCCGCGAAGCCGAAGAGGCGGCCGGCCGCATCGACTCCCAGGCGCTGGACCGGGAAAATCAGATCAAGCTCCATCATCTCAAGGCCGGTCTTCTGCTGAAAAGGAACGCCGGGCTCGAGGCCGCCCGCGAAGTGCTCGTCGCCAACCGGCTCATGAGCCCGCAGCAGTCGCAGGAGCTCCGCCCGACCTTCTCGACGACGCTCGAGCTGGCGCTGGAATCGCTCCCGAGCACCGCGTCGCTCGAGGATCTTTACCGCGAGTTCGAGGACGTGCCGTACGCCGATCTCGTGCTCTTCCGCCTGGCCTCGCGCGAGAGATCGCAGAACGATACCGAAAAGGCCGCAATCCATGCGCAAATCCTGCTTTCGCGCTATCCGCAGAGTCCCTACTACGCCGAAGCTTCGTCCTTCGCCTCGGTGCAGGAGCCCGAAGCACCCGTCGAGGGACGCACGATCGGCGTGCTGCTGCCGCTCCGGGGCAAGTTCGGGCGCTTCGGCCTGAGAAGCCTCCATTCCATCGAGCTGGCCTTCGGCATTTTCGATCCCGCCTCTCCCGACACGAAGGTGAACCTCGTGATCGAGGACACGGGTGACGAGCCCGAGCAGGCCGTGAAGGCGCTCGAACGCCTCGTCCGCGAAGGTCATGCCGTCGCGGTCATCGGCCCGCTGCTCACCAAGGGCCTTGACCAGGTGAGCCGGCGCGCGCAGGAGCTGCGCGTGCCCCTGATCACCCTGGCCCGACAGGAAGGGGCTCCCAGCGACTACGTCCTCCCTGCGGGGATCACGCTGCGGCTCCAGGCCACCGAGCTCGCGCGATTCGCCATCGAGCGCAAAGGGCTCAAGCGTTTCGCCATTCTCGCCCCGCGCGACCGGGTCGGAGAGGAGTTCCTGCAATATTTCTGGACCGCCGCGGAATCACTCGGCGGCGAAGTCACCGGCGCGGAATCCTACACCTCCGGAGAGACCGACTTCCGGCAGCAGGTCGACAAACTTTCGGGGCTTTATTACACCGAAGCCCGGCAGCGCGAGCTGGACGAGCTGGCCAAGGCCCGCGAGGAAAACAAGATCAAGAAGAAGACGCGGAAGACGGAACAGTTCTACAACCTGAAGCCCATCGTGGATTACGACGCCGTTTTCATTCCGGACGAGCCCAAGGTGGCCGGACAGGTCCTGCCGACCTTCTCCTACCGCGACGTCGATAACATGATCTTCCTCGGCCCCTCGGCCTGGAACTCACCCGAGCTGGCCTCGCGCGGGGGCGCTTACGCCGAGCGCGCGTTTTTCGTCGAGGCCTTCCGCCCCGAAGACCCGGCGCCCGCCGCGCGCAGGTTCATGGAGAGCTACAAGGCCGCGTTCGGCACCGACCCCACGGTGATGGAGGCGGCCGCGTATGATGCCGCGAAGCTGGTCTCGCTGGCGCTCGAGGAGTCGGGGACGGAGCCCAGCCGCTCCGAGGTCCTGGATCGCCTCCGCGGCCTCAAAGACATCCCCGGCGCGACGGGCTCTCTGAGCTTCCGTGACGGGCAGTTCTTCCGTGGAATGCGGACGTTCACCGTGCGTGGTGGCCAGATCAGCGAAGTGAAGTGAGCCGACCCAGGATCCGCTCGGCCTCGTCCTCATCGATCACGACGAAACGGCCCTGCTCCTGTTCATAAGCGTAGACATCGGCATGGGCGATATCGAACCACCAGCCGTGGATGCCCAGCGTCCCCGCGGAGACGCGCTCGCGCACGAGCGGATAGGATTTCACGTGCTCCATCTGCTGCAGCACATTGAGCTGCGAGAGCGCGTTCACCTCCGTCAGGGCCTGATCGAGGGCCTGGCCCCCGCGCCACGACTCCACCGCGGGGTCGCCATGGCGAAGCCAGCTCCGGAGATTCGGCGTGGCGATCTTCGAGCGGTCGTCCAGGAGGGCGCGCATCGCGCCACACTCCGAGTGGCCGCACACGATGATGTCCTTGATCCTGAGATCCAGGACGGAAAACTCCAGCGCCGCCGCCTCGGCCTCGTCGCCGGTGGAGACCCCATGCTCGCCGCAGGGGGGAATGAGATTTCCGACATTCCGAAGGACGAAGAGATCGCCGGGATTGGTCGAGGCAAAAAGGTTCGGAACGACCCGGCTGTCCGAGCAGGCGACGAACAGCGTGTCGGGCGACTGCCCCGTCGCCAGGCGGCCGAAGGCCTCGCGATACCCTTTCTGCACGTTACGGCGGAATTCCACGATTCCCTGGATCAATTTCTTCACGGAAGCGAACCCGTATCGCAGAACCCGTAAACCGTCAATTCTCCCCCGAGATGGGGAAAAAACTGCCGATTGGCAGCGGGCCGCGCCAGCCGCCATACTGGAACAAGGACACACACCCGCATGAGGCGGGTGCGGCCGTCAGGAGGACGCGCGAGTGGGTCTTCGTTCCGACCCCATCGGTGGCGGGCAGTTCAAGCAGGCCATCAAGCAGATCATGGAAGCCGAGAGCCAGCCGATCCGGCAGCTCGAGGGCCGCAAAGCGCGCGAAGAGTCCCGACTCAAGCTTTTCCAGGAGTTCAAATCGAAGTTCGCGGGTATCGACCGCGCGCTCAGCGAGATCTCCACCTTCAAGAAGCTCCGGGAGCTCAAGGCCGACCTGGGCGACGGCGCGACCACCGTGAGCGTCACCCTCGACAAGGAGCGCGCGCAGCCCGGCACCTACCAGCTCCAGATCGAGGAGCTCGCGCAGCGCACTTCCGTCATGTCGAACGGCTTCGAGGACGCGGACGAGCCGGTCCTCGGGCTGGGCTTCATCGTGATGAACCTCGGTAACGGGGATACCGCGGAGGTTTTCGTCGACGACGCGAACTCCAGCCTGCGCGGCGTGGCTGGCCTGATCAACGCCCAGCCCGACTCCCCGATCCGCGCCGCGGTCATCAAGGATTCCACCGACCCCGACTATCCGTGGAAGCTGATCCTTTCCTCCAAGAAGGACGGCTCGACCAACGGCATCGAGTTCCCCGAGTTCTACTTCCTCGACGGCTCCAAGGACTTCTACATCGACTCGGACCGCGAGGCGCGCAACGCGCTCGTTTACGTCGATGGGTTCCCCATCGAGCTCGAGAGCAACGACATCACCGACTTCCTTCCCGGGGTGAACCTGCATCTGAAGCAGGCCAAGCCGGGACAGCCTTTCGCCATCACGATCAGCGAGGACTACCAGAAGATCTCGGGCAAGATCAAAGCCGTGGTCGACCAGGTCAACCAGGTGCTCTCCTTCATCACCAAGCAGAACCAGATCGACGCCTCGAGCGACACGCGCAGCACCTTTGCAGGCGACACGAGCCTCCAGACGATCGAGTACCGGCTGCGCAACATGATGCACGAAGGTTTCCCGGTGCCGAACGGCTCCGGCGGCTTCCGCGTCCTGCACCTGAGCGCCCTCGGCGTGGAGTTCGACAAGACCGGCCAGCTCGCCTTCAAGGAAGACAAGTTCACGAAGCTCATGGAGAAGGACTTCGAAGGCCTCTCCGCGGTGGTCAGCGGCGAATTCGGCTTCGCCTTCCAGATGCGCGAGCTGGTGAAGAGCTACACTCAGGTGGGCTCCGGGCTCCTCAATCTCCGCGAGCAGGGCCTCAAGCACCGGATCAAGGAAATCGACACCCAGATCGACAACAAGGCCCGCCAGCTCGAGAAAAAGCAGGTGGCGCTGGTGGACCAGTTCGCGAAGCTCGAAGGCTCGCTGGCGAACCTGCAGCGGCAGCAGCAGCAACTCGCGGCCTCGGGCTTCGGCGGCGCGGGCGGCAACCCGATCGCGCAGCTGATGGGATAGACGGCCGGGAGGCCGAACGGGATAACGGAGGAAAACACGGATGGCGGGCAACTACGGAGCGAATCAGTACAAGCAAACGCAGATCAAGACGGCCAACCGGGGCCAGATCCTGCTCATGCTTTACGAGGCGGCGATCCAGAACGTCAAAAAAGCGGCGGTCGCGATCGACAACCGGGATGTGGCCGCCAAAGGATTGGCGATCGGGAAGGCCCATGACATCATCAACGAGCTCGTCACGACGCTCGACTTCAACATCGGCGGGGAGGTTGCCCGCAACCTCGAACGGCTGTACAATTTCATGACGGAGCAGTTGGTGAAAGCCAACCTGGAAAACTCCAAGGAAAAGCTCCAAACCGTGCAGAAGCTGCTCGAGACGCTCCTGGAAGGCTGGCGGGTCGCCGTCGACCAGGTGAACAGGAGCGGCGGCGCGACCCCGGGCTGAGCGCCCGGGACAGCAAGAGGTCACATGGACGTGATGCACCTTCTCCAGAGCAGGAACCGTTGCCTCGGGCGACTGCTCGATCATTGCGCGCGTTTCATCGCCCAGGCGGAGCAAGGGGACTTCACCGGCCTGGACCGCTTTCTCGCGCGGCGGGACGCGACCGTCCGCGCTTTCGGGCTCTACGACCGCAAGCTTTCCTCGCTCCTTCCCGACGTTGCGGGCACGGAGCCCGGCGAGGGGGAGCGTCGCGCGCTCATCGCGCGCCTGGCGCCGGTCCTCGCCGAACGCGAGGAGCTGGTGCGCTCCCTCCTGCGCCTGGACGAGCGCGCGTTCGGCCTGATCGAGGAGGAGAAGAACCGGCTCGCGCGCGAGCTGAATGGCGCCCACAAGACCCGCACCCAGCTCATGAAATTCCGCAGTGAACGGGCTACCGATTCCGGAGAGACCTTGGACAGGACGTTATGACCGATCCCAGACCGGACCTCATCGAAATTCTCGGAGAAGCCCTGGGCGCCCGGCCCGAGCTCCTGGGCTACGAGGTGGACGTGCTGCCCATTCCCCCGATCGCGGGACAGGACGGACGCCTGGTCCGGCTCAAGACCCTCGATGAGGCATTGCGCGAGTTCGATTCCGAAGCGGGATACCTCGTCCAGCTCAAGCCTCGGCGGACCCCGACCGCACCGGCCCCCCAGCCCGCCCCCGCGCAGGCCCGCGCCGCGAAGCCCACGCCCGAGAACATCTATCAGGGCGACGGGAAGCTCAACCTCCCCTATCTGCTGAAGACGGCCGAGCTGCTGCTCGCCAGCGGCGACGCTCCGCTCGCGCGCAACGTCTACAAGGCGATCCACCGCTCGGGCGAACGCACCGCGGCCGCGCTCGACGGCATCGCCCGTTGCTACGAGGCCGAAGGCAAGCTCGAGGAGGCGCGGATCCACTACGAAGAATCGATCGCCTACCAGCCCGATGCCCTCGTCTACCAGCGCCTCGCGAGCGTGCTCATCCGCCTGGGCAAGGATCACGCCGCCGCCGAGGTGATCGAGCGGGCGCTGAACCTCCGCGAGCTCGCAGCCGAGCTCCGTTTCGAGCTCCACAAGGCGTGCGGCAACTGCTGGACCCGGGCGGATAACGCCGCGGACGCCGAAAGGCACTACACGCGGGCCCTGGAGCTCGATCCGGACGCCGACGAGATTCGGGCGAATCTCGGCGCGCTCTATCTCCAATCAGGGCGGCTGCCCGAAGCCAAACGGCACTTCCAGGATGCGATCGCCTCGAATCCCCGCAATCACCGGGCGCTCACGGGACTGGGCTCCTGCCTCCTGAACGAGGGGGACAAGCGCGGGGCGCACGATGCCTTCGCCCGCGCCCTCGAAGCCGAGCTCAACAATCCGACCGCGGTGTTTTATCTCGTGAAATGCGCTTACGAGCTGAAATTCCACGCGACGGCGGCGCGGCTGCTGGAGGAGTACGTGCAGATCGCGCCGGTGAACACCAATCTCCTGTATAGCCTGGCGGGCCTGCAGTTCCACCTCCGGAGGTTCCCGGAGGCGAAGGCCACGGCCAGGCGGATCCTGGAGATGACACCGAAGCACCCGGGGGCGACCGAGCTCCTCGGGATGATGGAGGGATAGGAAATCCCTCACAAGAAGTCTGTCATGGAGGACAGATGGCGACTGATACCACGAGACTGCAGGGAGAAGTGGCGGATGATTCCGATATCCGGGAACTCGACGTCGAGAAGCTCCTGATGAGCTTCCTCAACGCCCTCCTGGAGGAACAGAAGTGAGCTCCTCTTCGATGCCGGCGCGGGCGCGCAAGCCCATCCGCTGTCTCGTCGTGCAGCTCGCGCGCCTGGGCGACACCATCCAGAGCCTGATGGCGCTCCGGGCGGCCAAGCAGCTCTATCCGGACCTCGAGATCCATTTCGTCGCGCGCGAACGTTTCGCGGCCGCCGCGAAGCGCGTACCCTGGATCCATCGCGTGATCACTCTCCCGACGGACGAGCTGCTCGGCCCCGTGCTCGAGGGCAAGCGCTCCAAGGGCCAGGCCCTGAAGGACATCGCGCGCTGGGTGGCGCCGCTCGTCGACCAGGCCTGGGACATCGCCATCAACTGGACCTTCTCGGAATCCAGCAGCTACCTGACGGGCCTGGTCCCCGCTCGCGTGAAGCTGGGCTACTCCCGCCGCAAGGACATCACCTTCTCCTCCGCCGACGGCTGGAGCAGCTACATCAACGCGATCGTCCAGGGAGGCCTCGCGCAGAACATCCATCTCACCGATGTGCTCACGACCCAGCTGCTGACCGCGCTCCAGATCCACGTCGGGGAGCCCGAGGCCGACGGCAGCGCTCCGGTGACTTCCAAGAGTTTCTTCGCGCTCGAGCTCGGCGAAAAGGACGCCTGGAACGCCAAAGACCTCTCGCGCAAATGGATCGGCATCCAGCTCGGCGCCGGCAACGAGGAGAAAACCTGGGCGCCGGAGAGCTGGGCGGACGTCGCGACGCAGATCCTGCGCAAGCATCCCGAGTGCAGCATCGTGCTCCTCGGCGGCAAGGAGGACCAGGCCCGGGCCCGCCGCTTCCTCGCGCGGGCCAACGGCGGCAAACGTGTCGTCTCGCTCGTGGGCGAGACCGACTTCGACCTCTGGGCGTCCGTTGTGAGCCGCTGCAACTGGGTGCTCTCGGCGGACACCGCGGCGATCCACCTGGCGAGCGTGCTCGGCACCCGGGTACTGAACGTCTCGGTCGGGCCCGTGCGCTGGCTCGAAACGGGACCTTACGGCAACGGCCATTACGTCGTCGCCCCGCTGGCGAAGACCGTGTCGCCCGAAGCGGTTTACGCGACCTGGGCCTATGCCTCGAACGAATGGGCTCATCGCCGCAATTTTTCGTTTTCCGCGCACCTGGCGCAGCTCGGGCAGGCTTCCCTCCAGGACTCGGTCATGGTTTACCGGTCGAAGATCCGGGCCACCGACGAGGGCGGAGGCGTTCATTATGAGCCGCTGCTCAAGCAGTCGCTCGATATCGAGGGCTGGATGGCCATGGTGATGGGCCATGTCGCGCGCGCCTGGTACTGCGGCTGGGTGCCTCCGGTCGGCCAGGAGCTCACCCGCGAGATGCTTCACCCCGCCCTCGTCAAGTCGCTCCGGGAAATGGAGGAATCCTCCCAGCTCCTCACCAAAGTCTGCGAAGAGGCCGCGCGCACGGCGCTCGCGCTCAACCGCAAGAGCGCGTCGCTGCGCTCCGACAAGATCATGCGCCTGGGGGACCGCGAGGAGCTTCGCGAGCTCGCCCGGAAGCTCATGGAGCTCGACCAGCTCATGGAACGGATCGGGAAGGCGCACGCGCCCATGCGGGCCTTCTCGCAGATGTCCAAGGTGCTGATGCACAACCTGCGCGGCGACCACCTGATGGAGCTCGGCAAGGAAAGCGCGGAGGCCTACCGCCAGCTCGGCGAAGGGATCGGCATCCTGCGCGAATGGCTCAAACACACGCTCGGGCTGGCGCGCCCGGTGGCGCTCCGAAGCGTCACGGCGGGCACCATCGAGGAGAACCGGCTATGACATCCTTCCTGATCAACGGCGAACCCCGTCCCGTGCCGGCGGCCGGCGTCTTCGGCGACCTGCTCGAGCACGTGAAAGCCACCTATGTGAGCGACCGCGCCTGGATCACCTCCGTGCTGCTCAATGGCCGCGAGCTCGGCGACTGGGACGGCCCCGAGAACCACGGCATCCCCGCCGGCGAGATCGAGTCCGTGGAAGTCCGCCTGGATCATCCGCGAAGCATCGCGAAGGAGACGCTCGAGACGCTCCAGGCCTTCATGAGTCATCTGGAGAAGTACGCGCTTCAGGCCGCGCAGGCGCTCCGCGCCGGAGCCGGTGCCCGGGACGAGCTGGACCTGCTGCTCGATAACCTGAATACCTTCACCGAATCGCTGAACGGCGTGAAACGGATCCTCGGGGGCGAGGCCTGCGAGGAAACGGCCATCATCGAGGTTGACCTTCTCTCGATCCTCTCGGACACGCTGGAGTTCCAGCGGCAGGGCCAGAGCGCCTATGTCGCCGAGATGCTCGAGACCCACCTGGTCTCGAATTTCAGGGAATGGCGCGAGGAAGGTCTTCCCGCTCTTCGCGACCGCGCCGAAGGGGCAGCCTCACGGTGAACCGCGACCCCTTTCCCGGCTCGCTTTCGATCCCGATTTCGCCTTCGTGGGCCTGCACGATCTGGCGGGTGATGTAGAGGCCCAGCCCGAGCCCTCCGAAATGCCCGCTCGAGACGGCACGCTCGAAGCGCTCGAAGATCTTCGCCTGGTCCTTGGGATCCACGCCGAGCCCCCGGTCCTGGACGGTGAGCACCGCGCTGCCCAGCCCGGTGGAAGTCCGCAACGTGACGGGTTTTCCCTCCCCGTATTTCAAGGCGTTGGTCAACAGATTCGTGACGACCTGCTCGAGCCGTAGCCGGTCCCAGAGCCCCTCCTCGACGTCTTCCAGCTCCAACGCCACCTGCGAGCCGAACTGGCCCATCTGGGGAAGGAATCGCTCGGCCACGTCCCGCACGACCGCGCCGAGGCGCACCGCGCGCCGCTGCAGCTCCAGGCGTCCCGCGGTGATCCGGGTGACGTCCAGAAGGTCGTCGACCAGGCTGGAGAGGCGCGAGAGCTGGCGATCGGTCACCCCGAGCAGCGACTCGAGGCGCTCCGGCGGATAGCTGGCCAGCTGCCTCTTCTCGACCAGCCGCTGGATGAGCTGGACCTGGGATTTCAACGGCGTGATGGGCGTGCGGAGCTCGTGCGAGGCGATCGACATGAAGTCGTCGCGCACCCGGATCGCATCGCGCGCCTCCTGCAGCAGCCGCTCCCGCTCCCGGTCGTGTTCCCCGATTTTCGCGAGCATCGCGTTGAAGGAGTCGATCAGGTCGATCATCTCCGCTCCGCTTTCGGGCGAGGCCCGGATCGAGGTGTCGCGGTTATGGGTGACCGTGCGCGCGGTCGAGGCCAGGCGCAGGATCGGGCTGGAGATGATCCTCTGGGCAAAGCCCGAGAGAACGAACGCGAGGACCGCGGCCAAACCCAGCACGACGAGGATCACCCCGATGTCGGCCCGCACCTTGGCGTAGGTCTCGGTGAGATCGGAAACCATCACGAGCGTTCCGATCTTCCGCCGCTCCAGGAGGATCACGCGCCGGAACCAGAGATTGCGTCCCACGGACTCCAGTCCCGCCGACCCAGGCTCGGGCGGACAGCTGATCGGCGACTCCGTGCGCAGATAGGAACCGACGATCATGCCCGTCTCGTCATAGATGCAGGCCGCGGCAAGGCTCCGGATCGTCCCGATGGAAGCCAGGAGCTCATCGAGTGCCCGGCTGTCCCGGAAGGCGAGCGCCGCGGTGCTGCCCGTCTCGATCACCTCGGACAGGGACTTCACCTCCCTGAGCAGACGCTCCCTTTCGCTGCTCGCGTCCACGAGGATGAGAAGGGTCCCGGTGAACCCCAGGACGAGCAGGACCACCGACATCATGACCAGGGTGAGACGCGTGCGGATCGTCGCCCGCCCGAAGCTTGTCCTCACCGCACCTCCTCGGCGAGCTTCAGCAGCTTCGAGCTGATCCGGAGCCGCGCCTTCTCGGCCGCGTTGAGGTTGACGCTGAAGCGGATATGCACCCCCGCATGGCGGAGCTGGATGACTCCCCCTTCGCGATTGAACTCATGGCTCTCGCCGATAGTGAGCACCGGCTTTCCGCGCAGCGCGCTCAATACCCGCTCGCGTGCGCCATGAGCGAGGCCGTTGAGATAGGCGACCTGACATCGCGACCAGGAGTCCCGCTCCGACAGCTTCAACAACTCGATTGCGCGGTTTTGAACCCGCTGGCCAGAATACAAGGCCTCCATCCTGTCCGCGATCGCGCCTTGAGCGGGCACGCAGATATGGAACCCGTCGCGAGGGGACCCGAAAACATCAGGCGGCCAATCGATGAATTTCGCGAAATTGAGGGTATAGGCGCATTTCACGTCCTCGGCCGAATACTGGGTTTCCGCCCAGGTGAGGCGTGCCACGAGCAGGATCATCCAGGAGACGCGTTGAATCCCCCTCACCACGAGTACGCCGCCTCGATACGGAAACTTCGGCCTTCCTGCGGAAGATCGCCCGGGATCGCCGCGGCCTGGCCTTCGGAGGACGGGGGATTGCCCGGCTCGCGGACATCGGCGTCCAGCAGGTTTCGAATGCCGCCCGAAAGCCGCAGCGCCCGCTGCCAAAGCCGCGTTGAAAACAGGAAATCGAGCGTGGCGAACCCCCGCAGCGCGGGGCGCGAATCCTCGGGAACCCGCGCCCGCTTCCCGACCCAGTTCACCTGCGTCCCGAGCAGCCACTCCCCGACCGGCTCCCAGTCGACACGCGCGTACAGATGATGGTTGGGCGCGCCCGCCACGACGCTTCCGCTTTTTGAGACCGCATTCTGGTACCCGTAGTTCGCCTGCAGCCGGATCGCGGGAGAGACGGCGAAGCGGCTCTCCAGCTCGACCCCGGTCCCGTCCTGGCTCGCGAAGTTCTGCGCGGTCGTCCCCGCCACGCCGGGATCGCGCACGAAGGTGATCAGATCCCTCACTTTGTAATGAAAGAGATTCATCGTCCCCGACCAGTCCCGGCCGGAATCGTAGGACCAGGCCAGCTCGTACATGTCGATTCTCTCGGGCTTGAGCCCGCGATTCCCCAGCGTCACGGGATTGTTCGTGGTGTAAAGCTCCGCGAAGGAAGGGGCCCGGAAGCCCGCTCCGTAGAGCAGCTTTCCGTTCAACCGCGGCGTGGCCGCCCAGACGAGCGCCAGGCGAGGATTCACGGTTCCCTTGAAATCCGAATAATAGTCGTAACGAACGCCCGCCGTCGCTTCCCAATCCTCGTGAAATCCCCACTCATCCTGGAGCAAAGCATGGAAATTCGTGCGCAAGCTTTCGGGCAGGAATGCTGCGGAGGTATCGGTGACGTCGCGCAGCTCCGGCAAGGGGGAGAAATCCGGAGCGAAGTTCTTCGATTCGCGGACGCGATAAAGATGGCCATGGGAATATCCGACGCCCAGGCGAAGCCGATGGTTCTCAAAGCCCGAGTAGAAAAGCGATTCCGTCAGCCGGAGCTGGCGCTCCCAGGCATCCGGGCTTCCGATCATTCCCTCCGGAAAGCTGCCGCCGCCGAGGTCGGCACCCGGAGGAAAGAGCCGTAGCCCACGATCGAACTGCTGGGTGGCATGGTAAAAGGAAAACCGCGAATCCAGTTCCCAGCCGGGGCCCAAATCCGGCTCGTGATGGGTCAGGTCGAAAGTCGCCCTGCTGCCCCTGGCCTTGCTGTCGGGATCGAGGGCTTCCGCGATTCCGGGGCCAGTTCCCAGGTTCCATCCCGCGTGGAAGGAACCGCGCAAGCGCCACTTTCCCTTCTCCCCGTCGATGAGAGCCGTGAGCCGCTTGGCCGAGAGCGCCACCGGACCGGGAGCATGCGAGGCGCGAGTGCCCAAGGCGCGGTCGAGCTGCGTCTGCGCGTCTTGCTCGACGATCCGCCGGTGCCCATCGGTTTCGTCATAATCCACGAGCAGCGCGAGCTCCAGCTCACCGTAACGCCCGCCGTGACGGTACCAGGCCTGGCGGGAATCGAAGCTGCCGAGCGATGCCGCGAGCTCCGTGCCTCCGATCTCGCGCGCGCTCCGGGTCACGATATTGATCACGCCGGCGAAGGCATCCGCGCCGTGGACGGCAGACCCCGGCCCGCGGATGATCTCCACCCGAGCGACCATGGAGATCGGAAGAATCTGGAGCACCGTGCTCCGGTCTCCGCGGATCAGGCTCGTCAGCGGCGCTCCGTTCAGCATCACGAGCGTCTGCGGGTTGAACGTCGTCGAGATGCCGCGTACCAGGTACTTTGCAGTGTAACGGTGGGATGAGCGCGACACGTGAAGCCCCGGCACGCCTTCGAGCGCATCCCCGAGAGTTCGCGCGCCCATGCGCTCGAGGTCACGGATCGTCAGGACCGTGATCACGCCGGGATTCAGCCGTTCGGGTTTCGCCGTTCCCGTGGCGATCGCGGTGACCCGGACATCCCGGAGCTCCTCGATCGAAAGCTCCGTCACGGGGCGCTCCGAGGGCATCTCCGCGAAGGCGCTCACGACCGAAAGAGCGTAAAAAAGCGCGCCGCACCGCTGCCACATCGGACCTGCCCTCGCGGGCCGTTTCGAAGCAACCGGCGTGCCTTG
The DNA here is from genome assembly GCA_023701205.1 of Oligoflexia bacterium. Taxonomy (GTDB): domain Bacteria; phylum Bdellovibrionota; class UBA1018; order UBA1018; family UBA1018; genus JAMPXJ01. The sequence continues at coordinate 128,251 of JAMPXJ010000002.1, forward strand.
GGGCCTATTTCTCGAGCCGCTCGCGGATCTGCCGCTCCAGGCCGGAGTCCTTCGGCTCGTAAAAGCGCCGGCCCAGCAAGGGTTCGGGAAGATGCGTTTGCGCGGCTCGCGCACCCGGATCCGAATGAACGTAACGGTAACCTTGGCCGTAGCCCTCGCGGCGCATGAGGCCGGTGACGGCGTTGCGCAGATGCAGCGGCACCGGCAACGCGCCCGAGCGGCGCACTTCGGCGATCGCCTCTCCGATCCCGACATAACTCGCGTTGCTCTTGGGCGCGACCGCGAGATAGGTCACCGCCTGCGCCAGGCTGATCCGCGCCTCGGGCATTCCGATGAAATCCACGGCTTCCTTCACGGCGATCGCGACCTGCAGCGCGCGGGGATCGGCGTTGCCGATGTCTTCCGACGCCAGGATCACCAGCCGACGCGCGATGAAGAGCGGATCCTCCCCGCCCTCGAGCATGCGCGCCAGATAATAGAGCCCCGCGTGCGGATCGCTGTCGCGGATGCTCTTGATGAACGCGGAGATGACGTTGTAATGCTCCTCGCCCGCCTTGTCATAAGGAATCGGCTGGCGCTCGAGCGCGGACTCGAGCGCCTTTCTCACCTCATCGACACCCAACGGCGCCATGTCTTCTCCCGAAGGCGCGGCCCCCGAAGCCGTGTACAAAGACACGTTCTCCAGCGCGGTCAGCGCGCGACGCGCATCGCCTTCGGCCCCCGCGGCCAGCCAGGCCACCGCCTCGTCCGAAAGAGCCAGAAACCCCCCCAGGCCCCGCTCGGGATCGCGCAGGGCGCGCTCGAGGATACGGGCGATCGCCTCTTCACTCAGCCTTTCGAGACGCACCACGCGCGCCCGCGAAAGCAGCGCGCTATTGAGCTCGAACGAAGGGTTTTCCGTCGTCGCGCCGACGAGCGTGATGGTGCCGTCCTCGACGTGGGGAAGCAGCGCATCCTGCTGTGACTTGTTGAAACGGTGGATCTCGTCCACGAAGAGGATCGTGCGGTGCCGGCCCATCCGCCGGGCCTCCTTCGCACGACCGACGGCCTCCTTGATGTCCTTCACGCCTGAAAGAACCGCGCTCAGGGACTCGAAATGCGACCGGGTCTGTCCCGCGATGATTCTTGCCAGGGTCGTTTTTCCCGTTCCAGGCGGCCCCCAGAGAACCAACGAGGGCACCCGATCCGCCGAGATCCACTGGCGCAAAGGCTTGCCGGGGCCGAGAACCCGCTCCTGTCCGACGAACTCGTCGAGATTCCGCGGGCGCATCCGATGCGCCAGCGGCGCGGAGGGTCCGGGTCCGTGGCCTGAGATCTGGGATTCCTTCTCCCCGAAATCGAATAAGTCGTTAGAATCCATCGTCATCTGATGGTACGCTTCTATCACTAACGTCCCGGCGAGCAAAGCATGACAAAATCCATTAAGCAGATCGGCTTCGTCATCAAGCACAAGCAGGAAGAGGCGGCCGCCTTGGCCCTGGAGCTCGCCCGCCTGAGCCTCTCACGCGGCGTTCGCGTCGCCTTCCCTTCGGAGAGCGCCGAGCTCGGTCGCGCGCTTTCGAAGGAATTCCCCCTCAAGGAACGAAAGCGCATTCAGGTACTCGAAAAGGAAAAGCTGCCCGAGGCCTGCGACCTGCTGGCGGTACTGGGCGGCGACGGCACGTTCCTCAGCATCGCGCGGCTGATGCGCAAGCGGACCGTGCCCATCATGGGCGTGAACATGGGGCAGCTCGGCTTTCTGACCGAGATCAAACGTTCGGAAGCCCTCGCCACCCTCGAGGAGCTCATCGAAGGGGCGAAGCCCACCCTGCGTGAACGGGCCCTGCTCGAGGTGACGCTCAAGCGTGACAACAAGGTGATTTTCCAAGGCCCCGTCGTGAATGACGCCGTTATTTCCAAGGGCGCGATCGCGAGGATCATCGGGCTTCAGATCGGGATCAACGGCCGATGGGTCCATAATGTCCGCGCGGACGGGATCATCGTCAGCACCCCGACCGGTTCCACGGCCTATTCCCTCGCCGCCGGCGGGCCCATCATCGAGCCCTCGCTCGCGGCCCTGGTGCTGACCCCCATCTGCCCCCACAGCCTCACCCACCGGCCCCTGGTGGTTTCGGATCGCGAAGAGATCCAGATCCGGCTGGACCATCGCCCAGGCCACGTCCTGCTCACGCTCGACGGGCAGGACGCGATCGACATGAAAGAGAACGATCTGGTGATTGTGCGCCGCTTCAAAAAGCATTCTCTCCTGTTGATTTCCTCGCCGACCCGCGATTACTTTAGCCTGCTTCGGGAGAAGTTGAAGTTCGGCATGCGGGATTGATTCTTATGCTTGAAACCTTGAAAATCAGGAACGTCGCGATCATCGACGCGGCGGAGATCTCTTTTCGCGCAGGATTGAATGTCCTTTCGGGCGAGACCGGCGCGGGAAAATCCATCGTCCTCGAAGCGATATCGCTGCTGCTGGGCGGCCGCGCCAGCACCGAGCTGATCCGCACGGGCTGTGACGAGGCGGTAGTGGAGGGGCTCTTCGACCTATCGCAGATCTCCTGGATGGCACCCCGGCTCGAGAAGCTGGGTTTCAACGCCGGCACTCCCGAACTGCTCATCAAACGCACCGTGCATCGCAGCGGCAAGCACCGCATCCACATCAACGGGGAGCTGGCCACCGTCTCGATCCTGCAAGAGCTTTGCGAAGGACTGATCGATCTCTGCGGCCAGCATGAACACCAGTCGCTGACCAAAGCCTCGGTGCAGCTGGAGCTCCTCGACCGTTACGCCTCGCTCGAGGCCCAGGCCAAAGGGGTCGCCAATGCCTTTCATCGCCTGCGCGAACTGAAATCGGAAGCCGCGCGCCTCCAGGAGGCCGAGACCGAACGCTCGCGGCGCGCCGATTTCCTGAAGTTTCAGATCGAGGAGCTGCGCTCGGCGGCGCTTCGTCCCGGCGAGGACGACGAGCTTCATTCCGAAAAGCATCTTCTGCAGTCGGCCGAGGCCCGGGTCGCCGCCGCCGAGAGCGCCCGCCGGATCCTCGAGGAGGAAGGCGAAGGAACGCTCAACTCGCTGCGCGCGGCGGTTCAGAAAATGCGCGCCCTGCGGAACCTCGACGAACGGGTCACCCCGATGCTCGAGGGACTTGAGCGCGGCATCGCCGAAGTCGAGGAGGTCGACCTCGCTCTCAACCGCTATCTCGGCTCGGTCGACCTGAACACCGAGCGGCTGGAGTCAGTGCAGGAGCGTCTCTCGCTGATCGCCGATCTGCGCCGCAAATACGGTCCCACGATCGAAGCGATGCTCGCGAGCCTGGAGCAGCTCGAGGCCGAATTCGCCGCGCTCGACAAGACCACGGAACGACTCGCCGAACTTTCCCAGGCCATCGAGGGCGCGGCCGCTGAGCTCACGCGTTTCGGCAAGAGACTATCCGTCGCAAGGCGCAAGGCCGCCGAGCTGTTGTCAGGCTCCGTGACCGGCGAGCTCAAGGACCTGCGCATGAGCGAAGCCAGGTTTCACGTCGAGCTCACAGCCAAGGAAAACCTCGAGGACTGGACCGCGGCCGGCGCGGACGCGATTCATTTTCTCGTGCAGACCAACGCCGGCGAGCCTCCTCGCCCACTCGGCAAGATCGCCTCGGGCGGAGAGCTCTCACGCCTGATGCTGGCCATCCGCCGGGTGATCGCCGACAAGGGCGGGATCGGCGTTTATCTTTTCGACGAGATCGACGCGGGGATCGGCGGGCAGACCGCCTTCCAGGTCGGCAAGAAGCTCAAGTCCGTCGCGGCCTACAACCAGGTTCTCTGCATTACGCACCTGCCGCAGGTCGCGTCCTTCGCGGATCATCACCTCGTCGTGCGCAAGACCACGACCGGCAAGCGCACGGTCACCGAGGTCCTCGAGCTCTCGGGCAAGAGCGAACGCAAGGAAGAGCTCGCGCGGATGCTCGGCGGCCCGCAGCTCACGCGCAAGAGCCTCGAGAACGCGGCGGAGCTGCTGGAGCTGGCGCGCTAAATCACTGCTTCAATGAAGGGCCTTCCCGATGAGAGTCCGGGACGGGGCATCCGGCCCCTCGTGCACCTTACCCCTTCCATGGGGGTGCAAGCCCTGCCTCTCATCGGGAAGGCCCTTCATTGAGGCACTGGTTTTTGGGTTCGCTCCCATCTTTGCGTGGATAATCCCGCGCCCTAGATAAGTGTCTAGACCTTGGACACCCAGCATTGGGGCAGCTTAAGAAATTCCGCTGCTTTCACTGGCTAATTCCAGAAATTCGGACTCTGGTCCCGTGATTGCATTTTCATTTCCACGAGAGAGTTTGCGCCCTGAGCGCAGTGGAGGAATGCATGAAGAAGATTTACCTGATCCTGATCTCGGCCGCCGTCACCTTGACCGCCATCCCGGCGTTCGGGGCCGAAAAATACGTCTACGCCAGCGGGAGCGCCCCGTTCGAGCATCATCTCTTCGAGTCCCTGCACGACGACAATCCGGTGGATGCGAAGCTCCAGGCGCAAATCGCGGCCCGCAAAAACGCAAAAATGGCGTTCGAGGAGTACTGCAAAAACTCGCGAGACGGCGTCGTGACCTTCGTGTCAGCGGTCATCGAGCGCGATCCATCCGATCGCGCACAGAGAACCCCCTGCTGGAAGGAATGGGTGGATCGCGAGAACGAAAAGGGCATCATCACCTGCACCGCACGCGCAAAAGGTTCCTGCAAACCCAAGGAAGGTCGCGACGTCCGCGTCTCCGAAAAAACCGAAGCCCCGGCCCGCATCATCGAGGTGAAGGGCGAGCGCTTCCTGATCGACGCCCAAGGCGCCGCGCATCCGATCGCTTCTGGCGCCTCGGCCGCGAACTGATCCGCGCGGGGTTCGGCTCTCGGCCCGCCTCTCAGGGCAGGCGCTCGCGCTGAATTTTGCCTTCGCCTGGCGACCAGCTCAGATACGAGCCGTGCACGGGCGGGTATCCAACGTTGATGTACTGGCCGATCCGGCCATTCACCGTGAAGCTCATCTCGTCCAGATCGTGACAGTGGCCCAGGACGAGGAAGTCGCAGCCCTCGGCGATCCGTTCGGCGGCATAGCTGCGATAGAGCTTGCGCAGGCGTTCCAGCCGCTCGGTTTGGAATTCCGAAGGCAGCATCGGCCGCTGCTCACGGCTGTAGCGGCTGCTCCACCGGCCGAAAGCGTCGAGCCAGCTCCCGGGACAGACGCGCACGATCGCGCGCATGGCCACGCTCCGGAACGCCGCCCTCAGGAATCGATAGCCGTAATCGCTCGTATCCACGCGGTCGCCATGCTGGATGAGGAATCTCTTCCCGCCCAGCTCGAGGGCGACGTGATCGGAGTGCACGCTCACGCCGGGCAGCTCCCCGAATGCCTCGCGCAGCAGGAAATCATGATTGCCCTCGATGTAATGGATCCGGACGCCTCGGCCGCCCGCCTTGGCCAGGGCTTGGGCGAACTCGGTATAGCGTTCGAGGAAAACCGCCTTTTTACCTACGAAGAGATCGAAGATATCCCCCGCCAGGACGACCGTGTCCCCCCCGTCTGCTCCTTCGCGGAGGAGCCTGAGCAGCGAACGGTAGCAGGGATCATTCTCCCCGCGCACGTGGAGATCGGAAACGATCAGGAGCTTCATCGAGAGATCCTCAGAACTTCTGATCCAGGAGCTTACCGCGAGCGGGAATATTTTTGGAAACTCCCTGCCGGAGCCGCAGGAATTCCTCACCCGTATACTGGCGGATCACCGAGCCGTTGATATCCTTAAGGACGACGCGCAGGCCGGGGCCATTCCCCTCAGTCGCGGCCGACAGGCCCGCCGCCCGGGCCTGGGCATCCCCGGCGAATTCCCGCACCGCATCTCCGATCTTCTGGTCCGAGATCTCGGAAGCGGCATCCTCGGAAGCCGAGCCTTCCTTGCGACGTTCCTGCTGCTGCTTGCCGCCGGAGCGGTCCTCGCGCTTTTCCTGCACCTGATTGAGGAATCGAACCGCCTCGGTGAGCGGGTTGACTTTCACGGGAACCTCCCACTTGCTTTTCGGCATCTCTCCCCGCTGCTTGAATCCAAAGTGCTGGCTCTGGATGAAAAGCCGGAATATGCTTGAGGAATGAGGCATTTCGCCCGGATCTGGGCCATGCTCGCATTATTGCTCCTCGGAATACAATGCGGCGCATTATCCGCAGTGGGCGCCGAGCCCCCTGCCTCGGCGAAGCTGATTCCGGACAAGAACTGGAAGCAGTCGGTGCGCGGACTGTACTGGAATACCGGACTCAAGGGCAAAGAGCGCTGGGGCGCACAGGGCCAGCTTGAGATCGAAGCCAACAAGCGCGGCAGCGCGATCAGCGCCAAAGGGAAACTCAGTGGCGCCTTCACCCGCCCCGCCTGGAAGCTGCTCATCAACCACAAGGAGGTCGCGCGAGCGAGCAACGGCGAGTTCACCCTGCGCATCGACGTCATCGGTCCCAAGTCCTTCATCTTCGTCTCGGCCGTGGGCCCGAAGGGCGAGCTCGAGGAACAACGCTTCATCCTCGACTTCCCCGGCTACAAGCCCTGGCTCGAGGCGCAGAAGGACTTTTTCAACAAGCGATATTTCCTCTCCGCCTCCGGAGGCCTGTCCTTCCTGTTCTACGAGGAGCCTCTCACGCCCAAGCTGAACCAGCTCGGCCTCACCGCCAAGCTCAGCTACACCTACCTGCTCGCGCCGCCGCGCCTGGATTTCGGCTTCACCGGCTATCTCACGGCGATGCCGCTGACCACTTCGATTCCGGGCAAGAATGCGCGCTTCCTGGGCCTCAACGTGAGGCTCGGCTACGTCCTGCCCATGGTGGAGGATCCTTGGCGGCTTTCGCTCATGAGCGGGGTGTACTACACCACGATGATCGTCCCGGATGACGAGTTCGGCTTCAGCAACCTGATGGGCCCGCAGCTCTTCCCGGTCCTGAGGCGGACGCTTCCCAACGGCGACTCGATCTCGGGCTATTTCAAGTTCTCTCCGGTGGGCAACGGCATTTGGCTCGAAACCTTGCAGAATCGCGAGATCGCGGTGGGCCTGTCCTTCACCCAACGCACCTCGATGTGGCGCTCGATCTCCTATGCGGTCGACCTTGCAGACCTGAGCCTGACGATCGACGGCGTGAGCACCCGAAGCCGCTCGGCGAGCTTCAGCGTCGGCTTCAGCTGGTGAACGCGCCGCTCACCGATTGATCGTCGCCTGAACACCCGAAACCAGCGAAATGCCGGCTCCGGTCGAAACCGCGGGAATCGAAACTTCACCGATCGTGCTCATCATGATCATGCCCGTGCCGGAGGCCACGCCGCCGCCGTTGGTGACCGCGAAGCCGCCCGTCGGCAGAAGCGGCTGAATATACCTGAACGCATTCGCCAGGACTTGAGGCGTCCCGCCAAACACGCCGGCCACGAGATCCACGAGCTTCTCAGAGGTCGTCGCGGGCGTCACGCACGTCATGAGCGTCGCGGAGATCACCTGCAGGTTCTCACAGGGCTTCTGATCGATCAGGAGCTCCACGCCCGGAAAGAAGCCTTCGCCGGAGATCGTGATCTGCGTGCCTCCGGCGACGGGGCCCTGTGGAGGAGTCACGCTATTGATCTTGAGGGTTTCCAGCTTCTGGACCGCGAGCACCTGCCCGGATTTTTTGGCGTTATTGAGCTTGGCTTTGGTGCAACCACTGAAGGCGAGCGTGATAGCCGCAAAAAGCAGGAGTGGAGTATGCAGGAAACGTTCAGCAAATGTCATACTATTCTAATCAACATTTAATCATCATTTAGGCTGCTAAAGCAAATAAATTTACAACCTCTTCTAAATCATTGATGAAAATCCCCCGGAAGCTCGGCACTTCCGGGGGATGGCTTAAGAAACCCCGCTGGCACCATTGTCAGCGGGATTGGGCGCACTTGTCTCTGGCGAGCGTCAGCTCGCCTGCTGGGATCAGAGAAGCTTCAACGCTTGCTGCGGAGCGGAGTTCGCCTGAGCGAGAACCGCTACGCCGGCAGCCTGAAGAACATTTCCCCGCGTGAGCTCGGAGGTCGCTTGGGCGATGTCGGTATCGGCGATACGCGACCGCGCTTGGGAGAGGTTCTCTTTTGCGATGGAGAGGTTGTTCACCGTCGCCGCGAGCTTGTTCTGCATCGCGCCCAGCCGGGCACGGCTGCCGAATACCTTCCCGATCGCGTCATCGACCTTGTCGATGGCTTCGCGGGCTCCGTCGAGCGAGGTGTAATCCAGGCCATCGACACCCAGAGTTCCGGCAGTGACATCGTTCTCGGAGGCATTGAACTGGATCCGATCCGCCTCGTCGTTGCGGATGCCGACCTGAAACTCGAGCTCGGATTTGGACGCCTGGCCGTTCAGGAGCGCGGTACCGTTGAAGGTCGTGACGTTCGCGATCCGATCCACTTCCTTCACGAGGCTCTGGATCTCCTCGTTGATGTAGCCCCGCTCCTTGTCTCCCACCGTATCGGAGGCCGCCTGGACCGCGAGCTCGCGCATGCGGACCATGATATTGCCGATTTCGGTCAAACCGCCCTCGGCGACCTGCGCGAAGGAGATGCCGTCGTTCGCGTTGCGCTCGGCCTGACCCATCGAACGGATCTGCGCGCGCAGATTCTCGCTGATGGAAAGGCCCGCGGCGTCGTCACCGGCGTGACTGATCCGCTGGCCGGTCGACAATCTTTCGTATGACTTCGTTTGCTCCTCCGCCGTGCGCGAGAGCGCGCGGTTGGCAGCCATCGATGCAAGGTTGGTATTGATTCTCAAGCCCATGGACGTTCCTCCGAAAGCGAACCCTTGATAAACTAGCGCACTGCGTCATTGCAGGGCTAGAAGAGTCCTGTTTTACTGAACCCGAAGTCATTGAAAATGAACTCCCGGGTTCAAGCCGAGTTTTTGTTTTGCCTGGATTTAACGTCTGAGTGTTGAAGCGTGTGGGAACACGTCCCGGTCAACAAGCCGGGAGAGACACTACTTGGGAACCGCCTCGTGCAACAGCAATGTACAGTCGGCAGACGTTATGAGGAGCTTGGGATCTTTTGAGATGCCTCGCTACTCACAACCTGCGTATCGGCACGGTGCAGCATTACTTGAGTATTTTTGACAGGAATTAACAATCGCTCACAACTCCCGGATCTTTCCGGGAAAGCCAACCACCACCCGACCCGACTTGGAACGGCCCCCTGATATTTTCAGGGGAGGCGGGACTCCCTGGACCGGAGAGCCCCGCCTTCCAAGTGGTGTTCGAAGCGGCTCGATCTGAAGCTCTGTCAGAGGGGATTCCCCCTCACGATCAGGACAGGAGCTTGAGAGCGAGCATGTTGTTCTGGTTGGCTTGACTGAGGACCGAGGTACCAGCTTGCGTGAGGATGTTCGTCTTCGTAAGCTCCGCGGTCTCAGAGGCCATGTCGACATCGTAGATGCGGCTGCGAGCGGCGGACAGGTTCTCGTCGTAGATCGAAAGGTTCGAGATCGTCGACTGCAACCGGTTCTGCAAGGCACCCATTTCAGCGCGGTTCTCGGAGAGGATCTTGATCGCCTCGTCCACCGCCGTCAGGTTCTGCTGCGCCGAAGCCTTGTCCTGCACCGTGATCGAGCCCAAGCCCAGCCGATCAGAGGTGATATTGGTCTTCGAAGCATCGAACGTGAAACGGTCGAGCTCAGCGTTGTCGTTGAGGCCGATCTGGATCTCGATCGCCCCGCCGTCGCCGCTCAGGAGCCGCTTGCCGTTGAACTCGGTCGACTTCGCGATGCGGTCGATCTCGTTCTTCAGCTGCTGCACTTCCTTGTCGATGAAGCCGCGCTCGGCGTCGCCGATCGTATCGGAGGCGGCCTGCGTGGACAGCTCGCGGAAGCGGATCAGGATGTTCCCGACCTCGTTCATGCCGCCTTCAGCGGTCTGGATCATCGAGATGCCGTCGTTGGCGTTCCTCACGTCCTGACGGACCGTGCGAATGCTCGCGCGCATCTTCTCGCTGATCGCGAGACCGGCGGCGTCGTCGGCCGCGCGGTAAATCCGGGAACCTGAAGCCAGCTTTTCAAGCGAGGACTTCTGGCTGCTGTTGTTGACGCCCAGGTTACGCTGAGCAGAAAGAGATTGGACGTTAGTCGCAATTCTCAACCCCATACACACCTCCAGTAAGCTGCCTTCGGAAGGGCTGAGTGCACGCAGAGGCACACGTCCACCCTTGAAGGCAGTACAGTTGTTTAAATTGGCAGGAATTTGCTGTACCCCTGCCACAAGCCTGGCTCCCACCACAGGATCCATGCTTGTTACACTTACCGTTTCGGTCGGGTATTAATTTACTTTAGACTTTTTTACTCAGGTATAGGGGTAGTCAAGACACCATAAGCTGCGGCGCATTATCAATCTATAATTCAAGTAGAAATTAGATCTGCTGCCTTATAGGGGTCGATCTTACGATCAAGCAAATCCTGAAGAACTTCTTTTCCCGACGAAGAATCGAAAGCAAATTCCAAAGAATGACTGAGTCTTTCCATCAAAATATCTGCAATCTCGTTCTTAAGGAAGGTTCGAACCTTTCCTTGGCGGGCGCCGCTCTGAGTTAAGTACCCCTGATGCGCCTCGATCCCCGCGATGAGCTCGGCGATGCCCGCATCGCGAACCGCCTCGGTCTTGAGGACGGGAATCGTCCAGTCCCGGTGCTCCATTCCGATCATATTGACGATCTCGCGCACGAGCTTGTCCGCTTCGGGACGATCGCATTTGTTCACCGCGAACACGTCCGCGATTTCCATCAGGCCGGCCTTCATCACCTGGATGGAATCACCGCTCTCGGGCACCAGGATCACGATCACCGTGTGAGCGAGCCGCAGGATATCAAGCTCCGTCTGCCCCACTCCGGCCGTCTCGACGAGAATCACGTCGAAGCCCGCGGCATCGAGTGTCAGCACGACCTCCTTGGTCGCGTGCGAAAGCCCGCCGTGCTTGCCTCGGGTGCCGAGTGATCGGATGAAAACACCCGGATCCGTCGCATGCTGCTGCATGCGGATGCGATCTCCCAGGATCGCCCCGCCGGAAAACGGGCTCGAAGGGTCGACCGCCACGACGGCGACCTTCTTTCCCTGCGTCCGAAGATGCGTCACCAGGCGGTCCACGGTCGTGGACTTGCCCGCGCCCGGAGGCCCCGTAAGACCCCAGATCTGGGCCTTTCCGGTATGCGGATAAAGGAGCTCCATGATCGAAGCCAGGTCCTCGTCGCGGTTCTCGACCTTGGAGATGAGCCGGGCGAGCGCCAGGCGTTGCCCGGATAGCATGTCTTTCACGAGTTGCATGATGAGGCCTTCATCCCATATCTCGCGCTTGCGCTCAACCCCCGGCCCTTGACCGCCGATAGGCCAAATGAGGAGCCTCTCGCATGGATGTCCAGAACAGCCTCGATGGAGTCAAAGGATTGGCGGCGCTCACCGCGATACCCGTCGTGGCCATCGCCCTGTGGAACGATTACTTCGCCCGGAACCTCGCGGAGCTCCGAAAGGAGACGCCCGACTTCGACAAGAACACCGAGGCGCTCAAGGTCAAGCTGGTCTCGCTCTTCGGGCTTTTCTTCCAGCTCGTGATCTATCTTTCGGCCGAGGAGGCGCGTGCCGGTTATCCGCTCGCCTCGAATCTTCTCTTTTTCACAGCGATCCTGGCTCAGTGGCGGCTGCAGCTGTCGGCCGAAGCCAAGATCAGTCCGCCCCGCACGATCTCCTCTCAGGAGCTGCGCCCCCCGCGGCCCGGAGAGCCGGCAACTACCGGCAATGCCACCCTGGTCGCCCGCGAGGAGTTCCGCGCGGCGCTGCGCGCCTTCGGCTGGAGCCTCTTCAGCGGCGCGCTTTATGTCGGCATCCTGATCTTCTCGCTGCGCGCGTCGTTTTTCCTGTCGCAGGCGCTCAAAGCCACCCCCGGCTGGAGCCTCGGGATTCTCGCCGTCGGAGCCGCGCTCGGCGTGCTCGGAGGACTGGGGCTGGGCTTCGGGCTCGGCCCGTTGCAGCTGCGCAAGATTTTCGCCGCGCGCCCGCTCGCCGATGAGCAGGCCAGGACGGAGTTTGAGACCTGCTTCACGCAGGCAGGCCTGGCGCCGCCGCGCATCTGGGTGATCGAGCTCCAGCAGTCCCAGGCCGGCAACGCGCTCATTACCGGATTCCCCCGCGGACGAGGTCTCTTCCAGCCCGGACTCTTCCTGACCCAGGCGACCCTGAACGGTCTCGAGCGAAGGGAGCTGCGCGCGATCCTGCTGCACGAGATCTCGCACCTGAAGCTCCAGCATCTGCGCAAGCGCTTCATTCTCTCTGCGGGAATGATCCTGGCATCGAGCGTCGGCGCGGGCTTTCTCGTCGTCGTCACGCATCTCTCGTTTCCCGACGGGAGCTGGAACTTCCTGGTGGGCGCGGGCACCGTGCTGCTGTCGCTGTCGTATACCTTTCAGCTCCTCGCGCGGCAGAGCCGTTACCAGGAGATCGAGGCCGACATCAACGCGGTGAAGCTCGGCGCCGGGATCGAGTACCTCCACTCCGCGCTGCGCAAGCTCGACAAGATCAACGGAAGCCTCCGCCGCGCGCCCGAAGGGCAGCCCGCGCCGCTGCAGAACGGCTCGCATCCAGCCACGGACGAGCGCGTGGCGATCCTGCGGAAGTATTTCGAGCTGCATCCGGAGCAGCTGCCGGAGGGGGCGCGCGCGTCGCCGCAAGAAGACGCGGAGGATTCGCAAAAGCGCGCGGCTTGAATGGCCCGTGGATAACGATATGGCATCACAAACGGCGCAAGTTTTTCGAGGATTATCCGAAAAACCCGTCAACTCCATTCAGAGGGCGGAATTCATCTCCGAGGTTATTTTCGCGATGACTCTGATCCCAGGAATACTCCTGATTCCGTTTCTGCCAGACCTGGCGTTGGCGCCAATCGCACTGATCGGCTGGTTGGCCGCGAGCATCTCACTCACCTACATTATTCGAGTGAGCTTTCTTCCCCGGCCTGTGCTCCTCCAAATTTGCGACGGCAAGTTCTTACTCAAAGGCAGCGGGCTTCCATCGGTAATCCCTTTCAGTCGGATCGACAGGATTCAGCTTGAGGAATGCGTGATGCCCTATCCCCCTTCTGATCCTTGGTCCGGAAAACCGGTATCCGAGATAGCTCTGTCTCAAGCTCTGCCCGTGGGCCAGATTTCATCATGAGAAGACCGGAAAAGGCGCTGTAAAACTGCACACTGCGATCGACATCGCCAACGATCTGCCTCGGTTCGCCGTCATCACCGATGGCCGGACCCATGATGTCCGGGTGGGGCGCCAGATCATTTCCGCCGAATTCAAGAAGGGAGACATGGTCGTATTCGACCGCGGCTATGTCGACTACGCCTCCTCGCGCGCCTACCCACGCCTTGCCCCTGCCGTGGGTGGCGCGCACTCCGCCAGTCTGACGGTTCATAAAGGCGAGCTCTATATCGCTATCAGCGACCTCGCTCGTAACGACATCCACGTCTGGAAGCTGAACAGAAATTACAGGAAAGCAGCCGAGCTCAAATTGGCTTCCTATTTGGCGTCCCTTCGCCAGACTCCCATGAACCTATGGACGCCAAGGCTACTGACCGATGTCGAAGGCAACCTCCGTCTGTTCCATGGTGGAACCGTTATCCTGAACAACGGCCAACTTCAGACAGATATCTTCACCACGTATTTGCCTGTGGAAAGGTTTCAGTGAGGGCAGGACTTTTCTTAGGCCACCTCTTTCGCATGGCAGCATCCTTATCCAAGACAGGTCGAAGCGGGTGCATCTCCTCAACCCAGGAATCGAGGGGAATGTAACTGAACATGGGAACTTGCCGATCAATCTTGCCGCGCATGATCGCAATCCTACCCGATCAGGCCGCAGCGTCACCCGAAAACGGGATTTTTTTGGAACCTGTTAGCGGCATACGCACGGCTGTAATCAGACTCATTCCGAGAAAGCCCGGTCCGAGGGATCTCCGGGCCGGGCCTTTCCAGAAGAGAAATTACAGAGCCTTCGCGGCGGATGCCGGAGCTGCGGTCGAAAGCTCGGCCGAATCGGAGCCGATTTCCTCGGCCGCCTTCTTTATCGAACGCTCGTTCACATAAGTCTCGGCTTTATCCAGGACCAGCGGTCCGGCATAGGCGGCTGCACCCACCGCGGCGATACCCATGAGGATCTTGCGTTCGATCGAACTCCTAAGTAATTTGGCGCCATTTAAAATGGCTTTCCCGTCAGCAAAGCTCCGTTCCCGGCAATCCTTCATGAGGCGATACTTCAGGCTCTCACGGGTCCGGGCGTCGGCGGCTTTGATTTCGTCCGCATTCTCAAAAACGCGTCCGATTGAGATGAACTGATGCGTCTTGTTTATGTCGGCTAATTGCTTGGCGATCTCGCTCGGAGTGCCTTCGATCAGTAGTTTGAAATCTGGATGATAAAGACTATTCTGCATTGCGACTCGAACCTTCATCACCTTGTCCGCGGGGTATTTACTGCGAAGGTCTTCTATCGCGCGCAAGACACGGTCATTAGGAATAGTATTGTATTTAAGGCCGAGAAATCGAGCATCAGCGATCACGTGATTGGGTTTATGGATTTGCACGTATTCGACATTGGATGCCGCAAGTGGTTCCTCTCGGCTGCTTTCCACGAATCGGTCCATTTCTCTGTTCCAGAACCGCGCGAGACCATGCGGGGCTTCCGCTTGATAGAGGGCGGTTCCGACTTTCTCGCGTTTGTAATTTTCTCGTAGAGCCCAGGCTGCGCCGTAGGTTCCCGCGCCAATGGCATAGACTTGGTCGCGAGTCTCACCCCGTTGCGAAGCCCCGTTTGATTCCGCCCGGGCAAACGGAACACTTAGGACCGTGCCGCTGAGAATAGTTGCCGTCATTGCCCACCCAATTACTTGACTTCTGTTTCTCATGCCAGCCAGTTAGAGCAAGGAGTATGCTTCTCAGAATGTTTAATGGGGATATGCAGGTTACGAAGACACACCCTCTATTAAGGCTGCCCATTTTTTTGACATCTGTCGGGTTTAGCAGGTTCCGGAAAACTCCCGTTCCGGCTCGGAGCATAGCGTAAAAATTGAAAAGACCTGAAATCTCGGGTTAGAAAGCGTTTGTGACAACGTTTTTCTTTCCCCGGAGGTTTCTCGATGCCCAATGCCATGGCAACTATCGACGGGACACTTCTGCTTCTCAAGGAGCCGCTGTCGCGGCTTTTGGGAAAACTACCGCGCGCAACTCGCTACTGTAGCGGCTCTCAACTGGCACTCGGGCTATGAAACAAGCCGGACAGCAGTGAATCGGGATAGAGGCTTTCGGTCAGAAATACGTTAGTCGCACTCGGAGAGCGCTCTTGATGGTAGCTGTACTCGTAGGTGGCGCTTTTTTCCTCAGAAGCTTATTTGGCCAGAGTGAGCCGCCCAGCAAGATCCTCCTGAGTCTCTTCGCTGTTTCCATGCTGGTCGATATTCATCTGTTGATCCGGATCCGACGCCAGTCCGGAAGGAATTCCCGCGCAGGATAACCGCCATCGATCTAACCCGGCGGTGCTCCGCTTCGGAGCCATCCACGCTGAACGCCGCTTGATTTCCCCCCCCAGCATCAGGCCGAGAGAGCGGCCCCGCCAGTCCCTACGGAGTCGCCGGCGCCCCTGCTTCCATCGCCGGAAAGCGCTTCGGGCTGGAAAGATCGGTGACCGGCGCGGCAGCCGCCTCTTCAGACGGCTCTCCCTCGGGCGGGCCCGCAGCCAAGTCCTCCTCCGGCTCCGAGGAGGGCCCCGCCGGCTGGGGCGACGGTGACATCGCGAGCGGGGAGGATTCTGTCGCGGGTTCGGCTTCGGCTTCCGCCGGCGGGAAGATCATCTTGGGCGAAGCCGAGGCTTCCGGCTGCGGCTGCTCTTTGACGAGCTGGTATTTCTCGAGCACCGAACGGCTCGCGGCCGGCTCCCGCCAAAGGCCGAACGGGTTCGCCACCTCGACCAGCTCGGCGGTCATGCGCGGGGCCTGATCGAGCTTCTGGAAGAAAACCCACTCGCTCGTGCCGCGATAATGCCGGATCGCCCAGCGCAGGTAACGCGAATCATGAAACTCGCTCAGGAAGCCGCGCGCCAGGGGCACCAGGAAGCCGTACGCCTCGAGGACCTTCTTCTGCCGCTCATCGACATAATCCGCGGTCTTGAGAAAGCGCTCGAGCTCGAGAATCTTGCCGTAAAAGCACCAGTGATAGGCCACCGGATCGGCTTTCACGAGCTCGCCCATGCCTTGCTTGAGCTCATCTTCGCTCTGGGTGAGCTTCTGAAGCTTGCGATAGTCCGCGTCACAGCCCGTCAGGCTCTCGGCCGCGGGGGCGCGCTTGTCGACGAAGATCGCCGAGATATCGGAGATGTCGAAGCCGGCCGGCTGCGGCACTTCGACATACTTGGGAGCGGCAAGTACGGGCGGAGGGATCGGGCGAAGCTCCGTGGTCGAGCAACCCCAGAAAAACGTCAAGCCGATGGCGAAAACTCCGGCCGCGGCGCTGAAGCAGGCAAGATTGACCCTCATTCCTGCCTCTTCTCGGCAAATTCCGCCTATTTCCTTAAGGCAATTCCCTGACTGGAGGCGCTGGCCGGGGCCCTGGCCGCAACTTAACTATAAAGAGCCTCTCGTAAATTCCGAAAAGCCAGTGAGGAAGGAGCCTCTTGGTGATTTTGCAATCGTGTTCCCACATCCGAAAGCTACGCGGGAGCCAGGCGCTCCTGCCGCTCCTGTGCGCGCTCGCGCTGGCCCCCGTCGAGCCGGCGTTCGGCGCGGACCCCGCCTCGGCTTCCGCCGGCGGCGCTGCCGAGGGCAGCGAACGCAATTTCTACCAGGTCCTGGAGGACGTGCTCGCGGATTTCGAGTACGACCTCAAGAACGGCAACGTCAACGGCCTCAAGGACATCGCCATCCGCAACGTCGCCATGAGCGAGAACGTGCCCCCCTCGTTCCGCAGCCATCTCGAGCTGCTCATCACCGAGCGCATCCTCAAGACCACGAAAACCCGCGTGATCCAATGCCTGCCCTGCCGCGCGCGCAAGACCGCGCTCAACGGTGACCAGGTGGTCGTGACCTCGGCGGACAACAACCCTACGGAGCTCTCGCGCATCGCGAAGGCTTCGTCGATCGAGAACTTCCTGGACCTGGCGTTCTCGTACCAGGCGCGCGGGATCGTCCTCTCGATGACGATCGCTAGCCCCGATAGCGGCTCGATCGTCTGGTCGCGCAGCTACAACTCGGAGATGACCCGGGCGAGCGCGTTCCGCCGCGGCGTGGACTACACGCAGACCGACGAGGCGCGCAAGCAGACCGAGTACTCACCTTCGATCCAGTACCGCGGCATCGCCTACTACCTTTTCGAACCCAACGTGGGTGGAACGACCGGAACGCTCGGGGCGGGCTTCCGGATGATGGAGCGTTACGACAACCGCAAGAAGGAGGTCGGCTTCGAGCTCAACTTCCTCAAGGACTCCTCGACGCTGGTCGGCTCGACTGCGGCCTCGGCGACCACCGTGAACCTTTATGGCGGTTTCAACCTGACCCTGCTTTTCCAGCATGGCTGGAACTTCTTCGGGGAGGAGGAGAATTACAACAAGGTGCGAGGCGGGCTGGTCGTGGGACTGGGCGGAACCTATGCCTCGGGCTTCCTCGGCGGCCTGGTGCGCGCGCAGTACGAGTGGCGGCTCGGCAAGCATTACGCCGTTTCGGCCACCGCGGGCTATCGCCCGAGCTCGACGGCCTTCCTGGCCACCACCAGTGTCGGCTCGGTTTCGGGACTCGAATTCGGCATCGGGATCAACATGCTCTTCTAGGAAAGGGATGACGTGAAAAGGACCACCGCCACCGCACTTCTGATCCTCCTCGCCGCCCTGACGGGCGGATGCGGGACCGTGCGCAAGGTGCTGGCCGTCAACGCGCAGCCCACCGAGAACAAGCCCATCAGCAATCCCTTCATCGGCTACGAGCCGGGACAGGGCGCGAGCGCGGCGGACGCGATGATCTTCCGCGCGCGGCGCGGGGATAGCACCGTGGAGGTCCAGGTCCCGCAGAGCCAGACTACCTCGGATTTCGTCATTCCGGTCGCCTCGAAACAGCTGGCCGAGCAGCCTTCCCTCGGGGATCGCTCACCCGCCTCCGCCGCCGCGGAGCTCGCGCCAGCCACGGATCGCGAGCCCAGTCTCTCGGATCGCGAGATCGTCAGGACATTCCCGCAAGGCATGGCAGAGGACGAGGGCCGTCGCCGCGAGATCGAGCAGGAGCTCGGTCTCATCCGTTCCGACGAGCTCACCCCCGAAAAGCAGAAGAGCTATCTCGCCGCCATCGATCAGATCAAGCAGTTCTACCGCTCGGGCCGTTACGAGGCCGCGCTCCTCGATGTCGACGGGCTGATCCGCGAGTACCCCACCAATCCCAAGCTCCATGAGATGCGCGGCACGCTTCTGGACCGCCTCGGTCAGCTCGAGCTGGCCCTGAAGTCCTGGAAACAGGCGCTCCGCTTCGAGCCCAAGAACGAGTCCCTGCGGCGCTTCATCGAACGCAAGGAACAGAAAAGGAGCCTGGCGTCGCCATGATGAAACGCTTCGGCATCCTCAATTCGGCCTTCCTCCTGGCGGCGGCGCTCGCGACGGCCCTGCCTTCGACCGGTCTTGCCCGGCCGAACCTCGTGGAAGCGACGAAGACATCCGCCGAAGGCACTCTGCGCACGCTCGTCGAACCGCTGCTCAACAAGTATTGCCAGGACCAGTGCAAGCTGCTCTCGGTCACCGTCAACGTCGATGTCGCCGTCCCCGAAGAGGTCGCCCCCGGCTTCGACGACGTCCACGCGCAGTCGGATCTGACGCTCGCGCCCTCCAGCGCGCGCCTCAAGCTCCTCATGGACGAGAAGATCGGGCCCAATCTCCGCCGCAACATCCTCGAATACCTCCAGCGCAATCTCGACACGCTCGACTATCCCGTCCGGATCGACACGCAGCTCGCGCGCTTCCCGCAGCCCGTGGGTTCCGAGGTCAAGGTCGCCGAGCTGCGGGCTCGCATCTCCAAGCAGTTCCAGGCCCGGATCGACGAGATCATCAGCAAGCATTGCCCCAATCATTGCGTCTTCTCCGATTTCGATCTCGAGACGGAGGTCGCCAACGGCGAGGAGTCGCAGTACTGGACGCCGGGAGAGTACGAGCAGGATGGGGGCGTCGCCCTCAAGATCAAGGACATCTCGGGAACGCTCCTCATCGACGAGACGCTCTCGCCCGAGGAACGCGACGGCATCTTCGAAGTCGCCAAGATGCGGACCAACTCCTTCAAGCACGTGAACCTCACGGCCAAGGCCATCCGCTTCCCGCGGCCGCCGGCGGTGGAGAACGGCGTGCTCGTCAGCGGCGCCCAGGCATACGGGGCCCTGGATCGCCGGCTGGCCGGCGCCTCCTCCGAATCCAAGACCTCCACCACCGCCGATAACAAGAAAATCGACACGAGCACCAGCACCTCGCAGAGCACGAACAACGCGACCACGAGCACGAGCAGCAATACGGAATCGAAGAACTCCGCCCAATCCAACAACCAGACCACCAGCAACGAGCAAAGCAGCCGCCAGGAGCGTTTCGAGCGCTTCGAGAAGATCGAGCGCGTCGAGAACGGCGACGCGGTCCAGGCTGAGCTGCAGAAATTCAAGCTCTATGGCCTGATCTTCGCCTGCTCGGTGCTTTCGCTGCTGATCTTCATCGCCCTGGCGACGCTCCGCCCGCGCGGAAAGGACGGCGGAGGCTCGACCATCCATCGGGTCATCCAGAGCCTCGCCTCCGATCCCATCTCCCAGGCGGGAACCGCCGCCTCCCCGGCCGAGTCCGGCGGCGACAATCGCGGCTCCACCGTCGCCAAGCGCTACGAGATCGAGCGCCTGGTCGAGGAGCTCTCGGGCATCTTCGCCCAGCATCCGAAGGTCGCGAAGTACGTCTTCAGCCGCGTCCTCACCGAGGACGGCGTGGAGATCACCGCCAACTACATCCATATCTTCGGCGAGAGCATCGTCGTCGACATGCTTCGCGACGCCAGCCTCCAGAGCGACCTGGGCGAGCTGATGGAATACTACGCCAAGACCCCGATCGAGCTCTCCGACGAGGACAAGCTCGACCTGCTCCGCCGGCTCCATAACCGCACGGTCGCCGGCAAGCTCGCGGTCATGGGCAACCGCTCGTCCAACCTCTTCGACTTCCTGGCCGAGATGGATTCCACTCAGATCCTGGAGATGATCCGTACCGAGTCGCTTACCATCAAGGCGATCGTGCTCACCCAGTGCGATGCCCAGAAGCGCGCCTCCATTTACACGCATCTGGACGAGGACGTCCGGATGAAGCTCCTCACCGAGCTCTCCCGGATCGATTACCTGCCGCGCGATTACATCTTCAACGTCTCCAACGCCCTCAAGCGCAAGCGCCGCGAGAACCCCAAGCTCAACACCGAGGCGCTCCCGGGCTCCGAGGTCCTCGTCACCCTGCTCGAGCGGACCGGCACGGCGATGCAGAAGTCGGTCGTCAAGAACCTCGAGATCTCCAACCCCGAGAGCGCCCGCACGATCAAGGGCAAGCTCGTCAGCATCGATACGCTCCGCTACCTGCGCGATGCGCAGCTGCTTGAGGTGGTGCTGAGCCTGCGGCACGACGAGCTCCTCCAATTCCTCAAGGGCGCCACCCAGGAGATCCGCGGCGCGATCTTCGCGAAGTCGCCCAAGGATCTCGTGGCCGAGCTCGAGGAAGCGCTCGGCACCGCGCCCACTCCGAGCCGCGAGGCCTATCAGGCAGTGGAGCGCAAGGTGCTCAACCGCATGAAGATCATGGCGAACGAGGGTCTCATCAACCTCATCGAGGTCAACGAGCGGATGTTCGCCGAGGCCACGGGAGAGACCGCCTACATCGCCACCGGCCCGCAGAACGGCGCCACCTCCACCAACATCAAGAAGGTGGCCGGATGGTAGACCCGAACGTCAGGCCCTCAGCCGCGTTGCTCAAGGAGGTGAAGCTGCTCCAGACCTTCACCGACCAGGAGCTCGCCCAGCTCGTACAGCTGGGAAACGGGGCGCGCTACGAGGCGCACGCCAACGTGGTCATCGAGGGCGAGATGTCCTGGGGCCTATACCTGATCCTCGAGGGCGTGGTCGGCATCTTCAAGACCAACAAGCTCACGGGCGAAAACTACGACGTCGGCCAGCTCCGCAAGGGCAGCTTCTTCGGCGAGATGTCGCTCGTGGACAACAATCCGCGATCGGCCACCGTGAAGGCCCTGACGGATTGCACGCTCTTCTACATTTCCAAGGAAACCTTCTACGACTACCTCAACCGTTCCAAGGACACGAAGCTCAAGTTCTTCGAGAGCTGCATCCGGACGATCGTCAACCGCCTGCGCGAGCTCGATGACAACTACGTCATCAGCCAGTACCAGCTCTGGAAAATCGCCCTGAAAAAGGAGGCCGCCTAAATGAACTTCTCCTCCCTCTTCGGCATCGTCTTCGGCATCGGCGTGCTGTACGCGGCGCTACACGCAACGGCCGACGACATGAAGTTCTTCCTCGACATGCACGGCATCCTGATCGTGTGCGGCGGCACGGCCGCGGCGGCGAGCATCAGCTTTCCCGTGGGCAAGGTCCTCGCGCTGCTGAAGGTCTTCTTCCTGCGCGTGCTCGGCCAGAACAAGGTCGATTACCAAGGCACCATCTCCCAGATCCTCGAGCTCAGCAAGAAGGCGAGCATCGGGCTTTCGGCCCTGAACGAGGCCGTGCCGGGCATCAAGCATCCGTTTCTGAAGGAAGCGGTCTCGCTCGTGGCCGCCGGCGTCCTGACCGAATCCGAGATCCGCAACACGCTCGAGCAACGGGTGAAGACGATCGAAGCCGGCTATCTCCACGAGGCCAACATGTTCCGGATCATCGGACGCTTTCCGCCCGCGTTCGGCCTGCTCGCCACCACGCTCGGCATGATCGCGTTGCTCCAGAAGATCGGCCAGCCCGACAGCCAGAAGCTGATCGGCCCGGCGATGTCCATCGGCCTGATCGGCACGCTTTACGGGATCGCGCTCGCGAACCTCGTGTTCATCCCGATCGCGGAGAACCTCACCGAACGCACCCAGGAGGAGATGGCGCTGCGGCGGATGATCGTCGAGGGCGCGATCATGCTCAAGTCCCAGGTCAATCCGATCACCATGCGCGAGGGGCTCAACTCCTTCCTCCTGCCGAGGGATCGCGTGGTGCGGAAGAACGCGGCCTAGCCGGGGAGTGGCCGAATGTCGGTGAAACGGTTCCTCAAAGAAGCCAAGCGGATCGAGGAGCAGCACCAGCGGCGCAAAGAGGAGCCCAAGCACGCCTCCGACTCGCATGACGAGGGCAACTGGCTCATCTCCTACGCGGACATGATGACGTTGCTGTGCGGCTTCTTCATCATGCTCTTCAGCATGGCCAAGCTCGATGACAACAAGTACGAGAAGGTGAAGGAAGCGATGTCCAAGTCGTTCGGCGTCGAATACAACGGTCCCGCCACGACCGAGCTGAGCCGCTTTCTCACCGCGGTCCTGAACGAGAGCGGGATCGACAAGGAGGCGACGATCCGTTCGGACGCGACGGGGGTGACGGTGGCATTCCAGTCCACGGTCTTCTTCGACACCCTGAGCGCCGAGGTGCGGCCCCAGGGCCGGATCGTGCTCGAACGCCTCATTCAGGCCATCTCGGATCGCCAGAGCGGCTCGAACAAGCAGTACCGCATCGTCGTCGAAGGCCATACCGACAGCCGTCCGATCCTGGGCGGAACCTTTCCTTCGAACTGGGAGCTCTCGGGCGCGCGCGCTGCCCGCGTGGTCCGGATGTTCCTGGCCCGCGGCTTCGGAGCCGAGCGCCTGACCGCGATCGGTTACGGCGACACCCGCCCGGTCGTGCCGGGCCGCTCTCCCGCCGGAAGCTGGGACGAGGAAGCCCTCGCCAAGAATCGCCGGGTCGTGCTCCGCATTCTCGAGCCCCAGGTGGACTCCATCCCCTTCCCGGAAAATGAAGCTCCAGCCTCAACGGCGACGGCCGCCGCAACTCAAACTGCAACTGCAACTGAAACCGCTCCTGCAACCGCCGCTTTACCTGCAGCTCCCCCCGCCCGCCTCCCCGCCTCCTCCCCCGCAGCCGTAACCGTAACCGTTCCGCCCCCGATCCAGCCTCTCTCTCAGTGAGCTTCTTCCAAACGTCCGCCAGTCAGGATTTGCCCACTACTTCCTGCCCATTGACGCCTTCCCACCGTGCGGTGAAGCTGATGATAGGAGGCCCGAATCATGCGCTGGAACTGTCCCCATTGCGGCATTAGCCTTGCTGTTTCGGACGATAAGATGGGAGCGGGCTGGTCCTTCTCGCGCTGCTATAAGTGCGGAGGATTCGCGCTGATCCGTCGGGCCGAGGTGAATCTCGTGAAGGTCGATCGCGCCCCTGCCGGAGAGCACATCATCCTTCCGGAAGCCACCGAGGATCCCGTCTCCAGCCTGAGCGAGGAAGCCGCTCGCAATCTCGCCCGCCTCCGCGGCGAGGGAGCCCCGCGGAACGTGATCCGCCCGGGCACCGGCGCCGCCGCGAAACCCGCGAATGTGCCCCCGGCGCCGGCGCAAGGCGAGAGACCCCTGCCCCCGCCGCTGCCCGAGCTTCCCGAAGTGAAGTCGAAACGCCCGATCCGCTCCAGTCTCCTGTCCGCCGCCATCACCCTGGCCGCCGTGACCACGCTGGCATCCGGTGGCTATCTCTATCTTCAAGGCAAGGAGCTCTGGGAGAGAAACCTGGCTTCGAGCGCGGGGCCCGCGATGGCCGAAGCGCCTCGACTGGTCCCCGCGCGCGCGACCGAGGTGATTCCCGCGCCCGGACTCGCTTCCGAAATCACCGATCAGGTCCACCATAAGGCGATGGCCCCGGTTCGCACCGCCACGGAGCCCGCGAGCCCGGCTCCAGCGAACAGCGCTCCCGGAGCCGCGGCGGGTGCCACGCTCGTCGTGCAGGCCAAAGCCAAGGGCGCCGAGCTTCACTCGGGGCCTGGCTCGCTTTACCCCACGATCGGGCGCGCGGAGGCCGAGCAGCGCCTGCTCGTCGCCGACTGGAACGATCGCTGGTTCAAGGTGGTGCTCGATCCGCGCGAGCGGACGAAGACCGCCTGGATCCGTACCGATCTCGTGCAGGTCGTCCCGCCGCGCACCGATGAGAAGCTCCCTGATTATCCCTGACAAACAAAAACTGATTTGATATGCGGACGCGCAATCGTGACTAAGCAAGCTCTCTCCCCGCAGAAGAACAACGGCACGGCCACGGCCGAGCTTTTCTCGAAGCTTTTCGATGGAAAAAAATCCAAGTGGATCCCCCTGTACCGGCGCCTGCTCGCGCGTTTCAGCGCGATTCCCGGCATCGAGTTCTTTCCGTTGAAGAGCGGCATCGGAATCGGCCATCCTCATGACGCCCGCGCAACGATGGGCGTGATCCGAATCACCCAGAAGGGCCTCGAGTTCGGCCTCGGCCTGGCGAGAGCGCAGGCCAACTCCGAACGCCTCCGCCCCTCCAAGCGCAGCCCGCGCTGGATCACCCATCGCGTGGTCATCTCGAGCGCAAGCGATATCGACGACGAGTTCCTGAGCTGGCTCAAGGCGGCACGCCTTCAGGCCCGCCTCGCGCGGCCCCGCGCCGGCTGATCAGGCGGCCCGCTCCCCGCCCGCGGGCTTGACGAGGGCGCGCTCCTCGCCGGCCTGAACGGGCGGCCGGAATTCCCAGGCCTTTTTCCGATCCACCCAGATCCAGGAGATCACGGCGGGGATCACGAAGACCGCGAACTGAACCGCCATGACCCAATGGAAAAGAGCCGTCGGGTCCTCCAAGGGACGCGATGCCATCATCGACGACAGGGAACTCATGCCCTCAGCAAAGCAAGTTCAGGGCCGCGCCGCCTCCGGCTCGCAGGACCAAAGCTCGATCCATTTCGCCGGATAGTTCCAACGTTCTTTTTCCAGGCGACCCAGCTTCGAGCAGGCCGCTCCCGGAAACTCGGGTCCCGCGTCGTAACGATTGTCCGTTACGAAAAGCACGCGGGTCGTGAGCTTCGGCCAGTGCGGCCCCAGCTCCGCCGAGACGCTCAGGTCCGGCCATTCGTCCCGGGCCTTGAGATCCAGCGGCAGCATGCTGACCCGACGATGGGCGCGCAGGGAGAAAGCGGCCTGGGAGGCCGTCTGATAACGGGCACCGATCACGGGCAGCTGCAAGCCCACCGGCCCGAGCCGGCGCTGGATGAACGTCTCGAGCTCTTCCCAGCCGTAAAGATCGTTCGTCACGTCCAACCTCGGGTCGAAGCCCCGCCCCGAGATGCGTTCCAAGGCCCAGCTTCCCACCGGAAAATGGCAGCTCAGCAGCACCAGCGATCCGAGCCCGAGCCCATACATCGCCTGTCCGCGCGCGAGACGCGAAGCCCCGGGCGCTTCACTCGCCCAGGCCCAGCCCAATGCCAGGGCCGCGGGCCACCACACGATGAAAGCCCAATGCGGCTTGAAATCGGCCCAAAGCGGCTGCACGCAGAAAATCGCCGCCGCCGGAAGCATCCACGCCGCCGCGTACCGGTAAACCCGGTTCGCCGGAGAAAAAAGGAGCTTCGCCGCGAAGAACACGAGAAGCGGGCCGGCCGCGAGAAGCTCCACGGCCCAGAAGCGCCCGTAACGCAGCAACGACAGCTGCCCCTCGCCGTGCCGGTCACGGAGCTGCCAGAGCAAGGAGCTCCACTCGTGTCGCGCGTTCCAGATCAGCGTCGGCAGGACGCCGAGGACCAGCCCGAAGCTCAGCCAGGCCATCGCCTTCAGGCGCGATCCGCGCGGCGCCCAGAGAAACAGCGAGACCATCGCCGAGGCCCAGGCGAGGACGCCCGAGTACTTGGAAAGCATGGTGAGGGCCATCGCAGCCGCCAGGAACGGGCCCAGCCAGCGGCGCGGCGGCGCGAAGCAGTAGGCCCAGATCGCGAAGAAAAGGGCGGTCCAGCCCAGAAAGAGCGGGAGATCCGGCACCATCATCCACGAAAGGGCGAAGACGCCAGCGAACGAGAGGCAGGCGACGGCGCCCTTTCCGAGGCGTTCGCGCGGCGCGCCGGCCAGCTCCATCCATTTCATCCCGAGAAAGAGCGCCCCGGCCATGCACAGAAGTCCCGGAAGCCGCACCAGCGCGGCCGACTGCGCTCCGAAAAGCCAGCCCAGGAGCGCCTCGGTTCCCGCGATCAGCCAGGCGATCGCGGGCGGATGGTATGCGTACCCCAGCGACGGCGTCTGCGCGAGCACCCAGTAATAAGCTTCATCATCCGTGAGACCGATCGAGGCGCCGTGCGCGAGCATCACCGCCAGGAAGAGCGGCGGAATCGCCCGACTCGAGAAGCGCCAGCGTTTCGACGTGGTGGGTCCGGGGGAAGAAGTCATACGGAGTGATCCTGCGCACAGCATAACCCGCCTTTTCCAGAAGCGATAGATCCCGCGCGAGCGTTCCCGCGCTGCACGACAGGTAGGCGATGCGCGCCGGCCTCGCCTCCGTCCCGAGCCAGTCGAGCACCGCGCGCTCCAGCCCGAGCCGCGGAGGGTTCGCGAAAACAAGCCGCTCCCCCGCGCCTTGCGACAGCCAGGCCGCCAGCTGCGGGATCCGCTCCGAAGCGCGGCCGCGCAGGCAGGCGCCCTCGCCCACGTTTCTCTCGGCCAGCTCCGCGGCTTCGCCTCCGAGCTCCACGCCCAGGAAGCGTGTGCCCCGCTGCTGCCACAGCCGAAGCGAAGCTCCCAATCCCGAGCACAGGTCCAGCACCGAATCCCCGGGCAGCGGAGCCAGGAACTCGCGGGCTTCGCTCATCGCCTCGGCATAAAGGGAGGCCAGAAGCTGCTGAAAACTCTCGGGCCCGTGCTCCAGCGGTTTCTGCCCGAAAAGGCCTCCCAGCCGGAGCTCGCCGCGGGCGCTGCCCCAGAGAAGCCGCCAGCCGCGGCTGGAAACGACGCGATTGCCCGCGGCCGGATTGAAGTTCGCGAAAACCCCGGTGAGTCCCGCCTCGCCCGGCTCGAACTGCCCGAGCGAAACCGGGGCTTCCGGCGACTTCAGCACGAGCGTCAGCAACGTTCCCGAGACCAAGCCGAAGGCCAGGGGCAGCTCCGCGGGAAGCACGGCAAGCGCGCGGAACACCTGCCTCACTCGCTCCGAATGCACGGGGCAATCGGGAACGGCGATGATCCGCCCCTTGCGCTCGCCGGGCTCTCGCGCCAGAAGCCCGAACTCCCAGCCCCGCTCGCCGCGCGTCGCGCGCAGGCAGGTCCGCTCGCGGTAACCCCAGCGTCTGGCTTCCTCGGCGCCCCGAAGAGGCGCGAGCCGATCCGCCCAGTGTCCCAGGGCGCGCCCCAGCCAC
Organism: Oligoflexia bacterium; assembly: GCA_023701205.1. GTDB lineage: Bacteria > Bdellovibrionota > UBA1018 > UBA1018 > UBA1018 > JAMPXJ01. The sequence continues at coordinate 155,649 of JAMPXJ010000002.1, forward strand.
TCCTGTTTGCGGCGATCGGCCTCCTCGCTGCCCAGTTCGCGAAAACGGCAGCCCGGACAAGCCGCGACGCAGCCCGCGGGAATCATCCGCTCGCGGGCGCCCCGGGCGCGGGGGCCGGCGTGTTCCCTACCGAGCGCGGCACCGGCGCCGGCTCGAGGGGGCGCACGGAGAACTTCGGCATCGAGAACTCGATCATGACGCGGATTCCCTGGCTGAAGCTCTTCCAGTAGCGCTCGGCCGCGCGCGGATCGGCGCTCGGAAGCTCCAGCGTCAGCGTGGGAATCCCCAGCTCGCGCCCTGCGAAGTTGCCGAGGGAGCCCGGGTAAAACCCGCCCGAGACCGCCTTGAGCCGCGCGCGCAGCCGCAGGCACTCCTGAACATATTCCTTAGGGAATTTAGCCAGCGAAAGCGCCGTCGGCCCGTCGTAGTCGAGGAAGTTCAACGGCGAATGGATGGAAAGGATTTTCTGAGGACGCACCGCCTGGACGAGCCTCTCCTGGAAAAGCGTCTCCGGCTCGGAGCCCGCCTGGGAGCCCGGGAAACGCCGCGGGTCGGAGCGGTAGCGTCTTTTCCAGGAGCTCAGGGCCTTTTCCTGCCAGTCCTTGGTCCCGAAGTTGCGGTTCACGTCGACGCCGTTCGCGTTCACCCGGGTCCGGCGCGCCGTCAGAAAGCCATCCGGATTCACCAGCGGGGCGACCACCACGCGAGTGCTCTTGAGCTCCTCGCGGTGATCGAGCAGCCAGTCCACGAGCTTCAGGCCGACGTACTGGGGCGTCAGCTCGTCGCCGTGCACGCCCGAAATCACCAGCGTCGTGTTTTCCGCGTCGGCGGCACCGAACTCGGCGTACATCAGCGGCCGGCCCTTCACGGAGAACCCACCGACCTGCCAGCGCACGCGCTGACATGGATCGAGCTTCCAGCCGATGCGCTTGATCGCATCCGAAAGCTCTTCACACCACTTCCGCTCGTGGATGGCGGCGCTCTCGGCGGTCAAGCCTTCCACCGCGATCAGCCCCTTCGGATCGGCACCGGGCGCGGGAGACGAGACGGGCTCGAGCGCGACCGCCTCGGGCGTCGCGGGGGCCACGGGCGGCGCTTTCGCGGTAGCCAGCGACACGACAGGCGCTGCCACGCCGGCGAGGAGAGCGCAAATCTGCAGGAATCTGGAATCCGGGAAATTCATGCCTTTCTCAACTTAGCGGCCTTGCGATGGGACAGGTACCATTTGACGGCGACGGCGCCTACGATCGAAAACACCACCAGCACGATCCCGTGCTCGATCTTCTGGATCACGCGGACGACGCGGTCCAGATGGTCCCCGAAATAATAAACCGCGCCCACGATGGCCGGCACGCTCAAAAGCGCCGCCGTACCATCATAAAAGAGAAACACGCGGTAGGGCAGATGCAGAGTGCCGGCCGAGAAGAAAATCGGTGCCCTCAGCCCCGGCATGAAGCGCGCGAAGAAGATCAGCCGGGTCCCGCGATCGTGAAACTGCTTCTTCACCAGCTCAAGCCGCTCGTCGGGAAGCAGCTTGTGGAAAAACCATTTCTTCGTGAGCTTGCGCCCGTAGACCGCGCCCAGCATGAAGATGATGCTGTCGCCGAGCAGGACGCCGATCATACTGACGACGATCATCCCCCAGACATCCGTCAGCCCGTAATAGGAAAGCAGGCCTCCGGCGAAAAGGGTGATGTCCTCGGGAATCGGCAGTCCCAGACCGCAAGCCAGGAGGATCCCGAAGATGATGAAATAGGGGGTAGGACCGTAGAAGTTCAGGAGGAAATCAACGAGTTTGTCCATCTGGTTGACTACTCTCTTAGGAGCGCGACACGTTTACAAGCGGAAATATTTTACGCAACAGCACGCTGCGCCATCATTTCTTACGTTTCATCTGATTCAGGGGATGAGCTTCCCGGTACTCGTCCATCAAAGCGCCCAGATCGACATGGGTATAGCGCTGAGTGGTCGAAAGGCGTGCATGCCCCAGCAGCTCCTGGATCGTGCGCAGATCCGCGCCGGCGGCCAGCAGATGCGTTGCGAAGCTGTGGCGAAGACCGTGAGGAGAAAGGGTTTTGGCGGCGCCGATCCGCACGAGGTGTTTGTTGAGGATCCGTGCGACGCTTCGGGAGGTCAGGCGCAATCCGCGGAAGTTCACGAAAAGCGGCTCATTCGGGCCCCGCGGGCCGGCGGTGAAATCCCCGAGATACGCCTCGAGCGCCGTACGCGCGGCGCTGCCGAAAGGAACCGTTCTCTCGCGATCGCCCTTCCCGATCACGCGGACCCAGCCGGTCGCCAGATCGACATCCCCGAGATCCAGGCCGACCGCTTCGCTTACCCGCAGGCCGCAGCCATAAAGGATCTCGAAGAGCGCCCGATCGCGCCGCCCCAGCCTCGTGGAAAGGTCCGGCGCCGTGACGAGCTCGAGGGCTTCCTCGACTTTCAGGAAACGCGGAAGGCCTCGCTTCGCCTTCGGAGCGGGTACCAGCGCCCCGATGTCCCGCCCGATCCAATCGCGCGTCCTGAGATAACGCAGAAAAGAGCGGATCGCGGAAAGCCTCCGGCACAACGAGGAGCGCGCATGATCCTCATGAAGTCCGGCCAGATAGCTCCGGATATCGGCGGGCTCCAGGCGTTCGGTCAGGGCCTGAAGGTCGCGGATCCCGGTCCGTCCCCCGAGCTCCGCCGCCCAATCTCGCAGATCCGAGCCATAAGCCCGGAGCGTATGGGGGCTGGAGGCTCTCTGGGATTCGAGATGCCCGAGAAAGGCGGTGATCGCTTCCTGAAGCTGCATATCCGGTAATAGTGTAACGAGCCGGACACCTATGATAAAGGGGCAGCATGTCAAGCCGGACCTCCGCCGCCAATCCCTTGCCCATCGTGCATGTCGTGGGCGCGGGCCTCGCTGGAAGCGAAGCCGCGTACTTCCTCGCGGAGCGCGGGGTGCGGGTTTTTCTCCACGAAATGAGACCCGGCAAGAAGACCCCGGCCCACCAGACCGATCGCTGCGCGGAGCTGGTCTGCAGCAACTCCTTCAAATCCCGCCTGCCGGCGACGGCGCCCGGAATGCTCAAGGCCGACATGGCCCGCATGGGCTCCCTCGTTCTCCGCGCCGCGGGCGCCGCCTCCGTTCCGGGCGGCGAGGCGCTCGCCGTGGATCGCGATGTCTTCTCCGAGCACGTCACGCGAGCGCTGCGCTCGCACCCGAACGTGACTCTCGCATCCGAGGAGGTCCTCGCTCCCCGGCCAGAAAGCGTCACCCTCCTGGCCACGGGCCCGCTGACTTCGGACGCGCTCGGCCAGTGGCTCGTCAAGGCCACCGGCGGCGAGGACCTTTACTTTTACGACGCCGTCGCGCCGATCGTCGACGCCTCCACGATCGACCGCGAAAGCGCTTTTCTCGCCAATCGCTACGGCAAGGGCGAGGAGGAGGCCTACCTCAACTGCCCGATGAATGAAGCGGAGTACGAGGCCTTCATCGATGCGCTCTCGGCGGCCGAAAAGGTGCCGCCCAAGCCTTTCGAAAAGGAGAAGTTCTTCCAGGGCTGCCAGCCGATCGAGGCGATCGCGGCCACCGGTCGCCAGAGCCTGCGTTACGGCCCGATGAAGCCGGTGGGACTCACCGATCCACGCTCAGGCGCGCGCCCGCACGCCGTCGTGCAGCTGCGCCCCGAGAACCGCGCGCTCACGGCGTACAACCTGGTGGGCTTCCAGACAAAGCTCAAATACGGGGAGCAGTCGCGGGTATTCCGACTGATTCCCGCCCTGCGCGAAGCCGAGTTCCTGCGCCTGGGCTCGATCCATCGCAATACCTATCTCTGCGGCCCCAAAGTCCTGCGGCCCGACCTCTCGCTCAAGGGACATCCCCGCGTCTATGTGGCGGGCCAGCTCACCGGGGTCGAGGGCTACCTCGAGTCGGCGGCCTGCGGCCTGCTTGCGGCGCTCTTCATCCTGCAACGGCTCGAAGGCCGGCCCCACGAGGCGCCGCCGGCCGACACCGCGCTCGGGGCGCTGCTGCGGCACGTAACGGCCAGCGAACCCAAGAACTATCAGCCCGGCAACATGCATTTCGGCCTTTTCGATCCCGCGTTTTTCGAGGGGGTCGCCGAGCTCAAGCGCGATCCCGCCCGCGAGGAGATGGCGAGGCAGGCCGGCGAGAACTTCTCCCGCTGGTGGATCCGGCTGAGCGCCGAAGCGTCCCGCGCGCAGGATGCGCGCACGGAGCGGTGATATGGCTTCGCGCGCGCTCCTGGGCCCCGCATTGATCGGCTTGGCCGCCGTCCTCTGGGCGACGGACGCGCCACTCCGGTACCCGGCGCTGAGCCGGATGAGCCCTGTTTCGCTCGTGTTTTTCGAGCACCTTTTCGCAATGGCGGCGCTCGCCGCCTGGGCTTTCGTGACCCGCCCGCGGCTCTCTCTCATCCCGAGGCGCGACTGGCTTGCGCTCGCGCTGATCGGCGCCGGCGCGTCGGCCACGGCGACCGTGCTTTTCACCGCGAGCTTCCGACTGGTCAATCCTTCGGTGGCGATCCTGATCCAGAAGCTCCAGCCGGTGCTCGTCGTGCTGCTCGCGCTGCTTTTCCTGGGAGAGCGCCCGAAGCCCGGTTTTTACGGCTGGGCGGGGCTCGCGCTCGCGGCCGGCACGGTCCTGAGCTTCCCCGACCTGAATTTTTCCTTCATCCGCAAGGGTCTCGACCTGCATTCGCGGGGCGTGCTCTACTCGCTGGCGGCGGCATCGATCTGGGCAACCTCGACCGTCGCGGGAAAATCGCTCCTCAAGCGGAGTCCCGCCTCCGCCGTCACCTTCTGGCGTTACGCCTTCGGGCTCGCCTCGCTCGCGCTTTTCCTGGCGTTCTCCGCCGCGCGCCCCGATCCCGGCCTGCTGAGCGCGGGCTCGATGCTCGGGACGCTCGCTTACCTCAGTCTCGTCTCCGGCCTCCTCGCGATGAGCTGCTACTACAAGGGGCTCTCCCGCTCGACGGCGAGCGTGGCCACGTTCGTCGAGCTGCTCTATCCGATCACGGCGGTCGTGGTGAACACGTTCTTTCTCAACAGCCCGCTCGATCCCGTCCAGGCCGTCGCGGCGACGATCCTTCTTTTCGCCGTCACCCGCATCTCGCTGCTGAACTGAAACGGGCTGAACTGCGCGCGAACTACCTCTTCAGCAGCTCGAGGATCTCCTCCGCTTGGGCCCGGATGCGCGCGTAGTCCCGGTCCCGCGCCCACTCGACCGGAAAATAAAACGTCTTCCGCCGGGTCTGGACGTAAACGCCCCGCCGCAGGTGGAGATCGCTTCCTTCCGGGTCGTAATCCTGGACCAGGTCGGGACTCCGCTCGGTACCCACTCGCGGCGAGGCCCGCACGCGCGCCTCGGGGAAATCCCGGAACTCGTCCTCGAGGAAGTTCAGCAGGTAATCCAGGGGATCCAAACGCTCAGGTCCCTTTCAGGTGGTAACGGACGCTGGTCACGACCTTCCGCCGCCGGAACATCAGCGCCGCGCGGATCAGGAAGGCCGTCTGGTTGTGCAGCACCTGCTGCCACCATTTCGCGGTCACGAATTCGGGGATCACGACGGTAAGCATCTCGTCGTGGGTCGTCTGCTCAACGTCATCGATGTAATCCAGCAGCGGGGCGATCACCGAGCGATAGGGCGACTTCAGCACGACGAACGGGATCTCCCGCGCCCATTTTTTCCATTCCGCCTTCACGCGCTCGGTCGTCTCGGGGTCGATCTCGACGTAACAGGCGCGCACGTCATTCGAGATCGAAAGCGCGTAACGAAGCGCATCGATCACGCCGCGATGGATCCCCGAGATCGGCACGATCACCGTGTGCTTGATGGGTTCGAGCCGCGGCGGGGCCTCCTGGCCGATGAGCGAGAGCTGCTTGCCGACCTCCAGATAATGCGCGTTGATCCTCATGAAGATGATGACGAAGATCGGGATCAGCAGGATGACCATCCAGGCGCCGGCGGCGAACTTCGTGGAGGCGATCACGACCAGGACCACGAAGGTGGTCATGGCGCCCGTAAGGTTGAAGAAGATCGACCCGACCCAGCCCTTCTCGCGCTTGCGCAGATGGTGCCGGACCATTCCGGCCTGCGAAAGCGTGAACGACAGGAACACACCGACCGCATACAGCGGAATCAGGTGATGGGTGTCGCCCTTGAAGATGAAGATCAGGAAAGCGGCCGCAAGGCTCAGCCCGAGGATCCCGTTGGAGAACACGAGCCGGTCGCCAAGGCTCGCGAGCTGCCGGGGAAGGAAGCGGTCCTTCGCGAGGAACGACGAGAGCCGCGGGAAGTCCGAATAGGCCGTATTGGCCGCCAGGATGAGGATCATCGCCGTCGAGCCTTGCAATACGTAATAAAAGAAACTCTCGCCGAAGATCTTGCGCCCCAGCACCGAGACCGCCGTCTCGTGCTCGTGCGGGATGACGCCGTAGATATGCGACAGGGAGGTGATACCCAGGAAAAGCGTGCTCAGAATCACGGCCATCCACACCAGCGTGATCTTCGCGTTCTTCTGCATGGGCGGCCGGAAAAGCGATACCCCGTCCGAGATCGCCTCGATCCCGCTGAGCGCGGCGCAGCCCGAGGAGAACGCGCGCAGAAGCAGGATCGTCGGAATCACCGGATAGGTCTCGTGGATCAGGGGCGCCTCGGGCACGGCCGCGCCGGTCGCGAGCTTCCAGATCCCGACGGCGATGAGAATCAGAAAGGAGAGAATGAAGAGATACGTCGGCAACGCGAAAATCGAGGCGGACTCGCGGACGCCGCGGAGGTTGAAAAACATGATCATCAGGATGATGATCGCGCCCATCGCTTCCTTGTGCGCCTGGAAGAACGGCACGGCCGAAGCGATGTTCTCGACGCCGGCAGCCACCGAGACGGCAACCGTCAGGGTGTAGTCGATGAGCAGCGCCGCGCCGGCGACGAGCCCGGCCCGTACCCCCAGGTTCTCCTTCACGACGAAATAAGCCCCGCTTCCGCCCGGGTAGGCCTCGATCGTCTGGCGATACGAAAGCGTCACGATCGCGATCAGGATGACAATGGCCAGCGAAATCGGGACGGAATACGCGAGCGCCGCGACGCCAACGAGCGCGAGCGGGATCAGGATCTCCTCCGTCGCATACGCCACGGAGGACAACGCGTCCGAGGAAAGAACGGCAAGCCCTTTCCACTTCGGAATGCGCTCATGGCTCGCCATGTGACTGGAAAGGGGCTGACCCAGCAAAAAACGTTTGGCTCTCGATAAGTTCATAATCCCGGTGTCCAGCTCCAATGTCGGTTGAGTGCGCCAATTTGATTCCAAAACTTGCGGCCGTCAAGGGAACTCACGGGTCCCCTAACTGCCACCAGGAGCAAAATGCCCCTTCTCCGGGAGAGGTGTCTAACCTTTCGACAGAAGCGGGGCTTAAATGGGAATTTTTACATACTCTCAAACTAATCAGCAACTTAACCATCGAAGTCATTGACAAATCGAGGATCAACGCAGATGAAAAAGTCTGGCAAGCCCCTTGCTATTAGCGCATCTGCTAACTCAAAACGCCCATGAGACGCCTCGGGACGTCCAGCAAGCGCCGAGAGAGAAGAAATTTTTGAACGTGTTTTTAAAGCAGTTTAACAAGGAGATCCTTTCAATGAAGCTCGATCATGTGACCCGACTGGGAAGCATCGGAACACTGGCGTTGGCAACCTCCCTGATTGCAAGCGCGGCCCTGGCGGAAACTGCCCCTGCCGCTCCCACGACGACCGCGAACGCGCAAGCTGTCGCCCCGACCTTCATGGAAAAGATTTCCGTGAGCTATGTCGGCATCCTGGCGGGCCCCTCGGTGGCTCATCCGCTTTCCTCGCTTCAGCCCGATGAGAACGGCGCGATGAGCGAAGAGTCACCCGTCACGCTCATCAGCAGCGTGAGTGCCGGTTACAAGATCACCGACAGCATCCGGATCGGCCCCATGGTGAACTTCGACTACATCCCGGTGCGCGGCCAGCAGATGATCCTGCGCGATTCCGGCATCCGCGCCAATCTCGGCACGCTTTTCAAGGCCGGCAACTTCGATCTCTCGGGTGACGTTCGCGGCTATGCCCCGACGGACTTCACCGAGGCCGGCCAGGCCCGCCATCTCCTGGGTGCCCTGCGGAGCACCCAGATCGCCAACTACAAACTGGGCGAGAGCCGCTTCACCTTGGGCGTTGCGGCGTTCGAGACCTTCTATGCCTACACGGACCAGGCCGCGGATGCGCGCAGAAAGCTGCGTGTCTACTTCGCCCCGAGCATCGCGTATGAAATCACGCCCGCGATCTCCGCTTCGCTCATGTGGGAGCAGGACCGGCACTATGTCCTGACGAGAGGCTGGGGCAACAGGTCGCCGGCCGACATCGCGCTGGGCTTCAGCTTCGACGTCACGCCGACGGTGAACCTGACGCCGTCCGTGACGATCTACCCCAATGACACGGTCAATGCCGATGCCGCCCAGCTCGGCATGCTCATCGTCGCGAAGCTGATCTGACCTGCGGCTACCGTTTCGAATCATGAAAGCCCGGCGCGCCTCTGGCCGCCGGGCTTTTGCTTTCCAGCGAGGACGTGCTAAGACCTCTTCATGAAAACCCTCACCGAGTTCCCCGCCGCCACCCTCAAGAATGCCTTCAAAGCCCAGCAGGACCTGCAAACCGCCGGAAAAACGCCGGAAGAGCTGCCGCAGGCGCTCGGCGAAGCCCTCAAGCTCGAAGGGGACAAGCTCGCGTACCTCTTCTCGGCGCTCGAGCTCGTCGGTCCCAAGCTCAACGATCTCAAGCGCGTGGTCGTGCTCTCGCTCAACGAAGGCGAGAAGGCCCCGTCAAAGGCGCTGCAGAAGGAAGACAAATATTTTGTTGCCGAATACTTCCCCCCGATGCCTGGCAAAGGCCCGGCCGGAAGACCCGCGCACGGCGGAAAGGGCAAAGGCGACAAGCCGCGCGGCAAAGGCAAGCGTCGCGGCGGAGGCCGTGACGGCGAGAAGCGCGGCAGCGGCCGCGGAGAGCGCCGCGATGGCGACAAGCGCAGTGGCGAGCGCGGTGAGCGCCGCGGTCCCACGCCGAAAGCACCCGCTCCGGTCATCCAGCCCAAGGGTGAGTAAGCTCATCGACCAGGGCTTGCGCCCGCGGGTCTCGCACGCACGAATTTGGGCCGGAATGCCTCACGAAAGGCGTCTTGCACGGAATACTCCCGGGCATTCGGGACAAACTACCTCGCCATGTTCCATTTTTTCCCACGGAAAATTATATAACTAGCTGTAATCAAAAGTAAAAATCGTAGCAAGCCTCCTCTTCCGGTGGTATCAGGTTTCCATCAAAACCCGTCTTTCTTCGGGTTTTCATCAAGAGGAGAAAGGTCCATGACTGCAAAACTGACGACTGCGTTCGCGGTCTGTATGGCTTTGTCGCTCGGATTCGTCCGTGCCGAGGCCAAAGCGGAGCAAGCGGATTTCGTCGGCTCCCGGCGTTGTTACAAGTGCCACGCCGATGAGTTCGACAGCTGGAAGACCACCTTCCATTCGAAGATGGTGCAGAAGAAAGACGACGGCCTGCTGAAGGCCGCCGCGGAGAAATGGGAGTCCGACGGCACCAACCCGGGCCCGAAAAAGGGCAACGTCTCGGCCTCTGATTTCACGTTGAACGATGTTGAACTGGTCGTGGGGTCAAAGTGGAAGCAGCGGTACCTGGTGAAAAACCCGGCTACGGGCGGCTTTCAGTTTCTCGACAAGCAATTCAACCGGATGAGCGGGAAGTGGGAAGGCTACGGCAACAAGAACGACTGGAACACCATGTGCGCGACCTGCCACACCACCGGCTACCGCCTCACCGAGTACGATCCTTCGAATCCCGCCGCGCAAAAATCGCAGTGGAGCGAGGAGAACGTCAGCTGCGAGTCGTGCCATGGCCCGGGCGGCAAGCACATCAAGAGCAAATCCAAGGCTGACATCTGGAGCTTCAAAGGCAAATCAAAAGAGGATCAGTCGCGGGTCTGCGGCTACTGCCATATCCGCGCGGAAAACTTCCGCTTCAAGTCGGCCCAAGGCAAGCCCCGCGAGGACCTTCCCGCGCCGAACCTGGGCGAGACCTTCACGCCCGGGATGGACTGGACCTCCTGGTATCCCGAGCAGGTCGTGATCCCGGCGGTCCATCCCGAGGATCGCGCCGATGTCGAGCATGAGGGCGACCTCAAGGGCATGTTCCTCCTGGACGATATCTCGAAGGCCAACGGCGTCTACGAAGCCGCCAAGCACCATCAGCAGTATCAGGAGTTCGTCCAGTCCAAACACTACACGAGCGGGAAAGTGAGCTGCCTGGACTGCCACTCGATGCACGCGGTCGAGGGACAGGAGACGATCGATCCCAAGACGTCCTGCGCGAAATGCCATGAGGAGCCGATGGATGTCGAACAGGTCATGCCCGGCACCGCCAAAACCGCGGCGAACCTCTTCGTGAGGACCCATACTTTCCTGAAAAATCAGAGCCGCCCGAGCGGACCTCTGGCTTCGGGGGAGCCTGAGTACCTGGTAAGCGAGCCGAACTCGTCGCTCCTGGACGCGTTCCGCTTCGTGAACAGCACGAGGGTTTCGAAGCTGTTCTGATTCGTTGCGGCCTGAAGGCCCGGGGCGCTCCGGAGACGGAGTGCCTCGGGTCGAGGCAGGCTAACCGGCAAGGCGCTTGCGTTCGCGCGCGAGAGCGGCCCGCCGAAGTTCCGGAAGAAATGCCCTCAGCAGCTCATCGATGTCTTCGGCACCCCTCGCGGTGAAAAGATTGCGATCCTGGCTCACCGGCCCCGACTTCCAGACGGCGCCGGCTTTTTCGAGATCCTTGCGGATCGACGCGATTCCCGTCACCGTGCGCCCGTCATGCAGGACTCCCGCATCGGCCAGCAGCCAGCAGCCGTGTCCCACCGCGGCGATCGGCTTCTCGTCGATCATGAAATTGCGGACGAGCCCCAGGAGATAAGGCGAGGCCCGCATCGAGTCGGCGCTCAATGCTCCACCGAGGATCAGCAGCGCATCGAAGGACTCCGGGCTTACGGCCGTCGCCAGCCGGCCGGCTCTGACCGTTTTCCCTCGATCCAAACCCTTGAGCGAGTGGATTCCGTCGGCGAGCTGCTCCTCGCCGGGTGCCAGGACCTCGACCGTCGCGCCCGCGCGCCGCAGTTCCCAGACTGCCGAGTCAAACTGGGTCTGATCGAAGCCATCCGCGACCAGAACGGCGATTCTCGCGTTTTCGAGCTGCCCACCGGCATTGCCGGTCGTGCGGACCTTCATCCAGCGAAAAACGAGCAAAGCTCATGCCTCGCCTGGGGAGCCCGAGCACCCGCTAGTTCGAGTACCCGCGGACGAACTCCAGGACGCCGTCGCGAACCGCCGTCGCAAGCTGCACGAGGCGCTCGGAATAGCCGTGTGCCACGCCATCGATCTCGAGGGTCCGGGTGTACCGGCGCAGCGCGGAGAATTCGGCGGGATCGTTGTAGTACAGGCATTCGAGGTAGGAGGTCGCGGAACCCGTGATCCTGCGCTGCACGTTGAGATTGCGCGCGAAGACCCCCGGTCGGACCGGCAGGGAGTTGCCCATCCCGCTGGTTTCCAGAGGAATGCCCAGCTGGGAACGGATCTGACCGACGATCGTACCACTGAGCGAGACCGAAGCATTCCACGCATGTTCGTCGAGCAGGTGGCGAGCGAAATCGCGGCGCTGCGCGCGCGTGGCGAGCTCATCGGCGAAGAAGCCTCCCGCGACGTAAGCCTTGGTGCGGTTGTAGCCGCGGGGATTCACGCCCGTGGGATCCCCCGCCGGAGGCGCGGCATCCAGGTGCAGTACGAGCGTGAGATCCGGGGCGAAGTCGCGGATCGTCGCCGCGCGCGCCTCGAGATCCGCGCGTTGAAAGAAATAGCGCCAGCGTCGTGATTCGGAGAAAAGCGCCCGAAACTCCGGGCTCGAGGAAAACGCGTCAAAAAGGGCCGCTCCCGCCGGCGCTGCCGACAGCAGACGCCGGAACCAGTCACGAGGAACGGATTCCCGAAGCTCCTCGAGCGCCATCGGACGAAGATCGAAACTCTCGTAAGGGATCGGGCTCACGGGCGCGAGGCTCCGATGCGTGATCAGGACCTCCGCCCCGCGAGCCGTGAACTCCTGCTCCAACAGCCGCGCGAGCTGCAGGACCAGCAGGCCTTCGCTGAGGCGGTTGCCTTTGCGGTCGCGAACGAATTTCCCCGAGCGCTCATCCCAGGGTGCGCCGCCCATATGGCCCGGATCGAGCGCGATGCGCAGCCCGGCCAGGGGCTGTTCCGGCGCGTTCGAGAGCGAAGCCCTCCGGATCCTGAGATGGAAATCCTTATCGAAGGGAACGGCGCCCTCAGGCGCGAGGCGCGCCAGGAAATCCGGTACCTCGCGGGAGTCCGCGTCCTGAAAAATCTCGAGCAGCTCCGGCGTGACACTCGAGTAAGAAGCGAACTTTCCGCCCAGGTCCAGGGACCGCGCGCGCGTTGCGAGACGCGAAGCCGTCTGGCTGCCCTGCAGGTCATCGAGCGAATCCTGCGGCTCAGGCTCCCGCGGCACGCCGAAGTGCTCGAGCACCGCCGCCGCGCGGGCGAAAGCCTCCCGGGGCGCGAGCATGGAAGAGTTCCGGAGCCGCCCTCGCGATTCCCAGAGCCGCGTCCCATAGCCTCGATGGCCTTGCTCCGGCTCCTCGACAGGCTCCGGCAGGCGCGGACCTTCGTCCGTGGCCCGGGCATCGGGCGCAGCCCCGAGGGACAGCAGGATCAGGACCAGAAAACCCGGAAAAAAGAGGTAAAACAGCCTGAAATACGCCATGCGGGAGTCGTTCTACTCAGAAGAGGTACTGCAAGGCAAGGCTGAAACGGCCTTTCACGTCCATGACAGGGTAAGCCCGCCAGCCTCGGGCCTGCTTCCGGTCGGAATCCCTGCCATTGCGGTGATTCGAGCTGATCCACTTGCCGATGCCGTAGCCGATGGCGGCTCCCATGAAAACGTCGGATGCCCAGTGCTGGTCATCGTTCACCCTCGAAAGCGCCGTGAGCGTGGCGACGCCATAGGCCAGCGGCGTGACCCAGCCGTATCCCTCGCGTTCTCCGATCTCGGACGAAAGCACCGCGGCGACCGCGAATGCGGCTCCGGAATGTCCCGAGGGGAAGGAAGCATGGCGCTCCTCAAAAGGGCCCGGACCCTCGAAGCCATCGTGGGAGGAGCCCGTGTAAGGCCGTTGTCGGCCCGCGAGCATTTTCACGCCCCCCAGGAAAAGGGTCGTCAAAGCCGCGCTCTCGAGACCCAAAAGCGCGCCGCGGACGAGCGCGGGTTCGTTCTTGAGCTTGCCGGCGACGTACATGAGGCCCAGGCCCGGAAGAATCAGCTCCCGGCCGAAGGGCTCGGCCACCTTGGCGACCGCGTTGGTGGCATCATTTCGCCGTGACTGCATATAATCCCGGATCGCGTCATCACTGGCATACAGTCCCCCGGTGACGGCGAGAATCACCGTGGCGCGAATCCAATCCGAGCTGTTCCAGGAAAAAGGCGAGGCCACGATCCCGTAGGCGTCGCGGATGTAACCGGTGAGATATCGCCGATCGAGATCCAGCTCGTCCTCGCGAGTGGCTTTGCGGACCTCCTCGCGCAGAAAGTCGGGATCATGGGCGAGCCGGAAGGCGGCCTGCCGCTGCTCCTCCTCGAGCGCGGCCCGCGCGTGCTCGGCGACGGCGGAGCTTTCATTTTCCTTGATGAAGATGATCGAAAACTGCGTGCCCGGCTTGCTTCCCGGGGTACAGGTCTGAGCGAGCATCGCCGTGCGCGTCTCTGGGGGCACCGAGAGGCTTCGCTCCTGCAGGAGTTCGGCGATACGTCGGCACCCACCGGGCTCGGCCGGGCTGATCGAAATCACGTGGGATTCCGTTGTCGTCGGCGTTTCCGCGGGCGCCGCTTCGCCCAGCAGTGGAAGTGCCGCCAGAACCGAGATCGCCAATATGCCGAAGTGTGAATTTCCGAAACCCATATCGCAGCGCAATATAACCTGAGGAGCCGTTCAGGTCAAATTAATTGATCATTCTGGTATGGTATAATTAGATTTAATTCCGAGTGCTTATGCCGCGATCCGGAATCCACCCCTGGGTCCATGCCATCCAAGCCATCAAAAGGAGAAAGCCGAAAAGAAGCATCGTGAAAAAGACGTAGAGGAAATACGGGTGCCGCCAGAAAGGGTCTTCGGGATTTTGCGCCATTTTCCTGCTTTACGGGATCACTGGCGTCATCGCAAGCGATGGGTTATCGACAGGTCGACTTTCTATGAGACACCTCTGGATCATCATCGGAGCCTTGGCCGGATTCCTGGGAGTCGCGATGGGCGCCTTCGGCGCGCACGCGCTTGCTCCCGCGCTCGACCCGCGCGCGACGGCCATCTATCAGACGGCCGCGCAGTACCAGATGTACCATGCCCTGACGCTGGTCGCGGTCGGAGGTCTTGCCGGGCGCCTTTCGCATCGGCGCGCGGGGAGCGTGAAATTCGCCGGCTGGGCGTTCACGGCCGGAATCGTGCTTTTCTCGGGAAGTCTCTACGCTCTGGCTTTGACCGGAATACGCGCGTTCGGAGCCATCACGCCTTTCGGAGGCCTGGCTTTCCTCGCCGGCTGGCTCGCCCTGGCCCGTGCCGCCTTCGGGAGGTCCTCATGAGCACGCCGCTGCCGATCATCGCGAATATCTCGAGGATCGTGAGCTCCGTCGTCGACCGCATCACGGGGGACCGTTCCGACTACCCGCTCCTGGTGGCGGCGGCCGCGGTGCATGCGCTGCGGAACTTCGGCATCAAGTCCCAGCTCATGTATGGACAGGCAGCGTGGATCGAGGTGCTCGAGGACCATTCGGTGGTCTGGGCGGGCTGCTGGGGCAAGAACCTGCATTTCTGGGCCGCCACCGAACATGGCGAAGTGGTCGACCTCAACACGAGCGTCGCGCATCGCAAGCGCGCGCACGACCGGCCCGAGCTCAAGGCGCTGTACTCCCCGCCGATGCTGTGGTCGGCCGAGGTGCCGCGCTTTTACCGGTACGTACCCGAGGGCGTGGCCGAGATCGAGCTCTCCGAGGAGCGCGACCGCAAGTGGTTCGATCTGGTCCTGCGCGAAATCGACGAAAAGTGCCAGCCGGCGCTCGTTCCTGCCGCCACGAGCGGCGCGGAAAGCGAGCCGGACCCGGGCTTCCCGAACGAGGCGATCCTTTGCCCGGGCCGCAAGCTGCTGGATGACTCGCGCGACAGCTTCCGGCATTTCGACCGCGCGCTTTCGGTCCGCGGCATTCCCCAGCCGCCCCTATGAGCACGCCGGCTCCGGAGAAGCGCTTTCACCGCATCAATATCGAGATCAGCGACGTCTGCAACCTCAAGTGCAGCTTCTGCCCCGAAGCCGCGCGCCCCCAGGACTCGCCCAGGGTTTTCATGCAACCGGGCCTGTTCCGCAAGATCGCCGCCCAGGCTTCCGCGCTCGCCGGAGAGGTCTGCTTCCACCTGATGGGCGAGCCGCTGGCCCACCCCGGCTTCCCGGAGCTCGTCGAGGAGTGCCAGGGACTCGGGGTACCGATCCTGCTCGTCACCAACGGCACCCTCTTGCGCGAGAAGACGGCCGAGATCCTCCTGCGGTCCGCCATCCGGCAGGTCAACTTCTCACTCCACAGCTTTCCCGATAATTTCCCGGAGCGCGATCCCTCGACCTATCTCGAGCGGATTTTCGCGTTCACGGAGGCGGCCTTCGAGCGCCGGCCGGACCTCTACATCAACTTCCGGCTCTGGAATCTCCAGGCGCCCCGCGGGGCGGGCGCGCGAAATCGCGAGATTCTCCAGCGCATAGAAGAGCGCTTCGGGACGCGCGCCAACCCGAACGCGGACGTGCGCATCCACAAGAGCCTCCGGCTCAAGAACCGCCTCTACCTGCACCAGGATACCGAGTTCGTCTGGCCGAGCCTGGACGCGCCCGTCGTGGGCGAGCGCGGGACCTGCCAGGCGCTCACCTCGCATTTCGGAATCCTAGCGGACGGCACCGTCGTGCCCTGCTGCCTGGACAAGGACGGCGCCATCCCGCTCGGGAACGCCGGCGAACGGCCGCTGCTCGAGATCCTGGAAGGTGCGCGCGCGAGGAAAATCCTCCAAGGCTTCCGCGAGGGCCGGCTCACCGAGGAGCTTTGCCGGCGCTGCCGCTACATCGAGCGCTTTCGCTGATTTTCCGCGGCCACCACGTAAAAGGTGCCCGTCGCCATGGATACCGGCTCCGGCTCCTCGTTGCGGTAGACGAGGCCATGGACGACGCAAAGCTTTTTTCCGCGGAAAACGACGCGCGTCTCCGCTCGCAGGCGGTCTCCGAGGAAAAGCGGTTTCAGGTAATTGACCTTGAGCTCGACGGTCGAGGCGTAATCCCGCGGGCCCATCGTCGAGAAGACCGCGGCGCCGCACGCCGCGTCGAGGAACGCCGAGACCACTCCCCCGTGTACCCGTCCCGCGAGCGAAAGATGGGCCTTGCGGATCCGAAGCTCGGTCATGGCAAGGAGCTTCTCGCGATCGACGCTCGCGACTCGATAACCCAATGCCCGGCCGAACTCGTCGGGGCGCTGATAGTTCTCGAAGACCAGGCCGAGCGCGCTTTTCTTCGGACGAACGCCCTTCTTTTTCATGACGAGCTCCCGGCAGGCAGCGGCTCGCCGCGGGCCTCGGTGGTCCAGCGCGAATAGCGCGTCAAAAGCAGCAGGCCGGGAATCGCGACCAGGATCGAAGCCAGGTAGTACAGCTCCCAGCCCCAGGCTTTGGCCATGTACCCGGTCATCGCCGAGCCGATCACGCGCGTGATCGCCATGAGGCTCGTCAGCAGGGCGAACTGCGTGGCGGCGTAACGCTTATCGCAGATACTCATCATGAAGGCCGAGAAGGCGGCGGTTCCCATGCCGCTGCAGATATTCTCGATCGCGATGGAGGTCACCATCATCGGATAGTTGTGGCCGAGCCGGGCCAGCATCATGAAGGAAAAGCCCGCCAGCCCCTGCGCCAGGCCGAAGACCCAGAGCGAGCGCTGCATCCCGAGCTTCACCATCATGCCGCCGCCGAAAAGCGTGCCAACGATCGTCGCCACGAGGCCGAAGCCCTTGGTCACCGTGCCGATATCAGTCTTCGAGAATCCGATATCCATCATGAACGGCGTCATGAGCGCCTGCGCGACGACCACGTCGAGCTTGTAGAGAATGATGAAAGCCAGGATCTCGAGCGCGCCGTTGCGCTTGAAGAACTCGACGAAAGGGAGGATCACCGCGTCGCCCACCGATTTGGGAGCCTTGGCCGGTACCTTCGGCTCCGGCGCGAAGATCGAGGTCAACACTCCCACGGCCATGGTCGCGGCCATGACGAGATACACCTGCTTCCATGGCATGTGATCCGCGAGGATCAGCGCCACCGCGCCCGAGACCAGCATCGCGATGCGGTAACCCATGATGTAGAGCGCCGCGCCGGGACCCGTCTCCTCCTTCTCCAGCACCTCGGTCCGGTATGCGTCGACCACGATGTCCTGGCTGGAGCTGAAGAACGCCACGCCCACGCAAATCGCCGCGGTCAGCGCCGGAAAGCGCGCCGGGTCCGAGAACGCGAGCAGGATCACCCCGAGCAGGACGCCCAGCTGGCTCAGGAGCATCCAGCCGCGCCGCCTGCCCAGAAACGGCGGAACGAAGCGATCCATCAGCGGAGCCCAGAGAAACTTGAGCGTGTACGGAAGTCCTACGAGCGAGAAGAGCCCGATGAGGGTGAGATCGACGTTCTCGGTTTTCATCCAGGCCTGGAGCGTCGCGCCCGTGAGAGCCAAGGGAATCCCCGAAGAGAACCCCAGGAGCAGAACCGCCGCTGTCCGCCGATTACCGAATGCCGAGAGAATCGTCGCCATGAGGCAAGAGTAGCATAGCCCCATGAGACGCGACATCATCGAACGCCGCGGCGACACGGAGGGCCATTGCTCTTTGCGGTTTTCCGGGAGTTCAGATAAGTAGTTTTCATGGAAATCCAAAGAGCCCCGTTCTCCCCCGAGCTGAAAGGCCTCCGCCAAACCCTCAGGCAGGAGCTCCTCCCGATCCTGCAGGCGCAGCCGGACTGGTACGCGTCGATCTTCTTCGAGCGCAAGGCCAGCAAAACTTACTCGGCGAACCTCAAGCAGACCCAGGTCACCGATCAGGTGATCCAGGGCGCGGTACTTCGGATTTACGACGGCACCACGCTTTTCGAGCAGGCTACCGACGAGCTTGACCCCGGGGCGCTGAAATCGTTCGCGCTGGAGTTCGCCCGGCGCGTGAAGGAGACCGCCCCGCCCGCCGGCGCGACCCGGCGGCCGTACCAGGCCTTGAACTGGTCGCAGCGGGTCGCCGCGGCGAAGCTCGATCCCGAGCTCCTGATACAGATACCCTCGGGCACTCGTGCCGATACGCAGGTCCATTTCGGGATCCGCTTCCGGCACGATCCGAGACTTCTGGGCGCCTCCGAGGCGCTCGAGCGGCTCAAGGGGCTGCTGGGCCGGATCAAGGCCAAGGCGAGCGAGATCGGTTTCCCGCAGGAAGACCTCACCTTCATCACCGCCCGGCAGACCTTCGTCGACGAGCAGTCGATTTTCATCGATCGCGAGACGGACATGTCGCAAACGCTCTACCGCGTCGCCCTCACCTTGATCACGATGTCTGGCTCGGACCGAACCTTCGCGCGTCTGGGCGGACTGGGTGGTCTCGAGACCCTCGAGGTGAAGGAGTCGGATATCGAAACCCTGCTTCGCGACCTCAAAGGCCTCAAGAAGGCGGAGCGGCTCGTGCCCGGAAAGTACCCGGTCATCTTCGGCCCGGTGCCCACGGGGGTGCTCGCCCACGAAGCCTTCGGCCATTCGCAGGAAGGCGACACCTGCGCCCGCGGGAGAAGCAAGGCCTGGGAGCTTCACCAAAGCGGCGAGAAGGTCGGAAACGAGCACGCGACGATCCTCAACAACCCGGCGATCTATGAGATGGCCGGGGAACCTTACGCCGCCTGGGGCAGCTACTTCTTCGATGAGGAAGGTTGGCTCGCGCATGAGCAGGTGCTCCTGGAACGGGGCGTGCTCAAGACTCCGATGACCAATCTCACCTCGGCGATCCGGCTCGGCGTCCCGCGCACGGCCAACGGCAAGCGCGAGAACTGGTCGACCGGCGTCTACACGCGCCAGACCAACACTTATTTCAGCCCCGGCGATCAGACGCTCGCGCAGCTGCTCGCGCGAATGAAGGACGGCTTCATCGCGCTCCATCCGGCCGGAGGAATGGAGGACCCCAAAGGGATGGGTATCCAGGTCGGCCTCTCCTTCCTCGAGGAGGTCCGGAACGGAAAACCCACGGGCCGTCTCTTCAAGGGTCCCGCGGGTGGCGACATCCAGCTCACCGGCTATACCCCGGACGTGCTCAACTCCATCGTCGCGAAATCCAAGATCGACGCCGACACGGACGCGCCGGATCGCTCGCGCCACCCCTTCAACGACGCGGGCGGGTGCGGCAAGTATCACAAGGAATTCGTTTTCGCCGGTTGCGGAGGCCCTTACCTGCTCCTCGACCAGGTCATCTTGGGCTGATCAGAGTGAACGGAGCGCACACATGACCCGAAGCACGCAAGGCTGGACGCTGGATACATTGAAGCATGAGCTCACCCGTCGCGAACTGGTCAAGGGCTGGATCGTCTCGCAGGAACATGTCCATCGCCGCGAGCGCTACTTCATGCTCGATGGCCCGACGCTCGTCACCGACCAGGATCGCGAGGTGCGCTCGCAGAGCATCCACGCGAAGATCTTCGTCAGGCTCGGTAAGCCTGGGCGCCAGGGCGAGATCTCCAAGAAGCTCTTCCCGTCTCTTCCCCTGGGACCTCAGCTCGATTCCGCGATCGAGGCGGCGCTGCAGACAGATCACCAGGCGTGGAGCCTGCCGGAATCCCTTCCCAAGGACGTTCCCCAGGTGACTACCACGGATCCCCGCATGGCCGAGGACCTCGAGCGCGTGATGGGCGAGTTGACCGGGAAGATCGGCATCGCGGTCGCCCGCCGGCGCGCCACCGTCTTCAATTCCGCCGAGCTCTTCCTCTCCGTGCACGATCACGAGACGCATCTGAGCAACGGGCTGGTCCATCGCTCTTCGCAGAGCCGGATCTACTCCGAAGCGGCCTACTCCTACAGCCGCCGCGGCAATGACGGCAGGATGCTGTCGGACGAGTACCTCAACACGCGTTGGGCGGTGAATCTCGATGACATCGCCATCGAGCAGCTCTTCGACGAGACTTCGGAACGCGCGGAGCATTCCCTCGACGTGACCAAGCCTCGAACGGGGCGGTACCCGGTCATCGTCGACGCCGACGTCCTGGCCGCGCTCTTCGCGAGCCAGCTGACGCAGCTCTCCTCGATGAACGCCTACCACGGCCTTCCCTTCGTGAAGCCCGGCGACGAGCTCGTGCCGAAAGCCACGGGCGACCTGCTGACGATCACCCTCGATCCCACGGTGCCTTACGGCGCCGATACGGCCGCGCTCTCCGAACACGGCCTGGTGCAGTCCCCCTTCAGGCTCGTGGACTCCAACCGCGTGATCGCGACGGCCACGGACAAGCGCTTCGCCGATTACCTCTCGGTCGCGCCCACCACCGTCCGGGGCAACATCGTCGTAGCGCCGGGCACGCTCTCCCAGGCCGAGCTCGCGAAGCAGGGCCCCCAGGTCATCGAGATCCTGCAGTTCTCGGGACTGTTCGTCGACGCCAATAGCGGGACTTTCGGCAGCGAGATCCGGCTGGCGCGTCTCCATGACAACGAGAGAAAGACCATCACCTACCTCAAGGGCGGATCGCTCTCGGGCTCGTTCCGCGAGAATTTCAGGGGCGCCCGGCTTTCCAGCAGAGCGGTGAAACGCGCGCACTTCTCCTCGGGCGGGAGCACGGGCGAAGGCTATTTCGGGCCGGAGTTCGCGCTCCTCTCCGACGTGTCGATCGTCGGCTGAGCGGCGGCGCCGGACCGCGCTCCGGCGCTCAGTGGGAGATCGGGGGCTTGTCGGCCGGGGCGACGCCCTGGGCGACCTGGGTCACCTGAACCGCGTCGAAATCCAGCAGGGCCTCGCCCACCTTCGTGCCCGCCGTGTTCAGCCAGGAAAGCACCAGGCGATGGCGGCCATACATTCCCACCGGAAAGCCGCCGTAGCGGAACACCGCCTTCATGCGCTTCTGCTCGGCCGGAATGCTCATCTCGCCGTTTCCGATCATCTGCTGCTTGCCGTCCGGGGTGAGAATGTGGATCACCATCTTCCCGCTGAACGGATCGTTATCGGTCTTCTCCAGCGAGAGCGCGATCACGAGCGATTGAAGGTGGACGGGAAGCTGGGGCGTCCGGATCTCCTCGAGGATATCGAAGACCGAGAGATTCCCGGTCTGCTGATCGACGGAGGCGCCCAACGACAAGCTAGCGAAGTGGAGTTTCAGGGCCATGCCGCAACAGTACACCAGATCCGGCGGTTGTCAGGAGCGTTTTTTCCGGAAGAAGGCCGAAAGGATCTCGCCGCACTCCGGCTGTTCGAGGCACTCCGACGGAAAGCGGTGATTGAGCCTCTTGTCCTCATGCAAGGCATAACCCAGGCTCTGCGCGCCCCCTTTGGGATCCCGCGCGCCATACACGACGCGATCGATCCGCGAGAGCATGCACGCGGCCAGGCACATCGGGCATGGCTCGAGCGTGACATAGAGGGTACAACCCACGAGGCGCCAGCTGCCGAGCGTGCGCGCCGCTTCCTGGATTGCCAGGATTTCCGCATGCGCCACGGGATTACCGTCCTGCTCGCGGCGGTTATGGGCCCGCGCGATGACTTTCCCCTCATGCACGACCACGGCGCCCACCGGCACCTCGTCCTCGTCCGCGGCCTTGCGCGCCAATGCCAGGGCCTCCTGCAGCCGATCCGGGTCGCTCATGAGATCTTGAGTCCCTCGCGTCTGCGCCGTCCCGGCCCTTTGGTCTCGATTTCCTGCAGGCGCCGGAGGAACTCCTCCGGGTTCAGCAGATAACGCGAACGCCGATAGAGACGCGCGATCTTCCGGAGCCGTTGCACGATTTGCCGCAAGGCGCGGCGCTGCGGGCGGAGCAGCGGCAGGAATTTCACGCCGACTCCCTTGGGGTGAGTCACGGTGCTCTGGGTGCGCCAGACCACCACCCCTTGGCATTCTACCAGGAAGCCGAAAAGCGTGAAGGCGAGGTCGACGGCATCATGCTGCTGGAGATCCCCCCTGAGCTTGATGAAGCAGCCGGTGAGCGAGAGATCGAGAATCTGGCCGTCCATCGCCGCGCCGCCCTTTTTCGTGAGCCGCACGGGTGCCGTGAGGCGATAACGGGGATTGCTCTCCCACCAGCGGATCTTCGGGAAGAAATACGGCACCCGGATCTCCTTGCTCACGCGATAGCCCATCAGAAGCAGCAGGAACACGGAGAAGAAGAACGCGGCCAGCTTGTGGTGGGTCTCGCCGACCTCGCTCGCGATCACGGCGTTCTCGTACACGACGAGGATGTTGACCGTCACGAAACCGTACCAGCTCCAGCGCTTCATCTCCCACAGCGCGTAGCCCACCAGGATCGCGAAGATCGAAAGCAGGTAATACCCCGGCGAAAGAAGGATACCCAGGCACCGGGAAGCCGGCACATCGAAGAGCAGCGCGCTCACCACGATGTAGAAGACCGGGAAGCCCAGGTAGAAGATCGCGACCGACTTGAGGAACTTCGAAGTATAGTTCTTCACGTCCTGTTCATGCCCCGTCCAGGCCCCAGAACCAAAGCGGAAGCGGCAGGCGCCCTTCCGCCCCTTCCGGCGCCGGCATGCCCGGCCCCCCGAAGAGGCGGCGCACCAGCTCCGGTCCCTCCGCCGTGAGCGGAGCCGGATATCGCGCATCCGGGAGAAAGGCCCGGAAAACGCGCTCGGGGTCGTTCGAAAGGTCCATGAACCGCGCCATGCAAAGGTACTCGTGCGATCCATCGGAATTTCCGGCGAAAGGAATGAGGGAAGAGTGGCCCAGGAGCGCCGCATCCGGGTGCTCCCGCCGGATTCCCGCCAGAAGCTTGCGCAGCTCGTCCGGCTGCCCTCCGAACTCGTGCACGAGCCCGGCGAGATCGATCCCTTTGCCTAAAGCCGCGTAGGCGGTCGGGCGGGAGGCCTCGCCTCGCCAATACCATCTCGTGTTCCGATGAGCCTCCACCCAACCGCGGTCCTGCTCCTCGAGCGCGAGCCCGAGCGGGCGCTCCCGGAGGAGCTGCCAGAGCGCGGGAGTCCAGCCCTGGCGTGTTTCCGAATCCGGAACCACCGGCAGCTCGAGCCCTCGGAGCGGCAGCGTGCGCTGGATACCGCAAAGTTCGAAGCCCAGCTTGCGATAAAGATCGTGTTCGGAGCCCCAGAGCGCCACCAGAGCCACTTTCTGCCCGCTCAGCCACTCGAGCAGCTTCGCCACGGCTCGCGACGCGAGCCCCTCCCCCCGGCAACAGGAATGCGTGGCGACCGCCCCGATCAGACCGACCGGAACGCGCGCGCCCCCGGGAGTCTTGAGCCTGGCGACGCGAGCGGCGGCCGCGGAGACCAGCAGTCCGTCCCGGACACCCCCCAGATGAAACACCGTCTCATCGCCGCGGAATCCCCATACCGGGAAGTCCTCGAGAAAGCTGTTTCCTCTCGGCACCGGAAAGGATGCGTTCAGCAGGCGCAAAAAGGGCTCGAAGTCCCTTTCATCGGCGATGCGCTGGAAGCGGATCGAGCTCACTCTCCGAGATTAGCAACTTCTACCGGATTGCGCGATAGGTTTGCCGCTTGGCGGGCTTGCCCTTGCGTCGCACTCCCGAGCTGGCCGGAACGCGCTCGCGAGTGCCGCTCCTGGTGTTGGCCATCGAAGACGAGCTCTGACCCGAGAGCAGATCCGCGATGTCCCACCGCTTCCAGCGTTTGGCGATGTCGATCGCGCGATCCCCGTCGTCCCGCCGGATCGTGACGTCCGCCCTGGCTTTCATGAGCAGCTTCACGACCTCGGAGTGGCCTTTGTATACCGCCCACATCAGTGCGGTCGTCCCATTGGGGTCGCGCGCATTCGGGTTCACCCGCAGGGAAAGCAGGTATTTCACGATGTGCGCCTGGCCATAGGCGGACGCGTACATGAGCACCGTATTTCCCTTGTCGAGAGTGAAATTGGGATCGACGGCCTTGCGCGCGATCAGGGACTTGACGACGGAAAGATTCCCCCGCTTCGCCGCGCTGAAGAACTCCTCGGTAGCCAGCGGGTCGGCAACCTGTTCGCGGCTCTGGAAGCCGTGCTGCGCAGCCACGCGCTGGACCGGCAGTTGCGGGGCCGGCGCCTCATAGCTCGGTCGCTGCGCCAGCTCGGGCTGCGGCACGCTAGCCTGAGCGCCCAGCGCGGGCTGAACCGGCGGTTGCTGCAGCTGCGGCTGCGGTTGCTGGTACTGCTGTACCGGCTGCTGCTGTTGCGCCACCGGCGGCTGGTATTGCTGGATCGGTTGAGCCGGAGGATCGAGCGGCTGCGCCGGAGCCTGCCCGGCCACTACAGGCTGCTGGACGGCCGCCGGCTGTGCTGGCTGAACGGCGGGATCCTGACTGAAGGCCACCGGCTGCGTACCGCCGGCGGGGGCCACCGGCTGCTGCACCGGGGGTGCCTGCTGATCCGAGGCGGGTTGACGCGCGACCGGCACCGAACCTTCGGCCGCACCCGAATTCTCCGCCTCCCCGGTCGCGTTCGAGGTCACGGTGAACTGTACCCCGAAAGGAAGGCTCTGAAACCCATTGGTGATCTGGAACGCCGAGAACACCATCGGAAGGATCGAGACGATTCCGCCCACCGCGACGAACCGGGGAAAGCGGATCCGGAATCGCGCCATGAACGCGTAGGTGAAGGCCCCGGTTGCGACGAGCGACGCGACCGCGCCGGCGATCGGATGCAGCCGGAACGCGAAACCCCAGGGAATCAGCGCGAAATAGGTGTAAGTCATGAAGCGCAGGTACTCCCGGAACTGCGCCCTGCTCCCGAGATAACCGCCGAACCGGCGCAGAAGCGCCGAAAAACCCAGGGCGAATAGCAATCCCGCGCCACCCCAGACCAGCGGCGAGCCGAGGCGGGACGCCCCGCCCGCCACCCCGATCGCAAGGAACAGAAGCCCGCTCAAGCTCCAGATCTCCTTGCGGACCGACTCGGTCTCCTCGGTCTTGCGCAGGAAAACCCGGGTGCTCTCGGCCATCGGCGAATGCCGCCGGTGCTCGCGCCGGGAAGGCGCTTCCACGAAACGGCTGGCGCTCGGCTCCTCGATCGTGAGCTCCTTCATCACTTCCTCGCGGCGAACGCGCGTGCCGGTTCCCTCATCATAGAAATCGGTTTTCGCCGGACGCTCCGGCACCGAAAGTGTGACGGAATGGGATCTCTCCTCCGGCTTGAGCTCCATCTCGTTGGTCACGCGCGCCGCCTGGGGCGCGCTCTCGGAGGAGCCCTCGGCCGAAGCCCCGCTCTGCGCGGCGGCCAGGGCATTTGACAGGCCGGCGGAAGCGACGTCGATGAACTGCGTTTCCGCGGGCGCTTCCGCTCTCCACGGGACGTCCAGGAACTCGATCGATATCGAGCCGCTTCTCAGCACATCGCCGATCTTCACCCGGAACTCCCGGCCCTCGACCCCGTTCACCCGGACCGGCGGGCCATTCTCGACCTTCTTCACCAGGAGCGACGCGTCCCGGATCTGGAAGGTACAGACCTCGCCTTTGATCCCGGGAACCGAGTCAGAGACGGTGAAAGTTCCGCCCTCCTCCAGGTTCATCGAGAACTTCTGTGGTGATGTCCCCTCATTTGCCACGCGGATCTTGATTCGGAATTTCATCGATAGCCTGATCGGCTGATTTTTCGACAGGCTTTAGCCCCGCGATGCCTGCGGGAGCGAGGCTCCCCGTGTCCGATCGGACCTGGCGGCACTCGGAAGAACCGCTCTAAAGAATCCGGCCCGGCCCGCCGATACAGGACGGAGACACGGAGAACCGGAGCTTGAACCTCAATTACGAAAAAATACGGGCAAAGGTAGAGCACGGCGGAAACCATTGGACCTCCTACAGCGACCTCTTCCTGGTGCTGTCGGTGGTCTTCCTTCTGCTCTATGTCGTGGCGAACCTCAAAGGGGGCGCCCAATCCATCATTTCACACACCGCCATGAAGCACGCCAAAGTCGAGGCCGATGACCTGCGCAAACAGATCAAGGCCTACGAAGCGGTGCGGGACGGTTACCTCAAGGACGGCGCCTCCGAAGACGAGGTCAAGGTGTACCAGGAGCTGATGGGCAAGCTCTCGCTCCTCGAGGACCAGGCCAAGGAAAAACGCAGGGAGCTCAACCGCCAGGCCCGTGAGGCCGGCGAGCGCGAGCAGGATCTGAACCAGTACCAGGCGCTCGTCAAGAACATCATCAGCGCCAACCTCGTGGCGCAGGCGCGCGTCAAGAAACGCGACAATGTGATCGAGGAAAAGCAGGCCGAGATCGTGCAGAAGGAGCAGGAGCTCGGCAACCTCAACGCCAACATCGCCCAGAAGCAGGCCGAGATCGAGAGCAACAACCGCAAGATTTCCGAGATCGAGAGCAATCTCGCCCAGCAGATCGAGGAGGTCCAGCGCGCCTACAAGAGCAAGCAGAGCTCCGAGAAGAAGATGCAGGAGGCGATCGCGCAGCTGCGCAGCGATAGCGAGTCGCGTATCCAGGGCCTGCGCTCGGAGAACTCCAGCTACGCCCAACAGCTCCAGACGGCGCAAAGCGAGATCGAGCAGAAGAATCGGGAGACCGAGCGGCTGCTCGGCGACCTGAACCAGAAAGAAGCCAAGTACCGCGATACCGTTGCGGAATTGCAGCGGGCGCACCAGGAGACGATGGCCCGCGAGAAGTCGGCCTTCGAGAAAGGGCTGGCCCGAGCGCAGCTGAGCGCGGATGCCAAGCTCGCGCAGGAGCGCGCCTACCGGGCCGACGTCGAACGCCGCAACAAGGCGTACAACGACCAGCTCGCCGCGCTTGATGGCGAGCTGCAGCGGACCCGCGGGAGCATCAAGGCGATCGAGGGCAAGTACCACGAGTCGATCAACTCGCTCAAGAACGCGAACGACACCCTTCAGCGCAACCTCACCGCGAGCAACAACAAGCTCAACGAGCAGCGCCGCCTGGCCGAGGGGATCAAGAACGCCTTCGCCAAGGCCGGGATCGACGCGAACGTCGATCTCAAGACGGGCGACGTGATGATCAACTTCGCGAACGAGTATTTCGATACAGGGCGCGCCGATCTGAAGACGGGCATGCGCTCGACTCTTGAAAAGACGATCCCGACCTACGCCAAGAGCCTCTTCCAGGATCCGAAGATCGCCAGCCGGATCGGCTCGGTCGAGATCGTGGGCTTCGCCTCTCCGACCTACCAGGGCCGCTACATCGACCCGGACAGCCTCTCTCCGGAGGATCGCACCGCGGTCAACTTCAACATGGATCTCAGCTATCAGCGCGCGAAGGCGATCTTCGAGCACGTTTTCGATACGCAGAAGATGCAGTTCCAGCACCAGAAGGACCTGCTCCCGCTCGTGAAGGTCTCGGGCCGGAGCTACCTGGCGACCGAAAGACTGCAGGGCCGGGACGTCGCCCAGGTGAAGGACGGGAATTACTGCAAGGTCTTCGACTGCAAAAAAGGCCAGCGAGTCATCATCAAGTTCAACTTGAGGGATGAATAGGAGCGAAAATGCTAGATCCAATCAGCAAGTTCATCATGGAAAACGTGATCGACAAGACCGCCGACATTCTCATGCCGGCGATGATCCTCACCTTTTTCGTGGGGGTCATTTTCCGGGCGCTCATCTTCTATACCGCCAAGGCGGAGCTGAAGTTCTGCACGGAGTTCGAGAAGCGGGTGCGCAAGTTCTTCTGGAATCCCGAGTCCCAGCGCCTGAGCTCCTTTTTTCTCATGACCAAGCAGCTCCTGGAAAAGACCTATTACGAGTCCTTCGAGCTCCGCGCGAAGTTCAAGCGCCGCAACCTGGACTCGCTGACGAGCGTGACCGATCGCGTCTTCCTGATTCAGGACGGCGCGGCTTTCACGGTGCGGGACACCCTGCGGCAGATCCGTTATCTCAAGCGCGACGGCTTCCCGCCGCGCATGCTCGACATCTCGAAATCCTCGTTCGACAACAACCCGGTCTTCAACAAGGTGATCGGGATCTTCCCGGTCGGTCCCCTCAACGAGCTGATCAACATCCTGCCGAGCCTTTTCATCATCGGCGGGATCTTCGGGACCTTTCTCGGAATTTCCAAAGGCCTCCCGGATCTCGGCGGCATGGACCTGTCGAACATCGAGGACAGCAAACGCGTCATGGACCTGTTCCTGGTGAAGATCTCGCAAGCCATGATCAAGTCGATCGTGGGCATCGCGCTGTCGGTCGCCATGAGCCTGGTTAACACGCTCCTTTCGGCCGAAGGCGTCTATTACAACCTGGTCAACCGCTTCTCCACCTCGCTGGAGATCCTCTGGAACGAAACGAGCACCAACGAGCTTGGCGAGACGCAGCCCGCTCCCGCCGCGGCGCACGAAGGTCCAGAGCCGGTCGCCGAACCCGTCGGGGCCGACAAGCGGGTCGCCTGACGCGCAGCCCGGAAGATTTTGCCCGGCAGTTTTTGCCGATATTGCCGATAACACTGACAGGAGGAAAAACGTGTCCAAAAAGAAAAAGAAATTCGATCTCACCAGCCTGGTCCATGAAGGGTATCTCAAGGACGGCCAGACGCTGTACTTCGTCAGTGATCCGACCAAAACCTGCAGGATCGCGAAGCAGCCCAACGGCGAATACAAGGTCGTCACGGGTACCGAGACCATGACCATCCACTCCTTCGCCCAGAAGTGCCTTGGGCAGGAGCCGCCGGATCACGCGGCCAAGTGGCTTCGCGACGAGAAAAGCCGCACCCTCTACGACCACTGGCACGCGGAGGACCTCGCCGAAGCCGCCTAAGAGCCGGGTGATTCCGGCGTAATATCGACCGATTCGCCCCGCCGCGGCCTTCCCGAAAGAAGGTCCGCGACGGGGGCTTTTTTTTTCTCAAAAAAACCTCAAGGAATTTTCCGCGGCTCCGAAAGGTTACTTGGAAGCAGGAAGGCAACCCGGACCACCAAGATGGCGGACCGACGAGCCAGGAAAAAAGCCGGCTTCCCCATAAGGCCTAGGATTGGCCGTAACACCTTCATGGAGGAAGGTATGGGACTGCGGATCAATACGAACGTACCCTCCCTTGTCGCGCAAAGGAATTTGCGAGGCACCCGCTCCTCCCTCGACAAGACTCTCGAAAGACTGAGCTCCGGCTCGCGGATCAACCACGCCGGCGACGATGCCGCGGGCCTCGCGATCTCCGAAAGCCTCCGCTCCCAGATCCGCGGCCTCGCACAGGCCGAGCGCAACGCGCAGGACGGCGTCTCGCTGGTCCAGGTCGCCGAGAGCGCCATGGGCGAGATCTCCAACATCCTCATCCGCATGCGCGAGCTCGGGGTCCAGGCGGCTTCCGATACCGTCGGCCCGCAGGAGCGCGGCTTCATGAACGTGGAGTTCCAGCAGCTCATCGAGGAGATCGACCGCATCGCCCAGAGCACCGAATTCAACCGCGTTCCCCTGCTCAACGGCAAGGCGAGCGCCTTCGAGATCCAGGTCGGGACCCGCAACAATCCGGCGGTCGACCGGATCCGGCTCTTCGACGCGAGCTCCACGGACCTCAACGTGGTGGCGCTCGGTCTGAACCTCTCGAGCGTCGGCGACAAGCTGAGCGCGCAGAACTCGCTGGCCGCGGTGGACTCGGCGCTGGGTTCGGTGACGGCCGTGCGCGCGGAGTTCGGGGCCATGCAGAACCGGCTGCAGTCGGTGATCAACAACATCATGATCAGCAAGGAAAACCTCGCCGCCGCCAACAGCCGCATCCGTGACGCGGACATCGCGGAGGAGACGACGGAACTCACCAAGAATCAGATTCTGATGCAGTCTGGCGTGTCGGTACTCAGCCAGGCGAACAGCACGATCAAGTCAGCCCTGGGACTCCTGGGGCAGGGAGGCGCATGACGAAAGTTTGACCCGAAGCAAAGGCACGTTGCCTGAGCTGTTTCCTGGATAGGCTCTCGCGAGCCGATTGCCGGAAAGGCCCGCCCAGCCCACCGCCAAGATGGCGGCGCGGGCGGGCCGATCCAGCGACCCACTGATCGCGAGATATCCCGCGGAAAACGGCTCAGCCGCAGAATCAACGCGAGCAACGCGCGCTTCGGGCCTCACCGCCCCCTTCCCCGGGGCGCGGTCGAGCGAGAGGACCGAGACCCGGACGGCGACGCGCGACGCGACCGCCCGGGTTCGGGGAGTGATGTGAAGTCGTCGCGAGAGCTGCTGGGCCAGGTGGACGGGCCATTGTGTAGTGGAAGTGAAAAAACCTGACGACGGCGGGCCGAGCCCGCCTCGCAATTGAGCATGGAAGCTCGTCACCTCTAGGGATAGAGGTGAGCTGCATGGAGGATGGCGCTTATGAACGGAGGCTAGTATGGGTTTGCGAATCGCGACCAATACGACCGCGCTCAACGCGCAAAGACAGATGTCCCAGACCCGGCAGAACCTGGACAAGGCGCTCGAACGCCTGGCCAGCGGCAGCCGGATCAATCACTCCGGCGACGATGCCGCCGGACTGGCCATCTCGGAGAACCTGCGCGCCCAGACACGCGGGATAAAACAGGCCAAACGGAACGCGATGGACGGGGTCTCCCTGATCCAGGTTTCCGAGGGCGGCCTCAACGAGATCTCAAACATCCTCGTCCGGCTTCGCGAACTGGCGATCCAGGCCGCGTCGGACACGATCGGGGATACCGAGCGCCAGTTCGCCGACCGCGAGTTCCAGTCGCTCAAGCAGGAGGTCGACCGGATCGCCAACGTGACCCAGTTCAACGGGATCCCGCTCCTGAACGGCAAGGCGGGCATCTTCGAGATCCAGGTCGGGACGCAGAACAACCCGATCCTCGACCGCATCGTCTACAACGGCGAGCGCTCCGATGCCTCTCTCGACGCCCTCAAGCTCGGCGGCGAGAGCGTCGCGACCAAACAGGGTTCGCAGCTGGGCCTCTCGGTGATCGACGACGCCCTGATCCGGGTCAACAGCAT
The DNA here is from genome assembly GCA_023701205.1 of Oligoflexia bacterium. GTDB lineage: Bacteria > Bdellovibrionota > UBA1018 > UBA1018 > UBA1018 > JAMPXJ01. The sequence continues at coordinate 186,879 of JAMPXJ010000002.1, forward strand.
CCGCGCCGACCTGGGCGCCATGCAGAACCGACTCCAGTCGACGATCAACAACCTCGCCATCAGCGACGAGAACCTCTCGGCCGCGAACAGCCGGATCCGCGACACGGACATGGCGGAGGAGGTGTCGGAGATGACCAAGCACAACATCCTGATGCAGGCCGGAATTTCCGTCCTGAGCCAGGCGAACAACACGAACTCGGCGGCGCTCAAGCTGCTGAACGGTTAACGGAACGATTTCCCGAGCGGGATGGGCCTGCGAGGGATTGAACCAGAGCACGGACGCTCGCCACCCCTAAGGAAGAGGGTGAGCCGCACGGAGGATGGCACCTATGAACGGAGGCTAGTATGGGTTTGCGAATCGCAACCAATACGACTGCGCTGAACGCGCAGAGACAGATGTCGAACACTCGATTGAACCTGGACAAGACCCTGGAAAAGCTCGCCAGCGGCAGCCGGATCAACCATGCCGGCGATGACGCTGCGGGACTCGCGATCTCCGAGAACCTGCGCGCCGCGATCCGCGGCATCCGGCAGGCCAAAAGGAACGCCTCGGACGGCCAGTCGCTGATCCAGGTTTCCGAGGGTGGCCTGAACGAGATATCCAATATCCTCGTCCGGCTTCGCGAGCTGGCGATCCAGGCCGCTTCGGATACCATCGGGGACACAGAGCGGCAGTTCGCCGACCGCGAATTCCAGTCGCTCAAGCAGGAGGTCGACCGGATCGCCAACGTGACGAACTTCAACGGCACCCCGCTGCTGAACGGCAAGGCCGGGATCTTCGAGATCCAGGTCGGGATCCAGAACAACCCGATCCTCGACCGTGTCGTGTACAACGGGGAGAGATCCGATGCCACGCTCGACGCCCTCAAGCTCGGCGGCGAAAGCGTCGCCACCAAGCAAGGCGCCCAGCTGGGCCTCTCGGTGATCGACGACGCCCTGATCCGGGTCAACAGCATCCGCGCGGACATGGGCGCCATGCAGAATCGGCTCCAGTCGACGGTGAACAATCTCGCCATCAGCGACGAGAACCTCTCCGCCGCCAACAGCCGGATCCGCGACGCCGACTTCGCCGACGAGGTTTCGGAGATGACCAAGAACAACATCCTGATGCAAGCGGGCATCTCGGTGCTGAGCCAGGCCAACTCCACGAATCAGGCGACGCTGAAGCTCCTGGGTTGAACCCTGACTGAACGCTAGCGAAACGGACCGATGGAACGGTCCTGGGCGGCGGCAAGGATGCCCGAACGGTCAGAAGCGAGGAAGAGGCGTCAGCCATGCGCAAATCCGAAGAACCGGACCTCCGGAGGCCTGAAAAAGGACTTTCACCCTCCGGAGCCCGTTCACGGATCAGCCGGCGAGGACTCCCCCACGCGGACATTGAGCGGAGAGGAGGATCTGCGTTAAGCTAGGGATCTGTGGCGATCACCAAAGCGGTACTCATCGTCGGAGGCAGCGGCTTCGTCGGCACGCACCTGGCGATCCATCTCCGGGAACGTTATAAGGTTTTCGCGACCTATAACGAAAATCCGGTGCGGATCCCGGGAGTGACCCTCCTGCCCGTGAACCTCGGCAACCGGAATCACCTGAAGCGGGTGGTCTACACCATCCGTCCGGAAGCCGTGATTTACGCGGCCGGGTCCAATGACGTGGACTGGGCGGAGGCCAATCCGCGCGAAGCGGAAAGCCTGCACACGTCCGGCGCCGCCTCGGTATCGAACGTCGCGGAGATCTTCCAGCCCAAGTTCATCTACCTTTCCAACTGCTATCCGTTCGATGGCACCCGGGGCAACTATCACGAAGGCGACACCGTCCTGCCCGTGACCGCGCTCGGCAAGGCCAAGGTCGGCGGAGAAAACTACATTCGCGGCAAGGCGCTCAGCTATGTCATCATCCGCTCGAGCCCGCTCCTCGCCCGCGGCAACGGCATCCATCTCAGCTTCCTGGACCGGCTCCGGATGAAGCTCGCGGCACGCGAGCGCATCGAGGTGGCCGAGAGCGAACTGCACTCCTTCGCCGCCATCGACGGCCTGCTCGAGATGATCGACCGCGTCCTCGACAGCGGCCTGCGCAACAAGACCCTGCATTACGGAGGCCGGACGAAGCTTTCCCTCTACGAGCTGTCCCGGCTCTTCGCCGGGCGCTTCGGCTACGACCCGGAGCTCATCCTCGCGAAAAAGCACACCAGCGGCACCACCTCGAACTACGAGCTGCCCCGCCTCGATTACTCGCTCAACAGCACGCAAACCTACGAGATGCTAAAGATCGAGCCCCTTCTCCTGGAGCAGAGCTTTGATCTGATCGAGAAGAAGCTGGTTGCCCGCGCGTGAACGGCGCGAATCGCGGGTGATGCGGGCGAACTCGGCGAAGTAGTATTTCGCGACCTGCTCGGGATTCACCTTCTCGCCCTGGAACGTCCAGAATACGTCGCGGAAGGGGCCGATCTGCGCGAGCAGATCCTGGGACTGGCTGACCGCCGGAGCGCCAGGCTGGGCGCCGACCTGCCCCTGCCCGGGGCCGTAGCCATGAATCTGACCGTCGACGGCGAGCGTTCCCCGCACATGCTGCGCGAAGGAGACCTGGATCACCCCGTGGGCCGTGTTCGCGATCACGAGCTTGATCTGGTTTCGGAAAACCATGAAGTCCGCGGCCGTCTGCGCGATGCTGTAAACCTTGGCTTCCTGAAAGCGGGTCCCGTTTTCCGCGTAAGCGTTGAAAATGCGCGCGTATTCGGTGAACTGCTCGCGCAGCGCCGTGAGGAACCCGATGGTGCTCTCCTCGACGAGCTGCTGCGGGTCCCAGCTTGCGCCGAGCTGCAAGAGTTTTTCCGCGTCCGGATGGATCTCAGCGCGCGCCAGCTCGTGGATCCAACCGCTCTGTGCGGGCATCAAATCTTTGAAATTCGCCATACTACCCCCAGCCTAGCCAAGTGTATTTCTATCCGAGCAGGCTTGTCAAATGTGGGGGATTTCCGGGCAAAAAAAAGCCCCAAGAACCGGTGATGTCAATTGGAACCCAGAATCTTAAGTGGGCGCCGTTTAGCGGCTTTAGGCTTCCTGGTAGAACCAGGCATGCTCACCACCGCCAGTGACAGCCCCCTGGGCCATTGACTGTAGGGTCCAACTATATTTTCACCGACCCTTGAGGCACCTTCAGTATACCCGAATTCACGAGGCGAATGTGAAAATTTCTCTTCAACCCGACGGCTCCCAAGATCCGATTTTTCCGGGATAAAAATTACCGGTCTTTTGCACACAGCTTTACAGCCCGAACGGGAAATGACACACTTGACTTTATCTTATGCCCAGCAAAAAGCTCTTGGTAGCGGACGATAGCCTGACTATCCAGAAAGTCATTCGACTCGCCCTGTCCAACGAGGGCTATGAGATCCAGGCCGTTTCCGAGGGCAATGATGCGATACATCAAATCCTGCTCTTCCGGCCTGACGTGGTGCTCGTGGACGTCTCGCTGCCGGGCAAGACCGCATTCGAACTCAAGCGAGAGGCGAACGAGCATCCGGATCTTCAGGATGTCCGCTTCGTGCTGATGTCGAGCGCCTTCGAGAAGGTCGACGAAACGCAGGCTTCCGAGGTCCAGTTCCAGGGCCGGCTCACCAAGCCTTTCGATCCGGCGCATCTGCGCGAGGTGCTGAGCAAGGTTTTCACGGAAATCGCAGAGCAAGCCGGCTCCGAGACCCGGCGGATCCAGCGGCCCGCTGCCGCTCCACCCGCTCCTCCACCGCAAGCGTTCCCCGAGCTCGACGGGAAAGATCACGTTCTCGCGGAACCCGAGTTCACGCCGCCGGACTCTGACATCAGGCAGCTCACCGAGTCCACGATCCGCATGAGCGGACTCGACGATTTCGAGTGGAGTGTCCAGGAACCTTCGCTCAAACCGCCCGCGTCCATGTTGGAGCCGGATGACACTTCCTTCCCGGCGGGGGCTTCCGGCGCGCTGGCTTACCATAACGCGCCCGAGGAGATCCCGGAGCCGTCCTTCACGCCGCCGCCGCCGCCCCAGGCCTCCCCTCCACCCATACCGGGCGCACCCCGGAAGGCGGCAGCTCCCGCGACCGCCCCAGCCGTCGCCGGCAGCACGCTCTCAACACGGGAACTCGAGGAGCTGGTACTCAAGGAAGTGAGGAAAGTTCTCCCTCAACTCGCCGAAAAGCTCCTCAAGGAAGAGATCCATCGGATGCTTTCCGAACGGCCCTGACGTCCTCCGCGAAAAGACGCTGAAGCTCCCCTTTGGAATCCACCACGAGCAGCTCCCCCGACGAACCGAGCCCGCGCACGCGCGCGCGGTTTTTTCCGGCGTCGGTGCCCCATTCGATCTCGCTTCCTTCAGGCAGGACGGTCCAGGCATCGTAAATGGCGCGAAGAGGCTCCGGGCCCCTCGTACTCAGCTCCTCGAAAACGCGCAGCATCCCCTCGATCACTCGCGGGCGCACGAGCTCCACCGGAAGTCCAAGCGCCGCGGTGGGCTGCTCCAAGCCTTCGGGCACGCGCTCGCAGTTGAGGCCGATCCCGGCGACCACGAACGCGTTCTCGCGCCCGCTGACCGATTCGCAAAGGATCCCGCCGATTTTCGCGCCGTCGAGCCAGAGATCGTTGGGCCATTTGATCCCGAGCGCGAGCCCGGGAGCGAGCTCGCGCAGACCGCGCGCGGCGCCCAACGCGGCGGCCAGCGGAACCCAGGTCCAGTCCCGCGTGCTTTCCGAACGGAACAGGATCGACAGGAAGAGATTCCCCTCAAGAGACTTCCAGCTGCGTCCGATGCGACCGCGGCCTCCGGTCTGCCGGCGGGCGGAGATCCAGGTGCCGTGCGGATAACCCGCGCTTCCGAGCTCCCGCGCCAGATCGTTCGTCGAGCCGCATTCCTCGAGAATGGTGTTCGCGGGCGGTTCCGTCCTCCGCACGAGTTCAGCCCCCGACCAGCAGCGAGAGGTCGATGGCCTTCGCCGAGTGCGTGAGCGATCCCACCGAAAGGATGTCGACGCCAGGCTGGGCGTACTGCGCGATATTGGAGAGCGTGAGACCGCCGGAGACCTCGAGCACGGGCCGGCGCGGAAGCTTGCGCACGCGCTCGAGCGCCACGGCGACCTGCGCAGGAGTGAAGTTATCCAGCATCACCACCTCGGCGCCGGCGGCGATCGCCTGCGCCAGCTCCTTGCCGTCGCGCACCTCGATCTCGATCCGGAGCGAATGCGGCGCGATCGCGCGCACGCCCTCGATGGCCCGGGCGATGCCGCCCGCGGCGGCGATATGGTTTTCCTTGATAAGCACGCCGCCCGACAGGCTGATGCGATGGCTGAAGCCACCGCCTGCCTGCACCGCGCGGATCGCGATGTCGCGATAGCCGGGCAGCGTCTTGCGCGTCGAGGTCACGCGCGGGGTCTGCCGCGGACAGGCCGCGCGAACGGCATCGACATATTGCCGCGTCAGCGTCGCGATCCCGCCCGCATAAGAAGCGAGATTCAGGAACGGACGCTCGAAGGCGAGGACCAACTGAGCCGGCCCGCGCCATTCGCAGACGGTCTCTCCCGGCCTGAGCGCGGCGCCGTCCTTCACCCGGCCCCGCGCCACGATCCGCGATCCGCCGAGCTCGGCCCAGGGATGGCGATTCAACGCCTCGATGAGGCCGTCAGCGGCCCAGACTCCCGGGCTTTTCGCGATCACGCGCGCCCGGGCCGGCTTCCCCGCGGGGCGCACGGAGCCCGCCGCGGTCCAGTCCCATTGCCAGCCGTCGTCCTGCAAGCCGGCCGAGAGCAACTCAGACCAGGCCTGCCAGTGATGTGCAAAAGGCGGATTGTCAGCGGAATAGGCATGCGATACCTTGCTCATGGTTCTGACTACTAACATAAAGGCGGAAAAATGACCAAAATGCGGGATATCCGGGCGAACCGGGAACCTGAAAGCCGCGGCCCCTCCGAGCTCCGGCCCCTCACGATCCAAAGCGGCGTGAACCGCTACGCGGAAGGTTCGGTGCTCATTCGCGCCGGCCACACCCACGTGCTCTGCACCGTTTCGATCGAGGAATCCGTCCCGGGCTGGCTCACCGGCAAGGGCCAGGGCTGGATCACCGCGGAGTACTCCATGCTGCCGCGCTCGACGCATACCCGTACCAAGCGCGATCGTGAAAAGGTCTCCGGCCGCACGCAGGAGATCCAGCGCCTCATCGGACGCGCCCTGCGCTCGATGGTCGATCTCAAAGGCCTCGGCGAGCGCACGATCCTCGTGGACTGCGACGTGCTCCAGGCTGACGGCGGAACCCGCACGGCTTCGATCACCGGCGCCTGCGTCGCCGTGGCCAGCGCGCTTCACAAACTCGAGCAGGCCGGCAAGCTCCCAGGCAAGGCCTTCATCGACACGGTCTCCGCCGTGAGCGTGGGCATGCGGGATGGCGAGGTGCTCGTCGATCTCGATTACAACGAGGACTTCGGCTGCGACGTCGACATGAACTTCGTCGTGACGGGCCAGGGGCTTTTCGTGGAGATCCAAGGCACCGGCGAGAAGCGCGCCTTTTCCCAGGAAGACATGGATCGCATGACCCGTGCCGCGCTCGCGGCCACCGACCGCATCCGAGAGCTTCAGCTCGAAGCGATCCGCCAGGCCTAGGCCCGTGGCCACGATCGCCCCGCGCAAGCTCACGCTCGCCGACGGCGCGGCTCTCCTGATCCGCGTGCCCGAGCGGACGGATCACTCCCGCCTGACGGAGCTCGATCGCGCGGGCGCCAGCGAGCCCGAGCTCACGGGGCAGCTGCCCGGGGATCCGGTACTGAGCGACTCGGAACGCCTGCACTGGATCATGCGGATGCGCGATGGGGGCAGCGCCCTGGCCTTGCTCGCGGAACTCGAAGGCAGGCTCGTGGGCTTCCTCGAATGCCGCGCGCAGGACTACCCTCGCGGGGCCTCCCATGTCGCGCGCTTCATGATCTGCCTCGAAAGGGATTTTCGCGATCGCGGCATCGGCCGGCACCTTGTCGAAACCCTGCTCGATTGGGCCGCGGCGCATCCGACGCTCGAGAAAGTTTCCCTCGGCGTGCTCGCCGGCAATGCGCGCGCTCTCGCGCTTTATCGCAAGCTCGGGTTCACCGAAGAGGGCCGCCGCGCGCGCGAGTTCCGCTCCGCCGATGGCGCCTATCTCGATACCGTGATGATGGGTCGTTTCGTCAAGTAGCGCGCCGCCGCCAAAGCCGGTTTCTTGCATCCGAAACCGCCCGAATGAAGCTCGCCGAGCTTTCGATCCGCCGCCCCGTTTTCGCCTGGATGCTGATGTCCGCACTGATCGTCTTCGGCGGGATCAGCTTCCTGCGCATGGGTGTGAGCCAGCTTCCGGACGTGGAATTCCCCGTCGTCACCGTCCAACTGACGCTCGATGGCGCCGCGCCGGAGGTGATGGAGACCGACGTGGTCGACGTCGTGGAAGACGCGATCATGGGTATCCAGGGCGTGCGCTCGGTCACGTCGGCATCCCGAAGCGGCCAGGCCCTGGTGACGGTGGAATTCGGATTGGAGCGCGATATCGACCAGGCATTTCAGGATGTCCAGGCGCGCCTGGCCCAAGTGCAGCGTCGCCTGCCCGAGGAGATGGAGCCTCCCGAGCTCACGAAGACCAATCCCGCCGACCAACCGATCATCTGGCTCGCGCTGAGCAGCGATACGCTCCCGCTGCGGGAGCTGATGCTTTATCTCAACAACCAGCTCAAGGATCAGTTCACGACCCTTCCGGGCGTTGGGAACGTCCAGCTGGGTGGCTTCATCGAGCCCAATCTCCGCGTCTGGGTGGACGACGCCGCGCTCAATCGTTATCAGCTTACGGTCACGGACGTGATCGACTCGATCACGCAGGGCCACTTCGAGCCGCCATCGGGAAATGTCGAGACACCCCGACGCGAGTTCAATGTGCGGACGATGGGCGAGGCGCGCACCCCTGAGGACTTCGCGCGCATCACGATCAATACCCGCGGCGGGACGCCCAACTACCTGGCCATTCCCTTGAGCCGCGTCGCGCGCGTCGAGGCGGGCCTCGCCGAGGTGCGCCGCCTCAGCCGTGCCCAAGGCCGCACGGCCGTGGGCCTCGGAATCCAGAAGCAACGCGGCGTAAACGAGGTCGCCGTGGCGCGCGCGGTGCGGGCGCGCTTCGAGGAGGTCTCCCGGAAACTTCCGGAAAGGATGCGCCTCAGCGTCAACTTCGACGCTTCGCGCTTCATCGAGGAATCGATCCATGAGCTGAACTTCACCCTCGTGCTCTCGGCGCTGCTCACCGGGCTGGTCTGCTGGCTCTTTCTGGGCGGCTGGTCCGCGACCCTCAACGTGCTTCTCGCGATCCCGACCTCGATCATCGGGACCTTCATCGTGCTCTCGTTCGCGGGCTTCACGCTCAACACCTTCACGGTCCTGGCGCTGAGCCTCTCGGTCGGTCTCGTCGTAGACGACGCGATCATGGTGCTGGAGAACATCGTCCGCCATCGCGAGAACGGCGAGCCGCGGGTCCTGGGCGCGCTCCAGGGCGCCCGGGAGATCACCTTCGCCGCCACGGCCGCGACCTTCGCCGTGATCGCGATCTTCCTGCCGGTGGCTTTCATGACGGGGATCATCGGGCAGTTCTTCTTCCAGTTCGGCGTCACGATGACGGTGGCGGTCCTGCTCTCGCTGGTCGAGGCGCTCACGCTCACGCCGATGCGCTCAGCCGCGTTCCTCCAGGTCGGTCCGCGCCGCACGCGCCTGGGACGCGCCGTTGAGGCTGCCTTTCACGCCTCCGCGCGGGGTTATCGCAAGGCGCTCGGGGGCGCGCTCCGCTTACGCTGGGGCGTGCTGTTCGCGGCCTTCCTTGTTTTCGCGGGAAGCCTCCTGCTCATCCGCGGCCTGAACAAGGAGTTTCTCCCGCCCCAGGACCAGGGGCTCTTCTTCCTTCGCGCGGAAACGCCCGTTGGCTCCTCTCTCGAGTTCACGAGCGGAAAGATGGAGAAGGTCGAGGAATTCCTCGCCTCCCGGCCGGAGGTCGAGCGCTATTTCGTCGCCGTCGGCGGCTTCACCGGCGGGGAGGTCAATACCGGAATCGCCTTCGTCACGCTCAAGGCCCGGAATGAGCGCGAGCTCGGGCAGTACGGGCTCATGGACCTGGCCCGGGCGGAGCTTCGCAAGATTCCCGATTTCAAAGTCTTCATCCAGGATCTCTCGGCCCGCGGCTTCACGGCCACCCGGGGATTCCCCGTCGAGTTCGCGATCCAGGGGCCGAGCTGGGAGGTGCTCTCGCGCTCTTCGGCCGAGATCGCCCAGCGCCTGTCCGAGACCGGGCTCGTCACCGACGTGGATACCGATTACAAGCCTGGAATGCCCGAGATCCGGATCACGCCCGATCGGGCCGCGGCCGCCCGGCGCGCGGTCGCCATCCGCGACATCGGACGCACGGTCAGCGCCATGATCGGCGGTCAGGTCGTCGGGCAATACCCAGAAGGTGATCGCCGTTACGACATCCGCGTCAAGCTCCACGAGCCGCCGCCCGGCGCCGCCCAGTCCTCCGCGGTCCACGAGTCGCTGCTGCGCAACCTGCGCGTCCGCAACAACCGCGGCGAGCTCATCCCGCTCGTCGAGCTCGTCACCCTCCGCACCGTCCCGACCCTGCCCGTGATCAATCGCCGTGACCGCCAGCGCTCGGTCACGGTCTCCGCCAACGTCGCTCCGGGGCGCTCGCAGCAGGCGGCGCTCGAGGCCGCGCGACGGATCGGCGCCGAGGTCCTGCCGTCGGGATACGCGCTCGTCCTGAGCGGGAGCGCCCAGTCCTTCCGCGAAAGCTTCAGCAGCCTCGTGCTCGCGCTCGTCCTCGGCATCCTGATCTCCTACATGGTGCTCGCCACGCAGTTCAACAGCTTCAGCGATCCGATCACCGTGCTATCGGCCCTGCCCTTCAGCATTACCGGCGCGCTCTTCGCGCTCCTGCTCGCGGGCCAGAGCCTCAACATCTACAGCATGATCGGGCTCATCCTGCTCATGGGCCTGGTGAAGAAGAACTCCATCCTGCTCGTCGACTTCACCAACCGCATCCGCGAGACCGAGCGCCGCGGGATCCGCCAGGCACTGCTCGAGGCCTGCCCCCTCCGCCTCCGCCCGATCCTCATGACCTCTATCTCCATCATCGCCGGCGCGATCCCCGCCGCGCTCGCCCTGGGCCCGGGCGCCGAGAGCCGAATCCCGATGGCCGTCGCGGTGATCGGCGGAGTGCTCGTTTCCACCGCGCTCACGCTCTTCGTCGTCCCGTGCCTATACACGCTGCTCACGCGCCGCCATCGCAAGACGCCTTACCAGCGCGCGCTCGATCGCGCGCTGGAGCCGGGAGTACGCAGCGAGCGGGAGCGCCCGGCGGCGTGACGCCTGGACGGAAGCCCTGCGCCTAATTCACCTCGGTCATCGCAGTGCACCTAACCGTCCCTTCAAAACGGTTCTCCTTGAAGAAAATCTGGCAGGCCTGGTGTTGGTCCACCTGATTGTAAGTCCAGACGTCGTAATCGCTGATTTTCATGATGTTCTCTGGGGCGCCGAATTCGAGCAAAATGTCCAGATCCGCGGCGCCGTGCTGAAGAGACTTGAAAGGGTTCTCTACCGTTACGCCGGTTGCGCAGGAGAGGATCGTCAAAGTACTGCTCACCCATAGAGCTCGCTTGAAAAGAGTTCCGAATTTCATACCGATTATCATAGACGGCAGGATCGCTTGCGCAATTCCGGAAAGAACGCACTGCGTTCTTAATTTGAGAACACCGGATACCCGGCTTACCCGTTGACTTCCGGCGAGATGACCCGTTTTATTCCTCGTATGAGCGGCTTGAAATTCCCCGATATCCGGATGGCAGGGTCTGTTGAGGAGTACTTTCAACGGTTCCACGCGGACAACAAGGAAAACGAAGACTTCAGCTTCAGGCGTTTCGCCGATCTGGTGAATTGGCCGCATTCCTACCTGCACGATCTCATGCATGGACGCAAGCCCCTGACGACCATCCGCGCGCTCGAGTTCGCGAAACTGGCGGGCTTTTCGGGACTGGAGACGGAGCGCCTCATTGTCCTGGGTTTTTCGAACTCAGAGAACCCCCACATCCGGCGATACTTCGAAGAGCTGCTCCATGGCGGGCTCAACATGCGGGACAAGAGCAGCTTCAAGGCCGATTCCGACGCCCTCGATGAAGGCGATGAGATCGTTGATCCCCGATTTCTGCAGGATCTTTCCTTGACTGCCCTTCATGCCGTGATTGATTGGAGCGGCGGCACGCTCAGCCCTTCGCAGATGTGCAAGATCTTCGTCGGCTTTCCCGAGCTGAGCACAGAAGAGGGCATCCACGAAAAGCTCAGAATGCTCGAATCGATGAAGCTCGTCGTCCGAAAAGACGAACGAGTGGAAGTCAATCGACGGAAGAATCTGATCGCCTGGACCGGGCCGTACCGCACGAGCAGCTCCAGGGTGGAGAAGCTGCGCGAGGCCTTTGACTTCCCGGAGGTCAGGGGAAAGTGCAAATTCGGGATCGCGATTCTGCCCAGGCGAAGGATTGACGAACTTGCGGAGCGAGTGAGCATGCTCCAGAACTGGATTTTTCAGGCCGAGTCCGAAAGAAAGAAAAGCCCTGCGGAGATCCGGGACTGCCTGGTGCTCCGCTATGACTTCTTTCTCACGCATCTCTTGGACTTGAGAAAGCTCGGCTTTGATCCGCAGGAAACCGAAGTCGACATCGGAAATCAGGTGCCCGGGCCTTACAGACTGTGAAGGAAGATTCGTCCTGATTTGGTTTCCACGTTAATCGCTGACCTGCGCGGAAAAGACGAAGGCCTGGCCTTCCTTCTCCTGGACCGCATGCACGGTGAAGCGCACAGGGCGCCCAAGATGCCTCTCGACTTCCTGCTGGATGCGCCGGAGCTGCACCGAGTCCGCCCGACTGAGCGGGATCGTGGAGGCGCCGGGATGATTGTGAAAGACCTCGGCTGCCTCGATGTCGGCAAAGCGGAACCTGGGATCCGCCTTCAACCTCTCGATCATCTCGTCGGTGCCGCCCATCGCGTGGAAATCCCGGCTGGTGTAGAAGAACGTCCGCGTCTCGGCGGGACGCCCGCCCGAGGCAGCGATCGTTAGGCGCAGCGCCCCGATCTCGACTCCGTCCACCACGCGCTGGTGCCCCGGCTTGGAGAGCGAGGGTTCCCGCGGCTTGATGCGGTTGATTTTGCGATAGGCCTCAAGCTCCTCCTCGGATGGATGGGCCTGTTTGACCCAGTCCTTCCACTCCGGCTTCCAGCGGCTGGCCGCCAGGACCTGAAGCTCCGCCTTGGCGAGGAGCGCGTCTTCGGATAGGCCCGCAAGCCCCGCGTCGTATCTGCGGGATTCACGAAGAAAGGCGAGCTCCTTCTCGAGCAGGATCCGGAAGAGACCCTTTTCGGTGCCGCCCGAGTTCTCGATGGCTCCTGCCACGAAACGCGGCTTGTGCGCCATCTTCAGGAGCTTGTGCACGAACTCCCGCTCTTCACCGGGGAGCTGCTCCTCGGTCCGGAGGAGCTGCCTGACGGTGACGAACTTCTCGCTTCCAGGCGCGGAGAAATGCAGGACCCGTCCCTGATTGGCGCGGATCTCCGGCAGCTCCCATTTAGCGACCTCGACGAGCTTCACTTCAAGCGCCGTGGAAGCGCCCGACCCGCTTGCCTGTTCCAGCGCGCTGAAACGCCAGGCGCAGCTCACCGGCGCGGCGGCCGAGGCGAGCGGAATTGAGAGCCACCCGTAACAGGCTGCCAGCAGCGATGCAAGAATGCCGGAAACAGAGCGCAACTTCATTTAGCCTCACCCTGCGAGCCTTTCAAGTTCGGGAGCTTCATGCAAACCGCCGCCAGATCTGCATCAGCTCATAGCCGACGCCCACGACGGCGGAACCCGCGAGCGCGGCCACCGAAGAAGCGAGCCCGATATTGCGCTTTCCGGAAGCGAGTTCGGAATCGCGCTCGGCAGTCACGCTTTCCCGGCTATAGCGCCCGGCGCGGCGCTGAAACACCTCGAGATGGAGGTCCCGGATCGCGCGGAGAAGCCCATGCCGGATCCGGACGGCATCCCGGCTGCGAAAGTGCTCCCAGCACTCCAGCTTCTGCGCGAACGCGGCAAAGCCTGAGCACAGAGGCAAAATCGAGTTGAAGCGAGTGACAAGCCTGCTCATCCCTCTCTTTTCGGCAATTTAGGTCGGTTCTATGAATTGCCGTCTTGAGCGTCGTTCAAAGATTGACGTCCCCCCGTTCAATTCTTCGGCCTAAAAACCCGATAAGCCCATGGGATGTCACGGATCTCGAAGATCGCGCTGATCATGATCAGCCAATGCATCGCCCTATCCGCTCATGCCGAAGGAGAGCCGCATTCCCTCTTCCAGTGCGTCCGCTCCTTTGCAAACATCTTTCTTCACCAAAAGGACACGCGCGTGCCTGATCCCCTGCTGGCGGAAAACCTCGAGCGCCTGCCTTACGTCAAAGAAAAATTTCAGGCCCTCTCCTCTGACAAGGAATTCCGGCACTTCACGCTGGTCAATCCCTCTCGACAGGCGGTGCTCCGCGGAAGCGACTTCGAAAGCCTCTTATCCCCCGCGGAGCTTTCCGCGATCGATCATTATTCGCGCAGTGGCTATAAAGCCATGAATGGAACGCTGCGGAGTGGCGGCCCTTGCGAAGGAGAGTGCCAGGTCTTCAGAGAGGCGATCGGAAAACTCCCAAGCTATGAAGGCATCGTCTTTCGTCGCCTCGTCTTCAAGAATGGGGAGATTCCGCCCGAGTACCTGTCAGATGCCCCCGTATTCTCCGAAAAGGGTTTCAGCTCGGCTTACCGCAAGACCGACACCCTGGCCGCCGCGAGCCATGAAAAGGAGTTTCTGGCCGCCGCCGCGGCTCGCCGGATGGGCGGCCTGGCAGGCTTTACCCCGAACGTGGATACTCTCGCCAACTCCGGCCCTGGCACCGGAGAGGTTCTAATGGTCATCCGGAGCCATTCAGGTAGATCAATCGAGGGCGGCGCGAACCTGCGTAAGCTCGAATCCGAAGTCGTATTTGATGCAGGCACTTCCTTCAAAAAGATGAAAGTGCAGAAAACAGGTCGGGGCGGTTACCTCCTGTTTCTTGAAGAAATTCGGCCGTGAAGCTGTGCCTTGGCCGCCCGGGCGCCGAGCTCCTGGAGGCGCTCAAGGCGGTGGGACGTACCCGGGAGGCCTCGCCCCGCCGAGAAAGCGATGAGGAAGGCATGAACATCTCCATCACCAGCACCTACTGTGCGGAGCCGGGTGGACAGCCCATGATCCTTTCGGATGCGAGGCTAGCCCAGCAGTACTTCTGCCGCTTCAGCGACGGCTCACTCGTCATTCCCGCGACCTTCTCAAAGCCAGCTCTGAAAATTGAATGCGCGTGAGCGCGCCCAAGGAGCAAGGCGCGAAGCGCCGAGCGGCCCCGCATTTCGTGGCCCCTCCGGGGTGCGAGTATCAAATTCGCAGGAAAGCGAATTTGAACGCGCGTCAGCGCGCCCGAAGGGCGCGAAGGCAGGAAGCCATCGCTTCAGTCAAGCGAGGCGCGCAGCGCCGACCGGAAAGCGAGCATTATGTCGAGGGCGAGCTTGGCTCGCCAACGCGTATCAAGAAAGAAAGCCCCGAAGACCTGGACGGCCCTGGGGCTTTCTCCTGAGGAGGTGGTGGGTACAGCGATTTTGCGTCGCCTAACGGCTACGCAACTTTTTGAGCGCCCTTCTTGCGCTGATGCGCGACGAAGTGCTCGAACTTTTTCTCGTAGTCGGGAACGGGTTCGCCGGTCTTCTTGATCAGACCGAACTTGAAGTGCTCGTAATGATCGTCACAGAAATTGAAACGGGTCGCTTCCTTCTTGCAGCTCCAGGAGAAGCAGCCGCCGGGCGCGGGCGTGTGTCCCTTGCCTTTGGTTACCGGCGCTTCCGCTTTTTTGGGATGATGCTCGGCGGGCGCGCCACCCTGCTTCTCTTCTTTCTTCACTTCCGCTGGACCCTTCGACATTTCTCTTTCCTCCCGATTACCCGATGATGGTTACAAGATGCTTATCGGTGGAGACCCTTTTAACTTTAGCGTTTTTCTCAGGTATTAATTCCTCAAAAATCAGCTGAATTTGGCCGCTTTTCTCCACCTGTGTCCGTGCCGACCTCCCCGCGGACAAGGCCTCGTGACGCGGCCCTCCTAGGCTCATGGCCGCCCGGATGTTACCCTCAAAGGACTTCTTCAACTGCGTTGGCGCGCGAAGCTCGCCTCGCCCGGCAATCGCATCCCGCGGCTTCTCATGGCTGAGAGGCCCAGAAAGAAAGAGAGAGCACATGACTTCATGGACGAAGTCCCCGGGTTTCGGCCTGCTTCTGGCCGGCATCTTCTGTCTGACCCTTCCCGCCCAGGCCGCCACGCGCTTCGTGCAGGTCGCCGCCAAGGACAAGCACGAGCGCAGCGCGATCGCGAACCTCGGCATGAGCATCGAGGCGGTCCGCTCCGACAGCGTCTGGGGCTTTGCCGACGAGGAGACGCTTCGCGAGCTCCGCGGAAGCGCTTTCAAGATCCTGGGCGATTACCCCGCCGAGACCGGCCGCGGAGGCCATCAGGGCTCCTTTGACTTTCCGGTCGCGGACGCGCGTTTCCATAATTATGCCGAAACCCTGGCCGCGCTTCGCAACCTCACCGCCAAACACGCCGACATCAGCCGGCTGCTCAGCATCGGCAAGAGCGTCGAGGGTCGCGACATCTGGGCGCTTCACATCAACACCTCGGGCGAGGCGCTGCTCAAGAGCGAGAGCGGCAAGCCTGGCGCCATCTTCATGGGCAACCATCACGCCCGCGAGCACCTGAGCCTCGAGGTGCCGCTCATGTTCGCGCAGTACCTGCTCGACAACCGCGCGGACGCACGAATCGAAGGGCTGCTCGACTCGCGCGACATCTGGATCATCCCCATGGTCAATCCCGACGGCGTGGAGTTCGACATCGCAACCGGGAAGTACCAGATGTGGCGCAAGAACCGCCGCAACAACGGCGACGGCTCCTTCGGCGTGGATCTCAACCGCAACTACGGCTTCCGATGGGGCACGGGCGGCTCGAGCAAGAACACCCGCAGCGACGTCTACATGGGATCCGCGCCGTTTTCGGAGCCCGAGACGCAAACCATCCGCGATTTCGTGCGGGCGCGCGTGAACGCGAAGGTCCTCCTGTCCTTCCACACCTTCAGCGAGCTCGTGCTCTATCCCTGGGGCTCCACCGACGAGCCCATCGGCAACGCGCGGGATCTCGCCGTCTTCCAGAAGATGGCGCGCACGATGGCGGACTGGAACGGGTACAAGCCACAGCAGTCCAGTGACCTTTACATCGCCAGCGGCGACACGACGGACTGGGCTTATGGCGAGCTCGGCATCTTCGCCTTCACCTTCGAACTCTCCCCGAGCGGCGGCTGGGGCGGCTTCTATCCCGGCCCGGCGATGATCGACAAGGCCTTCAGCGACAACCTTCGACCCTGTCTCTATTTGCTCGACGTCGCGGCCGATCCTTATCGGGTTCTGGAGCAGCAGCCCTCGGGCTGGCTGCGTAACTTCGTGGAGCCCCGCCTCCCGCAGCATCTCACCTGGGCGGGTATCCCCTTTGCAGCGCCTCAGGTGAAATGAAGGCGCTTTTCCCGCTCGCTCTCGCGCTCGCCGCCGCGCCAGGCGTTCATGCCGCGGATTGCCGCGTACCGGCACACCGGGAGCTGGTCATCGAGAGCATGATCCGTCGCCAGGCGCCCGCGTTCACGCAGGGGCTCGCCTTCGTTGACGGAGCCCTGCTCGAGAGCGCCGGCGCCTATCTCGCTCCCTCGACGATCAATCGGATCGATCCCCGCGACGGCAGCGTCAAGCAGCTCCTCCCGACTCCCGAAAGCGCCTATGGCGAAGGCCTCGCCCGCTTCGGTAAGAGGCTGTATCAGCTCACCTGGCTCGACGGAAAAGTCTTCGTCTACGACGTGAAGACGCTGGCTCTGCGCAAGACCCTGGCTCTCCCCTTGTCCGAGGGCTGGGGGATCGCCGCGCTTCCGGATGCGCTGGTACTGAGCGACGGGACGAGTCGGCTCACCTTCGTCGATCCGGAAACGTTCGCGCCCCGGCGGAGCATCGAGGTCCACGATACGGAGGGAAGTATCTCCCGCCTCAACGAGCTGGAGTATTCGCGCGGCCGGATCTACGCCAATATCTGGCATGAGAAGCGGATCCTCGAGATCCTCCCCGAATCCGGCTGCGTGGCCTCGTCGATCGATCTTGTACCGCTGCTGCAGGCCCTCGGCCCCAGCGACCGGGGCCTCATCGAAAAGGATCCGGAGAATGTTGCCAACGGGATCGCCTTCGATCCGGATTCGCGAAGCTTCTATATCACCGGCAAAAACTGGCCCGTGATCTTCAAAGCGCGAATCCTGCCGGACCCGGTTTAATCGGGCAATCCCGGTTTGCTGTAGAGCGGATCCTTGTCATAGAAGGCGAGCGCCCGCTGGATCTCTTCTTTCGGGGAGAGCACCTTCCAGTCGGGAAACTGCCGCAGATAAACGAGATCCGAGAGCTCAAGGACCTCACCTCTGCGACGATACAGCTCCACGGAATCGGTCGCGGTCGAATAAATGTAGAGACTGATCTTCAACGGAAAACCAGACTGGATAAAAAGAATCGGCGCAACGCCGAACTCATTGCCATCGACCGTATTGCTCATTCGGAAATGTTACCCAACAAATCCCGAATCGCAAAATATTCGCTGAAAAACAGGCGAAACCCGAGTGCCCCGCCCGGGCTTACAGCCTATAAGTCATGCCCAGATGGAATACGAAGACGTTGGTGGAATAATCGCCCGTGAGCGTCGTTTCGTTGACGACAGTTCCTGACGCGAAGCTATATTCCGCCGCGCCATTGAGATCCACCGTACGATCCAGGATGCTGGTGCCCGCTCCCAGCGTGATCGTATTGCCATTACCCGGAGATGCGAAGGGCGCGCGCGCATTTCCCTTGGGCGTGACCTGCGAGGTGAAAGCATAGCCCCCGCGGAAGGTCCAGTCCTCGAGCGCCGTGCACTCCACGCCGCCTTTGATATTCACCTGGTTCTGCCAGTTGAGCGTGATCGAGCTTAAGGGAATCGGCGTACTTGGGCCGAACGGCTCAATGTTGCCACTGATGCCGAGCGCCTGGTTCTTATGGTACTCGGTCCAGACGTACTCGCCGATGAGGCGCACGGATTTCATCACGTCCACATAGCCGCCGACTGCCGCCTGCATCGGAAAAGTCGACGAAATCGTTGCCTTGCCAGATTTTCTTGAATCCGTCGCTCCGCCCGCGGTAGTGATGCTTTCACCCCGGCTACTGACCTCACCCTCGGCAGTAAAGTCAATCCCGTTGCGCCAGTTCACACCCAGGCCCCAGTCGCGCTCCGGTGACACGTACTGCGCGCCAAATCGCATGCCGTTGAACTTGGTTTCGGAAAAATCTTCGAAAACCGCGGTGACCAGACTCGTCGAAACCTGCTGCGCCGTCGCCAGCGTCGCGCCCACCCGCACGATCCGCCAGGCCGCGCCCAGGCGCAGACCCTCGACTGGCGCGATCCCCGCGCCGAGCGAGAACTCCACGATATTCAGATCGGATTTGAAATCAGGCCGGATCGTGTCGAGGTTGGCGAAGGTGGGATTCGCCGTGAAGTCCACGCCCTCGAAGATCGCCTTCGTGCCGCCGCTCACGAAAGCGCCCGCGCCCACGCCGAGCGCCGGCCCGAGCCGGTAACTCGCGAGCGCACCGAACGCGGGCGAGAGCTTGCGGCTGGACTCGAGCTTCTGGCCAGGAAGGACGATGGGACCCTCGTATTGGCCGAAAGTCGGCGAGAAGTTCAGGCTCACCTCCGAGCTGTTCGCGCCGGCAAGGCCCGCGGGATTGAAATACAGCGACTCGGCGCCTTCGACATGCGAAACCGCCGCGCCCGCAACCGCCGCGTAACGACCCGACCAAGTGGTCACCTTCTCGAAGCCCGCCGCATGAGCGCCGCGCTCCATCACCAGGACCAGAGACAGAATGGCCGAAGCCGCCAGGAACTTATTCATCGCGTTCATCGCGCATTCCCCTTTTCAATCGCGACCCCGAAATAGGGATCGCGGGCGCCATCTTAGCAGCAGCGGAATTTTTGGCAACACCCGGGTTTGACGCGGGAGGGTAGATTTTTTTCTCGGGCCACGGTTCACTTTCAGGATGAATCAACGCCGAGATTCCGTCCTTCTTTTTCATCCGCGAAACCACGATGAAGCTCTGGGATTTTGGTGGACCGGCTCCGATTCCGGTTACGGAATCCTGCAGGCATTGCAAAAGGCACCTTTTGCTCTTCGGTCCGGGCAGATCATCGGCTGCGTCCAGGTTGTTCAGGAGCGTCGCAGTTTTTCCGTGGTGCTCTTCAAGCAGAAGCTGCTGAGCTATATTATCGTGCGCAGCAAACTTCCTGGTGCTTATACCCTCCCGATCTCACAGACGCGGGATCCACGCGCACCGTTTGAATGGATGAAGAAGCAGAGTACCGGGCTGATTCGGCTCTTTCCGCTGTTCTATCTTCTCGGATTCGTAATCGTCGTGATCGGGTTGGCCAAGTTTTTCACCCTGCCGGACCAACGCGGGATCCCTATTGCGCGGGCAATTTTTCTGTATTCGGTTGCTTTCCCATTCGGCTACTTCTATTTGAATCGCAACTCCATCAAAACCAGCTGGGATTTACGCCATCTGAAAATGATCAGTCTCACCTTCATCGCCGCAGGGTACTTCGTTCTTCGCAAACTTATCTTTTAGCGTCGGCTTTCCTC
This sequence comes from Oligoflexia bacterium, assembly GCA_023701205.1. Lineage (GTDB taxonomy): Bacteria > Bdellovibrionota > UBA1018 > UBA1018 > UBA1018 > JAMPXJ01. Next base: position 206,708 of record JAMPXJ010000002.1, read on the forward strand.
GGGATCTTACTGATTCGCGCCCTGAGCGCCGCCTTCTTCCGGCGGCTTCAGCAACACGAACTCCCGATAAAGCAGCAGGTCATAAACGATCTTGAGCCCGCCCGCGATCAGGAGCGGGGTGCTCATGAGAGCGGGATTTTTGAGGAAAATCCCGGTCAAAACGGGCGAAAGCGATGCGCCCACCGTCCGCGCGACGCCGGTGATCCCGGCCGCGGCCACGCGCTCATCCGGCGCCACCACGGCCATCGTATAGGACTGGCGCGTGGGAACATCCATCTGCGAGATCGCGTAGCGAACCAGCAGAACGCCGACGGCCCACCCAAGGCTCGGCATGAACGGCACGAGCATCAAAAGGAGATTCGATGGCAGATGGGTGAACACCATCGTGTTCACCAGGCCGATGCGCCGCGCGAGCCAGGCCGCCGCGGGCTGGGAGAGCCCCGCCAGGATATTCGCCCCGAAGAAGATGGCTCCCAGTTCGGCCGCGTCCGCGCCGAAACGCCGGTGAAGCCAGTACGCGAGGAAGCTCTGGATCACGAACCCGCCCGCGAAGGCATCGAGCGAGAAAAGCGCCGAAAGCTTGAGGACCACGCGCGTCGAGCGGTGCAGGCCCCAACGCTTCGCCAGCGGCGCGCTCTCCGGCCGCGCCGCCTCGATCGCGGGCGAGAGCAGGCGGAAACCCAGGCCCAGAACGAAGCCGATCGCGACATAGATCCACAGTACGACCCGGTAGCTCTCGAGCGGCGTGGCGCCGCGCGACTGGAGCGCCTGCGCGAGCGCGCCCCCCAGCAGCGCGCCAAACGCGGTCGAGAACGAGCCCGCGAGATTGTACCAGGCAAAAACGGAGGTCCGCTGCCGGTCCGGCACGAGCTGCGAAAGCCCCGCCTGCTCCACGGGCAGGAACGGGCCGACCTCGTTTCCGCTCGGGCTGATGACGCCCACCGTGGCCGCAAGCAGCAGGAGCCAGAAGTTCCCCGTGAGCGAGAACACCACGCCCGCGACGATCATGAGCCAGGCGCCGATGGCCAAGGTACGCCGGCGCCCGAGCCGGTCCGCGGCCGTCGTGAGCCAAAGCGAGATCGCCGTATCCCCGGCAAGCGTCAGCGTGAGCAGAAGCCCGATCGCGCTCTCGTCGAGACCGATGGTCGTGAGATAGAGCACCAGGATGACCGAGAGCACGCCGTAGGCGAAGAGTCTCGCCGAGCGGGTCAAGAAAAGGATCTTGGCGTCGCGCGTGAGCATCGGGAGATCAGAGATCGAGGATCACAGGCAGCACGACGGGCTTCTTCCCGAGGTTCGCGTTGAAGAAGCGGCGAAGCTCGACGCGAATCTCCTCCTGCAGGTCCATATGGACCGCTCCCCCTCGCAGCTCGTCTTCATAACGAATGATCACCCGACGGGCGACATCGCGCGCCTCCTCGATGAGGAAGCCTTCAGTGCCCTCTGCTGCCAGCCCCTTGGAGATGATCTCCGGACCGGAGATGATCCGGCGGGTCTCGGCGTTTCGCACCAGGAGCGCGAAGACGATCCCGGTCTCGCCGATCTGGCGGCGCTCCTTGAGGACGAGCTTGGAGATGTCGTTGCCTTCGCGCCCTTCGATGAGGATCCGCGACTCTTCCATATGCTCCGTGATCGCGCAGGACTCCGGCGTGAGCTCGATGACGTCGCCGTTGACCGCGAGCACGACGTTGGCGTCCGGAACTCCCGTCTCCCTGCCCAGCGCCGCGTGATGCACGAGATGGCGGTACTCGCCATGGATCGGGATGAAGAAGCGCGGCTTCACGAGCTCGAGCATCTTCTTGAGCTCGGGGCGGGTCGCATGGCCCGAGACGTGGATGTCATGCACCGCCTCGTACAGGACCTCGGCGCCCTGCTTGAAAAGATTGTTGATCATCCGCCCGATCGCCTTCTCGTTGCCCGGGATGAACTTCGAGCTCATGACCACGAGATCGCCCTGCTGCAGCTTGAGCTGGCCGTGCTCGCCGTTGGCCATGCGGAGCAAGGCGGAGCGGTACTCGCCCTGGCTCCCCGTCGAGAGCACGATGATCCTGTCGCGCGGGTAGTTGCCGACCTGATCGAGCGAGATCAGCACGTCCTCGACGCCTTTGACGTAGCCGACCTGCGCGCCCAGGCGCGTGTTCTGCTCCATCGTGCGCCCGGCGAGCGCGACCTTCTTGCCGAGCTTGCCCGCGAGCTCGAAGACCTGCGCCATGCGCGCCACGTTCGAGGCGAACATCGAGACCACGGTCATCCCCTCGGCCGCGGCAAAGAGCCGCTCGAACGCCTGGTAGATGATGCTCTCGCTCATGCTGTGCTCGTGGCGCTCGACGTTGGTCGAGTCCGACATCAGCAGCAGCACGCCCTCCTCGCCCGAGCGGCCGAAGGCCTTGAGATCGATCTCCTCGCCGACGAACGGCGTGGGGTCCATCTTGAAGTCCCCCGTGTGGATGATCTTCCCGACGGGCGTGTCGATGATCAGCGCGGCCGAATCCACGATCGAGTGGTTCACCGAGACGGTCGTGATCTTGAAGTGCTTGAGCTCGATCTTCTGGCCCATCCGGAACGGGCGGAGCTCCGCCGTCTCGGTCAGGCCGTATTCCTTGAAGCGCTCCTGGATCAGGAGCGAGGCGAAATTCGACGCATAGATCGGCGCGTGCAGCCCCGACTTGAGTGCGAACGGCAGCGCCCCCACGTGGTCCTCATGGCCGTGGGTGATGAAGTAGCCGCGGAGCTTCTCCTTGCGCTCGCGGAGATAGGTGAAATCCGGAATGCCGAACTCCACGCCGAAATGGTCGAGATCCGAGAAGATGAGCCCGCAGTCCACGACGATCATCTCGTCGGCGTACTCCAGGATCATGCAGTTCATCCCGATCTCGCCCAAGCCCCCCAGCGGAATGATCTTCAAGCTCTCGGTAGCGGCGGCTTTGGTCACGCGAACGGATCCTCCTGCGCCTGAAGCGCGGCAAGCCGGCTCGTGATCTGGGCCACGCGCGCGGCGACCGTGTCGGCGGCGATATCCGTCTCCTCGCCGACGGCGAGATCCGCGTACTGCCGCGTGGGCTCGAGGAACTCGTGGTGCATCGGCCGAACGGTGTCGTAATACTGGCGGATAATGCCGTCGAGGCTGCGCCCGCGCTCGCGGACATCGCGATGCAGGCGACGGATGAAGCGGATATCCGCCTCGACGTGCAGAAAGACCTTGAGATCGAAGAGATTGCGGATCTCGGCGTCCCAGAGCGCGAAGATTCCCTCGACGATGATCGTGCGGCACGGCCCGATCAGCTCCGTCTCGGCCTTGCGGCGGCTCGTCCGGAAGTCATAGATGGGCACGGCCACCTGCTCGCCGGCCTTGAGGCGCCGCAGATGGTCCTTCAGCAGCGGCCAGTCGAAGGCATCCGGATGGTCGAAGTTCGGTTCGCCGTGCACGCGGATGTGCGAAGGCGGCGACGGAAGATAGTAATGATCCTGATGGAGCAGCGCGACCGTCGGGTCGCTCACCCGTTGGATGACCTTCTTGGCGAACGTGGTTTTTCCGGAGCCGGAGCCGCCGGCGATGCCGATCAGAAACAAGCGAGCCTCACTTTTTGCCCCTTCTAACATACTTCGAGGCGCCCTGCCCCCGAAGTTGCAGTTGCGCTCGCCGCTTGTACAGGGCCGGAATTTTTTCATAGCCCGCCAAAAAGACCCGGGCCGCTCCCCCGGCATCCGCTCCAGCGAGCTGCCTGCCGGAGGGGACTCGAAGGCGGTAACCCGCCGGAATCAGCAACTTTCCTTCCAGTACCGCGTCCGTAAGACCTGGATTCAGGGCCATCAGCGCGTCCTCGTCGAGCTTCAGGAAGCGCCGCAGGTCCTTGAAGCCGATGAAATCGGGAATCCTGACCTCGAAGGAGCCCTGGGGCGCCTCCCGTTCCAACTTGCCGAAGTAGCGCTCGGAATTCCGCTCGACCTCGACCGCGGCCAGGAGCTCGGCGTAAAAATTCGAGCTCGCGAAGCCGAAGGTTCGGCCCCGATAGTTTCCGACCAGCTCGTTGATGTCATCGGATCCGACCGAACGAACCGCGCGCATCATGCCCTTGCGCCCATGATTGTAGGCGGTCACGGCCAACGGCCAGCGCCCCAGCGACTCGTAGTTGAGCTTCAAAAGCTTGGCCGCGGCTTCGGTGGCCCGGATGGGGTCATTGCGCTCGTCCACCGCTTCGTCGACCCGAAGGAAAAGTCTCCCCGTCGAGCGCATGAACTGCCAGATCCCGCTCGCGCCGACCTTCGAGCGCGCCTGGAAATTGAAGCTGCTCTCGACGAAGGGCAGGCGGGTCAGCTCCACGGGAACGCCCTCGCGCCTGAAAATCTCCTCCATTTCCGCCAGATAGCGGCCGGAGGATTTCAGCCCTTGGAGGAAGCTGTCCTTCTGCCCCAGCTGGAAGCGCAGGCGCTTGCGATGGGCCGCGTTCAGGTACTTGTTGGGCTCGTGGATATCCGCGAAAAGCGCCACCACGCGCTTTTCGTCCTCCGTGAGCTTCGCCGGATCGAGCCGGGCGGGGTCACCCTCCTTGCGATGGAGCGAGAGAAGCACGTCGCGCCACTTGCGCTTGGCGGCGCGCCCTGCCGAAGAAGCGACCACCTCATAAACGCGATCGACGTATTTGGAATCGTGGATCACGCCTTGTTGGGTGGTATATTCTGAGTAGATGCGCACCCAGAAATCCACGTTCTTGCGGAGCCTGCTCTCCGGGCCCGGGCTTTCGAGCACCGGGTCGGCGGGCGGGGCGCTGTCGCAAGGCATGGCCCACAGAAAACCCAGCACCGGAAAGAACAGAAAAAGAGCTCGCGAAAAGAACATGGTGTCCATCCATGGTAGAGGGCCCGCGCTAGGCGGTAAAGTGCTTTGGGCTTTTTGCCTTCTCGGCCTGAGCGTCCCGGCTCTCGCCACCGAGCCGATCCGGATCCTGCTGGATCAGACCCCGGCCACCCTGAATCCCCGAGGAACGCTTGATGCGGCCGGCCAAAGGATTAACGCCCTGATTTTCCGCGGACTCACGCGGATCGATTCCGATCTCCAGCCCCAACCCGATCTGGCCGAGTCCTGGTCGGTCCAGAACTCCGGGCGCGTCTGGAAATTCCGGATCCGACCCGAGCTGCGGGATCACGCGGGCCGCACCATCGACGCGCGCCAGATCGCCGCCTGCCTGGAGAATTATCGCACCGGCAAGCCCGTCTCCCCGCTGCGGGGCTCGTTCCCCCACTGGAAGGGCACCGAATCCGATTCCTTCCAGGTCACGATCCGCCTCGAGAAACCCGATCCTTACCTTCCCCGCAATATCTCGCTGCTGCGCTACTTCATCGTGAGCGGCGCTGAGCGGCCCTGCGCCGAGCCCGCGCCGGATGCGGAGGTGATCGGCAGCGGGCTTTACCGCCCGGAGCACTGGGATCTTTCGCCGGAGAGCCACTTCCTGCTCCAACCGACGGCGCTCGCGAGCGGACGGCGGCCGGTGGATTTCCTTTTCATCCACGACGACAACACCAAGGCCCTGAAGCTCATCCGCGGGGAGATCGACGCGATCCAGAACTCCATCTCGCTCACCAAGACGCGCTGGCTTCAGCAGGATTACGCCGACCGCTTCCGGAGCCTCGAGCGCGAGGGCGTGAGCGTAAGCTATCTCGCCTACAACATGAACGACCCGCTGTTACGCCGCCGCGAGCTTCGCAGGGCGATCGCCCTGGCTCTGGATCGCGAGTCGATCGTGCGTCACAAGCACCTGGGCTTCACCTCCCTGGCGGGCAGCCTGCTTTCGCCTCTGCTTCCCGAAAGCCATCAGGTCCCGTTCGCCTACGATCCTCGCGCGGCCGAAGCCCTGCTCGAACAGGCCGGGTTCCCGCGCGGCAAGGACGGGTTCCGCCTGGAGCTGCGCTACAAGTCGACGCCCGTCCGGGAGGGAATCGAGACCGCCCTGCTTTTCCAGGAGATGCTCGCGAAAGTGGGCATCCGCCTCAGGGTCGACGTGGTCGAGCCCGCCGTCTTTCTCGCGTCGGTCCGACGGGGGCATTTCCAGCTTTATTCTTCGCGCTGGCTCGGCGTCGCCGATGGATCGATCCTTTACAACACGCTTCATTCGGGCCAGGCGCAAAATCGCGTCGCCTACGGGAATCCCGAGATGGACCGGCTGCTCGAGCAGGCGATCGCCGAGCCCGAGGCCTCGCGCCGCATCCCGCTCCTGCGACGCGTGCAGGAGCTCGCGGGCGAGGAACTTCCTTATCTGCCGCTCTGGTACTGGGGCAACGCCCTGATCCTGCGCAAGGGACTTGTGGGAATCGAAGCCCGCGACCTCTCGCTCAGCGGAGGGCTGGAACCCCTGACCCGCCTGAGGTAGATTACGAGGGATGAAACGCGTCCTCGCTCCCCAGCTCCCCTCGCCCGGACATCCCGTCAGGCTGGCCGCCTCCGAAGCCGACCACGCCACGAAGGTCTTGCGCCTGCGCGACGGCGATCGCGTCGAAGCGCTCGACGGCAAGGGGCACGCCGCGACCGTCACGTTGCGCACGCGCGGTGGCGGCGGCGACGTTTTCATCGAATACCTCGAAGCCGCGGCCTCGCTTGCGAATGCGGCGACCCTCCCCCCGCTCACGCTCGAGCTTGCGATCCTCAAAGGGGACGCGATGGAATGGGTCATCGAAAAGGCCGTCGAGCTCGGCGTGCGCACCCTCATCCCGACGGAGACCGCCCACACCGTCGTGCAGCTCTCGCACAAGGGTCCCGAGGTCTTTCGCCAGCGCTGGCAGAAGATCGCCGACCAGGCGCTCAAGCAATGCGGCCGGCTCGAAGCCATGCGGATCGAAACTCCGATGAGCCTCGAGGACGTCCTGCTTCGCCATCCCGCCTCGCCCGAGTCGCCCCGCCTCTGGTGTGATGAGGGCGGACGCGAGGAGCTTCCTTACCTTCCGGATTGGGTTGCGAAAAATTCCGAAAAGTTAAAGAATTACGGAGAGCTTCGCCTTCTCATCGGGCCCGAGGGCGGCTGGAGCGCCCTGGAACGCGAGCTCCTTTCACGAAGCGCGCCCGGAACGTCGCGGATGAGCCTGGGACCCTGGGTGCTTCGCGCCGAAACCGCGGCGATCTTCGGGATCAGCTGGCTGACGGGGGCCTGGCGCCGCCCTTGACAAAGGCGCTCCGAGAAGTGAAGTCTTTCGAGAGGTTTTATGAAAACGACCCAAGGCCAGTCTCCACGACCTTTCCCGGCTTCCGGTTCCGCGGGCTCTCACGAAGAGATCGAGCTGGTTTTCCGTCCGATCACCTCGGGCCTGGGCTTCCACCCTTTTTCCGACGGAATGCCTTACGCGCCGATTTCGCAGAAACCCCAGACTGGCTTCCGCCCGCCGGCCCCGATGGGCACTGGCGCGGTTTCGGCCGGCACGCCGAGCTTCGCAAGCCAGCTGCCTCCGCTTTCCGCGCGGCCGATCCCTCGTGTCTCGGTTCCGGTCGCGCAGCCCAGGCCGAACCCTGAGGCCGCGCTGAACGTCGCGAACCCGCTTCCGGTCCCGCACCCCGAATACGGCTTCGTCTACCTGCTCAAGCGCGCGTTCGCGTACGCGATCGACTCGGCGCTCAATCTCGCGCTCTGCGGCGGCGCGCTCAGCATGGCCCTGCTCGAGCAGAGCCTCAAGCCCGAGCTGCTGCTCAATCCGGGCGTGATCCTGGTTTCGGTGCTGTTTTTCGCCTTCTTCAACTGGGCGATCGTCACCGCGCAGGAGATCGCCTTCGGCACGAGCCTGGGCAAGCGCCTTTTCCGCCTGGCGGTGAACGGTCCCACCTCGGCCATCTTTCTGCGCGCGTTCTTCTTTCTTCCGAGCGCGGGTTTTTTCGGCGCGGGACTGCTTTGGAGCGTGCTCGACCGGCGCAAGCGCTGCTGGCACGACCTGATCGTCGACCTCCAGCCCAGCGAGATCGCGCGGCTGTGAGCGCTCCCACTCCGATTCGCGCCAAAATCAAGTCACAGGACACGCTCGAGCGACTTCTCGCGCCCGCGCGCCGCCGCGGCCGCAAGGTCGTTTTCACCAACGGGTGCTTTGACCTGCTCCATAAAGGCCACGTCCGTTATCTGGAAAAGGCGCGCAAGCTCGGTGACATCCTCGTCGTGGCGCTGAACTCCGACGATTCCGTGCGGCGCCTCAAAGGCCCCGACCGCCCGCTCAACCGCCTGGAGGATCGCGCCGAGGTCATGGCCGCGCTGGGCTTCGTCGACTTCGTGACCTGGTTCGGCGAGGACACCCCGCAGGCCATCATCCGCAAGCTCCGACCCGATATCTTCGTCAAAGGCGGCGATTACAAGATAGCCGACCTGCCCGAGGCTCCCGACGTGCGCGCGGGCGGCGGGCGCATCCGGATCATTCCGTTCGTGGCGGGGCAGAGCACGACCGGCATCATCGGCCGCGCGCGCAAGAAGGACTGAGCTTTTCCGCTCAGGCCGCCTTCCCGGCCTCCCAGTAGCCGCGTTTTCGATAGTGACGGTGCAGCTTTTCCTCGAATTCACGATCGACGGGATATTTGGGACTGTAGAAGGGGCCGCTCCGGATCGTCGCGCGCGAGAGATCCGTCCGGAGCTTCCGTTGATGCCAGCTCAGCGAGTCGATCCATGACGGCGAAACCAGCGTTTTCTTGCTCGGCCACCAGCTCGCCGTGTCGATCACGAGATAGCGGATCACCCAGCTGCGCGGCTCGATCAGAAAGTCCTCCACATCGCCGAATTCCCCGTCAATGGCCTCGATGCCGTAACCCAGGACATCCTCGGCTGAAAACAGATGGGGATCCGCCTCGGCCCGGGCGGGAGCTCCGCGACCCGCGCCGCGGATCGGCAGGCCCGCAGGTTCAGGCGCGACGCCCCAGACCCCGGCGCCCGTCCAATAGTAGGGCCATTTGAAATAATCGAAATACGTCCGCTCCATCTCCCGCGTCACCGGCCGCTGGGTGTCGATCGAGGGGCTCTCCTCGACATGCTCGCGGCTCAGGATGAGGTCGATCTGCCGCTCCTCGTCCCTGACCGTCTTGACGGAGATCGGCGAAATCACCACCGTGCGGCCGCTCAGCCAGCCGCCGGTGTTCACCACAAGGTAGCGGACGGCCCATTTCTCGTCGTCGAAAAGGAAGTCCGTGACGGACCCGATCTCGCCATCCAGCGCGCGAAGACCGAAACCTTCCAGCTTACGGAGCGAATGCAGCATCGTGGCCTCTCATCGGTTTGAAAGACAGAGAGGCAAATCACGTACCGCCGTCAGGCGGTGCGGCCGTCCGCTCAGCGCCGGATCACGCGATCGAAGAATGCGACCGAGGTCAGCGCCACGCCGAAAACGAGGCAAACCGGGAAGGCCGCGGCTGAAGAGACCTCCGCCGCCAAGATCGGGCGGAACGACTGCAGGAAAAGGTTCCAGAGAAAGATCCAGCTGAAGGTTCCCCAGACCAGGCCGATCAGCAGAAGCGCCTGCAGGGAGTTCGTGCGCGCGAAATTCGCATAAAGCACGCCGAAGATCACCGAAAGGACCTCGAACACGAGAAGTCCACCCAGGATCGCGCCGAAGTGCGCTCCCAGATACGTCGCCTCCGGGCCCAGCACGATGGTCGCCATGAGCTTGACCGGGAACCAAAACTCCTGCCCGCCCACCGCGGCCACGAGCATCGCGAAAACCAGCGCGATCAGTCCGGCGAAAGCGCCCGCAAGCGCACCGGCAATCCAGCGCGTCGGGTCGCGGCGCAGGAAGGTCTCGATGAGATTCATGTCAAAATCGTCTTGCGAATGCGAGGCGTGCATAAAGGTTCATGACTCCGATTGTAAGTTTTCGTCCCCTATAGCATTCGACCGCCTGAAGAACCAGTCCTGAAGCGGGCCAAAAAACCAGTTGAGCATCAGGCCTGAGCTCATGATCACGGGGACGACGAGCCAGAAGAACGCATTTCGCTCCCGCATGACCGGGGCCAAGGCAAGGAGGATCGAAAAATAGAGTACTGCCAGGAAAGCCCAGGTCCCCGCAGCGCCCCGAAGCAGGGTCGCTTTCAGCTGCGGAACTTTTTCAGCTCGGAGCGTCAAGGTGGCTCCGATCAGTCCTCCGAGATTCGAGCCCACGATGGCCCAAAGAACGTCATTCTGCTCAAGGCTGAGAACGGAGGTACCGATCCAAAGACTGAGCGCGAGACCCAAAAAGCCCGAGATCCAAGCTGACATAGGTTTCTCTATACAGGATTTCAAGGATCAGGCAAGTTTAACGCCCCGCGCCCAAATCTATGTCGCTCGTTATCGATTTCCACACCCATGTCTTCCCGGCCCGCTTCAAGCGGCTTCTCCAGGGAAAATCCGGCTCCGCTGTGGAGAATCTCCGCAAGCAGGCGCGCGGCTGGCTGCGCCCCTTCTCGCGCTCGCTCCATCATACCCAGACGGTGCTCCGGCACCTGCCCGATCCCGCGCGCCGCAAGCTCGACTCGCTCACGAGCTTCGCGCCGCTTCCGGGCCTGCTCGTGGAATCCACCGCCGAAGACCTGCGCGAGGCCATGCGGGACTCGGGAGTCGCGCGCGCCCTTGTCATCGCCCATCCGCCGTTCATTTCGAACTCCTTTATCCTCGAGACCGTCGCGGAATCTGACGGCGCTTTCATCGCCGGGGTGAACATCCCCCGCGGCACGCGCGGCCCCGGCACGGTGCTCAAGCGCCTGCACGCGGACGGCGCGCGGGTGCTGAAGATCCACCCCGCCGCCGATGGCGAAGGGCCCTCCTCCCCGCGCTACAAGGCGCTGCTCAAGGCCGCGACCCAGCTCGGCATGCCCGTGATCCTGCACACCGGCTGCATCCATTCGCGGATGGTCTACAAGTCGCCCGAGCTCGGCGCGGTCGAGCACTTCAAACCCTGGTTCAAAAGCTTTCCCGAGACGGTTTTCGTGCTCGCGCACATGAACTTCCACGACCCGGCCGTCGCGCTCGATCTGGCGCAGGAGTTCCGCAACCTTTACGTCGATACCTCGTGGCAGCCCGCGGAATCCATCGCCGAGGCCGTGCGCAGGATCGGGGCAGAGCGCGTGCTTTTCGGCACGGACTGGCCGCTCGTGGGCAACAACATCTCAGTCGGGCTTCGGCGCGTCCGCGAATGCATCGAATCTGGGCTATTGAAGCCCGAAGACGGCAGGCTTATCCTGGGAGGCAACGCAGAAAGGCTCCTAGGTCCCGCATGCCCCTCGAATTCGCAGCCATCTCCGCCGAGCAGTTGAGGTCGCTCTCCCGCGCCCGGACCGTGTTTTTCTTCCCGGTGGGCCCGCTCGAGGACCATGGGCCCCATCTTCCGCTCGGAATGGATCTCCACGAGGCGCGCCGCCTCTGCGAGCTCGCCGCCGAACGTGTGGAAAAGGAGCTCCCCGGCTGGGCCGCCGTGCTCATGCCCGCAGCACCACTGGGACTTCAGGGCAATACGACGAAGCTCGTCCTCTCCGTGCGCCCGCACGTGCTGCGCGACTGGCTCGTCGACGCCTGCGGCTCGCTGATGCGCCAGGGCTTTCTTCATTTCGCTTGCTTTTCAGGGCATCTCGGTCCCCGCCAGCTCACCGCGATCGAGGACGCAGGCAAGATCATCCGCCGCAAGGCCGGGCTGCGGCGCTTCTCGCGCTCCGGCCAGCTCCTGCCTTCGCTCGTCTCGGCGAGCTCGGCGCTCACGACCCTGAACGACCTGCGTACGCCCTTCTGGCCCGATCCCGAAGAGCACGGCGGCGCGCGCGACACGTCCGTGGCGCAGGCGCTGGGCCTGCTCGTCATTCCCGAGCTGCCGCCCGATCAGCCCCGGAATCCTTCCTGGCTCGGCCGCGGCCTGAATCGCTGGATGAGAAGCGCCTCGGGCTACTGGGGCAAGCCATCCCTGGCCACTCCCGAGCAAGGTGAGGTCGCCCTGAAAAGCACCCTGGAACGGGTCTTCCCCAAGCTGCGCGCCGTCTGGGAAGGCTCCAATCCCAACCATTTTTTCCGCTCGTGGTACTCGCTCCTCCCGCCCAACAAGAGCTTCGCCCGCGGCTGGATGCTGGGGCTGCTCCTTTTTCTGATGCTGGTACTCTGGGCCTATCTTCTTTTAGGGTGGCGATAGCCTCAGCCTGCCGATACTGGCGGCCCGCTTGGACAGGTAGCAATTGACTTCCGCCCAGAACTGACCTAGTTTCCGAGGTCTCTTCCATTTTAGGTAACGGGGTGTAGCGCAGCCTGGTTAGCGCGCTTCGTTCGGGACGAAGAGGTCGCTGGTTCGAATCCAGTCACCCCGACCATCTAATTGGATACAGAAATAAAAAAGGGAACCCCTCCGGGTTCCCTTTTTTATTTGTGCTTCCCATTCGGTTGTCGGGTTGATTGAGGTTCGAACCAGCGTTGGAGCCGAAGGCGACCGCTGGTTCACAAAAAGTCCAGGAAGGACTTTTTGCACGCGCGACGAAGGAGCGTGCCCGAAGGGCGAGAGCCAGGATGGCCCGAGTGAAATCCAGTCCAGGGTTAGGCAAAGCTCCGATGCTGCTAGCGCCGCCCTGGTGCAAAACTTTTATCCAGTCACCCGGAACCGCCGCCCACGCAGCATGAACCTCGGTTTTTCGGCTCTTCGTCGATTTCGCGAAATACCCATGGTTCCGTGAAGCCACATTGGCAGAAATCAGTGAAGTTAAGCTGATCGGATTAGGCTCAGGATTGTTTTGGCCGAAGATCGACTTGGATATCGAGCTGGATGCATTGGAGCATCCCCGTCAAAGAAGAAAGATACCAAGAAACCTTCTCGAAAACAGACGAAGCGAGCGGCCTAGCGCCCCTAAGCGGTCAGCTCACCGGGGCACGCGAACGTACTTATTCACCTTCCCGTTCCATTGCCACTTCGAGTCCGTCGCATAAATTACCGAATTGTCCACCGAAGTAATGTTGCGGATGACTTCGCCATCGTCCAACTTCAACCAGCTCTTGATCGGGTCTGTTTGATAGGCGGAACCCCGGATCGGATAACCGGTCGAAGCACGGCCGAAATCCATGTCGATATTGACCCGATTCGGCTCAGCGAAAGCCAGCCTCAGCCAGTCACCGATGCGGATCTCTTTGATGATATTATAGTAATAACTCGAGTGGTCGGGATTTGTATTGGCCACGAAGCCTCTGTCGCGGAACCCGAGGTCGATCGGCTCCGGCAAGGAACCGATTGGAACCAGGCGCAACTCAAAATCCGGAGTCACTACGTCCCCGAAGATCGCGGAGACCTTCCCTTCAAAGAAACGCCCATCCGAGGAAACCGTCGCCATTCGCCTAAACGCCAGGCAGCTCGGGCAGCCAAAGCCCCCTTTCAAGACGCCCACCTGAAGCACGAGATTCGCGCCGTACTCCGTCCAAAGTAGCGGCATCTGCGAAACCACGGCGGCGTACTCGAAGGAGTTCGGGGTTTCGGACGAAAGATACCCATTCAGGTAGCGCGTCGGAAACGAGGTCGTATGCCCGGCCTGGATCCCTTCGCGATAGATCAGCTCATGAAGGACCAGTCCCACTTTCTGAACTTCAGGCATCAGGTCCCAAAGATCCTTGCTGATCGTATAACGCTTCACGCCCGGCATGATCTCGCCGTCCGGACGCTGGAACGCGATCGGCATGGGCTCGCAACCCGCCGGGATCACGATCGAACCCGTATCGGGAATCGCGGGAATCGAAACACCGCTATGAAACCCCGCCTCGGATTCGAAGCTCTTGAGCCAACGCCTATACTGAGCCATTCGGAGCGGCGCATGGGGCGACCAGCGGTCAAAAAGCTCGTTGAGCATGTTCTCATATGAGCCGAGCTCGGGCTTCAGAGAAAGCGCGCGGCCGCTCAAGCGTACCTCGTAATAGTCGAGCAGTTCGACTGCGCTGATCCGCCCGGCCGCGTCCCGGCAGACGATGCCGCTGCCGCCATTGCCCTTCGAATCACCCGCCGCCGCCCCGGCGCTGGACGCGACAAAAAGCATCATGCACGCGAAGTTCTTCATGACTCGGTCTCCTTCAACTGAACCTTCGTTAACGGGAAAAGTTGTACATACAGCTGGTAAACCTCGGTGCCAGGCTCGGACTCCAGCAGCGCCGACAGATCATTCTGGCACTTGCGGATCAGCTCCTTGGCCCGCGGGAGGAGCCGGGGATGCGCGGGCATCGTGATGGAAGAGAAATCGCGGAGCTCCACGGGCACGGTCGCAAGCGCCTCGGCCGCGAGCTCGAGATCTTGCCTATGCGCCTTCTGCAGCGAGAGATCCAGGACGTCATCGGTCGTGCGAAAGCGCGAGCGGGTGCGAACCCACTTTCCGTTCGAGCCGCGGCGAATCATCTCGAGTCGCTCCAGGCGCTCGAGTGCGGCCTCCGCCTCCCGAACCGAGATCCCCAGGCGATTCGCGATCCACCCGGGGACGCTCTTGAAGTCCCGCGTGCGCATCAGGGAAAGAATCGCGAAGTGGTGCCACTCCGAGATGATCCGAAACTGGTCGGCCGTGAGCTGCAGCAGCGAAACATCGTCCTTGCCACCGTTCGCGTGGGCCCTTCGAGCCGGCCTGCGGCTCGGAAACGAACCCATCAGCTCCGACCGCTCCTGCGGGTCCAGACAAAGCTTGCGGCAGAGCCGTTCGGCCAGTGGGCGTGAAACGCGTCTTTGCCCTGAAAGAACACGAGTCAGGGTGCTCGGGCTCACCTCCAGCCGACGAGAGAACGCACGGAGGGAAAACGCCGGGTTTTTGGCCCGAGCCTCTTCGTACTTCCCGTTCAGTAATTTCTGGATGGCGAGCTGCTCTTGCATTGTGACGACACCAGTACATCAGCGGCGCCTCGGGGGCAATACCTCTGGCAACAATGTGTTGCCCCAAGTGGCAACGGCACTCTGATTGTCAGAAGGCCCGCCGAGCCCCGGCCCAGACAGCCGGAAGCCTACGTCCACTGACGGCCAGAACTTTCTTTCCTACTCGTCGGTAGTGGGGATGGCCCGGGAAATGGGTTAGGCCATTCCTCGCCTTCATGGTAAACTCGGGACTTCAGTAGTTCAATTTCGCTTCTTCTCGAGTCTGCGGACATGGTGTCCCTATCCTCTTGAGCGGCTCCCAGCCTTTAGGAGGTTTCATGGGCAAAAAACTATACGTAGGCAATCTTCCGTACTCCGCAACCGATCAGATCCTTTCCGACACGTTCTCGCAGTGCGGGACGGTCCAGTCCTCGAAAATCATCATGGACCGCGACACCGGCCGCAGCAAAGGCTTCGGCTTCGTCGAGATGTCGACCGAAGCGGAAGCTCAGGACGTCATCAGCAAGTTCAATGGCGCCGACTATGACGGCCGCGCCATGACCGTCAATGAAGCCAAGCCGATGGTCCCCCGCGACCGCGGCAGCTTCGGCGGCGACAGCGGCGGACGCCGTTACTAAGCCTTGATTCTGGAGGGAGGCGCTGGCCTTGGGCCGGCGCCTCCCTTTTTATTTTCGTTCACCCGTTCCACCGAAAGAGGGGTCGTTATGATTTCCGTAACAACACACCGCGCTCCAAAGGGGCAGTTCAAATGCTTTCATTGTCGTGCCCTGACCCGCTCCAAAGACGGTGGGTGGCACGAGCTGGTGAACCGGCAGGTTTTTCTCTGTAAGCCGTGCGAGCCCGTTCCAGCCAAAGCCGCTCCGGTGGTCGTAGATTTCGCTCGCCGCTGACGCGAGGGACAGAGCCCAGCCGGAAGAACCGCGGAGTTCCGGGCGCACCGGGAGGGCAACCCCCCTCGGCGCAACCACTCCGTTTATTTCACTTCCGTCACATTCACCGTAAAGCCTTCAGGAACGATGAGCGTGAGCTCAACTTCCCCATCCACATTCTCGTTCGAGAAAGATGAGACGAACATCGGCTTGGAGACCAGGGTCTCGGTCGTGACCGGTCGCGGGCAATACATTTCCGTCATACTGATCCCGGCATCCACGAAGTAGGCGTCGTAATATCCGTCACCAGAACCCGAAACGAGTGCGAGCGACGCGCCCAACTGCCGCCGGTTGCAATCGTCGACTTCGATATCCCTGGAGAGGGTGATCTCGACTCCTTTGACCCGAGTGGCGGAGATGCGCTTTGTGACAAATTTGCCTCTGCCGTCAGTGACGGTCAGATCATCGGCCAGGGCAGTAGCCGCAAGAGCGAGCGCACACAGAACGAGTCCTAGATTCAACTTCTTCATGATTTCTCCTTTGAGCAGGGATTAGGATTCAGAGGACCTAATCATTAGTTGACCGTTCTAGTACGATATAAAATAGAGTTCCGCAAGGGGTTTTAATCAAAGTCTAAGCTATTGAATTAGTAAGCAATTCTGTTAGGAACCCAAACACCAGTGCGCTCATCCCAAACCCGCCTCGATCACCATGCTCCCTTCCCCCTTCTTCTGGCCCCGATGGTAGGCTTGACCCATTTCGTCGTCAGAAAGACGCTCCAGGAATACCTGCCGCCCGGTCGAAAAGCGCTCTGGCCCACCGAGATGCTGAATTCGCGAAGAATCCCGTATCAGCGCGCGGGGCAATCCATCGAAACCCGTTTTGATGACTTTGAAGCCGGGCTATGTCCTCAGCTTCTGGGAAACGAGGAGGGCTTCATCCGCGATTCGATCTCGAAGCTCAGGGACTGGGGAGCGCGCGCCATCGATATCAACATGGGCTGTCCCGTCAAGCGGGCGCTCCGGCACAACTATGGCGTCGCTCTCATGGGCGATCCTGATTACGCAGCGGAGATCACCGCGATTGCCGTGAAGTACGCAGGCGAGCTGCCGGTCTCCGTGAAGCTCCGCGCGGCGCCTCCTCCCGGCGAAGCCCGGAACGATGAAACGCCCGCCGACCCGGACCCTGATTTCCTGAAAAACTTCTGCCTGAAGATTCAGGCGGCCGGGGCCAGCTGGATCACGCTTCATCCCCGCACCGCCGCTCAACGACGCAAGGGGACCGCTGACTGGTCACAGATCGCGAGCCTCAAGCAGGTGATGAGCATTCCGGTCATCGGTAACGGCGATGTCCAGACCCTCGAAGACGTGGAACGGATGTTCGAGCAGACCGGCTGCGATCGGATCATGATCGGACGCGCCTTGCTCGCGAAACCCTGGCTCCTGAGCGAATTCGGCCGGCGGGCACCAGCTTCAGGCACCTTCGCCGCTGAAGACCCGATCGTTTCGGGCGCAAGCTACGGCAAGTTCCTGAGCCGGGTCCTCGAGCTCTCGCGCGAGCATTATCCCGAGCCGTTGGGGGTCCGCCGTTTTCGTTTTCTGGCGTATTTCGGGAGCCCCTACCTCGAATATGGGCACCATTTCTACTCGTCTTTGACCAGCACCGACACTTACGACGGGCTCAGCCGCCGCCTGCTGGATTTTTTCGGCGCCCGCTTCGAGCGTCCGCAAAAAATGGCGTCCCGCACCTCTCTGCGATATTGAGCCCAGGCGCATTCGATTGGAATGATTCCACTCAAGCGAATCGCTTGCCCCTTCGATAGATTGACTACACATTTTATGTGTAGATAGATCGATCAGAGGAGTCGCCCATGAAACGAACCCTGAGCCTCGGACAAAAGCTGGCTGCCGGTTTTTCACTTTGTACGGTGATCACCGCCGCATTCTGCGGCTATACGCTCTGGCAGGTGAAAACGCTCGGAGCCGAACAGGAATATGGCGCGGCTCGCGCGAAAGATGCCCTTGCGGCGCTCGAGGCCTCACAGATGGCGGAACACGATTACTCCATCATCGCTGACCTCATCATCAACCGGAACTTCGAGGAGGGAACACGCGACTGGGCGGAAGCCAAATCGATGAACCTCCGACAGCTGGAAACGGTGGAGAAGCTGGCGGAAACCCCGAGCGAGAAGGAAAACGTCCGGGCCGCCAAGGAAGCCTGGTCCGAGATGGTTCGCCTCGTGGATAAGGAGCTTTTGCCCCTATTGGGCGAGAAGAACCCGAATTTTGAGCGGATCTCGAAGATTGACTACGAGATCGATCTCAGGAAAAAGCTCATCTCCGGCAAGCTAAAGGGGCTTTCGGAACATCTGTCCGGAAAGTCCGGCCAGGCGGATCGCGAATTCCACCAGACTCAAAAGTCCGTTTTCCTGGTCTCGATCCTGGCCGGGCTCCTGGCCATCATCGTGGCTGCCGCGACCGCGCTGGCGATCATCCGATCGGTCACCTCCCGTGTCCGAAGAGTCACGGAGGCGCTCTCGATCGGATCTTCCGAGGTCTCCTCCGCCGCCGCGAAGATAGCGGAGTCCGGAACGGAGCTCTCCTCGAGCGTCACGGAGCAGGCCTCGGCCGTCCAGGAATCCGTGAGCTCCCTCGAGGAGGTGAATGCCATGGTCCGAAAGAACGCCGAGAACGCGAAAAAATCGCTTGCCGTCTCCCAGGAGAGCAAGGAAGCGGCGGATCGCGGCAAAGTCTCGGTCCAGAGCGTCATCGAGGCCATTCGCGAGATCCGGAGAAGCCACGACGAAATGAACTCCGAAATGCTCGAAAGCAATGCGAGGCTCACGGAAATCACGCAGCTGATTTCGGAAATCGGCGAAAAGACCCGCGTCATCAACGACATCGTTTTCCAGACGAAGCTGCTTTCCTTCAACGCTTCAGTCGAGGCGGCGCGCGCCGGCGAGCAGGGCAAGGGCTTCGCCGTCGTCGCCGAGGAGGTCGGCAATCTCGCGCAGATGAGCGGTAATGCGGCCAAGGAGATCTCGGGGCTCCTCGAAGGAAGCACCCGGAAAGTGCAGGACATCATCTCTCTCACGACGACCCGGGTCCAGCAGCTCGCCTCGGCCGGAGAAGAGAAGATCCAGGTCGGGACCGAGACGGCGACCCGTTGCGACTCCCTCCTGGACGAGATCGTGGCGAGCGTGACGAGCGTGGTGCAGCTCGTGGAGGAGATCGCCGATGCCAGCGAGGAGCAAGCCCAAGGCGTGCAGGAGATCGTGAAAGCGATGGGCCAGCTGGATCAGGTGACTCATCAGAACACCGTGGTCTCCGAACGCACCGCGACCGCCGGAAGGCAGCTCGACGCCCAGGCCGAAAGCCTGGCTCAGCAGGTAAAGGACCTCCGGGAAGTGGTGGAAGGCTCGGTGGCGATCAGCACCCCAGGCGTTCTCGAAAGCCAGCCGGAACCTCAGTCTTCGAAGAAGCCTCGCTTCTCGAGCATATCGGCGTAAGGCTTCAGGCCGCCGTATCGCTGGATCTCGGAAAGCTGGAGAGCCAGGATCTCTCGGGAGTCCTTATCCAGCAAATGCTCCGGCATGACGGGACCCAGCGTTGCGAAAGGAACCACGTAGGATTTCATCCCGATCACAGGGTACAGGATGGCGTTATAGAATCGGTTCCCCTGGGTGTCCTTTCCGTGGTTCAAATACATGTAGGGATCTTCATCCTTCTTGAAGTAGTGAATCGCCACATTGGGATGGACCAGGATCACCCGAATGGGCACGCGGTACGCCACGCCGCCGTTATCGTCGGGAAAGCTGAGAACGATCTCCCTGGAATAGCGATCGAGGTTTTCGATCGATCCTGCGTTCGCCGCGTGAGCCGAAGTCCCGCCAAGGAAAATAGCGATAAGAACAACCGTTGTCTGAAAAACATTATGAAACATGGAATCCCCCATCAGAGCCGCATAACCCAGCGGCGTCCCGAAAGCAACCTGAGCGCTTTCGGAATGGGGGATTCAGCCGCGCTCAGGCAGCGCGCTGATTCAGATCGTCCTCGGAGCCGCGTTGCTCGTCCTCAGCGGCTTGGCCAGCCGTTCCGATCGGGTTTTTGGCGCCGTTCACCACCTGGTCCAGCATCGCGATCAGCCGGTGGAGCGTCTGGGCCTGAGTGGCAAGCTGGTCCGCCGAATGAGTCACCTGCGCCGAGGTGGCGCTGTTTCCATGGGCCGTCTCATCCAGGCGCGACATCGCCATCGAGATCTCTCCCATCCCTTTGGTTTGCTCCACCGTCGCGCTGGAGATCTCCCGGAGTATGATATTCACCTGATCCACGTTCTGGACGATCTCATTCAAGGCGGCCTCGCACTGCGTGGCCACTTCGGTGCCTCGCTTCACCGTGATCTTGCCTTCCTCGATGAGCCCGGTGACCTTGGAACGGGTCTCCGTCACGATCCCCTCCACCTTCAGGATGCTCTGGCTCAGCATCTCGGAGATCTCCTTGGCGGCGTTGCCGCTCATCTGAGCCAACTTTCCCACTTCCTCGGCGACGACCGCGAAACCCTTGCCGTGCTCGCCCGCGCGCGCCGCCTCGACGGAGGCATTGAACGAAAGCAGTTTCGTCTGGAAGACGATGTCGTTGATGACCTTGGTCTTGCTGCCGATCTCCTGGATCAGCTGGGAAATCTCGCCGATTCTCCGGTTGCTCTCCTCCACCTGCTGCATGACTTTGGCGTTGCTGTCGCTCATGCGGCCGATCGCCTCGATCACGTCCACCACCGCCAACTTGCCTTTCGTTGCGGCGCTATGGCTGCAGCTCCCCATCTCAACCGAGGACTTGGCGCTTTCGGCGTTTTTCGCGAGCGTCGCGCTCATCTCCGTGATCGCGGAAGTCGTCTCCTGCACGGCGCTGGTTTGCTCGTGAGTCGCCTCCTGGAGCCTGTCCGAGGCATTGCGGATCTCACCGGAGGCACCGGTGACGATCTCAGCTTCCTTCTTGACCTCGTTGAGCACATGCCCGATCTGACCCGTCAGCTTGGTCAGCGTCCGAAGCAGATAAATACTGACCCCGATGATCCCGACCAGGGCTCCGAAAAGAGTGATGTTGCGGACTCGTGTATTATTCGCCTCGATGCGGGCTTGGGTCGCCGCTGGGATCTTGCTGATCTCCGCACGCATCTGGGCGATTGCGTCGTTGTACTTCTTCTCGATCACCCCGTAATCGAATTCAAAGAAGCGCTGGGCCCGCTCGATCTGGTCGGCCTTGATCATATCGACGAGCTTCTGCGAGCGCGGCGCGAGCTCCTCCTTGTTGATCTTGTCGAGCTCCGTGATCTTCGACTGCAAATCCGAGTCGGTGGTCGCGGCCTTGAGGCTTCCGATAACAGTCTCCAGCTCCTGATCCGCCGCCATCTTCCGCTCCAGAAGCGCCATATTGTAAGGATTCAGGAGATAGGCTTTGATGGCATCCGACATGGTGAGAATCTGGTATTGGGCCTGCTGCGCCAGGGAATCCAGATGCATTGCGTTACTCAGCGTCATCAGCGCCTTGGATGAACCTGAGATCGTTAACCAGAGTGCTGCAAGGGCCCCCGCAATCACCAGGCCTCCGGGCAAGAGGGCGATCGCGATTCTTCTCTTGAGTGTCAGTTGCTTCATGTAAGCCCCTTCAGGATGCGGCCGATGCCGTTCAAAAATGCGTTTCAGAATCTACAAATATATCGATCAAATATTCTGGATACATGATCGTCCCTTGAGGATGGTTTTCTAGCAATCCTCCGGGGCTGACCCCAGTTTGAAGTTCCCGTTCCTGAAAGCCGGATGAATAATTTACTGAACGAATTACCTGATTTTCTAACAACAACGAGGAGATTCTTTTCTTATGAAATTCCATGCTGCAATTTTGCCTTTGCTTGCCCTCTCTTTCCTGGGCGCCGCGAGCGCTGTCGCGGGCCTCACCTACGAAGGCTCATCCACGATCGCCGACAACATCATGCCTGAAATGACCAAGGCTTTCGAGGCCAAGGCCAAGATCAAGTTCGACAAGGTCGGCACGCTGGGCTCCGGGAAGGGCTTCAAAGCCGCTACGGATGGCACGGCTTCCATTGGCGGAATGTCCCGCGGCCTCAACAACGAGGAGAAGAAGAAGAAACCCTACTATCAGGTGATCGGCCATGACGCGATTGCCGTCTTCGTCCACTCCACCAACGCCTTGGGCGACCTTTCGAAAGAACAGATCAAAGGTATCTTCACGGGTAAGATCAAGAACTGGAAGGAAGTCGGCGGAAAGGACGCCAAGATCAACGTCGTGACGGAAGTCGTGACCGGGGATCGCGCCACGCTCAAGGAATTCAAGGAGATGGCCCTGGATGGCGAAGCCTACAAGCCGACCAAGCAGGTCGACACCGCGCAAGACTGCGTGAAAGCCGTCGCCGCGGACCCGAACGCCATTACGAACGCCTCCTTCTCCTTCAAGGACCTTGATGGGGTCAAGATCATCTCGGTGAACAAGGTCGAGGCCAACGCGGCGAATATCCGCTCAGGCAACTTCCCCTTCAGCCGTCCGCTGCTCCTGCTCACGAAGGACATGCCCACTGGAGACGTCAAGCAGTTCTTCGACTTCGTGCTCTCAACCGATGGTCAGGCGATCGTCGCCAAGAAGTTCGTCTCGGCTCGCTGAGAGAAGGCCCTGATCAACTTTTCGGACGGGAACAGTTCCACGACTGTTCCCGTTTTTTTATCCGCCGATCGCGGCTAGGGTCGAGGCATTCCCGAACTTTCCCTGATGCAAAAGATGCGACTCCGGCTTGCGATCGATCAGGGCGCGCACGGTGTCCACCAGCTCACCTTTCTGAGAAGGCGACTGTAGCAGGGTCCGCAGGGGAAAATCCCCTTCCCCGAAAAGACAAAGCCGCAGCCCCCCCTGGCTCGAGACCCGAAGGCGGTTGCAGGACCTGCAGAATTCCCTTGAGTAAGGCGCGATCACACCGATCCGCCCACGATAGTCCGAATGGCCGTATTCCAGCGCCGGGCCATCGCCTGCGCGCTTCTCGAGCGGTTTCCATCCGGAGCGAGCCAACCGGAACTGGAGTGCCCCTACCGGCAGATGATGCCTCAGGAAGTACTCCTCGTTCTGACCGGTGCGCATCAGCTCGATGAAGCGGATGCCGATAGGCGTTTCTTTGGCGAGCTCTATGAAACTCCCCAGATCCTGCTCGTTGACGCCTCTCAGAAGAACGGCATTGACCTTGACGGAAGGGATTCCGGCTACGAGCGCCGCATCGATCCCGTCCATTACCTCGCTCAATCGCGGCTGCCCGGTGATCTCACGGAAGCGATCGCTATCCAGGCTGTCCAGGCTGACGTTCAGCGAATGGAGACCGGCATCGCGGAGCTCGCGAGCGATCTTCCTCAGGCGATAACCATTCGTCGTCAACGCTACCTGACGGATCCCGGGAGTGCGCGCGACGGCCTCGATGACCTCCAGGATGTCGGAGCGGATCGTGGGCTCGCCGCCCGTGAGCCTCATCTTCCAAAAACCAAGCTCGGCGAAGCCCGAAACGAGGTTGCTGGTCTCTTGTACTGAAAGAGGCCGACACGCGTTCGCGGGCTTCGAAAACCCATTGGGCAGGCAATAAGAGCAGCGGAAATTACACGCTTCCGTTATCGATAGCCTGAGATAATGGAAGCTCCTGCCATGGGAGTCCTCTAAATGCATTCACATCACACTTTGATCAGCTTCACCTTGGTATCGTAGAAGGAGACGCTCCCGCCGACCTTGTCGATGAAGCAGGTGTTCTTGAGGTGCGGATCGACCCACATCGCGGCATTCGCATGCACGCCCGCGGCTCGCCGCGGATCCCCCTTGATCACCTTGCCATCGATTTCCATGTCCGCGGCACCTGTCGCCCAATGACCATGCCCCAGGGTGAAAGTGATGATGCCGGGCCGGATCGTCTCGGTGACCTTCACCTTGCCGATCATGGGTTTCTTGGTGCCGTTCCTCAGGTCCCAAACCCCTTCAGGATTAGTCGCGGAGACCACCTTGACCTTGTCGCCCGTCTTCACGCCGAGTTGTCTGGCATCGTTGGTGTGGATGATGATCGCGTTCTCAGGCATCAGTTCCATGAGATAGCCGTTCGTGACTGTTCTGGACTTCGTCATCCTCACATCACGCTGCGTGATCAGATGGAGCTCATGGCCCTGACTCAGCTCCGTGGGAGCCCGGTCCAGGGTATCGGCCACTGGCACGTACCGGGCCATCCCGTGCAGGTGCTTGCCGGTGAAGGCGTCCTTCACCTTGTAGGTCTTCTCCTGGTAGAGGTTGATCTGCTTGCCATACTTGTTGGCAACGTGATCGCCTTTGAAGCTGTTTTCCTGAGTATCGAAGCGACCGCCCCGATTGAGCAGGTAGACAACCTTCTTCCAGGCCTTTCCTGAGATTTTCTCCCAGCGCTTGGCATCGAAGACGTTCTTCGGCAGGTGGCGCCGGGACTTGATAAAGACCTCCACCTCTTCATCAGAGGCATCCGGTACCGCCTCCTTGCCGTCATAGGCGATATTCGCGACCATCCGGATATAGAAATCGTCCGGGCGGGTCAAAGGCTTGCCTTCGCCGAAGCCGTTGGGCCCGAAGCCGGGAAGACCCAGGCGCTCGGCGAGCGCGAGCCACAGGGTTTCGTACGAGATAGGCTGCTCTTCGCCGAAAACCTTCACCACCTCGTTGGGCGATGCGATCACGGGCTGCCGAACCGGCTGCACCTTGACCGGCATGTTCGGATGGGAGCCCTGCATCTCCCAGCGTTCCAGGTAATGAAGATCGGGGAAGATATAGTCGGCATACATCGAAGTAGTGCCGATCGTGATATCGCTCGCGTAATAGAGCGGCGCCTTATCCAGATCCGTCAGAGCCTCGGCATTGGTCTGCCCTGCCGGCAGGGCGTACACCGGCGTTCCCATGTAGGAGAAAAGGACCTTGATCGGATACGGGTACGCGTCCTGGATCGAAGGAATGATCTCCTCATAGACGTCCGAAGAGAGCGGCCACCAGTTGCGCTTCGCGGGATAGCCCTTGAAGATCGTCGACTCCTCGTACTTGGCGTCGTGGCGAATGATCGAAGTGCCGAACGCCTTGCCATACTTCGGCGTGATCTTCTTGAAGTTGAAAGGCTGGTTATCGTTCTTCGTTCCATCCGTGTTGTAGGTCGAAGCCGCAATCATCCCGCCCGTCCAGTCGAAGTTTCCGACCAGCAGGTTCAGATTCATCAACGCGGAAATCGTGTAGAAGCCGTTCGTGTGCTGCGCCGGTCCCCGATGCATATCCACGCACGCCTTCTTGCCATGCGAAGTGAACTCCTTCGCGACATCCTCGATCACCTTGGGCTGAATGCCGCAGATCTGCGCGTACTCGGCGATGGATTTCTCCTGCGCGGTCTCGAGCATGACCTGAAGCGCGCTCTTCACCTTGAACGAGCACTTCTCGGTCTTGATCTCGTCGTTGACGAGGAGATCGCCCTCGACCGCCTCCTTCTCGTCGTTCGGATCGAACGCGATCGGCTTGCCGTCCTTCAGAGTCACCAGGAACTCGTAATCCGACTCCTTGCCGTCCTTGTCCTTGCGCTTCTCGGCCGCTTTCAGGCCGATCTCGGATGCGCGCAGCAAGGTCGAAGGCTTGCCATCCTTGTCGAGCTTCACCAGCCAGGCGCCGTTGCTCCAGGTAGGCTCCTTGTCGGCGGCGGCGGCCGCCTTGTTGCAGTTCGAAAGGAACTTGGAGTCAAAACGCCTGTTCTCCAGGATCCAGCGGGTCATCCCCATGGCGAAGGCCGCATCCGTCCCCGGGAGAACCGGGACCCAGCGCTGCCCTTTGCTCGCGACCTTGGTGTATCGTGGATCGAGAACCGTGCACTTCACCTTTCCGTCCACCAGCCGCTGGGTGATCCTGGGCGATCGGTTCGTCGGGCCGTAATTGGCCTCGAAGAGATTGGTGCCGACGAAAAGCACGTATTCCGCGTTTTCAAGATCCGCCTGCCAATAGAACTTCTGGCCATCCTTGAAATCGCCCCCAACGTACTGCTCGCTCATGGCTTTGCAGGCGAAATACAGCGATCCCTGGCAAACGGTCGTGTGGCCGTGAGTATTGATCGTCCCGAACGCTTCGCTGAAGCGCTTCGAGAAATCGCTCCTGCCACCCTTCTTGCGACCCCACATATAAACGAACTGGTTATTCTTCGGCCCGAAGTCCGGATGCTCCGGGTCGATCAGCATGTGCAGGTTCGTCGCGTGCCGATCCCTGAACTCCCAGACCTTCATCTTCCTCTTGCGGATCTTGGCGATATCCTCGCCCATCATGTTGAGAACCTGAGGATCACGAACCGCGTACAGATCCTTCAAGCCCGTCACCTTGCGATTTTCCTCGCCCGGGATGTTCTTGAAGAGATACCCGCCCTTCACGATCTCATCGACCGCCTGATCGAAGGGAACGGAAACCCACTTGCCGTCACCGCGCTTTCCAGCGCGCTTGAGCACCTGGCGGATGCGATAGGGATCATAGGCGCCCTGATGGCCAGCCTGACCCTTCGGGCAGAGCGGTGCATCGATTTTTGCGACGCTTTGGGGTGACTCCTTCATGGGCAAGTGCGGATTGAGGGTGAAGGGATTGTAAGGACTTCCGTCGATCTTGACGGCCACGCCGTTGAGGAGCTTCACCTTGATGCCGCAGCCGGTATTGCAGTTGAGGCAAACGGTATAGAGCTGGTTCTCGGCCTTCATCAGCTCATAAGCTTCGTCGGGGGTGATCTCCCCGGCCTGGACCCGCGCGATCAGGCCATTCACGAAATCCAGCTGCGAACCCACCAGAGCGGCGCAGCTCCACGTCGCGGTCTGCTGCAGGAACGCGCGGCGGGAGAGACCTTCGCTTTCCTTCGTTTCGGCTTCGGGACGATTATTTTTCTGATCCATAGAGATTCCCCAGATTTTCATCAGCGATGTAGAAAACGCGCGGCTCAGTACCCTTGTTCTTCTTCAGCACCTGAAGCTTGCCCTTGTTCGCGGCCATGACCTTCGAGATTTCGCTCTCCGAGTCGTTCAGATCACCGAAGTAAGTCGCCCTGCCCACGCAGGTGGTCGTGCATTGAGGGAGCATCCCTTCGGCGAGCCGGTGCACGCAGAAATGGCATTTCCTGGCGTTACCCGACGGCTGGTGCATGTCCTCGCGAACCCATTTCTTGCCGTACTCGAAGAAGGGAGCGGCTTCGTTGGGTTGGGCTTTCACTTTCTTTCCGTTGCTGTGGAAGCTGCCGTCATCCAGCGCCCTTGCGCCGTAGGGGCAGGCGGGAACGCATTTCCCGCACCCGATGCACTTGGAATAGTCGATCTTCACCACGCCAGCGCCAATCCCTTTGGTTTCTTTCCAGGTGGCCCCATCGGGTCCGCCCACGGGACAGGCCGTCACGCACGGAGGCTTGTCACATTGCATGCAAGGCCTCGGCAGAAAGGTCCGCCCGACGTTGGGATACTTCCCGGTTTCGTATTCGAAGACGGGCCGGTAGACCACGCCCGGACCGAGCTTGTTCTCGGCCATGCACGAAACCGAGCATCCGTGACAGCCCACGCATTTGCGGAGATCGATCAGCATTCCCCAGCGGCGCTTCTCCTCGGGCTTCCTTACGGCTCGCCCGAGATCCTCTTGCATCTTAATCAGGATGTCTTTTTCCATCGCCCTCTCCTCAGTTCTGCTCGTGGCATTCGGTGCAGCGGCTCTTGTCGGCCACGTTGATCTTGGCATCCTTGCCGTTGTGGCACTTTCCGCAGGATTCGCCGAGATTCATCTGCTTGGCGCTCACCTTCCGGTGCTTCTTCACGTTGAGATACAGCTTGTCGTGGCAGGCGGTGCATTTGACTTCATTGTCGCGGACGTGATCGGCATGGCTGAAAACCACGTCCGATTCGCCTTTGACCTCGAACTTGATATCCCCGCCGCCGATCTCCGCAAATGCGGTCCCGGCCGCTGCCGCCAGAAGCATGCTCGCGAGTATTAACCGAGTGACCATCGCTCTCCCCTTTGGATATTCGGAACGCGCGATGGCCGAATAAAAATGCCCGCGCGAATTCCACGAAATCTCGTTATGGGCTCATTATGCATGAGCGCTCCGCCGGTGGCAGCCCTATTGGAACTGAAGCCCCAAATTCCACCTGCTGGTCCTATTCTATTTTCGTGAAGGCAGCATCCCTCGCGAATGCCGACATCGAAGATCGCAAATGAATCCTGAAGCCCCAACAGCACAGCGGCGACGGACTCCTTCGAGTCACGCCGCCGCCCCATTCTGCTATATTCCTGTCGTTATTCGAAAGGTTGAATCACTCAGAAAGTGTGACGCAGACCCAGCCCGATGAGCTGAGGGTCCTGGCCGCGCGCGACCGAGGGACCGAAGGCCGAGCCGAAGTCATACTTCGCGCCATCGCCGTTGGACACCTTCGCGAAGACACCGTAGACATCGGTACGCTTGCTGAAGCTATACGACGCGCCCGCCATCAGCATGCTCGCGCTGCCGAACTTCGTCTCAGAGCAGGCCGCGCCCGTCTCATCGGTGCACGATCCTTTGCCCATCGTGCCGTAGCCCGCGCGGAAGGTGATATCCGAAAGCCTGTAGGTCCCGGCAAAGAAGAAAGCATCGCGCTTGAGGGTGGCTTCAGCGTTGTTCGGCGTCTCCGACACGACTTTGAGGTTGTTCCAGGACGCACCGACCATGGTGCCATCGGCGATCTTGTAGCCGAGGGTCGCGCCCAAGCCAGTGTCGGAGCTGTTGCCCACGCGCGTGCTCGTCGTGCTGAAATAAGGAGTGGAGTTGCTGCCGAAGCGGAACTGCCGATGCTTCTCGTAAGCGAAGCCCGCGGTGATGTTGGCCTCCTCATAGACGAGCGACGCGCTCGTGAGCGACGGAGAAGGCGCCGAGCCGGTCGAAGGATCCGTGTAGTACTGGACCTTGGCCGAGAAGCCGTAAAGCTTCGGCGACCAGTAGAAAACCGAATTGGACTGCCTCAGGTTGAACCCCGCGGCCGAGAAGCCGCCGATCGAAGCCATGGCTGAGCGAGTCTCCATGGTTCCCGCGCCGTAGAACGGCTCCATATGGCTCGTCAGCAGCTTGAACGGGGTATCCCAGTTTCCGATATGGAATGAGCCATAGGGAGTCCCCAGCCCGATCATCGTATTCCTGAAGGTCGTCTTCAGCTCAGTCTTGGTGATGTTGGTATCGAGCTCGATCTGAAAAAGGCCTTTGAGGTCGCTCCCGATATCCTCGGCGCCCTTGATGCCGAAGTTCGTCGAGTGAGAGCCGAAGCGGGTTTTCGTGCCGTAGTCGCTCGTACCATCCGCGGCGTCCTTCTTGCTGTCGAACTCCACATCAGCATTGAAGGTACCGTACACGGTGACGTTCGCCGTATCGGCGCTAGCGACGGAGCTCGCGATGAGCGCTGCTGCGAAGATAGTAATCAGATTCTTCATGGATCCCCCTGGGTTGGTAAAAAAAGGCTGTTGTTGCACGGAGAGCCTGAGAAGAGATCCGATAACCAGAACTGCTGTTAGTGGATGCTGCTTTACAAGCACTCCAGCCCTTCAGCACAAACTGCACTGGGTTAGACTGCAGTCAGTTTCATAGGATTGGCTGCCCGGCGCAAGCGAATTCTCGCCCTCCCGTAAGCCGCGCGCGACGATGCTCTCTGGATCAACCCCTCCGCGTGACGCCAAAGCCGCTGGCGAAGAGCCGGATCATCGAGACGCGGATCCGCAGTCCACATGACCTGCCGTCTTATGCCGAGGCGTCAGGTTTGCAGGAGCAGTGGGCATGAAATCCATCTGGGCTCTTTTATCGGTGGCTTCGCTTCTGGCACTCGGCTCCTGCGGGGACGACAACGGAGATGGCGGACAGCCCGGAGAAGCTCCGCCGATCGCGGACTTCTCGGGAAGATACGAAGGCGTCGAGCGGGGAACAGAAGGCGGCGCCCCGCTGGATACGCTTCTCTCGGTGACGATCGGGCAGAGCGCCGGCGACATCTCTGGAAACTGGTTGAACGCGAAAGGCACGAACGGCTCGTTCACCGGCACTGTTTCAGCGAACATCGCGAACTTCAGCGGGACCGAAACGGGCAGCGGGTGTCCATTCGCCGGAACGGCGACACTCAACGGGAATCAGCTCGTAGGCACTGCGACCCGCGCCCCTAGCGCCACCTGCCCGGCGCTCGACGCGAACTTCGATCTCACGCGCCTTGCGGCAGGTACGACCATCGTCAATGTCACGATCAATCACATCTTCGCTCCGACCATAACGAACATCATCAACCAGACGATCTTCGTCAAACAGAACATCCAGCTCATCGCGATCGTGAAGATCATCAACAACAGCCCGGTGAATCACTGGTTGGTCGCCGATGACGGAAGTTTCGATACCGGAAACATTCCCCCGGGCGGGACAGAGGAGATCTCGCTGAGCCGTTCCGGCGATATCCCCTTCCATTGCCGGATTCATCCCGAGGAGAGAGGCGTCATTCACGTGGATCCGCCGGATTTCCAGGTGAGCCCCACGCCTTCACCGACCGCGTCGCCCACCGTCTCGCCCACACCGTCACCCACGGCTTCGCCGACGCCCACCCTCTCCCCCTCACCGACGGTATCGCCGACTCCGACGGTTACCCCATCCCCTACGGTGACTCCTTCGCCGACGGGATCGCCGTCGCCCAGTCCCACCGTCTCACCGACGGCGACCCCCTCGCCAACCGTCTCGCCTCCGGCGCCTGAGGCCGTGCAGGTGAGCATCGTGCCGGGCGGCACGATCCTGGGAGACGACTCCTACCAGCCGAATCCGGTGAATATCTCCGTGGGGATGACCGTCCGTTGGACCAATAACGATACGGTGGATCATACGGTAACCTCGGATACGAACGATCTGTTCGAATCCGAGGTTCTCAGCCCGGGCGATACTTTCGAGCACACGTTCGACAGCCCGGGATCCTTCCCGTATCACTGCGCGATCCACCCTTCGATGGTGGGCTCGGTGGTCGTGACCGGCCCTTCTCCGGCGTCCAGCCCCGGGGAGCTCGAGCCCACCGCCTCGCCGAGCGTCAGCTGATCAGCGGCAGGAAACCAGCTTGAGTTTGAGCGCCAGCTCGCTGATCCTCGCGTTTGAACCGACGCCGGCCTGGACGCGGTCGCCGCGAACGAAGATCGAGGTATGGGTCCGGAGGATGCCGCCCTCGCCGCAGCCCGTGGAAGCGGTGGCAGCGCTCTGAAGCTGTATCCTTCCGGCGGATTCGCCTTCGGAACCGAGATCCTGCTGTAACTTGTCGCCTTCGGTCCCGGCCAGGAAAGTCTCATGCGCAACCCGGCCTGTCGCGCCGGCTTGCAGCTCGTAAGCCCCTTCGAGCGTGACCTCGCTGATCACCACGCGGAAACCCTCGGGCACTGTCCCCACCTGGATCGTGGCAGAGCAATTTTTCCGGTCCAGGGCCTTACCCGACGTCCCGCCCGCCTCGACGCCCATCTGTTCGAAGCGGATCCTCACATCCCGATGATCTCTCGAGACTTCGACCGCGCCCAGGCCATCCGGGCAACCGGTTCCAGCCAGGCTGATCTCTCCCAAGGCAAAGTCAGGCTCCGCCGTTTCCGGCGGTTTGCGCCCCATCGCCTGCCCCGTTACCGAATCCAGAAGGGCTATCAAAACCAAAATCGGAAAAACCCCATTCCAGCTTAGCGTTCTCATATCCGGAGTCCCCCTGCCTTGACTCCGACAGCAAGCCCGATGCCAGAAGCGCGCGACCACGAAAAAGGAAATGCCCGCATTTTCGTTCATTTTTCAGTGACTCCTCCGGCGCACGATCGCGTCGCGAAGCGACAAGACCCCAAGATGACACCGGAAAGGTCGTTACTTTTTACGAACCCCGGGCGTGCGCAGCAGCTCCTCCGCTTCACGATAGCCCAGCCCGAAGCGCACCTGATAAAAATCCTGGATCCAGCGGGGCGGGGCAGCCTGCGCCGAGGGCAGCTTCAGGCATTGATAAGCGCGATCGATCCGCGCAATGAATGCCTGTCCGCCCTCCGGCAGCTCTCCGCAATACTGCTCATTCCAGATCGTGCCCAGCTGGCTCGCAAGCTCCCGACCGAAGCGGCTCTCCCGCTCCTTGACCCACTGGATCTTGTCTGGAATCGCGGCGGCAGGTTTCGGCTTGAGCCCGATCGCGGGATTATGGATCTCACTCAAGGTGTCCTCCGCGCGACTTTCGTCGCTGAGACGGAGCTGGATCGCCCGTTCCATCAGTCTGCCTGAACCTTCCAACCCCAGGCGCAGGCGCTGCGTGATCTTCCAGGCTCCGTACGGGAAGCTCCGCTCCACCGAACGGGTGCGCTCGACCGGAGCTTTCTCCGTATAGCTCTCGGTGCGGTATTTCACGCGGGCCACCGTCTCGATCCCGCCACCGGGCTTCACCACGGTCTCGACTGCCTCGTAGGGCACCTGACGCTGCTTGGAAACGTCCTCGTAAGCGACGTACTTCTCGTCTTCCTGATAGCTGTGCACGAGCTGGATCGGGATCCGCTGCTCGTCCAGGACCCAGCTCCCTTTGAGGGCGATCTCGAGCGGGAGCTTCCCTTCGGGCGAATACCAGGGGCCGGACTTCAGCGAAGCGTTCAAGGAGTCATGGATCAGCAGCTGCAGGTCCTGCGGCAAATTCTCCACCGAGCCCGAAACCGCCACCGCTTGCACCAGCGATCTGACCTTCTCTCCCGGCTGATGGCCCGCGAGCCGGGGCGACTCGTCCCAGAAGGCGCAGAAGCGCAGCACGAACTCGCCTGCGTACGGCTTGCCGCCGTAATTCTCCTTGGCGAATCGCTGGCACTCGGCCTTCCCCTGCCGGATCACCTTCAGACGGAGATCTCCGAACTCGGCCGCGCGTTTTTCCTGAAAGAGCGGCTCATAGCGGCGGAGATCGGCCTCGGCGCGCAAGGGCTTCTCGGCCTTCAGGGACTCGCGCAAGGCTTCCAGCACGAAGGAAGCCGCGGCAGCGGTCTCCTCCTCCTGCGTGAAAATCGCCGCGCCCTTGGGCCGGATATTCCAGCTCCGCTCCTGCGCGATGATCTCGAGGAGAAGCGTTGCGGCATCAGCCGCGTTGCCGCTCGTCCGGGCCTTGCGAACGTCGATGAGCCGCTTGCCCAGGATTCCCTGACGGGCTTCGGCAAGGCCCGCGGCAGCCTCCGGATCTCCGGGCTTGCGGCTCAGGATGCGCTCATAAACGCGAGCCGCCTCTTCGTACTGTTCGTGCGCCATGAATTCCTGGGCCCGTTTCTGGGCCGAACCGCAGCCCACCGCGAAGACGAGAAAAACGCCGGCCAACACGATCCCCGAAGCTCTCTTCATGAAACAGAGTCTAAAACAGTTCCGGTTTTTTGTCGTTCCTGAAGCACGCCGAAGCGACGCCCGACCTCCGGCCACAGCTGGAGCAGCGAGATCAGGACCGCCGCGAGGATCGGCCCCAGGAAGACCCCCACGATCCCGAAGATCCCGATTCCGCCGAAGATGGCGACGAGGCTGACCAGCGGATGCATCTTGCTCCGGCCCTTCAGCACCAAGGGCCGCACGAAGTTATCGACGACCCCCGCGATCGCGCCGAAGGCGAGCATGAGAATCGCCTTGCCTACCGACCCTTTCACGTAAAGGTAGATCGCCCCGGCCACCCAGACCGGAGTGCTTCCCAGGATCGGGATCCACGCGAAAATGAAAGTGGTGCCTCCGGCGAGGAAAGCGGCCGGCACGCCCAGGAAGAGATAAGCCGATAGCATGACCAGGCTTTGCGCCGAGGCCGCCGCGAGCGTCGCCCAGATCACCGAGATCGCGGTATCCCGGAAGGACAGGCCTACCCGCGCACGCACGTCGCTATCCATCGGAATCTTGTCGGCCGCCCAGGAACGCAGCCGATTCCCATCGACCAGCAGAAAGTAACAGCTGATGCATGCCAGCGCGATCTGCAGGATGACCTCCGGCACGTTCGCCGCCAGCGCGAGGATACCGCCGGTCACCTTGGCGCTTCCCGCCTGGATCCACCGCCGCGCCTGCGCTTCGAAGGCCTCGGAATTGCCGATCGCGGCTTCGACGAATGGCCACCTGCTCGCCTGCTCGAGCAAGGCCCGGAACGAGAAGCCTCCTTCGGCGACCTTTTGCCCAACGGCGATTCCCTGCTGCACCGCTTTGGTCATGAACAGCGATAGAGGGGCGATAACGACCAGCAGGACTCCGAGCGTCACGAGGAGTGAAGCCGATCGCTCTTTGAAGCGATGGCGCCGGAGGAAACGATATGCCGGCTGCGCCAGCAGCGCGAGAATCCCGCCCATGGTCACCGCGAGCAGGTACGGCAAGACCATATAGAACGTGAGAGCCAGCGTCAGCAGGAGCAGACCCAGAAAGACCACGAGCGTCGTGCGCCGCGACGCGGGAAGCCCTTCGACTTTGACCTCGAGGGGCTGAAGCTTCTTCGGCTGCGTTGACTGCGAGGCCATGAGCCCCGCTCACGCACAGTCCGTGCCTGACGAGGGATTCGCCGCGATCACTCGCAGACGTAACGAGCAAATTCGCCGATTGAGCCGGTATCGAAACCGCCTGGGTGGCGATAAAGTCTGCTCCAGGTGCCGATGGGACGGCCTTGAGAATCCGAAAAAATTTCCCAGGCGGAGGGAGAAAGGCCCGACTCGAAGCGCAGAGAGATGAAAGGTTCGAGCCCATCCACGCGGCGCACCGCCTCCGCCTTGATCTTGAGCTTCCGATCCCGACGCAGAAACTCTTCCTCGAGAAGCACGGTCAGATCGCGGGACTCCCCGGGAGCCGGAGCGGGCAGCACACCGAGAAAACGCCCTTCCCACAAAATAACGAGATCGGCCAGGCTTGCCGCGGGCTGTCCCGCGGGCGCGTCTTGAATGATCCGGACTGGCAAAGCGCGCACTTTCGGGCAGACAGACCCGGTTCCTTCTGAAATCAGCTCTGGGCGGGCAATTACTTTGGGAATACTCGTCCACCGGGCTTCTTGATCAACCTGGCTCCGCACCGGATCCCCGAGCTCGGTAACCGACTCGTTCAGCGAAAAAGCGAAGCCCGGCAGCGCATCGATCCGGGCATCGAATGCCTGGATGCGAAGCAGGCGATTGTCGCGGTAGAAACCCTCGCTGCGGAACGTCTCAAATATCGCGGCGGAGTTGCAGCCCACGATCCCCAGCCAGCGGATGCCGGGATGAATGCGCTGAAAAACCTCCTTCACGTCGTTGCCGTGAAGGTCCAGGATCGTATCGTCCCACTGCGCGGGCTCGCCGTCGGTGGAGGCATCGGACCCGCTGTGGCTGACCCAGAAGACGCCTCGGATCGCCGGATCCTGCAGCACCTCCGCCAACTCGCGCGGGCCGGCCCCATGATACACGCGTAGCTCGTAACCCGATTTTCCATACGCCTGGCGAAAGCGCTTCTCCAGCTCCGCCGGAAGCTGCCAGGATCTCGGCCGATACCAGATCCGCGGCGTGCTGACCGAGGTGAGCAGCGCGACGACGGGGCGAGCGGGCGCGGCCTCAGCGCGGGTAGCGAGAAAGGCGAGCGCGAAAATGAAAAGGCTCCGCACGGAAGACCGTACGGAGCCCGGAAGGAAAGCGCTCATTCGACGAACAGCTTGCTCGCGATCTTGCGGGCGCCGCTCACGGCTTCTTCGCTGATCGAACCGGCATAGTTGTCCCAGGCGCGCGCCGCCTGCTCGATCGTGGGATTCTCGAGCGCATCGAGATCCGCGATTACGGCCTCATAGATCTGGTTCAGCTCTTCGGTCTCGTCGTTGTAGGCGGTCATTTCCGAGCGGGTCAAGCCGAGCTCCTGCGCCTGCGCTGCGGAAACAGGGACAAACTTCATCGTCTGGCCAGCTTCGCCGTCCATGATGATCACGCCAATCGCCGCCGAAAGGAACGTCATCGCACCGGGTTTCTTGCCTTTCAAAGCACCGTGGGCAGCTGGGCCCGCCGCCACCACAAAGCCCGCGATCGTCAGCGCGGGGTTGCCGGTCCAAAAGCCGACGAAAGCGCGCGCGGGCTGCAGCGAAATCATTGAAAGGAAAAGAGAACCAACTAAGGCCGTAGTCATAAACTTTTTCATTTTAATCTCCCATAATTGTTGAGATCCCGAACGTCTCAGCTCCGGAATCGACCGCGGATATAGGTGAATTCCACCTTCCCGGCAAGCCCCGGAACTGGGACTTTCGAAAGTCCGTTTGATTCGGCGCGTTATATCTTAGAATTAATGGAAAGCGAATAGAAAAGGTGTCAGTTCCGCTGGAATTTGTCCTCTTCGGCTCAGGCAGTGACCCCGAATCCGCTTTTCCGCCCCCGCTTGGTGGCAAAACGCGCCAGGAGCAGGAACGAGAGGAAAAGGCCGAATTCCGCGATCGCGCCCGCCGAAGGAGGCCCGCCGCGATTTCCGTCTTCATTTCGGAAGGTTCCGCAGCCGAAAAGTCCGCCCCCGCCGCTTTCGCCTGAGTCGCCGCCGGACGACACCGGCACCGGTGCCGGGTCGGACGGCACCGCGGCCTGGGGTTTCGCGAAAGCACCCTGCGGCAACTTAAGCGTGGGATCACCGATGAGGGTATAGCTTCGTATCGTGTCCGCGGTCGCCGGCGAAAGGCCTACCGCGTTCTTCGCGCGCACCACGAGGTCTCCGACGCGGGTGATGCGGTAGGTTTCGCGCGTCTCCTGCGCGAGCTGGTCCAGGAAGGCCCGCGCCAGCGACACCTGCGCGGTTGGCACGGTGAGCGTGGTCGAGCCCCAGAAGGCGATGGCGCCGCCCGAACGGTTGAGGAGCAGATTCTCGCCCAAACCCTGGAACGCCGGATCGGCGTCATAGAAGTAGGCGTTCAGGCAGTTCAGCGCGAGCACGATGGGCAGCGCTGTGTTCTCGAGCCCCGAAGCGTCGGCGTTGGAGAAGACCTCCGCCGCCGCCCAGCGATCCTCCGCGCCATGGCCCAGATAGGTGATCGCCAGCGGTCCTCTCCCGAAGGAATCCAGGATCTGGGCCCTGAGCGCGGCATCGGAGCCGGCTTCGGTGCGATCGAGGCGCGAGACCTGGAACGCGGGCTTGAGCGCAACCGCGGCGCTTGCCAGGGAGCTGCTCTGCTGACCGAAGCCTTCTCCGAACGTGTCCGCGCCGGAGACGAAGACCAGCTGATTCGCGGCCGTCGCCGAAGGCGCCCTCGCGCCGTTCTCGTACTCCAGGAGCTTGCGAACGTAATCGAGCACGGCCGCCGGATCATCGGAGGGCACGCGGCCGACCGCCAGGTCCGGAAGCCCCGTCGCGTCGTTCTGCACGAACCAATGATCGCTTCCGAAGTCCATGTACAAGCCTTGATCTAGCGGCATGTTCATGGTCATCCGCGAAGAACGGAAGCCGAGCCGATCCAGGGGATCATAGGTCGCATCGCCCAGGATCAGGAGATACCGGGGCGCGGGCGCCTGCCAGCTGGCGCGCGCGAAACGAACCAGGTCGCGGATCGCCTGGGGATCCCTGCGCCCGTGGGAGAATTCCGCGTAAATCTGCTCCAGGGGTGCCGCCACCACCCGGAGACCCTCGCTCTCCCGAGCCGTGATCAGCTCGCTTGCGGCCGCCAGCAGCGGGAGCTCGCCTACGACGATCAGATCCGCGCCCTGGAGCGAGCTCCGGAGCGGCAACCGGCTGCCCCGGCCATGGATCAGCTCCGAAGGCGAGCGCAGGGCGGAATCCTGGAGCGCGACGAATCGCCGGCCCAGAACCCCTTCGGGTCCGCCCGCCGCGGCGAAACGCACCTCGAACGTCCCATCGCCTTGGGCGACGAGGGCCGGCGTCACAAGCTTCCTGACCTGGGTGATGTCCGTCACGTCGTAGACCGCGAGCGAGGACGAGTCCGTGAAACCGGTAACCGATAGCGCATGATCGAGGCGGTAATTCACGAGCTCCGCCGCTCCGTCGCTCGCGGCGCGATACGCCCGGTACTGCGCTTCCACGCGATCGACGTAGATCACGTCGAAGTCACCATCAGGCACCAGATCTGCCAACGCCTGCACGGTGATCCGATTGCGCCCGTCGAAGAAGAAGATCGCCGGCACCTCGAAACGCAGCTCCGTGGGCGCGCTGGAGGAGAACGAAGCCTCCGCCACGATGAAGGGCACGTTGTTGACCATGACGCCGAGATGATGGGTCGGGTTCGAAGCGAAGCCCGAGCCACCTTTGACGAAGACGCGGAGAATGACGGGATCAGGCGAGCCGGGGTCGAGCTTCGGCAGCTCGATCGGCATCAGCAGGGAGGCCGCGGCCGTCGCGGGCCGGCCTTTCTCCGCCCAGATCCGCTCCCAATAAAGATGGTCCACGAGCGGGGCCAGAGGTCCGTCGAACATCGGATAGGCGTCGACCTCGGCGCGCGCGTGACGGTAAGTCCCGGGCTCGTCCGATTCCGGATACCCGGCGGGATCCGCCAGGACGGCGGCCACGCGAAGTGGAGCACCCGCGCTTCCGGCAAGCGCGACCCGGCTGAGCACCACCTCGTCCTCATCGTCACCCACGATCGGGCTGTGAACGGCGTAAAAAAGCAGCGAGTCGCCGCTGGAGAACGCGCCACTGGCGCTGCGAACCTCGAGCGGCAGCTCGATTCCGCGATGATACAGTCGGAAGCTCGCCGTATCCGCGCCCCGGAAGGGGCCTTCCAGCCCGAGCACGCTCAGGTCGTCGAAAGCCAGCCGATACATTCCCGTGCCGCGATACCGGATGCGCAGCGTGTTCTCCACCGCCGAAGGGGACAGCCCGGCTTCGATCTCCGCGGGCGGATTCGGGGCCCACGCCGCCCCGTCCAGTCCGATGTCGAGCACGATCCTCACGGCGTTTTTCAAGCTTCCCGCGGCCGGGTTGTAAGCGTAAGGCGAGATCTTCAGCTTGAGGTAGTTGCGTCCGTTGACGGACTGAAGCGCGGAAGCGAGTTCGAAATAGCCGGATGGGCCGAAATGATCGATCGCGTAAGCCGCGGCATCCGGCTGCCAGCTCGGCACGAGCGTGCCCGAGCCGTTCGCGGTCCACGACGGAGCGGGCGCGATCGCCGCCGCCACGGGCAACGTTTCCTGAATCGAAGAGCCGCTCACGCTGGCGAGGCTCAAGTCGCGATCGACCTCGAGTAGGATCGTTCTCTCGACGAGCTCGGGTTTCCCTGGCTCCAGGGTGCTCGAGTAGCCCGGGACGCTCAAGATCCTGTAGGCCGGATTCCACGGTGAATCCGAAAGCGTCCCGGCCGGCGGAACGATCTCGAGCCTCAGGGAACGCCGGCTTCTCGCGAGGATATGCACGCCGTTACCGAGATCGACGAGCGATCCGTTGGCGATCGCCCCCGTGGAAGGGGCATTGCCGGTATCGCCTCCCGGGCCCGTCGAGCCGGAGTTCGTTCCCGTGCTGGCCGAAGGTACCGGCCCGGCTCCCGCGCGCGGCGTGGCGCTCACCGGACCGTGGAACGTGCGGGTGCCGTTCGTCGCCACGTCCTCGACCCGATAGAAATAGCTGCGGCCGTTCTGAACCGACGTATCCACGAAGCGGTATCGCCCGTGTCCCAGCGTGGAAGAAGAGAAGTTCCGGATCAGCGAGGGATTGATCTGGATATACCCGCTGTCCGGAGACGCGGACCGATAGACGTTGAAGCCCGAATGATCGAGCTCCGAGCCCGTGATCCAGTCGACCGAGACCGCGCCGTCATAACCCGTCGCCTGCAGCGACATCATCGAGACCGGGGACGCCGAAGCGGCCATCGTGATCTGGCAGCTCCCGCCGTCATCGGTATCGTAAATCTTGCTCTCGGTGACCGGCGAGCCGTTGTCCACGAAGAAATCGCCGAACCACTGGTCGAACGAGATGCCCGAGCCGCCGCACGCCGGGGCATAGACGAGATAATAGCTGCTGCCCGCGGACGGCGCGCAGTTGCACCAGCCCACCTCACCCGGGTAGCTGTTCGCGTCGTCCCACATGAAGCCGACGTTCGTCGCCGTTGCCGGTACCGTTCCCGTGGTGTTGAGCTGGATCGCCTTCACCGGCGTGGCCCAGTCCTGCGCCAGGTGCGTGAACTGGCCGCCGTTCAGCGTCGTAATCGAGGTCGATCCCGTCACCTGCAACCCGCTCGCGTCGAGATAATCGAAAATGAATCCGATCAGATCGAGGCTTCCCGACGTCGCGCTGAAACCCCAGCGCCCGCTGCCGCTGATGGTCACGGTCCCCTTGTTGGCCAGCGACTGCAGGCCGCTCTCCGGCGCGTAGACATCATTCGTGCCGCCGATCTTGAAAATACCGCCATTCACGGTGATGGTTTTGGCATTGCCGACCTGCACGGTACCGCCGCCGAAGATCTTGAAGGTTCCTGCCGAGATCGTCGCGCCGTTGGTCAGAGTCAGCGTTTTCCCGCTTGGGACCCGGAACTCGAAGCTCGATCCCGAAGGCATCGTGAAGGAATTCACCGTAAGCGACGTGCTATCCATGGAAACGGAGCCGCCCGCGGTCTTGTTGAAGGTGAGCGAGCTCAGGGTCGTGCTGCTCGCGATGGTCTGGTTGGTCGCGGTGCCGCTATCCCGGAAGCGCAGGATCCCGTCATTCTGGACGAACGTCCCGGTATTGGCGAAACCGCCATAGACGTCGAGCGAGGCGCTCGCGCCGTTGGTCATCGTGAGGGTCCCGGTGCCGATCGTCACCGTCTTGCAGACTGCACCCGACGAAGCGATCACCGGGCTGTTGGTGGCGCTGTTGATGCGGCAGTTGAGCGAGGAGGTGGGCACTCCCCCGTTCCAGTTGCCGGCCGCGAACCAGTCGGTCGAAGCCGCGCCGGT
The DNA here is from genome assembly GCA_023701205.1 of Oligoflexia bacterium. Taxonomy (GTDB): domain Bacteria; phylum Bdellovibrionota; class UBA1018; order UBA1018; family UBA1018; genus JAMPXJ01. Next base: position 247,239 of record JAMPXJ010000002.1, read on the forward strand.
CCAGGTTGTCGAGGTGCCGACGATCGAGGCCGCGCTTCCGAGCGAGACCGGCGGAGGCGTGGTGCCTGAGATCGCGTAGCTTCGTGAATTGACGACGTCGGCCGAGGAGTTGATCTTCACGCCGACGGTATTGCCGTTCACGGCCTCCGTCGCGATATCGTAAACGACATAGACGCAGCGCTTGGCCGGGCTCGTGGCATCCGCCGGTATGGTCGCGGCTCCGGCGGAGATCGTGAAGGTCACCGTCGCGGGCGAGCCCGAGAAGGTGCCGGTGCCGATCAGGGTTCCCGCGCTGCTGTCGCAATCCGAGTCGAAGTAGATGCGTACCTGCGAGACGTCGCTCGAGGTGCCGGTCCCCGTCAACGTCAGCTTCAAGCTCGTGAGATCGGCATCCTGGAAGAACGCCCCGGCCTGGTTCTGCTTGAAGCCGAAGCGGCCCATCGTATAGCTCTGCCCCTGGTTGACGCTGGCCGGGCCCGTCGCCTCCTGGGTAAGATCCACCGTGTTCGTGGGCGTACTCCACGAAAGCGCATAGGCGACGGAATCATTGTCGTAGGCCGATCCCGCGAGCCCGCCGGTATAGGAGGTCAGGGTCAGGGTATCCGAGCCATCGGACGCGATCGCCGAATCGGTGTAGATGTTGGTCGTCCCGGTCGCCGCTGAGCCCGCGGCGTCGAACGAGCAGTCGCTCAGGGTATCCGTCGGAATCTGGCGATAGAGCCTCAGGAAGGTCGCGCTGTTCGGTACCGGGTAGCTGAACGAGCAATTCTGCAGATGATAGGTACTGTCGATCGTCGCGCCGGAGTTGATGGTGACTCCCGTCGTGCCCAGCCGCGAGAAGGAGTAATACTGCGCCTGGATCGTCCCGCTGACATTCACCGTATAAGCGCTCGTGGTCGCCGTGGAAGTCACGACGGCGCTCTGCGAAGCGCTGCCGATCAGCTGGAGCGTTCCGCCGGAATTCACCGTCAGGACGGAACCGTTCGAGAGGATGAGGCTGGCTCCCGGCTCGACGTCCAGGGTCCCGCCCGAGGCCACCGTCACGCTGCCACCGACCGTAAGACTATAGCCCGAGTTGATGCGCAGCACGCCCGAGCTGATCGTCACGGAACCGGTCACCGTGGAGTTCGCATCGACGTTCACGATATTGCTGCCAGCGGCCCCGGTATTGGCGATCGTGAGGCTTCCCGGGAAGGTAGTCTGGATCTTCAGGCTCTGGCTCCCCGTGCCGCGCATCGCGAGAACGCCGCTAGTCGCGGAGGAGAAGGTATATCCCGTCGAGACCGTAAGAGAGCCATAGGCAGCCAGCTCCCACGCTCCACCGCCGAAGCTCAAGGTGCCGCCGGACTGAAGTGTCGCGTTCTGGCAGGAAACGTTGGCGCTCAGCGCGGCCGCGTTGTCGCCTGAGCCGATCTTGCAATCCCGAGCCGAGCTGGGGGCCACCGCTTCGATCCAGTTATTGGCCGTAGCCCAGGCGGTTGACAGCCTTCCGCTCCAGGTGCTCATCGGCGAGCCGACCGTCGTCGAGGTGCCGGCGCTGACCGGCGGTCCCGACGTATCCGAGAACGAATAGCTCTGGCTGTTGCTCACGTCCGCGGTGGCCGCGATCTTGAGGCCGATCGTCTTGTCCCCCTGGGCCGTCGCGCTCGTACGAAGGAGCACATGCACGCAAACCGGAGCGCTCCCATCCGTCGTTACCGTTCCCGAAGAGATCGCCAGCGTCCCGGTCGCAGGGGAGCCCGAGAGCGTGAGATTGCTTCCGATCTGGGTATCGACCCCGGCATTATAGACGCAGCTCGTCCCCGCCCCCGCGTCTTTGTAAACCTGGATATAATCGACCTCTGATGAGGTTGCCGTCCCGTTCAACGTGAAGGTGATCGACGTGATGTCGGTCGCGGTGTCGGCTTGAGTAAGGTTGAACGCGAAGGTCGCGAAATAGCTCGGACCCACGCCCTGACCGATGGTCGTCGGCGGATTGCCCGAGGCGGTGGCATCCGAAAGCGTGAGCTTCGTGCCGGCCTGCGCGCCCCAGGAGATCTTGTCGCTCGGGTCGGTTTCGTAGGTCGCACCTCCGACGCCGCCGATCCAGGAGCTCAGCGAGATCGCCGCGCCCGCGTAAGAGGTCGCGTCAAAGTTCTTTACGTTCGCGTAGCTGGCGTCGTTGAAGAAGCCCAGACTGGAGAGTGAGGCGGGCACAGAGGCCGCGGCCCCCAGCGTGACCGCGTAGCCTGAGGCCGAGAGGTAATGGAACTCGCCGTTCTGCATCCGCTGGATCGTGCCGGTGACATTCAGGCCGGCCGTACCGAGATGATTGACACGGAAGTAGTTGGCGTTGATCGAGCCGGCGATGTTCACGCTGTAAGTATTGTTGTTATCGCCCTTCAGCGTGGCGACGTTGCCGGAGGCGCCCGCGAGCTCCAGCAAGCCCGCCGAATTCACCTGCAGGGTCTTGCCCGAGCCGAGCGAGACCGAGGCGCCCGGATTGAGCTTGAGCGTGCCGTTGACGACGATCCCGCCGAGCGCGGTGAGCGTCGCGCCCGTTCCGACCTCGACGGTGGCCGAGGCGGGAATCGTGAACGGGGTGGCGGTATCCTGGAGCGAAAGGCTTCCGTTCACGTAAAGCGTCGTTCCGGTTCCATTCAAAGCGAGCGTATTCCGGATATTGAACGCGCGGTTGAAAGTGACTGAGGAGTTGTTGGTGATCGTCAGGTAGTTGATCGTGTCCTGATTCTCGAAGGTCTGCGCGCCCGTGCCGCCCATCACGACGGTCCAGGTACTGCCCGCGGCGACCGTGAGCGAACCCGAGTTCGGGTTCTGAAAATAATCACCCGTGATCGTCAGCGTGACACCGCTCGAGGCATTCAGGAATCCCGATTGGATGTCGAGGCAGCCGATCGTCGCCGTGAGGTTGGAGTTTGGGGTGCCGCTCGACGACCGGATGATCGCGTTTTCGGTAGCGCTGTCAGGGACGTTGCTGCCGCTCCAGGCCACCGCCAAAGACCAGGAGGTCTGGCCCCCGGTCGGAGACCACGTGCGATCCAGAGTTCCGCACGCTCCCCACGCATGCGCGCTCGTGCTGAGCGCGATCGCGGAAGCGAGGACGAAGCCCTTGCTAGAAAAGTGAACGCCTATACGCACGTACGTACCTCAACCGGTTAGGTACTTTTCGGTCGCCCGAGGGCAAAACTTCAAAGTCTATACCCGGCTATATTAGTCTACAATAAATGTGTGTGGTTGGGTGCCGAATTCGTGAGTGTGTCCGCCCGGACACCGTGTCTCATCCGCTCGCATCGGGTTTATTTGGGAATCTTGTAGAGGCCCGTTTTCGCCGCCAGGTAAACCGACGTGGCATCGACCGCAAGACAATAGGAACTCACGCTTCCGTTCTGGGAATAAGAGGTCTCGAGCCCAGCCTGGAGGACAGTAGAGGTGCCGCCATCCAGAGGCGTCTTCCACACGTTCCTCATGTCAGCCCAGTAAATGAAAGTGCCATCCATCGCGAAGCACTTGGCCTGGCCCGACGCAAGGCGCTCGGAGGCTCCTCCACTTACCGGAATCCGGCTGATCCCGTTGAAATCGGCCCAATAGACGTGAGTGGAGGTGGCCGCAAGTGCCGACGCATAAATACCGGTACCCAGATCACTGATCGTCCCGCCGCCCAAGGGGATCTTGCGAAGGGCTCCGCCCCAATTCGTCCAGAAAATTTCAGAAGCATTGAGCGCGATGGCGAACGGCGCAGCGCCGACCACGGTCTCCGGCTCAATAACGACCGTGCTGCCGCCCGACGTCGGCACCTTTTGAATGCCCGAGGGAGAAAACGCGAAGTAGACATCCGTCGCGTCGACCACGATATTGGTGCTGTAGCCCGAGGCCAGGGGGATTACGGTGCCTCCGCCCACGGGCACACGGTTCAGCGAACCATTATCCATCCAGTAAACATGCACGCTATCCACGGCCAGGGATGCGGTATACGCGATGTTTGACGCGAGTGTCGTCACGGTGCCGCCTGAAGCCAGAACTTTCTTCACGCTCGAGGTCAGAGCGCCCCAATCGATGGAATCAGACCAATAGACGTACCCGGAATGAACCGCGACCGAGGTGGGGATCTCTCCCGCGACCAACGCCGGGAGAACCGTGACCGAATGCCCATCGAAAGTAAGGGGACTCGCGCTGGTTAGCGCGAGGGAAAACGTCTCCTGCGCATTGTCTTTGAAGTAAAACATTCCTGAATCCGAAGCCACTGGGATCGTCACGCTGGTAACGGGAGTCAGGCAGTTCGCGTCACTGAAGAAACCACCGCTCGCCGGCGTGGTCCCGAGCTGCACCGTGAACGCGGATGACACCGGTACCTGACTGTTCGAAGCATCCAGGGTGACGATCTTCAGTTCCTTGCAAGCTCCGACGTATTGAGTGGAGCTCGCGGAATTGCCGCTGAAATCCGCGACCTGATAGTGAGTCGCTACTGCAGGCTCAGGCGATGGGCTCGGCGACGGGCTCGGTGAAGGGATCGGCGGGACCGTGCCGCCGGCGCAATCCATCGGACGCGGATTGGCAGGATCGAAGCTGGCTCGGATCGTCACGGACGTATCGCCCAGGACATCCGTAGTGGCACTCCCAACGAGAACCGGCGTACTGATTTCGGGACTTCCGAATCTGGACATGACCTCATTCGTGATGGAGGGGCAACCCAGGCCTGGCTGGGTTTCAACCGCGTAGAGCTGAACCAACCGCTGGACTCCCGCGGGAACCTCCAGATCGATAGTACCTCCATCGATGGGAGCAAAGCCGCCCTGGATACCGACATAAGGAAGATCAGGACCGCTGCAGGTCGGATAAAGCGGATTCGGGGCGATCTCCGGGCCCGTGACGTTGACGCCGAAGCACTGGAAATCCGCCAGCCCCGTCGCGCTGAGCGCGCTGGCCGGCGCCGTGCCCGCCAGCAGCGAACTCGTCGCGAATCTCGGTGCTTGAGCGGCGGGAAGCGATATCCGGATATACGCCTGCCTCGATGATGAAAGCGAGCAAGCCGTGGCAGCACCTGCGACGAAGACCAGGAAGGCTGATTTCAGAAACGTTCCGCGCTTGGCCAAGAAATGCCTCGATTACCTTCATAATACTTGGCCGTCCCGCGGGGCGCAATCGCCACTCGCGATCCAGCCCGCGTCCGCGCGGACGCAGGCTGGTATCATGAGGGATTTTTTTTCGCCCCAACCCGAGCGGGCTCATACGGCGCGATTCAGCTGCTGTCTTGCGACACCTCCTTCCATATTCTCGTGCTGAAGCTTCACCACTTTGTTGTAAAGCCCCATGATGAGAATCGACGGCACCCAGAGACCGACGAAGTTCGCCCAGTCCCGTCGCTTGAAAATCAAGGCAAGGCTCGCGGAAATAGCCATGCTGCCCATCGCAAAACTGAGATAGCCCAGGCTCGGGATCCTCGCGGTCCGCTCTTCGAGATTCCGGGTCATTTTTCCTTCATGAATATTCGTCTGTGCTTCAATAGCCATATGCTGCTTCCTCTTGGTTTGGGTTGGCTTGGCTTGCTTGATTGGTTCGTGTCCGTCCATGCCGGTGCAATCCATATTCCCGCGCCGACGGCACGCAGGATCAGGCACTCTCCTTGCTCGAATGGACCTTTGTGCGGAACAGATTTCTGGCATTAGGGAGCGCAATGATGGCGATGAGCATACCGGGCAGCGTAGGGGCCGGAACCGACCAGCCCACAGAGAAGTTTCGCCAGGAACACGTGTCGATCAAAGAACACCTGGATCATCTTTCAAAAATGACGGGGAACCTGCCAGGCCAGGACGCGTCCGCTCAACGCGATACGATGAAAAAGGTCGTGATCTTCCTGAAGGACCACAGCAAACCTCATGCGGAGTGGGAAGAAAAAGTCCTCTACCCCGCCGTCGACGAGCGCGCCGGGCCCCGGAAAAACGAGGAGGATATTCTCCTTCCCATCCTCGACCGCACGATGACCCCGGAGCAGTTCGAGCGCGAGATCATGAAAAAGTCGGAGCACTGAAATGGGCCGGCGCGCCTTCGCCGATGGCTAAGCTGCCTCCCCCGCACTCGCATTCACCCGAGTCCATCGCCTCGCGCCTGGCGAAGCCCGTCCGGACCAGCTATCTTCGTGACTTCGTTTACGGGAGAATCGACAACGCGATCACCACCTTCGCGATTGTCTCCGGAGTCTGGGGCGCCCACCTGCCCGTTCGCACCGTCCTCATCCTCGGGATCGCGAATCTCCTGGCGGATGGCTTCTCGATGGCCGTCAGCAACTACCTGGGCTCCCGGGCCGAGTCCGAGAGCCTGAAGCGCTTTCGCGCGATCGAGGAGAAACACATCCAGCTTTATCCCGAAGGCGAACGCGAGGAGATCCGCCAGATCTTCTCCCGGAAGGGCATCACCCGACCCGCGCTGGAGGAAGTGGTCAAGGCCATCTGCTCGGAGCGAAACCGCTGGATCGATACGATGCTGACCGAGGAATACGGCCTCTCCCCATCCCTGCACTCCCCTCTCAGAGCGGCGCTCGGAACCTTCATCGCCTTTGTCATTTGCGGCAGCGTTCCGCTGATTCCCTTCATGGCCGAGATACGGCTTCCGTTCCACGTCGCCGCGATCGCGACGGGAATCACGTTCTTTTTGATCGGCTCCGCCAAAAGCCGCTGGTCCAGCCAGTCCTGGTGGGCCTCTGGCCTATACACGCTCGCTGTCGGGTCTTCCGCATCGGCGCTCGCCTTCGCGATCGGGGCTTTTCTCGGATGACCTTCGAGAACCCGGCGTGGTGCATGCTTCTTTGTTTGGGGAAGATTTTTAATGGTCGGGGCGGCGGGATTCGAACCCACGACCCCTTGCACCCCATGCAAGTGCGCTAGCCAGGCTGCGCTACGCCCCGACCTATGTGAGAGACTGCAAGCTAGCCAAGACGTCTGGCTTTTTCAAGCCGATACTGCTGGCTGAGCAAGTTTTCTGGAATTCAAGCTATCCGGCGAAATCAGCCCACCGTCGCGGCCAGACGGCTCGCCAAAGCAGCCCGGATCCCGCTCGCCCGCCGCTCTTCGAAGACGGAAGAGTCGATGATCTCGTAATTATCCGGATCGCGGAAGATCGCGGCCAGGATCTGGCTGTGCAGATCGTGGCCCGCCCGATGGAGACGGAAATAAGCGTGAATCTCGAGCCCGGCAAGCTTCAGATCACCGAGCGCATCAAGGACCTTGTGACGTGCGAACTCGTCCGAGTAGCGCAGGCCATCGGGATTGAGCACCTGGGCATCATCCAGGACGACCGCGTTCTCGAGCGAGCCGCCGCGAGCCAGCCCCATCCGCTTGAGCGCTTCGACGTCGCGGAGGAAGCCGAAGGTGCGGGCACGCGAGATCTCCGAAAAGTCCGTGTGTCCTTCGATATAATGGAATTCCTGATAGCCGATCGAGGGATGATCCCAGTCGATCGAGCCGTGGATTTCCAGCGATGAAGAAGGCTCAGCGACCGCCCACTTTTCAGCGACCTTGATCTCGACCTTGCGGCGCAAAGCAAGATAAGGCCGGGCCTTGCGCTGGGGCACGAGGCCAACGGCCTCAATCGCGCGGAAGAACGGCTCCGCGCTGCCATCCATGATGGGAATCTCAGGACCATCCACCTCGACGATGACGTTGTCCACGCCAGCACCCTGAAGGGCGCCCATCAGATGCTCGATCGTGGAGATCGAGACCTGCCCGCGCCCGATGGAGGTCGCGAGCTGCGTGTTGGTGACATGGCGATAGTGAGCCGGAATGGGAAGGGAGCCGGGCAGATCCGAACGGACGAAAACGATGCCCTGATCGGCACGAGCTGGTCTCAGGGTCAGCTTGACGGGCTTGCCGGAGTGCAGTCCCACACCGGTAAGCGTGATCGAGTCCTTCAGCGTACGTTGCGAAATCATGAGCTCTCCTTGCATGGACCGATCACGTAATGAGCAAGGCTTATGCCCGAGGCGTAAAAAATCATCGCTGGAAGAAGAATCAAATATCATAACTAAAACACCAATAAAATCCGCCAATAACACGTTTGACTGCTCGCGTCAATTTTGATCGCTTTTTTCCCCCTTCACGAGACGCCCCTCGAGTGTGCTTTCCAGGTCACACCTGATTTCAGCAGGTGTGGGATTTCAGACACAATCTTGGGGGATATTCTTGCCTTCGCAGCTCAGACCGAGATGCTCATAAGCCGTGCGGGTCGCGGCCCTTCCCCGAGGAGTCCTTTGAAGAAAACCTTCCTGGATCAGGTACGGTTCATAGACGTCTTCGAGCGTATCGCGCTCCTCACCCAACGCCGAAGAAAGGGTCTCGATCCCGACCGGGCCGCCATCGAATTTTTCGACGATCGTGGCGAGCAGCCTACGATCCATCGGGTCCAGCCCCCGCTCATCCACCTCGAAAAGCGCCAAGGCCGCGCGTGCAGTCTCGCGATCGACCAGGACTCCGGAGGCATTCTTGCCTCGGACCTGGGCGAAGTCCCGCACCCGCTTGAGCAACCGGTTGGCGATCCGGGGCGTGCCCCGCGAGCGCTTGGCGATCTCGTTCGCTCCCGACTCCTCGATGCGGATCCCGAGCAGGCTGGCTGAACGGCGCACGATCTTCTCGAGCTCGGCCACGGGATAGAAATCCAGCCGCAACTGCACCCCGAAGCGATCCCGGAGCGGGCTCGAAAGCAGGCCCGTGCGGGTGGTCGCGCCCACGAGCGTGAACTTCGGCAGGTCAATTCGGAGCGTCCGCGCCGCGGGCCCCTGCCCGATGATCAGATCGAGCTTGAAATCCTCCATCGCGCCGTAAAGGACCTCTTCGATCGTCTTCTGCAGGCGATGGATCTCGTCGATGAAAAGCACGTCGCGCGGCTGGAGATTGGAGAGGATCGCGGCGAGGTCCCCTTTCTTCTCGACGTTCGGACCCGTCACGGAATGGATCTGGCTGCCCATCTCATGCGCGACGATATTGGCGAGGGTGGTCTTGCCCAGGCCCGGCGGCCCGGCCAGGAGGACGTGATCCAGGGCATCGCCGCGCTGCCGGGCAGCCTCCATGAAAAGCGAGAGATTCTCCTTGGCCTTGGTCTGGCCGACGTACTCTTCCAGGAATGAGGGACGAAGGCTCTTCTCGGCGCTCAGCTCCGAATGGCCATCGGCCTCGGGCTCCGCGGCGACGGAGGCACTCACGAGGCGCTGCGATTTCAGATTCTCTTCGGAGGATTTCATCTGCACTCCCTTGCTTTAGTTCGACAGCTGCCGGAGCGCGGTCCGGATCAGGTCCTCGGCCTTGGCGGGACGTGGCTGCGCTTCGGCCAGCACGCGATTCAGTAGCGCGGTGATCTCGACCTCGCGATAACCGAGCCCGATCAGGGCTGACTTCGCATCTCCGAAGATTCCGTCTTCCGGCTTCGCCGCCTGCTGGCCCGGGCGGGCTTTCGGCCCTGAGGTCACGACCTCGCCGAACTTCTTGCGCAACGGCTCGGCCAGCTCGAGGACCACGCGCTCGGCGATCTTCTTGCCGATCCCGGGCACCGCAGTCAATGCCGCGCGATCGCCCGCGATGATGGCCTGGATGAGCTGCTCGGCTTCCATTCCCGAGAGAATGCTCAGCGCCCCTTTCGGCCCGATTCCCGTCACGCCCAGGAGCGTAAGAAAGAGCTCCTTTTCAGCCTTCGTGGCAAAGCCGTAGAGATCCAGAGCGTCCTCGCGCACGTGCGTATACACGTAAAGCTCGACGGACTTTCCGGGGAGAAAGCCCAGGTAACCCGAGCTTTGCGGTACCGCCACCGCGTAGCCCACCGCGGACTGGACGAGCACCAGCAGCTTTCCGTCCTCGTGCTCCAGAACCTGCCCGCGAAGATAACCGATCATCGATTCTTCCTGCTCCTCAAGGTTTCCGCCGCCGTGCTGCCGACGGGCTGCGCGCCCACGGCCTCGGCAAGCGACATCGTTTTCTTCTTACGCTTCCCCGAAAACGCGCGCAAGGCCTGCGCCAGCCCCGCCGAGCCCGTCACCGCCGCGCGCGAGAGATGCGCGTGGCAGATCGCGAGCGCCAGGCCGTCGGAAGCATCCGACGTGGCGAAATCCTTCTGGCCCGTCAGAAGCTGGATCATCCGCGCCACCTGCTGCTTGTCGGCCTGACCGAAGCCGGCCACCACCGATTTCACCTCGCTCGGGCTGTACTCGACGATCGAGAGCCCGTGGATCATCCCCGTGAGGATCACCGCCCCCCGCGCCTGCCCGAGCTTCAAAGCCGAGACCGCGTTCTTGGCGAAAAAAACCCGCTCCACCGACATGATCGTCGGATGATGCCGGGCGATGACTTCGGACAAGCCCTCGTAAATGGAAAGCAATCGCTGCTCGAGCGGTATGACCGCCTTCCCCCCCGTATTCGAAAGCCTCAGGGTTCCGTGCGCGACGTGCTGGATCTGGTTGCCCACCAGATCGATGCACCCGTAACCCGTCAGCCTGGAGCCGGGATCCACTCCCAGAATTCGCATGAAGTGAGCTTACGCGGAAATCGTGCGATCGTAAATGCGATAGACCTTGGTGCGCTCTCCGCACATGTGCACGAGAGCCTTGTTCATCGCCCTGTTGTCCTCGAGAATCCACGAGGCCTCGCCCGTGAGATAGCCCCGCGCCGGCCCCCGTTTGTAATACTCGGCATACAGCAGCGGGCCGATCCCGTATTCGCGGAAGGCCTTCTTGATCCCAAGCGTCAGGATCCGGCACCGATTGATCGTCGCCCTGCGGCCCGGACCCTTGAGGTTCCAGAGCAGCTTCGGAAGGCCGAACGGAAGGAGCTTCCCATCGGGGATCTTCCTGAAAACCTGATTGACGTCCGGCAACCCCAGCGCGAAAGCGGCAGGCTTGCCGGCAACTTCCACGATGAGAAGAAGCTCGGGATCGACCACCATCTTCATGTCCTTGGCCATGTGGCGGAACTCTTCCGGGTCCATGGGAACGAAGCCCCAGTTCTTCTCCCAGGCATCGTTGTAAATCTCGAGGATGGTCTCGATCTCTTCTTCGAACTTGGACATGTTCACCGGTCGGAACGTGATCCGGGCGCTCTTCCGGAGCTTCTCGGCCTGCGCCAGCAGGCGCTCCGAGAACTTCGCGGTATGGGAAATATTGTAAGCGAGCAGATCCTTGGATTTCGAAAGGCCCCAGGCCTCGAGCAGCGCCGGATAATAGGTCGGATTGTAGGTCATCATGACCTGCGGCGGATCCTGGAAGCCGTCAACCAGCAGCCCGCACTCATGGTTCGTGCTGGGATTCATCGGGCCGCGAAGCGTCGTCATGCCCTTGGAACGCGCCCATCCCGCGACTTCGTCCAGGAGGAGGTTGGCGACCTTCTGATCGTTCACGGCCTCGAAAAAGCCGAAGAACGCGGTCTTCTCCTCATGGAAGCGGTTGTGGTTCTCGTCGATGACGCCGACGATCCTTCCCACCACCTCCTCACCGCGGTAGGCGAGCACCGGGAGCATGAAAGCGTGCTTGAAGAACGGATTCTTGCTCACGTCGAGGAGGTCCCGGACCGCGATCTTGAGCGGCGGAACCCAGTGGGCATCACCCTGATAGATCTTCCAGGGAAGATCGATGAACGCAGACCACTCCTGCTTGGATTCCACCCGCTTCAGCTGCAGCATATCGCTCCTTTTCGAACGGTGGACTCAGATCGTGGCCGCGGGAGCGACGCCGAAATGGGTATGGGCCAGCTCCGCGAGCTCCGCCTGCCGGTCACGGTTGCCGATGATGCCGAACTCCTTGCCGAGCTTGCTCAGCACCTCGAGCACGTAATCGAGGTCCTGCTCCGTGTGCGAGGCCATATAGCTCGTGCGGATCAGCGCGCAGCCTTCGGGCACCGCCGGACGGACCACCGGGGTGGCGAACACGCCGCTCTCGTAAAGCTTGTTGGTGAACTGGAAAGCCATGTAGTCATCGCCGATGAGCAGCGGGATGATCGGCGTCCGGCTGTTCAGGGTGTTGTAGCCCATGCCGGAAAGCTCGCGCGCCATCTTGTTGGCGTTCTTCCAGAGATTCTGGAGATGCTCAGGCTCCTCCTGGACGATGCGCAGGCATTCGAGCACCGTGGCCGCCGCGGCGGGCGGCATCGCGGCGCTGAACATGAAGGGCCGCGCCTTGTGCTTGATGTAATGCATGACGTCCTTGGTGCCGGCCACGAAGCCGCCGATCGAGGCGAAGGACTTGGAGAACGTGCCCATGACGAGATCGGCCGAATTCACCATTCCGAAATGATGCTCGGTTCCCTGGCCTTTCGGGCCCAGAACGCCGAGCGCGTGGGCATCGTCCACGTAGACCCGGCAATTGTATTTTTTGGCGAGCTCGATGACCCTCGGAAGATTGAAGATGTCGCCCGACATCGAGAACACACCGTCGGCGACGATCAATGCGCCGTCGTACTTGCCGCGGGTGCTGTTGAGGACGCGCTCCAGATCCGCCATGTCGTTATGGCGGAACTTGACGGTATCACCGATCGCCAGACGGGTGCCTTCGATGATGGACGCGTGGTTCTCGCGATCACAGTACAGGACATCGCTGCGGCCCACGATACAGGAAAGCGCCCCCTGGTTGGAAAGGAAGCCGGTCGAGAAAACCAGGGCGGATTCTTTGCCGAGATAGTCCGCAAGAAGCACCTCGAGCTCTTCGTGCAGCGCCAGATTGCCATTGAGGAAACGGGAACCCGTGCAGCCCGTACCGAACTTATCGATGGCGGCCTTGGCTGCGGCCTGGACGCGCGGATGATGTGTCAGCCCCAGATAGTTGTTGGAGCCGATCATTACGCGGCGCTTACCATGGGTAACGACGCTGGAACCTACGGTAGACTCGATCGGGCGGAAGAAAGGATAAAGCCCCAAGGATTGAGCCTTCTTGGCTTCATCATAGGCGTAACACTTGGAGAAAAGATCAATCGTACCACTCATCTGGACTTCCTTTTATTTGGCTGTGTAAGAACCCTACCAGTAACATCGGCTACTTGGACGGTCAACCTCGACCGTAACTTGCCGCAATAATAGGAAATCCCTACGCAGCACTTTTTACTAAAGTTCCTATAAAAAATTCCGATAAGTTGCAAAGAGCGAATTCGCTTACGCGGTTTTCCGGGCGCAAAACGTGAAACCGCTTAAGCCGAACGTCTTCCTCGGCAGGAAGGCTGTTTCCAAAAGTGTTTTCACGGGTCAGTGCCGCCTTAAGTCAGTTCATCAAGCCGATTGCCTCCTCCACGCAAAAGCCGGTGGTCCATTCCACGCCAGCGGAACTGCAGCAGCGACGGGAGCCGGGTCAGTTCAAGAAGTTCAATCAGGACGGCGGCCGGCAGGAGCAGCGCCAAGAAGCTCCGTCGGCGAAAGTCATCCCGTTTCCGGCACCCTCCAAAACGGCCTCCCCCCAGCCGCCCGGAGCGGCGATCTCCGAAAGCGGCTTGAGCGTGACCCATTCCTTTATCCAGCTTTTTTCCAGCCTGCAAAGCGGCCGAACGGCCCTGCTGCGCTGGATCGGGGCGCGCAGCTATCAAAGCGCGACGGCCACGCAACGCAAGATCGGCAAGTACCGGAAGGGTGCGATGCTGGACAAGAAGGTGGAATAAGCCCTTACTCGTCGACCTTGAGGATATAGCCGGAGCCGTAAACGGTCTTGATGCCGAACCGCGCTTTCTTGATCTTCTTCCTGAGATTTCCCATGTGCGTGTCCACGGTACGCTCCGTCACGACGGCATCGGGCCAGAGATCCCCCAGGAGCTTCGCCCGCTCGACCACCTGGTTGCGACGCTCCAGGAAATAGCGCAGGAGCTCGAATTCGACCCGGGTCAGGTGAATCTCCTCGCCATTCAGCTTCACTTCGCCGGTCTTGGGATCAAGGACGAGGTTGGCGCAGGCGATGGCCTCCTCGCGCTTCACGTCGAGCTCGACCCGCCGGAGCCGCGCCTGGATGCGGGCGAGCAGGTCGCGCGCGTTGAACGGCTTGGTGATGTAATCATCCGCCCCGATGGTCAGACCCTCCACCCTGCTGTCCATGTCCGAGACCGTGGTCAGCATGATCACCGGGATATGCCGGGTCGCCGGCTGCTCGCGAAGCCTGCGGCAGACTTCGAAGCCGTTCATGTCCGGCATGTTGACGTCGAGGAGGATGATCGCGGGCTGCTCCTGCACGGCCAGGCGAATACCTTCCTTGCCGCTCGAAGCCGGAATCGGTTGAAAACTCTTTTCCAGCATCTCCGAGAGTACGTCCAGGTTGTCGCGGTCATCGTCCACGATCAGGATCTTCTTCATCTCACTTGATCCTTTCGATCCGGGCTCCGAGCGCTCCGAGCTTCCTCTCAAGGTGCTCATAACCCCGGTCCAGATGATAGACACGATTGACGATCGTCTCGCCTTGCGCGCAAAGCCCGCCGATGACCAGGCTCGCGCTGGCCCGCAGGTCAGTCGCCATGAGCGGAGCTCCCTTGAGGCCGCTCTTCCCGCGGATCACCGCGGTATTCCCGCGGATGGTGATATCCGCTCCCAGCCGCGTCAGCTCCGGAACGTGCATGAACCGGTTCTCGAAGATCGTCTCCTTGATCAGCGAAGTCCCATCCGCGATCGCCATCAGCGCCATGAACTGCGCCTGCATGTCCGTCGGGAAGCCGGGAAAAGGAAGTGTCGTCACATCCGTGGCCCGCGGACGCCCGGCCGCCGCCAGGCCGATGAAGCCCTGACCGCGGGTGATCCGCGCGCCGGCCTCCTCGAACTTGACCAGGACCGATTCGAGGTCCGCGGGCTCCAGCCCGTCGATCCGCACCTCGCCCTCGGTGGCCAGCCCGGCGGCAAGATAGGTCCCCGCCTCGATCCGGTCACCCATGATCGGGTAATCGCAGCCCTGAAGCGAGGTGACGCCCTGAAGCCGGATCGCCTCGGTGCCTTCACCCTCGATCTTGGCGCCCATGGCGCGCAATGCGCGCGCGAGATCGATGATCTCGGGCTCCTTGGCGCAGTTCTCCAGCAGCGTCTCGCCTTCAGCCAGCGTCGCCGCCATCATGGCGTTCTCGGTCGCGCCCACGCTCGGAAACTCCAGTCCCACGCGCGCACCCTTGAGCTTGCGCGCCGAAGCGATCACGTAGCCGCCCTCGAGCTCGATCTTCGCGCCCAGCTTCTCGAGCGCGGTCAGATGATAATTGATCGGGCGGGCGCCGATCGCGCAGCCGCCGGGCAGGCTGACCTTCGCCCTGCCATAACGGGCGAGCAATGGACCCAGGACGACGACTGAAGCCCGCATCTTGCGGACCAGGTCATATGGGGCGTCGACGGAAATCGCTTTCGGAGAACTCAGCGCAACCTGACTGCGGGAGGGATCCCAGTCCACCTCCATCCCCAGGTGGCCCAGCAGCTGGAAGGTCGTGTTGATATCCTGGAGGTCGGGAACCCGACGGAACACGCATTTGGATTCCGAGAGAATCGAGGAGATCAGGATCGGCAATGCGGCGTTTTTCGAACCGCTCACCTCAATGCTGCCCCGGAGAGGGGTCCCTCCGATGATCCTGACCTTATCCATTCCGTCTTACCCGGCCTTTCGAGTTTCCTAGGAATACCCCGCCCGGCGTGGCGGCGCCCCGCTCGGAAGCCGGGCGGAAAGCACGCGGTCGCGACCTGCGAGATCCTGCAAAATTCTCGCATCCCAGCCCGAGATTTTAAAGATTTTTTGAATACCGACCGCGCGCTCATGTGGCAGCTCGAGAAAGGCGAACCCGCCCGGGCGAAGCAACTGAGGGCCCTGTTCCGCCATTCGCCGGTAGAAATGCTCCGGATCCTGCTCGGGCGCGAAAAGCGCCGCGGGCGGCTCCTGCTCACGCACCTCGTCGTCGATCGCGTCCCCCCGGGTCAGATACGGGGGATTACTGATCAGGAAATCAGCACGGGTGTTTCCGGACTCCTCCCCGACCAGCGGCCGGAAAGGCTCCAGCGCCTCGAGCGGACCCTTGGGCCGAAGAACCCGCAGCCGGGCCTTCCACGAGGGCCCGAGAATCCGCTCGGCATTCCGGCTCGCGATCGCGTGCGCCCGGGGCATGAGCTCCGTGGCAAGCATCCGCAACCGGGAAAACCGCGCGAGCAGCTCGATGGAGATGACTCCTGTACCCAGGCCGAGCTCGAGACCGAGCTCCGGCGCGGCCCCCTCCTTGCGAAGCGCTTCGGTCGCGACGGTGACCAGGAACTCCGTCTCGGGCCGCGGCACCAGCGTATCCGGGCTCGTCTCGTACTCATGATCCAGAAAGACCTGGATCTCGGTCAGGTGCTGCAGGATCCGGCCCTCGGCGCGCGCTCCAGCCCAGGTGAGAAGCAGCTGCGCGGCCGGCTCGGGATAACGGTCATCGAGCCGGGAATAAAGCTCGGCGCGAGAGAGGAGCTTTCCCCCGGTTTTTCGAAAAGCCTCGATCACGAGGATTTCGGACTCCGTGTCGATCACGCCTTTTCGGACGAGCTCGTGACTGGAAGCCAGGATGCGCCGCGCCGCGAGCAGCGCCTCGCGAAAGCCGTGCGGCAGCTCGCGACCGGTCGCCACCTCAGGCTCCCATTCCCTGCGCCTTGAGCGCTTCCATCTGATAATGGGCCTGCAGGCCGTCGATGATTTCGTCGATCTTTCCTTCCATCACCTCGGGAAGCTGATACAGCGTGAGGCCGATACGATGATCCGTAAGGCGTCCCTGCGGGAAATTGTAGGTCCGAATGCGTTCGCTGCGATCGCCCGTGCCGACCATGCTGCGGCGGGCGTCCGAATGGGTCTTGGCTGCCCTTTCCTGCTCCTGTTCGAGCAGCCGTGAGCGCAGGATCTTCATCGCCTTGTCCTTGTTCTTGTGCTGGGAACGCTCGTCCTGGCAGACAACGACCAGCCCCGAAGGAAGGTGCGTGATGCGGACGGCCGAGTCAGTCGTATTCACGCCCTGACCGCCCGCACCGCCCGAACGGAAGACATCGATCCGCAGCTCCGCCGGATTGATGTTCACGTCGACTTCCTCGGCCTCGGGAAGAACAGCGACAGTCACGGTCGATGTATGGACGCGGCCCTGCGCCTCGGTAGCGGGCACGCGCTGGACGCGGTGGACCCCGCCTTCCCATTTGAGCCGGCTGAAAACCCGCTGACCCTGGATCTCGGCGATGATCTCCTTCAGCCCCCCGAGCCCGGTGGGATTGGCCGAAAGCACCTCCATGCGCCAGCCCTGGCGCTCGGCGAAGCGTTGATAAAGCCGGAAAAGCTCAGCCACGAAAAGCGCGGCCTCGTCCCCGCCCGCACCCGCGCGGATCTCGAAGACCACGTTCTTCTCGTCGTTGGGATCCTTGGGCAGAAGCAGGATCTGGAGATTGCGCTTCGCCTGCTCGAGCTCGGGCTCCAGCCGCCGAATCTCCTCGAGCGCCATTTCGACGATCTCGCGGTCTTTTTCATTCAGGAGGGCGCGGTTGCCATCGAGCTCCGACGCGAGCGCGCGATAGCGCCGGTACTCCGCCACGAGCGACTCGAGCCCGGCGTGCTCCTGGGAGAGCTTGCGGAAATCCCCCGGCCGCTCGGCGAGCGCGGGATCCGCCAGCCGGCTCTCGACTTCCATGAAGCGCTTCTCGACATCCTCGAGCTTATCGAACATGGGCGCGCGGACGCCTCACTCCGGGAACTCGGAAGCGGAGGCTCCCGCCAGGGCCAGCTCGCCCAGGCCCATCACCTCGAACTCGGTCTCGGCTTTCTGGGATTCCTTCTCCGCGCGAAGAACCGCGCGCAGCGAGGCGAGCGCCACCTCGAGCTGGTCATCGCTCGGCTCGCGCGTGGTGAGCCGCTGGAGCACCATGCCCGGCCAGATGATCGCCCGGAAAAAGGGGTTCTCCATGTGGCAGGCGCACATCTTGATGAACTCGTACGAAAGCCCCGCGACGGGGAACATCAGCGCGATCTTCGCGAGCACCATCGCCAGATGGTTGACGAACGGGATCGAGGAGAACTGGGTCAGGCCCATGAGCGGAAACACCGTGCTGAAAACCACGATGCTGATCAGCACCAGGAAAAGCAGGAAGCTCGTTCCGCACCGGGGATGCAGGGTCGAATGCCGGCGCGCGTTCTCGACCGTAAGCTCCTCGCCCGCCTCGAACGCGTAAATCGATTTGTGCTCGGCGCCGTGGTACTGGAAGACGCGCCGGATGTCCTTCATCAGCGCGATCAGGTAGACGTACGCCAGGAGGATCGCCATCTTGAACACGCCATCCACGAGATGGAAGAGCGGGCTGTTCGCCGTGACGCCGGAATCGGAGCTCGAAGCGAGAACCGCGGTCAGGAAGTGCGGAAGCGCGACGAAAAGACCCATCCCGAAGACGAACGCGGTCCCGATCGAAAGGACGATCGCCCAAGGCGAGAGTTCCTCGCCCCCCTGCTCTTCCTCGACCGAAGCCACGTTCGCGGAGAAGCTCAGCGCGTCCACGCCTTGAACCATGGATTCGACGAGCGTGACAACGCCCCGGAGTACGGGCTTCTTCAGCACGGGAAAGCGCTGCGCGACCCCTTGAAAAGGGCGGTTCCGGATCAGGATCCGTTGATTGGGCTTGCGGACCGCCACCGCGATGAAATGGGGAGAGCGCATCATCACGCCCTCGATGACCGCCTGGCCGCCAATGCTGGTGAACTGTTTCGAGGCCTTCATAAAGTACTGGCCACGATAATAAAGGACCCGTCGCGCGGAATACAGCAAATAACTTCCGCGCTCGAAAAGGCTTTTCGCTCAAAAGTAAGCGACAAGCCGCTTACTTTTTCTTGTACTTATTCAGGAAGCGCTCCACGCGGCCTTCGGTATCGAGAAGCTTATGCTTGCCCGTGAAGAAGGGATGGCAGTTGGAGCAGATCTCGACCTTGATGTTCGCCTTGGTGGCACGCGTCTCCATGACGTTGCCGCATGCGCAGGTAATCGTGGTCTCAGGATAAACCGGGTGAATGGCTTGTTTCATAATGTAAAACCTCAAAAAGTATTTTGGGGAACTATCAAAGAGTTAACCCAGCGTCAACCGCTCATGCTCTTGACGAAATCCTCGTTTGTCTTCGTATGAGAGACTTTGTCCAGCAGGAACTCCATGGCGTCCACCGTGTTCATCGGGTGAAGCACCTTGCGGAGGATCCAAAGCCGATTGAGAATGTCCTTCGGAAGAAGCATTTCTTCCTTTCGGGTCGCTGACTTATTGATATCCAGGCAGGGGAAGATCCTCTTCTCCATCAGCTTGCGATCGAGATGGATTTCCGAATTGCCGGTGCCTTTGAATTCCTCGAAAATGACCTCGTCCATGCGGGAGCCGGTCTCGACGAGCGCGGTGGCGATGATCGTCAGCGAGCCGCCTTCTTCGATGTTCCGGGCGGCTCCGAAGAAGCGCTTGGGTTTATGGAGCGCGTTGGAATCCACGCCGCCCGACAGGATCTTGCCCGAGGGCGGAACGACCGCGTTGTAGGCACGTGCCAGACGGGTGATGGAGTCGAGCAGGATCACGACGTCGAACTTGTTCTCGACGAGGCGCTTGGCCTTTTCGATCACCATTTCGGCGACCTGCACGTGGCGGGACGCCTGCTCGTCGAATGTCGAGCTGACGACTTCGCCTTTGACCGAACGCTGCATGTCCGTGACCTCCTCCGGACGCTCGTCGATCAGCAGGACGATCAGCTTGATTTCCGGATGATTGGTCGTGATCGCGTTGGCGATATCCTGCATGAGCACCGTCTTGCCCGCGCGGGGCGGCGCGACGATCAGGCAGCGCTGGCCCTTCCCAAGCGGTACCATCATGTCGATGATTCGGGTGCTGTAGTTATTGGGCTGATATTCGAGCTTCACCCGCTTGTTGGGGTAAAGTGGCGTGAGATTGTCGAAAAGCACTTTTTCCGCGTTCACTTCCGGAGTCTGGAAGTTCACCTGCTCCACCTTGAGGAGCGCGAAATAGCGCTCGCCCTCTTTAGGCGCGCGAACGGAGCCGCTCACCGTATCGCCGGTGCGCAGGCCGAAGCGGCGGATCTGGGAAGGTGAAACGTAGACATCGTCGGGACCCGGCAGATAGTTATAGTCGGGCGCCCGGAGGAAGCCAAAGCCGTCGGGCAGGCATTCCAGGACGCCGTCAGCATAGATATGCTCGTCTTTTTCGGCCTTTTTCTGGAGTACCGCGAAGATCAGGTCCTGCTTGCGCATTCCCCCGGCATTCTCGATGCCGAGCTCCTTGCCCATTTCGACCAGATCGCCGATTTTCTTCTCTTTCAGTTCACGAAGGTGCATTCAAACTCCACGACAGCTTTGGATAGGATTGAGCGGCTTGTTGACGAATCCAGTTACGGTAGCTGATTTTTGGATGGATTCAAGCGATGACTATCGCCCTTAAAAAGTCGGGTATCAGAGTCCCCTAGGTGAGTAAAGCGAAAATATCGCCATCGCGTTAAATTTCGCCGCATTGCGCCAGAAGCGGATATGCCTATAATCTTCCTCATGCGTCGTACTCGACTCGTCATCGGAGGGCTTTTTCTCGCGGTTTTTCTCTTCATCGCGTTTCAGGCGGCAACCCTGGGCCTCTTCGCCATTCAGCCGTTCAAACCCGGAAGCACGGAAGCGACGATCATCGAGATCCAAAGAGGGCAAGGGCCCCGTGAGATCGCCCGCGCGCTTTTTTCGAATGGCGTGATCCACGATCCGTCGAAATTCGTGTGGCTGGGCAAGCTCACCCGACAATGGAAGAGGATCAAAGCCGGCGAATATCAGGTATCGCCGGGTCAGAGCGCGATGGAGCTCTTCGCTACGATCACCTCCGGCATCAGCGTCCGCCATCCGGTAACCGTGCGCGAGGGGGAAAACATCTACGAGATCGCGACGCAGCTCGAGGCACGCAATCTGGCGAAAAAGGCGCGCTTCCTCGAGCTCTGCAGGGATCCCGCGTTCATCGCCCCGCTTTGGACCGCGGCGGGCATGGGACCGCCCCCTCCCGCGACGCTCGAAGGCTATCTCTTCCCCGATACGTATTTTTTCGACCGAACGCTGGCGACCGAAGACGTGATCCGCCAGATGTTCAAGCGCTTCCGCACCATCTGGGGCGAAAAAGAAGAGGCCCGCTTGAAAGAGATCGGCCTCACCCGGCATGAGCTGGTGACCCTGGCCTCGATGGTGGAAAAAGAAACGGGTGCGCCGCAGGAACGGCCCCTCATCGCCTCGGTTTTCTATAACCGCCTGAAGAAGAAGATGCGCCTGCAGAGCGATCCGACCACGATTTACGGCATCTGGGAAACTTACGGCGGCAACATCCGCAAGTCCGATCTCCTCACCGAAAATCCTTATAATACCTACACCATTCCGGCGCTGCCGATCGGCCCGATCTCCAATCCGGGAAAAGAGGCTATTCAAGCCGCGCTTTACCCGGCCAAGAGCGAGTTCCTTTTTTTCGTCTCCCACAACGACGGCACCCATGAGTTCACCCGGACCTTCGAGGATCACAACCGGGCCGTGCAACGATTTCAACTGAACCCCAAGGCGCGCGAGGGCCGGAGCTGGCGGGATCTTCAGAAGAAAAAGATCTCGAATTAATAGCTCGTTATCATAAGCAAATTCGTCACGATTCTATTCTTGACCTTTGTAGTCAGTTACTGTAAAACCACCCGCGATGGAATTCTGTGGTGGAACTACGCGGAAGCTGAATTTTGTGCCGGCCCTCAGCCTGGCATTGGCGGGTATGGGCGCGATGCCCAACCTGGCGCGCGCGGAAGTGTATCATGGGGGCGTCACGCTCGCCGGCCAGCACTTCGCGACGGATGCCGCCTTCAGCCCCCGGCTCGGGATCGAGGGCGAGATCCTCTCCAACGAGAGCCTGGCTCATGATTCACGGATCCGTTTCGGCGAATTCCATCTCTTCTCGTTTTTCGAGGGGGACGCCAACGCCGGCGGAGACATGAGCATCGACATCGATTCCACCGCGCTTCGAGGCAACCTGAGCGCGAACGGGCATTTCTGGTTCGGGCGCGTCCATCCGCTGACCGAAGGCGATCCTCGCAGCGCGATCCGCAATACCAGCGCGATCGGCGCCAACTGGGTGCAGAACCAGAGCAACGCGTTGGATCCCCGCGTCTCCGGCTGGATCGGCGGCGGCGTGCATCTCAAGCTCGCCGACACGGGCCTTTTCAGCACGATCGGGCTCTCGCCGATCTACCTCCCGAGCTTCGGCCCGCGCCTGACCTTTTCGGACGAGGAGGACACACGCGGCTCCCGTTTCGCCAAGCTTCCCCCGCTCAGGTACAACTACAACGGCGAGTCCTTTCCGATGCGCTATTCGATCGATACCGGCTCCGTGGCGGACATCCTTCTGCAGCCGCAGTACCTGCTGGCCTTCGGTCATCAGTCCTCGTACGGCCGCGCCACGGGCCTCTTCTGGAGCGCGCCCTCGCCTGATCCCCAGGTCACGACCACCGGAAAGCTCCTGGTCGACGCGGAGACGGGCGTCAACGTGATGGTGAACGCCGTTCCGAGCTTCCCGCGCCTGAATCATTATGGATTCCGCTACGAGGGCACGGGCCTCTTCGCGCGCCCCGAACTCTCCATCATCCAGGAACTCCGCAGCCATCGCCTCACGCTCTCCGCCGCGATCATGCCGCTGCCTTTCCTCCAGCTCGGCTGGCTCGACAGCCCCGGCCCCGAAGCCCCTCCCGCCGATCCCGCCAACGGCCCCGTCTCCGCCAGGTACGCCAAAAACCTCCTCTGGGGCGAGCTCACGCCCGCCTGGAAGTTCAGCCCGACGCTTCGATGGGAACGGCATCTGACCGAAAGGGAGCAGGGATTCCGGCTCCGCCAGGGCTTTCACTTCCAGGCAAGCCAGAACCTCACGGTGGCCTGGTCCGCCGAGATTCTCGCGGGCGAGGACGGAAGCTATTTCGGAAACTGGAAGTCGCTTGACTCCGTTTCGCTGGGAGCGCGTTACCAATGGTGAAATCCGGCTTTTTGCGGAAGATGGCGATCTCCCTCTCCCTCGCGGCGCTCGGCGCCGGCCTGAGCTCCTGCGGGCTCAAGAACTGGTGGGGAGAGAAGCCCAAGGGCGCGCCGGTGATCAACGCTTTCTCGAACGGCTCGACCTGCCCCGAGCCGATGCGGATCCTCAAAGGGACCGAGGAGCAGTCCAGCGAGGCCTTCGAGTGCGTCGCCACGCAGCTCGGACAGCTCTGGACCCAGATCGAGGGCGAGAAAAAGGACACGCTCAGCGACGACGAGATCCGTCTGCTGGTCAATCGCAACGTCATCGCCATCGAAGGCGACAAGGCCGGCAAGCTTCATCGCCTCTTCGAGGCCAAGCGCCTGCTCGGCTTCGGCCCTTCGCTCGAGCGCGCCAAGGTGGAGGAGCTCCTCGCCTTCCTCCGCGAAAACCGGGCGACGCTGCGCGCGGCTTACCGCAAGTTCATCGCGCGCGAGGGAAGGATCCTTTACACGGACGTGCGCGCGGCGGGGAACCTGCTCGCGGCGCTGCTCCGGCGACTCGACTGGCGCATGACCTCCGACGAGCTGAACCGCGCGCTTCAGGTCTTCGTCGAGGTCCGGGACCCCGAGATCCGCGACGCGCTCCTTCCGACGGCGGACTTCGGAATCAACTTCCTCAACATGACCTGTCCCCAGTTCGTCCGGAAGGACTTCTGGAACACCCGGGAGCTCGCGGACTGCGCGATCGCCCTCCTCGAGCATTTCAAAGGCGGCGCCGCCTGGTTCGAGTTCCTGCTGAATCCGGTCGAGGACTTCTCCGTGGGCCAGGGTTACGAGATCGCGAACGCGCTCAAGCGGCTGCGCGGCGATTTCGAAATCGCCACCGGAAAAGGTGAAAAAGGCCTGATCCAGAAATGGTTCGGCGATCC
>JAMPXJ010000020.1 GCA_023701205.1 Oligoflexia bacterium
AGGCCTCGTGCCTGAGGCTCGTAACTGCAGTGCTGCAGGAGATCCATGAGGATTGGATGGGTGGAAAGGTGTACGTGAACTGGAAAGATGTCTAACCAACGAACGAGGAGACCGAGCCTGAACTTTTACAGAAAAAAATTTGCTTCGCCACTGCCTCCCGAAAAAGGAGCTGCCGGACCAATGGGCGTGAGGTCGCCTTTCACAGAGGGCAATTTCGTTTCGGTGCACGTTTTTGGATCAAGCAATGTGGCGATTACCCGTGCTTCTTTAATCTCGATCACGACAATGCTGTCGGTGCCTTCAGGGGCGAAAACAGATTCGATATTGCGGGTTGGATCATCGATCAGCCAACGGACTCCGGACGTATCCAGGTCCAATACGCCGACCTTATTGTAGGCAGAAGTTTCGGCTAAAAACACGACGCCCTTTGAATCCGGCATCCATGAAGCAGTAACCTTCCTGTCAGCCCCGAAGTTCAAAATCTCTCGATCCCACTTTCCATCAACATCGATAACCCAAACCTGTTCGCCGGAAGCATCGAGGTCTTTGCGAGAATAGAGAACATGAGCGCCATTCGGGCTGAGATCGACTCGTCCGAAACTGGGTTTTTCGGGCCGCGCCAACACAATCCGTTCGCCAGAACTGAGATCATGTCGATAGATCCAGGTGGGTTCGATCTCCCTTCCGGTCATGACATCGAAGTTTGCTGCGTAGACTAGCCATTTTCCGTTGGGATGTAGCTGACCACCACGAATGAAGAAGGGAGGGTTCCTTTCCGTTAGAGGGTGCATGACTTCCGGCGCATCGATATCGACACGGTAAATCGTAGCCCTTTCATCTCCATCTGTATCCTGCGTGATCAAAATGGCGCGGCTATCTCGGGTCCATGACCTGAGTAGTTTGAAGTTGGCGTTTCGGGTTAATCGGATCGGCGGAGCACTACCATCTGTTAGAGCGACATAGATGTCAGAAGGCGTATCTAATCCGAACCAGCACCACGCGACCCATTTCCCATCGGGGGAGATCCTGGGCCAAAAAACAGAAGGGAGCTGAAGTAGCGAGTCCAGCTTTTCAGCGGCCCCGACGGCCAGCGAACATTCCATCGGAAAACATGGAATCCTGATTCCCCGCATTTCTACGAAACATTCACCCTCGACCCGATGGAATCCGCAGCCCTCATAAAAGGACTTGCCTGTGATGGTTGAATGAAGACGAAGTCTTTCTGTCCCGTGCTTCGCGGCCTCGCCCTTCATGATGCGACATAACTTCTTGCCAGCTCCCAGTCCTCTTGCTTCAGGTGCGAAATACAGCCCCATGATCTCGGCATAGTTGCCAGGCTGGAGAGCGAGATGCCCGAATCCCTGCACTTTGTCATCGACTTCGATGACCCAGACGAAGTCTTTGTCGATCGTTTCGCACCAGCGTTCAGGTCTGAAGTTTCGACCCCCCCAAGCCTCAATTTGTTCCAGGGTATAATCCTTCGAGCAGACTTCCCGAATGGATCTCACATGGGCGGCAATTATTGCTTGGGCATCTTGATGGGTAGCACGCCTGATCTTGAAGGCCATGCCGAACGCTAACCCAGATCGGCTACATTTTGAATGGCTGCTGGGCAAGATTTTGGGAGAGGGCGGAGGCAACCATCGAGGCATCCGCTTCCGCACGCTCGTTGGAGGGCTCCGTCCGATGTGTTAAACTGAGACAATGCATCGCTCCATGGCGCTCCTGCGGATCATCGACGAAGCGACCGAGCTCCGACAGCGGCGTCGGCTCTATCGCCTGCTTGCGAGCAAGCACTCTTTTTCCACGATCGCGGCGGCGTTTTTTTTCGGGTTGGCGGGGATGTGCGCGTATTTCCTGATCGCCTTGACCTGGGTTACGCCTCTGACGGCTGGCACGGGTGAGTCCCTGGCTCTCAAGGACTGGCTGAAGTTCTGGGGCATGATGGGAGTCTTCATCGCAGGTTTCGGAGCGGGCGGATTCGCCTTCGTCATCGGAATCGCGAAGGATCCGATCCTGAAGTGGTTCTTCCGGCCGAATGACTATGTTTTCGCCCGGGGGACGGTCCGGCGTTCGGAGTTCCTGCCGGGGAGCGAGGGCGGTCGGAAAAACAGCCGTATCCGCGTCACCATCGAGTCTCAGTGGGATGGCCTGAGTGCCTATTTTTTCGAGGAATTCGATCCGCGGAGCTGGCCCTTCGCTCAGAGAAGGGAGCTCTCGATTCCGGCATACGTCTTGATTCCACGGAGATCCGGAGTTTCTCCTGCGCTCGTGGGGATTGAAGCTGGCGCGCTCGATCCAGTCGCAAGACGGAGTCGGACTCGGCGGGCCGAAGGCGCGCGAGTGGAGCGGGTCATGCTCGGGGTTTTCATCGCGGTCGCCGTCGTGAGCGCGTTGGCGAGTGTGGTGTGGGATCTGAGGTGACCGGCTGCGCCGCCAGCTGAAGCAATTGCTCGCTCGCGAAGACGCTGTTGGGCTATCGGCGGGCCGTTCCGCAAGAGGCACGTCTCCTGCTGCCCCTCTTCAGGATGTCTCGTCCAGAGTCTTGGTTTGAGCCCGCTCCCAAGACGAGCCGGATGGAAGCGATCGACCTGGCGCGTGGTATAGCCGTGACGCTCATGATCCTGAGTCATGGGGTGAAGGGACTGCTGAGCTTCGAGCAGATTCCCGATTGGGGAATGGTTCCCATTCATCTGATCACGAAGATCTCTTCCTCGCTGTTTTTCCTGGTCTTCGGCGTGTCCCTGGCGGTGATCGCCTTGCCGGCCGCGGGCACGGCCGATTGGCCGCGCCGACGCAGGAAGCTGCTGCTGCGCGCTCTGGCGATTCTCTTCGCGTACAAGGTCCTCACGGTGGTCGAGATGTCTCATCTTCACCCGCCGGCCGAGATCCTCGGGGCGCTCGCTTATCAGGGTTTCCCGGTTTACAGCGAGATTCTCGGTTTCTACGGGCTCTGCCTTCTGTGGCTGCCGTTCGCGCTGCCGATCTGGAAGCGGCTTCCGCTGAGTGCGCGCCTGTCGAGTCCGGCGACCTTCGCGTTCGCCTCCTGGCTCCTTCAGTCTTGGGATTTCGAAGGGAACGCCCAGCTCAAGGCGGTCCTCGTGGAGCAGGAGGGCTACTATACCTGGGGCCAGGTGCCACGGATGGCAATCGTGGCGATCGGCCTGCTGCTCGGCGATTGGGTACGCCAGGGGTACTCCGTGAAGCGGAGCCGATGGGGATATTCGGCTGGGATCGCCTTTGCGGGACTCGCGATGCTGGGCGTGTTCTGGGCTCGGCACGCGGGAGACCTTTATCCGGAGCTGATGGCGATCGCGCGGAATCAGGGCAAACATCCGCCGGACCTGAACTTCGTCCTCTTCAGCGTCGGCGGCGCCCTGGTGGCTTTCGGAGCGACTTTGGCGGGCGGCGATCTGCGGAGCCGCGTTTTGGCGCCCGTCCGCCTGATCGGCTCGGATGCGCTGCAGGCTTTCGTGTTCCACATCAGCGTGCTCTTCGTCGGATACCGCTACCTGCTCGGTTTCTGGAACCAAGTTTCCTATACCCAGGCGCTGGTCCTGACCGCTATCCTGTTCCTCGGAACGGCGCTATGGATCAGGTCACTACATTGGTTCCGAAACGCATCAGCGCGGGCTTGAGGCTCGCGGGAGTCCTCGCAATCCTTGTGTTGGGCGTGAGTCCGATCCGGGCGCACGAAACGCAGCCCTGGCCCAAGGCGCTTCGCCGAAAGCTCGAGGCGATGGACCGCTCATCGTTGAACGGAGGCCGATTCGGGCTTTACGTCAAGGACCTCGAATCGGGTGAGGAACTTTCTTACCGGGGCGATGAGCGCTGGTACATCGCTTCCGGAGTGAAGGTTCCCATAGCGCTCGAGGTGCTGAGACAGGCGGACCGTGATGAGCTGAGCCTGGACGATCGCATCGTCCTGAGGGCCGATGATTATGTCGATGGCGCCGGCGGGACCAACTCGCATTCTCCGGGCGCGGCGCTGTCCATCCGTTATCTCCTCGAGCAGATGCTCATCCATAGCGACAACACGGCGAGCGATCTGCTGCTTCGCGAGGCGGGTCTCGCGCGCGTCAATGCGCTCGTTCAAGAGGAGGTCGGCACCGGCTTTTCGCGCATCACCCGTCTCGGGGACGTGCGGCGGCTGATTTATTCCCGCATCTTCGCGGGCGCGAGCAGCCTGAGCGGGGCGCAGCTGCTGAGCCTCAAGGCGCTCCCCACGGATCGCCAGCGCGTATGGAAGCTGGGCGCGTTTCTGGGCCACGCTTCGGCGCCGTCGAATGGCGGCTTGGACCGGGCTTACGCGGGGTACTACGCGAGCGGGCTCAATTCAGCCACGCTGCGGGCTTATGGCGCGCTTCTGGAGAAGGTCTGGCAGGGAGGAGTCCTCGGTCGCGCTTCGCGTGATGGGCTGTTGAAGCTCATGGAACGTTCGGAAACGGGAAAAAACCGGGTCAAGGCGGGTCTTCCTTCCACTTGGCTGTTCGCGCACAAGACAGGCACCCAGCGCCGGAGGAGCTGTGATTTCGGAATCCTGCGCGATCGCGAGCGGCCGGATCGCAAGCCAGTGGTGATCGGCGCCTGCACGGAGGACTATCCGAACGAGCGTCAAGGCGAAGCGGTGTTGAAGGCGATCGGCAGGGCTCTTGCCGTCGTCGGTCCCTTGGCTCCGGGTCAGGCCACCTGAGCCTTGCCCGGCGATTGCAGAGCTCCGGGCATGGGAAGCTTCCGGTGCCGCAGGCTGGTGAGCTGGCTGCTGCCACTGAGCCTCTCTCTCCCCAGCAGCGCGAAGGTTAGCTCGCTCGATGAGCTGCGATCGAGGATCGCGAAGCTCGATCAGGCCACGCCGGGCGAGCTCGGCGTCTATCTCGGAAGGCTCGAAAGCACCTCGGAAGGTTCGCTTGCCCACGACGCCACGAGGCCCCGGTATCTTTCTTCCACCACGAAGGTGCCGATCGCGATCGTCCTGCTTCAGAAGGTGGAGCAGGGCGAGCTCTCGCTCGAGCAAGAGCTCGTCCTTCGCTCCTCGGATTACGTCGATGGAGCCGGAGAGACGATCTGGCTCAAGCCCGGCGCGCGTCTTGAGGTCAAGACCCTTCTCGAACGGATGCTGGTCCAGAGCGACAGCACCGCGACGGATATGCTGATCCGGCTGATCGGGGAGGAGGAGCTGAACCGGCACCTCAGGGCGCGCATCGCTCCCTCGGGCTTCGGGAGGATCACGTCGTTGCTCGACGTACGCAAGGAAGTCTATGCGGAATTCCACCCGAACGCGCGCGAGCTCGACAATCTCGACTTCATCGAGCTCAAGCGAGCGGGTCCGGCGCGGGCGCTAGGGCTGCTCGCCGCCAAGCTGCGCGTGAGCCCGGGGGAGCTGCGCTTGCGGACTCTCCAGGAGGGCTACGAGCGGTACTACCTCAAGGGAAAAAATTCGGCGGATCTCGTGAGCTACGGACGAATGCTCGAACGGCTGGCCGCGGGAGAGCTGCTGAATGCCGAAAACACGCGTTGGATGCTCGGGCTCATGCAACGAGCGGTCACGGGGGAGCTGCGCATCAAGGCCGGACTGCGTCCCGGCTGGAGTTTCGCGCAGAAGACGGGAACCCAGCGCGGGCGCATGTGCAATATGGGTATCCTCAGCGACTCCCAAGGCGCGTTCGCGGTGATCGCGGCGTGCGTGGAGAAGTTCGAGATCCCCGCTCTCGCGGAGAAGGCGCTGGCGCGCCTGGGAGAAGTCGTCAGTCGATCGGGCTTCCTGTTGCGGGATCAGAGCTGACGGGCGGACGTTATCCGGCCAGCAGCTTCGCGGCAAGCGCGATGAAGATCAGGGCCGCGACGCGGTTGATCGCCTGGGCGAAGCGTGGCGATTTGGAAAGGACCCGACCCGCGGCTCCCGCCGCTGCCGCCAGAGCGGAAAAAACCATGGCCGTGGCCAGTACGAAAACCATTCCCAGGAGCGCCAGCTGAAGCGCCACGCCGCCTTTCGCCGGCTCCACGAACTGGGGCAGAAATGCCAGAAAAAAGAGGGTCACCTTCGGATTCGTGACGTTCATGACGATGCCTCGCAGGTAGAGCTTGCGCGCCGAGAGACGATCACCGTCGTCCCGATTCAAAGGGATCGATTCCGAAGAGCGGAGGGACTGCCAGGCGAGCGTGAGCAGGTAGAGGGCTCCCGCGATCCTCAGGAGGGAAAAGGCCAGGGGCGAGCTTTGGACGAAGGTGGCCACTCCGAGCGCGACTGCCGCCGTGTGGAACAGGAGGCCCGTGCACAGGCCTAGGACCACGCAGAGGCCGGCCCGGCGGCCCGCGATCGCCGACTGCGTGATGACGAAGACGTTGTCGGGCCCGGGCGCGACGGCGAGCAGGAGCGAGGCGAGAAAGAAGCTGAGCACGGGTTCCTCACTGGGTCAGTACGAGCTCGCGCGTGACCAGGGTTTTACCTTCGAGCCACGAGACGATCTCCCGCGCGGCCGGATGGTCGATTTTCGCGTAGTCGCGGCTCAGCGCCGGGCGGTCGAGCGCGTCCCAGCCCCGATCCTGAAAGAGCGCAAGATCCCGTTCGAGCGCGCGCGCCAGCGTCACCGGAAGCTCCGAGAGCGCCGCTTCGAGCGACGCGTCTTTTCCGGCGTATTTCGCCGCGAGCGTCAGACAGGGCAGGATCGAGAGGTGGGCCTGGTTCATCGGGTTCACGCCATGGCTTCGAAGATGGTCGGCAAGCCCGGGCGGCCTGCCGGCGAAAGCCCGGAGGTGCAGGAATCTGCACATGCGTTGGCCGTCGTTGACGGGGTAGTTATCCCAGAGCTCGGGCTTCCGTCTCATCACGCGCGCCACCTCGTCCAGGCCTTCGGTGGAGTAGGAGGTGGAGCAGATCTCGTCCCCGGTCCAGTAGAAGCCGATCGAAGGATCCAGCGCTTCGCCGAGCTCTTCGAGGTAACCTTCAGGACGGGTTCCGAAAACGCGGTCCAAGACCGGGTCCTTGGAATAATAGGTCGGGCAGAGCGTGAGCCGGCGAGCCTGGGCGTTCTCGCGGACGAAGCGCAGGATCTCGGCTTGGGCCCGGGCGAGTCCAGGCCAATCGCCGCGCATATCATCGAAGAGGATCGAGAGACGGTCGACCCCGAGTGAGTCCAGGAGCCTCAGCCGGCTCAGCAGGTCGCGGCGCGCCTGCTCATCGAAGGCACGGTAGATCTCATAGGGGCTCAGGCCTACGCCGACTTCGACGCCTAGCTCGTGAAGTTCCTCGAAAAGCGAGCGCAGAAGCGCGAGCTGTTCCTTCGGATAAGGCTGTCGCCACGCCTTCCGCAGAAACGGGTCGCCTTTGGGCGCGTAAAGATAGAAGCCGTATCCCGCGCGAGCCAGTCTGGAAAGAACGACTCTCCGATCCTCCCAACTCCAGGGCGTTCCGTAAAAACCCTCGATGATCCCAAGGTCGGGTTGGCGCATCTCAGGCCTCCGCCAGGGCGGGACGGGCCTCGGGCGCCTTCGTCCCTTCGCGCTCGGGCTCGCTGAGCGGGATGACCTTGAGTAGCAGCATGCCCGGAATCGTGGCCAGGCAAACCGCGACGAAAAAACCGGTGTAGCCGAGACTTTTCTGGACAAAGCCGCTCGCGATCCCGGCTGCCATTGCTCCGAGGGCCATGAGCCCGGTGGTGATCGCGTAATGCGAGGTCTGGAAACGCGAGCGTTGCGAAACGTACATCGAGAAGACCATGTAAGGCGCCATCCCGAAGCCGTAGGTGAACTGCTCGATTGCCGTGATGACATACATCGGACCGACGCCGGGTTGCACGCGCGCGGCCCAGACGTAAAGGAGGTTGGGCAGGTTCATGAGCAGGACCATGGGCCAGAAGCAGGCGCGCAGACCTTTGCGGGAGATCAGAATGCCGCCCAGCAGGCCGCCTGCGACGAGCGAAAGGGTCCCGACGTTGCCCAGGATCGACCCGACCTGCAGGGTGTCGAAGCCCAGCCCGCCCGCCGAGCGGGGATCCAGGAGAAAAGGCCCGGACATTTTCGTCAGCATCGATTCACCGAACCGGTAAAAAAGAATGAAGGCGACGATGGCCCAGGCCTTGTCCTGGGCGAAAAAGCTCCAAAAGGCGCTCTTCCCGAGCCCTTCTCCGGCGCGGCTCACGGGTCCGTCTTGCGCGAGCCGGGGCGCGACGATAAAAGCGAAGACGCTCAAGGCGCCGTAGGTGAGCGCTCCCAGGAGAATCGCCCGGCGCCAGCTCTCGGCGATCGGCAGGCCATCGCGTTCCCATGCGCCCGCGAGGATCACGAGCGCCCCATTGCAGAAGATCATGGCGAGCCGGAAAAAGGTCGAGCGGATGCCCATGAAGAAGGCTTGCTGGTCCTTGCGCAAGGCGAGCAGGTAGTAACCGTCCAGGGCGATGTCATGGGTGGCCGAAAAGAACGCGGTCGCGAAGAAAAGGGCGAGCGTGACCGCCAGGAAATAAGGCGAGGTCACGAACGCGGCGGTGGCGGCGAGAAGCGCCAAGACCCCAAGCTGCATGGAGAAAACCCAGGCTCTCTTGGTACCGCGGGTATCCACCCAAGGGCCCCAGAGCATCTTGAGGATCCAGGGCCACGCGATCAGGCTGGTCCAGAGCCCGATCTGGTCGTTGGGGACGCCGAGCTTCTTGTAAAGAATGACCGAGAATTGCTGGACCAGGATCACCGGCAGGCCCTGCTGGAAGTAAAGGGCAGGTATGTAAAACCAGGGCGAGCGCGATGCGGGTTTCGATTCGGCCATGACTATCCGGGTCTAGCCCACGGCTGGATCAAGAGCAAGCCAAGATGCCTAAGGTCTCAGGCAGCTTCCTGGGTAGCCGGCTTTGCATGGCGGGTTCCCGCCTCCGGGCTGGTCCGCCGTGGTGCAGGCCTTGCACAAAACAGGCTGCCGTGATCCGGGAAACATGCATCGTCTTGTTGAGCGGTCTCTCCCTGCTGATGGGGTGCGCGACACGGGGCCCTGAGGCGCCGCCCACCGACAGCAAGACCCCTTTGACCGTCGCGGTCAAGGCTGGGCCGGCGGCCGATGTGCCGGTCATCAAGAGCAGCACGGGCGCGGTATGGCTGGAGGTCAAGACCCGCAGGATCGGAAGAGAGTCCCTGCGCCAGCGGGTACGGGTCAACGAGGACGTCGCGGCCCCCTCCAGGGTCCATGTCAAGGTCGAGCTGGATGATATTCCGATAAAAATACCAACCCGCCTGATCGAGCACGACATCTGGGAGATCGAGCTGCCGCCGAACGTGCTGCAGCTTCTTTCGAAAAGGCCGGCAACGGCGAAATACACGGGTACCCTAGAGGTGGCGAGCTCGGTCAAGCTCCCGCTGACGCTGGTTCTGGGGTCACCCCGGTCGGACGGGCGGTCAAAGGCGAAGTCCGCCGGCTGAAGCGCGGAATGTCGCTTGCACGATAACGCATGTGTCTTCGTGGTCGTTCGCCCGCAGGATCTTTTCCGCCTTCCTCGCCCTGACGATCCTGTTCGCGGCAATCGCCGCGGTTGCCGGATTCTCGCTGCGTTCCCTGGCGCTGAATCATCGCTCGCTGGTTGAACGCGAAGGGAAACAGGTGGAGCAGTGCTGGAAACTGAACCGGCTCCAGGATCAGCGGGTTTCGGCACTCAGAGGTTTCCTCATCTCGAAAAACCGCGACTTCCTGAAGGCCGAACGGCGAATCGACGCGGAGTTCGACCGGATCCTCGGCTCAATGCTCTCCACTTTCGAGGGCGACCCGACGGTCTCCCCTCTCTTGCAGCAGATCGGCTCGTATGAGGCGGATTACGCGGGCTTCATCCGGCGCGCGGTGAACGACCCGGCGCGTGCGACCTGGATCCTGGAAACGCTGGTTCGACCTCGGCGGCTGGATCTGGAGCGCTCGCTCGGGCGGCTTGACGAAGTTCTCCAAGGAAGACTCGATGCGGGGAATGCCGCGTTTATGAATGGCGGCCTCAGGGCCATTCGTGCGCTCGGTGCCCTTGCGGCCGCCGAGCTCGTGCTTTTGCTCGGACTGGGCTGGCTGCTCTATCGCACGGTACGGGAAGAGCAACGCACCCTCGCGCATTTCAAGGAAGCGCGCGATACCTTGGAGGGCGCCGAGAGACGGGCCGCCTTCCTCGCTCAGACCGGGAAGATCGTCACCGAAAGCTCGGAGCCCAAGGCCGCGCTCCCGAGAGTGGCGCAGCTCGCGGTGGAATGGCTTTCGACCGCCTGCCTGATCGAATTGACGGATGGTTCGGGACTGCTGCAGCCATCCGCGATCGCCATCGCGCATACGCCGCGGGAGCCGCTCCTGAGATCCTTGCATCGGGATTTGCCGCAGGGGTTGGGTTCCCTATTCGCCACCAGCCAGATCCTGCAGAGCGGACGCCCCATATTGACGCCCTTGGTGCAGGAGGCCAGGCTCCTCGGGCTGGGAATCCGGACCTTCATGGCGGTTCCGTTGCGCGCGAGAAATCGCGTTCTCGGGGTATTGCTGCTATTCAAGACCGACTCGGAGAAGGCGTACGATGAGCTCAGCATGCAGTTCACGCTCGAGCTGAGCCATCAGATCGCGCTCGCCATCGACAACGCCCGGCTTCTGCAGCAGGCCGAGGAAGGCCTGAAGATGCGCGAGGAGCTGCTCTCGATCGTGGCACATGACCTGAAGAACCCGCTGACCAGCATCCGGATGAACGGCGAGATGCTCCTGCGGCAAGGCGAGCCGGGCACCTCCCGGATCGCGCGGCTCATCCACGATTCCATCGCCGAGATGGAGCAGCTGATCCATGACCTCCTTGAGCTCACCAAAATCGAGTCCGGCCGGATCATCCTGGACCGGCGGCCGCATGACGCCGAGGAGCTGGTCTCCAGCTGCCTCAAGGTTCTGGGACCCCAGGCCGAAGCGCGCAATATCGAGCTGATCAAGGAAGTCCGTCCCGGCGAGTGCATCGCGGACTGCGACCGCAGCCGCGTGGTCCAGGTACTGTCCAATCTCGTGGGTAACGCGATCAAGTTCACCGAAAAAGGCGGCAGGGTGAGGATCGAAGCCCAGGCCACGGGCGAGGGGATCCGTTTCAGCGTGATCGACAACGGTCCTGGAATTCCCACCGATGAGCTGCCGCATGTCTTCGACCGTTACTGGCAGGCGCGCCGGACCACGGGAAGCGCGGGACTCGGGCTTTCGATCGCCCGCGGGATCATCGAGGCCCATGGCGGAAGAGTCTGGGTGGAGAGCGCGCTTCACATCGGCTCGCGCTTCTTTTTCACGCTGCCGGAAGCCAGAAAACAGGTTCAGCCCAAGGTGGCCTGATCGGCCCGGCGCAAGGCGCGGAAAGTCACCACGAGCGCGAAGATCGCGGAATTCGTCAGGATGATCCCGGGACCGGCTTGGAAACCCGTCGATTCCGAGACGCCTACGCCGATGAGGCAGCCGAGGACGCCCAGGCCCGCGCTGAGGCGCGCGTAGCGGTGCAGATCGCAGCACATGAGTCGGGCGGAGGCGGGCGGAAGGATCACAAGCGCGCCCACGAGCAGGGATCCCGTGATCCTGATCCCGATCGCGACCAGGATCGCGATGGCAGCCAGATAAAGAAGATTGTGCCGTCCCGGAATGACTCCCTCTACCGCCGCGAGATCGGGCGAGATGTTGAGAAGCATCATCCCTTTGTAGATCCTGCGTACGAGAAGCGAGAGGCCGAGCGCGAGAAGGGCCGCCCAGGCGGCTCCCGCGGGCGTCAATCTGGAAAGATCGCCGACCAGGCTCTCCAGCAGCTCGGGTTCAGGCACCAAAAGGAATCCCAGCGCGAGGCTCGAGACGAAGAGGATTCCGATCAGGGTCTCGAGCGAAAGCACCGTCCGCTCGCCCAGGCGCCAGACGAGGAAGATGCCCAGGGATAGCGAGAGGAATGCGCCCAGTTCCGGGTCGATCCCGAGAGTCAGCGCGAGCCCCATTCCGGGAAGCGCGACGTGTCCCAGGGCGTCCCCTACGAGCGCCATCTTCCGGCTGATCAGCAACGAGCCCAGGAATCCGGCCGCGCCTCCCACCAGCGCGGCCGTGAGAAGACGCAGAAGATCAGGATCAGAAATGGTCGTGGCGGACATATTTCGTCTCCCGCCCGAAGATCCGGCCCAGGGTGGCGGGATCCAGGATCTCCTGGGGCGGCCCGTAGCAGGACGCGCGGCGGTTCAGGCACAGGACGTGATCGGCCTCGGCGTACACCGTGCTCAGATCGTGAGTGACCAGGATGAGGGAGATCGGGCGCTGACGGCGGATCCCTGCCAGCAGCTCATGGATGGTGCGTTCGCCTTCGATGTCGATGCCCGCGGTCGGCTCGTCAAAGAGCAGGGCGTCCGGATTCCCGCTCAACGCCCAGGCGATCAGCACGCGCTGGAACTGTCCCGAGGAAAGCACGCCAATCTGCCTGCGAAGGAAGGCGGGGTCGTCGATCCCGACCTGGCTCAGGGCCTCGCGGGCGGAAAACCCGGGGGGCGCGGTGCGTTTGAAACCGAAGAAGTCACCCACCGAAACGGGCAGGTCCCGTTGGAGCGGAACCCGCTGCGGGACATAGCCCACGCGCGTCGCGGGCTTCCAGGTGACCGTGCCTTCGTGGGGCAGAAGCTCGAGGAGCGCGCGGAGCAGGAGGGTCTTGCCGGCGCCGTTGGGACCGAGGACGACAAGAGTGCGGCCTTCGGCCAGGGTGAAGCTGAGCGGCGGGAAAACAGCGACTCCGGAAAAGCGGACCTGCATGCCGGAGACAGTGAGGATCATGCCGTGGCTCCGAAAGCCTTGCCGCGAGCCGGCTCGGCGGGAATGGTAAACCAGAATGCCGCGCCGGCGTTCGGGGCGGTCTCGACGCCGATCCTCCCGCCATGCGCTTCAGTGATCGCTTTGGCGATGCTCAGGCCGAGGCCAGCCATCCCCGACTGGGTCGAGTCCCCCTTCTGATATCGCTTGAAGATGTGGGGAACCAGCTCGGGAGGTATGCCGGGGCCCGTATCCCTGACCTCGAAGCGCATCTCCTGCCCGCGGAGCTGGGCCGAAACCGAGATGGCGCCGCGCTCGGGAGTATGCCGGATGGCGTTGCTGATCAGGTTCGAGAGCACCTGGTAGATCCGGTTCCTCTCACCGACCACGGACCTGTTCCTCGCGCCCGAGGCATCGAAAGAGAGGCGGATCGACTTGCGCTCGGCGAGGGGCTGCATTTCGAGCCGCGCGTCCTCGAAGATAGCGTTCACATCCTCTTGTTTGCGTTCAAGAGCCAGGGAGCCGGCCTCGAAAGCGGCGAGATCCACGATATCCCGGATCAGGCGTTCCATCCTGAGTGCGGAGCTGCGGATCACTTTGACCAAGCCGGCCATCCTGACGTTGCCCGCGCTCTGTTGCTGCAGGCCATCGACCGCGATGCGAATGGCGCTCAGGGGATTCTTGAGGTCATGGGAGACGACCGCGAGGACCTGTTCCCGGGCGCGGACTGAGACCTCGAGCTCGGCAGCGAGCCGCTTTCGCTCGTTCTCGGCCGCGATGGTTTCGGTGATGTCCTCGGAGATGCCGAGGAGATAGAGCGGTTCCCCGGATTCGCCGAGGATCGGGACCTTGCGCGTTCGCAGCAGGCGCGTGCCGCGATCCCGCGACTGAACGGTCTCTTCCGGAATCTCGACGAGCTTGCCCGAGTCGAGGACGGAAAGGTCCTTCGCGCGGAAGAAGTCCGCTTCCCTCTTCGAAAAAAAATCGTAGTCCGTCTTGCCGCGCATCTCCTCGCGCCGCCAGCCGAAGGTGTGTTCGGCGGCCCGGTTGATCAAAGCGAAGCTCAGGTGCTTGGCTTCCTTCACGAAGACGATGGCCGGGAGGTTCTCGACGATCGCGTCGACGAGGTGGCTCGCGGATTTCAGCGCGACCCGGTCCCGCGTGATCTGCCGGAAAGCTTCGCGGAACGAGTTCGAGACGGAAACGTTGAGCAGCCCGAGCGCGATGAAGATCGCGAGTCGGATGGCGCCCTCGGGCGTGATCGCGAAAAGCTGTCCCATCGGCGGGATGAAATAGTATTTCTCGCTGAGAATGCCGAGGAGGAGGCTGGCGAGGCCGGGCCCCAGCCCGCCGAGCAACGTGCCGAAGATGAGGCCGCCCAGCGGGATCGCGAGCACCGCATCGCCGAGCATCGGCGCCAGAAGCGCGTTGACGAGAAGGCTCAGGGTCATCGTGCTGAGCGCGAAGGCATATCTCAGGGCCTTCGAGCGGTTGGGTTCGCCCTCATAGGTCGTGGGATCGATATATCGGCTCCAGAAGGAGTCGAATCGGCGCCGCTTTGAGATGGCACGCTGAGCCTCTGAATAGGGCAAGGGCACGGGCCCCGGAATTTCAATATCCGGGCCGAGGCTGGGGACGCTCAATCTTCGTCATCGCCAAGGACGCCCGCGGACTGGATACCCGCGTCAAGCTCCGTATGACGGATCTTGCCGCCGAGATTGGCCACCCAGCCCAGGATCACCGCAGCAAGCAGCGCCACGCCCAGCAGGGCGCGGGTGAACACGGGTCGCGTGGCGAGCGCGGAGCGCTTCGCGAGAAGTCCGGCGAGGCTGAGCGCCGCGAGCAGCTCGACTGCGATCAGGCCGTAGACGCTGGCTTTCTCGTGACGCTCGATCACCGCTTCGGAAATGCCCGGCGCATGCTCGATGGCTTCTTCGGCGGGCTCTCCCGTGAGATAGACGAGCAGGGTCGCGGCGCCCAGCGCGACGAAGTAATACAGCGCGAACCGCCTGAGGTCCGGGCTTTTCCAGGCCAGGGTCACGACGAGGAGAATCACGCCGATGACGATGCCGATCACGGGGACATGGTTGGTCATGAGATGGATGTGCACCCAGTTCATTCGGTCAAGTCATCAGCAAATGCGATGCCGGGCTTGAATTCCGAACCGATCCGTGGCGAGCTGTAACCATGGCAACAGCCGTCTTGCAGCTCGGGTTTCGTCCTTTCTTTCTGCTCGGCGCGTCTCACGCGTTTCTGGTGATCGGCGCCTGGGTCGGTTACCTCCAGGGCTGGCTCCCCAGGCTCGGGGCGTTCGATCCCGTTCTTTGGCACGCGCACGAGATGGTCTATGGCTTCGCTTCCGCGATCATCGGGGGGTTCGTGCTCACCGCCATCCAGAACTGGACGGGGATTCCGGGAGTGAAAGGGCGTCCGCTCGCGCTTCTGGCGCTGCTTTGGATTTCGGCGCGCGTGCTCCTCGCGATTCCCGGTGCGCCACTCGGACTCGCGGCGGCGCTGGACCTCGCCTTCTACCCCGCGCTCGGCCTGCTCCTTTATCCTTATTTCAAGGATCCCGAGCTCAAGGTGGAAAGGGTCTTCTACCTGTTTTTCTCCCTCTTTTTCGCGGGGAACCTCCTGATGCACCTGCACGCGATGGGATTCCTGACCCGCGGGCGGCAGGGCGCGCTTCTCGGGCTCGATACGGTCCTGGCGCTGATCGTCTTCATCGGGGGCCGCGTGATCCCGTTTTTCACCGAAAGCTCGGTGGCGCGGGC
The DNA here is from genome assembly GCA_023701205.1 of Oligoflexia bacterium. Taxonomy (GTDB): domain Bacteria; phylum Bdellovibrionota; class UBA1018; order UBA1018; family UBA1018; genus JAMPXJ01. Next base: position 15,505 of record JAMPXJ010000020.1, read on the forward strand.
GCAGCCCCGCACGCGGGAAACCGTGGAGATCGGATGCCATGTCTCGATGGCCGCTTTTCTGGTCGCGGATTTCCTCTTCCAGGGTTCGCTCGTTCTGGCGGTCGCCGCTTTCGCCGCGGCCGCGCTCCATCTCGCGAGGCTGCTCGGGTGGCAGGTGCGCAGGCTTCGGCGGATCCCCCTGATCTGGGTATTGCATCTCGGCTACCTTTGGCTGGTGATCGGATTCGCGCTTTCGGGGTTGTCGGCATTGGGGTGGGTCGCGCCGGGCGTGGCGATCCATGCGTTCACGGTCGGGGGAATCGGGGTCATCATTCATGGGATGATCTCCCGGGTCACGCTGGGCCACACCGGTCGCAGGCTGCATCCGAGCGCCTGGAGCGTGGTAGGGTTCGTGCTGCTCAATCTCTCGGCGGTCTTTCGCGTGTTCGGGCCGGTTCTGGCCCCGCGGGAAGCGCTTGGCACGATGCTGGTCATCGCGGCGGGCCTTTGGATGGCGGGCTTCGCGCTTTTTCTCGCGGTTCAGGGACCGATGCTTCTCGCGCCGCGCGTGGACGGGCGGCCCGGCTAGTCGAGCGATTTGACGTCGATCACGAAACGGTAACGGACGTCGCCGCGGATCATGCGCTCATACGCCTCGTTGACGCGTTGGATGGGGATCGTCTCGATGTCCGAGACGATCCCATTTTTCGCGCAGAAATCGAGCATCTCCTGCGTCTCGCGGATGCCGCCGATCAGGGAGCCCGCCAGGGTCCGGCGGTTCATGATGACGCTGAAGGCATGCACGTGAGTGGGCTTGTCCGGAACGCCGAGCAGGACCAGGGCGCCGTCGCGTCGGAGCATTCCCAGGTAGCTGTTGAGGTTGAGCTCGACGGAGACGGTGTTCAGGATCAGGTCGAAGCGCCCGGCAAGCCGCTCGAAGACGCTCTCGTCGGAGGTGACCTGGAAATCGTGCGCGCCCAGGCGCAGGGCGTCTTCATGTTTCGCGGCCGAATGGCTCAGGACCGTGACTTCCGCTCCCATCGCGCCGGCGAGCTTTACGCCCATATGGCCCAGCCCGCCGAGACCGAGGATCGCGACTTTCTTTCCGGGTCCCGCGTTCCAATGGCGCAACGGGGAATAGGTCGTGATCCCCGCGCATAGCAGGGGAGCGGCGCGGTCGAGCGGGAGATTATCCGGGATCCTGAGGACGTACTTCTCGTCGACGACGATCCGTGCGGAGTAGCCCCCATAGGTGGGAGCGCCGGAGCCGCGCTCGCGGCCATTGTAGGTGCCCACCATGCCTTCGCTGCAGTATTGCTCGAGGCCTTCGCGGCAGCTCGGGCATTCGCGGCAGGAGTCCACGAAGCAGCCGACTCCGACCTTGTCGCCGGGCCTGAAGCGCCGGACTTGATCGCCGACGCGGCTGACCACGCCCACGATCTCGTGGCCGGGAACCATCGGAAAGATCGAGCCTCCCCACTCGTCGCGCGCCTGGTGGATATCGGAATGGCATACTCCGCAGTACCGGATATCGATCAGAACATCGCGAGGACCGGGTTCGCGGCGCTGGATCTCGAAGGGATGGAGGTGGGCTTTGGCGTGAAGCGCGGCATAGGCTTTGGTCTGGATCATGATTCCACCTATAGCACTTTCTATCCCAGGCGTTTTCCGAATTCCTCGACCAGGAAGGCGATGAAGATGCCGACGGAGGCGATGCTCAGCAGGAGCACGCCGCCCGCGGCGCAGTCCTTTGCGGTCCTGATGGCGGCGTGAAGCTCCGGATGTAGCCGGTCGGCGAGGCGCTCCAAGGCGGTGTTCAGGAGCTCAAGCGCCAGGATCGCGCTGATGATCAGGAAAAAAATGGCCCACCAGACCGGAGGCGCGTTCAGAAGCGCCGCCAGCGCGATCACGCCCAGGCCGGCCGCCGACTGCAGGCGGAAGCTGGACTCGTCCCGCCAGGCTTCGCGCAAACCGTTGAGCGCGAAGCGCGCGCGGCGGTGAAGGGGGAGGTTCTTCATGCCTTCAGCTTCAAGCACGTTTCCGGCCGGAAACACCCAGAAGCAACGCTTGCAGGGGCGTCAATTTCCTGGCGCGCAAAAATGGAAAAAGTCGCGACACTTTCCGCCACCATTCCGCGTATCTCCTTGTGACACGAGACTACAAGGAGGTTCCGATGGATGTACGCAGGTTCCGTGGCTTCGCAGCGCTTCTCGCCACGGTGATGTTCGCGAGCGCTTGCAGCTCGGCCGACCCCGCGATGGGGGATCGTGCGAGCTCGATCCTTCCGGATACGAGCCGTAGGGAGCCGGCGAACCCGCCCGTGAAGGTCGATCCGGAGCCCGCTCCGGCGTACAAGACTGCGGTGCTGCTTTTCAACGGCACCGGCGTCTCGACCTCGGATTGGCAGAATACCGAGCAGATCGTGAAGTCCATGGGCCTCAGCTATCAGCTGGTGAATTCGAGCCAGCTCGATTCGCTGACCTTGGATCAGATCGCCAGCTTCGGCACCATCATCGTTCCCGGAGGCAGCGGAGGCACGATCGCCGGGAATCTCTCCGCGGGCACTCGGCTGCGCCTGCGCCAGGCCGTGCGCGAGCGCGGGGTCGGGTACGTCGGCTTCTGCGCGGGAGCGTGGGTCGCCGTTGGCCCGGAGGCGGAGACCCAGAACACCGCCGCCTACGGTTTCGCCGTCGCGAAAGGCGCCGTGCTGGATCTTTTTCTGCCCGGAGGAAGGGCGCCGACCGCGGCGATGGTGGACGTGACCTTCTCCGCGAGCGGAGCGCACCGCCAGCTGGTGTGGTGGGGCGGACCCTCGACTCCCGAGTGGGCGGGTGGCGTGGTGGCCCGTTACGACAGCGGTGAGCCCGCCATCTCCGAGACAGTCGCGGGCAAGGGCACCGTGGTGATCTCGGGACCGCATCCGGAAGCGCCCCAGGGCTGGCGCGCGACCGCCGGCACCGATTCCGACGGGCTGGATTACGATATCGCGATCGCGATGATCCGTTCCGCTCTGGAGAAGCTTCCCATGGAGAGAACGCTGGCTCAGTAACGAGAGACGAAAAGAGACGAGAAGAGAAGAGAAAGGAAGAACAAGGAGTAAGTATGAAGAAGTACCTGGGATTGATTCTGGCGATCGGGCTTTCGGCCTGCAACAGTAACGACTCGCAGCGGCTGTCGTTCTCGGATCCGAACGTGAACACGCCGCCGGTGGCGAAGGAAACTCCGGTACCCGAGCCGACCGCCACGTCGAAGCCGACGCCGGTTCCGACCGTCACGCCGAGCCCCGTTCCAAGCCCCACACCCAGTCCCACGCCGACCACGCCGGTGAATCAGGTGTACACGGGGCCCGCGGAGGTGGCCAAATACGTCCAGAAGTTCATCGACGACGCCAAAATGCAGGGAGTGGACGTGCTTCCGGACATGGCCAGCCCGAAACTCCAGATCCAGCTGGGCAGCCTGGACTCCTACGGCGCGTCGGTGATCGGGCTGTGCGAGACGAGCGCGAACCTGCGGCGCGTGACGTTGGACCCGGACTTCTGGGACTCGGTCTCGGAAACCCAGCGGGAACTTCTGGCGCATCACGAGCTGGGTCACTGCGTCCTCTATCGCGCGCATAAGTCGACGCTGCTTTCGACGGGCGCTTACGCTTCGATCATGTATCCGATCATCATGGGGAGCTCCACGTACCTGAACAACTATGACTACTACCAGCAGGAGCTCTTCGCGCAGGCCGCGCGACAGGCCGGCGAAGTGAACGCGAGCACGGTTCATGTCTGCGATCTGAACGAGCTGATGTAGGCCGGCCTCGGGAGGGGGTCGTTGCCAGCCAACCGGTCGGGCGCGGGATGCGTCCGGCCGGTTTTTTCTAGTGGAGGAGCCTGGACTCGATGGGATCGAGCGCTTTGCGGATATCGGCCTCGAAGCGCTCATGCTGGAAACGGCCGCTGGGAAGCCGATACTCGTGGCTCTCGATGCGGCTCTCGGCGATCTTCCGGAGCTTCTTCACGTCGAAGGCCGCGGCGGTGGCCTCGATCTTCTTGAGCTGGAACTGATAACGCAGCTCCAGGGCCTCGGACTCATCGAGGCGCAGGCCGAGCACCAGGTATTCAAGCATCCCCAGGTTCCTCGCATCCGGGGGCGAGAGCCTCACGTCGACCCAACCTTTGCTGGATCTGCGGCTTTTCTGCACGAACCTGAAATGAACCCGGAGCGTATCGAGGAATTGCTCGATCACCTCGTGCGGCCGGATGTTCAGCTGGAGCTGGCCCAGCTCCGGGGGCGCCTCGGAGGTCCCGTAAAGGAGAAACGGCGAGGAGGTGTTCTCCGTGATCGGGAAATCGCGCGCGAGAGGAAAGCTCCAGGAGAAGACCGTTTCCCCGGGCTTCGTGACTGCGCTCGCCAGTACCTCGAACGCCTCCGGCGAGCGCTCCCGGACTTTCTTGAGCGCGCCTTCGGCCAGCAGGACTCGCGCCGGCGCAGGGGCGCTTGCGCCATGGTCGCGGATCGTGAGCGTTCCCCGGATCTGCTCGCCCTGGCGCCAGGATTCGCCCTCCACCTCCAGGACAAACTCGCGAGGCTTCTGGAAAAAGACGCCTCTCACTGGCCGGCTTTTCTGCGGAGGAAGTTGATCAGGTCGATCTGGGTGATGAGGCCCAGGAATTTCCCCTGGTCCACGACGACCGCGACCCGACCCTGCTTGAAGATGGGAAGCAGCTCCTCGACGCTCGCGGAGGCCGTCACGGTCTGAACGTCGGGGGTCATCGCCGAGCGGACGGGTTCGGCGAAGGCGGACGGATTGTCCATGAGCGCCGAGAGCAGGTCCGATTCGTCCAGGATGCCGACGACCTTTCCATTGTCGATCACGGGGAGCTGCGAAATATCGTAAAGCTTCATGCGGCGGTAGGCCGCCTGGATCATCTCGTCGGGAGTGATCGTGACGGTGGCGCCTTCCCAATGCCTGCGGGAGATGAGATCGCGCAGGTCTCCGAAGCTCTCGCGCTGGATGAAGCCCTGGTCGATCATCCAGTAGTCGTTGAACATCTTCGAGAGGTACTTGTTGCCGCTGTCGCAGATGAAGGTGACGACCCGTTTGGGTTGCTTCTGCGCGCGGCAGTAGCGAAGCGCCGCCGCGACGAGCGTCCCCGTCGAGGAGCCCGCGAGGATGCCTTCCTTGCTGAGCAGCTCCCGAGCCACGTCAAAGCTTTCGGCGTCCGGGATGAGATACGCGTTCTTCACGCGCGACAGGTCGCCCACTCCCGGCAGGAAGCTCCCGCCGATGCCTTCGACGAGGAAAGATCCCGGCGTTCCGGGCTTTCCGGTTTTCACGAGATCCGTGAGGATCGAGCCCACGGGATCGGCCAGGATCATCTCCGTCTGCGGCGAGACGCGCGCGAAAAAGCGCGCCAGGCCTGTCAGAGTCCCGCCCGAGCCGATTCCCGCCACGACGGCGTCGACACGGTGATCGAGCTGCTCCCAGAGCTCGGGACCGGTGGAGGTCTCGTGCGCGATCGGATTGGCGGGATTCTCGAACTGGTTCACGTGGAAGGCGCCGCGCTGCCGGGCGATCGTGGCGGCCAGATCCATGTAGTACTCGGGATGCCCGTGGCTGACGTCCGAGCGGGTCAGCACGACCTGCGCGCCCATCGCGCGTAGGTGAAAGATCTTCTCCTGGCTCATCTTGTCCGGAATGACCAGGATGAGCTTGTATCCTTTTTGGGACGCCACGAGGGCGAGCCCCAGGCCCGTGTTGCCGGCGGTGGCTTCGACGATGGTGCCCCCGGGTTTCAGGCGGCCGTCCTTCTCGGCCGCTTCGATCATTGCCAAAGCCATCCGATCCTTGATCGAGCCGCCGGGATTCTGGTTCTCGAGCTTGACGAAAAGCTCGCACGGTCCAGTATCGATGGCCCGGAGCCGGACCATGGGAGTGTTGCCGATGAGGGAAAGGATGGAGTCCACGACAGGAGGTTTCATGATTTCCCTGGAATACACTTGAAAGCAGCGTCGGGCAACCCCCGTCAGGAACCTTCGCGCAGGGTGAGCGCGATCAGGGAAGTCACGCCGCCGGCGAGCAGGACCGGCAAAATGAGCATGCCTGGCGCGAGCGGGGCGAAATCGAAGGCCCTTCGCAAGGGCGGCAGCCACAGGATCGCGGCCAGCAACAGGGGCGTCCCGAGCAAGATCGCGCCGGTCACCCTTCTTTTGAGAGCGGAGACCATTCGCGCGGGCCGCCCGCCGGCGAGATCGACCAGGATCAGGCCCAGGTTGGCGAGGACCAGATAGGTGAAAACCAGGCTGCGGCTCTGCTCGTCCGAGTGCCCCCTGTGAACGGACCAGGTGAAAAGCCCGAGCGCGGCCGACAGGATCAGCAGTCCCTGGAGGACCGCCTGGGTCATGTCCGAGAACGTGAAGAGGCGCTTTCGGTAAGGTCGCGGGGGTTTTTTCATCTCGTCAGCCGAGGCCGGAACCGATTCGAAGGCAAGCGAGCAGGCGGGATCGATCACGAGCTCCAGGAACACGATGTGAGCCGGCAGGAGCACGAGAGGCCAGCCCACGGTCACGGGCAGGATCGCGAGGCCGGCGATCGGCAGATGGATCGCCGCCAGATAGCTGAGCGCGCGGCGGATATTGGTGAAGATGGCGCGGCCCCGCGAGATGCCGCGCACGATGGAGGCGAAGTTGTCATCGAGCAGGACCAGATCCGAGGCCTCGCGCGCCACATCCGTGCCGCGCGAGCCCATCGATATGCCGACATCCGCCCAGCGGAGACTGGGCGCATCGTTCACTCCGTCGCCGGTCATGGCGACGACCTCCCTGCCTCTTCTCAGGGCCTGGACGATGCGGAGCTTCTGCTGCGGGATCATGCGGGAAAAGACCGTTGCCTTCTTGAGCAGCTCCACGACCGCCGTTTCCTCGAGCTCCTCGAGGTCCTTGCCGAGGACCACCGGGGTATCAGTGCCGATCCCCGCCTCGCGCGCGATCCTCAGAGCGGTCTCGGCATGATCGCCCGTGATCATGACGACGCGGATCCCCGCGGTACGGCACAGGCGAACCGCCTCCGGAACCTCGGGGCGGATCGGATCGCGCAGTCCGATGAGACCGGCCCATGCGAATTCGAAATCTTCCTGGCCGGGCGGGAGGCCTTCGGGAGAGCGCGCCTCGGTGTTCCCTCGCGCGACTCCCAGGACGCGCAGTCCTTCGCGCGCCAGTTCTTCCATCCGGGAGAGGATGGCAGCGCGCCTTTCGCCCGTGATGCGGCAAAGCGCGAGCATCGCCTCCGGCGCGCCTTTGGCCGCGATCAGGAAGGACCCGGGCTCGGAAGGGCACCGGCACACGCGCGACATGGCCAGGAGGCGTTCCGTTATCGGATATTCCCGGACCAGCTCCGGATCGGCCGATTCCGCCGGAAGGAGCTGCCGGATCGCCTTTTCCATGGGATCGAACGGCTTCTCGTGGCTCGCCATCGCCGCGAGCCAGGCGATCTGGCGGAACGGCTCGGGTATGCGCGCCGGAAGGTGCTCGCGCGCCCGCTCGCCTGCGATGTCCGCAGTGAGGTCGCCGGTGAGGTCGAGAGAAGAGTCCTCAGTCGCGATACGGATCACCGACATCCGGTTCTGCGTGAGCGTACCGGTCTTGTCCACGCACAGGACAGTGATCGCGCCGAGTCGCTCGATCGCGTCGCTTCGCCGGACGAGCACCTGTGCCTTGGCGAGCCGCCAAGCGCCGAGCGCCATAAAGATCGTCAGGACCACCGGAAACTCTTCGGGTAAGAGCGACATCTCGGCCGCCAGCCCGACCAGCAGCGCACGCGGCCAGTCACCGGTTCTCGATCCCTGGATGAGAACGATGGCGAGACCGATCGCGAGCCCGCATAGCGCGAAAAACCAGACGAGCTGGCGGACCTCGCGCGCCAGCCGCCCGTGGGCGGCTGGGGCCTGCTGCAGGCTTTTTCCGATCTTTCCCACTTCGGTTCGTGCGGCAGTGGCCGTTACGCGCGCCAGGCCACGCCCTCGCAGGACGAGGCAGCTGGAGAAGACAAGGGACTTCTCGCCGCTGTCGACGGATTTTTCCACCGGCAGCGACTCGCCTGTCAAAAGCGATTCATCGACCTGAAGGTGGAAGGCCGAAAGGAGCCGTGCGTCCGCCGGAATGCGATCCCCCTCCTGCAGCACGATGAGGTCCCCGGGCACGAGCTCGGAGGCCGAAATGCGGCGCTCCGCCCCCGAGCGGATCACGATGGCGCGGGGACTGGAGAGCTCCCGCAGAGCATCCAATGCGCGCTCGGACTTGAGTCCCTGATAGAGCGAGATCCAAAGCACGAAGAAGACGGAAAATCCGAGAAGAATTCCTTCCTCGAGATCTCCCAGCGTCAGGTAGATCGACGCGGTCACGATGAGGAGCAGGATCATGGGCTCCCGGACGATCCGCAGGAAGAGCTGCCCCGGCGTTTTGCGGCGCGCCTGGGGCAGGACGTTGGGACCGAATTTCGCGATCAATCGGCGAGCCGCGTCGTCAGAGAGGCTTTCATGCTCCTGCGGGAGGGCCATCTATGCCTAATTCGTGCCTGGAATCCCCGCATCTTTGAGGTATGTTCAACCCATGATCAAACGCGAAGCGACGGCGGTGTGGAAGGGCAATGGCAAAGAAGGCAAAGGGGAGCTCACGACCCAGAGCGGGGTTCTGAAGGGAACGCAATATTCCTTCAACACCCGTTTCGAAAACGGGATCGGAACGAATCCCGAGGAGCTCGTGGGAGCCGCTCACGCGGGCTGCTTCACGATGGCCCTGGCGTTCCAGCTCGAGGGCGCGGGCTTCAAGGCCGATGAGCTCAAGACCACGGCTCAGGTGCAGATGACGAAGCAGGAGGCGGGCTGGACCGTCTCCGAGGTGCAGCTCTCGCTGCACGGCAAGGTGCCCGGGATCTCCGAGGCGCAGTTCCTCGAGCTGGCGAACAAGGCCAAGGCGGGCTGCCCGATCTCGCGCCTGCTCACGGCGAAGATCGGGCTGGACGCGAAGCTGACGAAGTGACGCGCGATCCCGCTCAGAACGTTTTCACGGTTTTCTTCGCGCTCGTGTAAGCGTTGCCCGCTCGGTCATGTCCGCTGACGATGAACGAATAGTTCGTTCCCGCGCTCAGGCCCGTGATTTTCACTGAATGGTTGGTGACGTAGTTGGCGTCTTCCGCGACCACGCGGCTGGTGTCCAAGCCGAGGCCCCAGTTGATCTTGCTCGTGGCGGGCTCGCTCGTGGTCCAGTTCACGGTCACGCTGAAGCTGCCGCCCACCGGCAGGAAGCTCACCACCACCGGAGCGGCCGAGTCGATCGTCCAGCTGTAGGAGGCGCCGACCATGTCGGCCATGCCCCAGTTATCGATCGCGCGGACGACGAAGCTATGGGTTCCGTCGAGCAGGCCCGAGTAGGACACGGGCGACGTGCATGGGGTCGCAGCCGCGCCATCGCGGCTGCAGTGGAAGGTCGAGCCGCTGGCCTGGTTCGACGCGAACGCGATCGAGATCGAGCTCGAGTTGACGAACGCGCCCGCGGGCGTCACCGAGGTGATGCTCGTCGCGATCGGAGGGTCCACGGTCCAGCTGTAGGTCGCGGCCGCGGAGACGTTGCCTGCAAGATCCGTCGCGCGCACCGAGAAGGTATGGAAGCCTACCGGCAGGCCCGTGTAGGTGCGTGGAGGCGAGCAGGACGCGAAGGCCTGGGCGTCCAGCGCGCACTGGAAGCCGCTGACCGCCTCGTTGGCCGTGAAGCCGAAGGTGATGTTCGCATTCTGAGTCCGGCTCGGGCTGATCGTGACGATCGGGGCGACCCGGTCGATTTTCCAGGAATGGCTCGCGCCCGTGGCATCGACCGCACCCCAGCGATCCACGGCTCGAACCGTGAACGAGTGATTGCCGTCGAGCAGGCCGGAATAGGCCTTCGGCGACGCGCAGACCGCGAAAGCCGCACCATCCAGGCTGCATTCGAAGCTCGCATCCGCGACATTCGACGAGAACGCGAAGGAGATCGAAGCCAGGTTCGTGAGCGATCCGGCAGGGGTCACCGAGGTGATCCTGGTGGTGATCACGGGCTCCACGACCCAGGCGAAGGAAGCCGGGCTCGACTCCAGGTTGCCCGTGAGATCCGTCGCGCGGACCGCGAAGGAATGCGATCCGTTGGCGAGTCCCGAGAACGCGACTGGGGAAGCGCAGGCCGCGAACGCCTGGCCGTCGAGCGCGCACTCGAAGCCGCTCACGGGCTCATTGGCGGCGAAACTGAAAGAGATGCTCGCGTTCCCCGAGCGGCTGGCCGAGATCACCGTGATTGGAGCCGTGTAATCCACGCTCCAGCTGACGACCGATACGGCCGACTGGTTGCCCGCGGCATCGATGGCGCGCACGGAGAAGAGGTGCTCCCCCTCGGCCAGGCCCGCGAAGCTCAGCGGGCTCGTGCACGCGGCGAAGCCCGCGCCATCCAGGTCGCATTCGAAGCTCGCCGGCTCGTTCGCCGCGAACTCGAAGGTATTGACCGTCTCGCGCGTGAGTCCGGAGCGGGCCGCCGACAAGCTGAGAGCGGGAGCCGTCAGGTCCACGGTGAAGTCGTGCAGCAGCGGGCTTCCGACATTCCCGGCGCGGTCGGTGCCCGAGACGGCGAGGGAGTACGCGCCTTCGGCCAGATCACTCAGCACGATCGGCGACGCGGTCTGCGCGACGCTCACGGAGTTGAGGAAGCTCTGGAGCGTGACCGCTTCAGGCGAGAGCACCTCGGCCTGGAGGGAGCTCGAGCTGATGAAGCTCGCCGCAGAAGGCGAAATCAGGCCCCAGCTCAGCGCCGGAAGCGTGAAATCCATGATCCAGGCCACCCGGGCCGCGGCGGCCGCGTTGCCGGCCAGGTCGACCGCCTGAATCACCAGCTCATGGTTGCCTTCGCTGAAGAGCACGCTGCTGAACGGCGAGACGCAGGCCTCCGCCGGTGCGCCATCGAGCGAGCAGGAGAACGAGGCAGGCTCGCCCGCGCTGAACTCTACGGAGATGTTTCGCGAATTCGTGATCCCGGATTCGGGCAGCACGGCACCCAGCGCGATCGCCGGCGCCACGCTGTCGACGCTCCAGGAGTAGGTCGCCACCGCGCCGGTGTTGCCCGCGAGATCGGTCGCGCGGATCTCGACCGCGTGCTCGCCGTCGAGCAGCCCGAGCAACGAAAGAGGGGAGAGGCAGGAGCGGAAGCCGCCCTGGTCCACGGAGCATTCGAAGCTCGCGGTTTCATTCGCGCCGAAGGTGAGCTCGAGGCTCATCGAAGGGGTGATGGATTCGCGCGGCTCCGCGAGCAGGATGTGGGTGTTCGGGGGAGTCAGGTCCACAGACCATTGGAATGAGGCGGGCGCGCTCGGGTTGCCCGCGGCGTCGATCGCCGAGACCGAAACCACATGGATGCCCTCGCCGAGACCGGAAAGAGCGAGCGGAGAAGCGCACTCGAATGCCAGGCCCCCATCAAGGCGGCAGTTGAAGATGACCGCGGAGGCATCCGCAGCAGCGAACTCGAGCGAGAGCGAAGTCGCGCTCGTCACCGACGGGAGCAGTCCCGCGTTCAGCAAGGTGACCGATGGCGCCACCGAGTCCACGCTCCAGGAATAGCTCGCGCCGACGGGGTCCGAGAGGCCCGCGGAGTTGATCGCTTTGACAACGAAGACATGCGCGCCATTGGAGAGTCCGGAATAAACCTGGGGCGAAGCGCAAGGCGTCGCGGCCGCTCCGTCCAGGGAGCACTCGAAGCTCGCGTCCAGCTGGTCGCTCGCGAGCGTGAAGGCGACGTTGGACGAGGACACGGGCGAGCCCGAGGGTTCGACCGCGCTGATCATCGTGCGGGGGGCGACGGGCGCGGGCGGGGGAGTCGCCGTCGAAGTCGGTTCGGGCGTGGGCTGCGGGCCGCATTGTCCGAGATCGCGGCCGGTCACGACGATCGAGGCCGCGAGGATCTTGAGATCCCGACCTTGCAGCGTGAGGCGCACCTGGCCTTTGTTCTCCAGCACGCGAACGAGCGCCTTCTCGATAGGCTCGGCGCCGTTGAGGCGTAGCTTCGCCAGCTTGAACTCGGAGTCGGAGGAGTCGCTGCCGCTGGAGAAGCCGTTCACCCGATAGAAGGGGAAATGATCGGCGCTATAAGCCTCGATGCCGTTGAGGGAGAGCGTCGGGCCGGGACTGTCTCCGCGTCGATCCCCGCGCAAAGTCACCTGCAGGGCGATGTCCTGGACCTGCACCGAGGATCTCAGGAAAAAGGCGAGATCGGCGGAGTCGAAATAGAGGTGTTTCCACCCGTCGATCTTCACCGGGGAGAAGGCGCGCGAGAAGGCGACCGAGCAGGCGGGAGCTTCGATGACGGGTTCCGTCGCGATCTGAGTGGAGACCTGGCTTTGCGGCTCCTCGGAGCTGATGCAGCCGGCGGCGAGGAAAGCCAATGTGGAAAGGAGCAAAGCGCGCGGGAAAACACCTTGATTGATCGGAACGAAACCCATAGCCAACGTGCCTCCGATCCTTAGATTCTAGAGCTTTCCGCTAAGGTTTCCCATTATGTCAAAAAGTACACGCGGGGGTCCGGACCCGGTCCGAAGGCGCCTGCGGGATTCGGGCAAGAATTCGCCAGAGTATCCGCAAGGTGAGATGGGGTTTGTGTCGAAAGCTTCGACATTATAGAATTGAGGAGTTTCCGCCAAGGAGGGTTGGACATGAAAATCAGATTCCAGATTCGCGCGCGTTTCATCCAGATCATCGCGTTGGGGCTGCTCGGCGCCTCGGCCGCCCAGGCCTCCCAGTGGGGCCCGTACTTCGAGGTCACGGCCTACCCCGTGAACCGCGAGAGCAACACGGGCGCGCTCGGCGATATGGGCGGAAGCTTCGACGGAAACGCGGTCAATACCGAGTCCGGCTTCAGCTTCGACCTCCGCAACACCCTCGGCGTCAAGCCGATCGAGTGGCTGCTGATCGGCGGCACCTACAATTACGGCAACTCTCCTTTGAAGCGCGACGCGACGGACGCGACGCCTTCGCTCGAGAGCAGCGTGAAGAACTGGGAGGCAGGTCCGACCTTGGGTTTCTTCCTGGGCAACTGGCGCATCGTGGGCTCCTATCTCCTCGCGGGCAAGAAGACCTACACGACCAAGGCGACCAATGCCGATGGTTCCCTGGCCAGCGACGAGGAAACGGTGAATAAACTCAAGAGCGGCTACATGATCACGGTAGGCTACAGCTTCTCGCTTTCGGCGAACCTCAAGATCGGACCGACGCTGAGCTATCGGATGCTCAAGTACAAGTCGCAATCCAAGTCCAATGCCCTCGACGGGGATCCATCGGTGAACTACACCGACCGCGAGTTCAGCACTCCCTCGGTCGACGGAAAGCTCCTCCCGATGGTCACGATCGCCCTGAACTTCTGAGCGGCGGCGCGGCTCACTCCGCGCCCCAGAACTCCGAGACCTCGCGCAGGATGCTGGTCGAGACCAGTTCGCGCGCGCTCGCGTCGAACCAGTCCGCGGGCATCGAGCCGGAGTAGCCCGGCTGGATGAAGCGGTTGTCCATGAGGACGATCAGGCCGCGATCCGTCTCCGAGCGGATCACCCGGCCCGCCGCCTGCACGGCCTTGGCCATCGCCGGGTAGGAGTACGCGTACTCGAAGCCCGACCCATAGCGCTCCTGGTAGTACTTGCGCATCCGCTCGCGCTCGAGATCGAAGCTCGGAAGCGGAGGGCCCACGACGAACGCCCCGATGATCATGTCCCCCGGGTAGTCGACGCCTTCCGAAAAAACGCCGCCTTGCACGGCAAAGAGCAGCGTGGGCGTCGCGCGCTCGCGCAGATGGCCCAGGATCTCCTCGATCGCCGCGGCTTTGCTCTCGCGCTCCTGCCGCAGCACAGTGAAACCCGGCGGCGCCTTGAAGACCGCCAGCACGCGCTCCAGGAAATCGAAGCTGGGGAAGAAGGCGAAATAGTTCCCCGACCGAAGCGGCGCGATCCGCTCGATGGTCTCGGCGATCCGGGGATAGTTGCGTTCGCGCTCCGAAAATTTCGTCGAGATCTGCGGAATGATCAGCAGCTTGCGGCGCTCGCGGGGGAAAGGCGAGCGGAACTCGGCCGTGCGGATCTCCGCCGGATCTAACCCCGAGAGCTTGGCGTAGTACTCGAAAGGTTTGAGTGTCGCCGAGAAGCCCACGACGTTCTCGAAGCCGTCATAGCACTCGGAGATCAACTCCGAAGCGTCGCAGCAGGTGATGCGCACGATCCCGCCGCTGTGATGCGGCTGAAACGTCGTGAAGAACTCCTCGCGGTCGGGATCCGTCGCGTACTCGAGGGCCTCGGTGAAAGCCGACCAGTAGAAGCAAAGCCGCAGCACGGCATCTCCGGGCTCGATCTCGATCTCCGAGTCGAGATACCGCGAGAGGAACGCGCGCAGCTCGGCATCCTGCTCCAGAAAAAGCTCGACCGGCGGATCGATGACCCCGCGCTTGTCGAGCGTTTCGGGAGCGCTCGCCCAGATCGCGCGCAGGCAGCCGTCGAGCAGGTCCTCGCCGTCCTGGCGGAAGCGCGTGGGAAGCGCGCGAAGATCCTCGCGAAGCTTCTCGAGCGCCGCGCTCGAGAGGGTGGGCGAGTAGTAGTCCATCGCGCGCCCCGGAAGATTGTGGGCCTCGTCGATCACGAGATTGGGCTTGCCCTCGGAGCCGAGCGCCGGTGTCCCGGCGCTTCCCAGCGAAACCCGCGGCGCGAAGACGTAGTTGTAATCGCAAATCACCGTGTCGGCCTCCGCCGCCGCGTCGAGCTGCAGCTCGAAGGGGCAGACCTGGTACTCCTCGCCGAGCTCGCGGAAGGCCTTGGCGGTGAGCTTTTTCTTGCGCGCGAGCTGCCCGAGCACGTCGTTGGCGTGAACCTTCGTGTAGTGGTCGCGCGCGAACTCGCAGTAGGAGGGATTGCAAAGCGGTTCGCCCTTGAAGCAGATCTTGCTCTTGGCCGTCAGGGTCAGGGATTTCACCTTGGCCCCGGTTCCCTGGAAGCGCTCCACCGCGTCCTCGGCCACCGAGTGCTGGCTGTTCTTGGGCGTGACGTAGATTACCTGCTGGCCGCGCCCGAGCGCCTCCTTGAGCGAGGGATAAAGTACGCCCGCGGTCTTGCCCAGGCCCGTCGGAGCCTGGACGAGCATCCGCTGGCGAGCCTTCATTCCTTCCTCGATCTCGCGGATGAGCTCGAGCTGGCCCGGGCGGGGGCTCTCGAAAGGGAAGGGGAACTTCGCGGAAGCCTTGCGGCGCCGGGCCGCGCGCTTCTCGCTGCGACGCGCTTCCTCCACGAGCTCCGCGAGCCGCCGCTCCAGCCAGCTTTCGTAAGCCGGAATGTCGAGCTTCATGGGAAGATCATCGGTCTCCGTCTTGCGCGTCGAGACCAGGTGGAAATTCAGCTCGGGCACGATCTGATGCTCGAGCCAATGGAAATAGCCGTAGGTCTTCAGCTGCAGGCAGTACGGATGGTCATCGGGATTGTCCTGCAGCCTGCGCGAAAGCTCCCGGATATTGAAGCTGCTCTTGATCTCCTCGATGCGCGGCGGGTCCGTCTCGAAAAAGCCGTCCATCCGCCCGCCGACCTTGAAAAGATAGCCGTCGCGCTCGAACTCGCGCGAGAGCGGCACCTCGGCGCGATAGGAAGGAAACGCCTCGGCCCGGTTCGCCTGCACGCGAAGATGGATCTCCTGGCCTTCGGCCTGGGCGCGGCCCAGCCCGGAATGCGCGTCGATGCTGCCGGTTCGCGGGACGGGCAGGGCGAAATCGCGGATGGAAAGCGAGAGGGATATCATGCCGGGGTGACGCGCTCCAGGTAGCTTTGGATCCGCTCGAGCGTGGCGGTGATGCCCGTGGGGTCGGAACGGCGCGCGACCTGCTCCATCTGCGAGGCGAGTCGGCTGAGCTCGTCCATGCCGTAGATTCCGGCCGTGCCGGCGACGTTGTGCCCGATCACCGCGATCCGCTCGAAGTCGCGGGCGCCGAGCGCCTCGGTGAGCACCTGGATCTCCGCGATGCGGTTCTGGAGATACGCGGCGAGCCGGGGCTTGAGGAAATCCTCGACTTCGACGCGGATGGGCGCGGCCGCCTCCTCGGAGCGGGAGGCAATCGGGGCGAGCGCGAGGTAGAGCTTGGCGCGATTGATGGGCTTGACCAGATGGGAGTCGCAGCCCGCGCGTCCCGCCCGCTCGATGTCCTCCTTCAGCGCGTGCGCGGTCACGGCGATGATCGGGACGCGGCGGCGGTTGCGCGAGGCTTCGTCGAGGCGAATGGCTTCGGTGGCGGCGTAGCCGTCGATGGGGCTCATGCGCACGTCCATCAGAATGGCGTCGTAGTCGTTCCGGCTGGCGCACTGGATCGCCTCCTCGCCGCCGCGGGCCTCATCGATCGTCGCGCCGGCGGGCCCGAGATAGGACGAGATGACGAAGCGATTGTCCTCGACGTCATCCACGACGAGAATGCGCCTGCCGCGAAGCGAGGGGCAGGGAACGGTCGCCGCGACGGTCCCGGCCAGCGGCTCCCGCGGCGTCCTGTCGCGCTGGGGCGAGAGCGCGGACTCGATCGCCTGGAGCAGCTCGGCCTTGCGGATGGGTTTGATGAGATACTCGGAGATCCCGAGCTCCGACATCCGGGTCAGGTCCTGCCGCCGGCCGTCCGAAGTGAGCAGCATCACGATGGCCTCATTGCCGAGCTTCTCCCGTTGAATCCGCTCGGCGATCTCGATTCCGTTCGCCTCGGGCATGCGATAGTCGAGAAGGATGAGGTCGTAGGGGCGCTGCGCGGCTTTGGCTTCTCGGAGCAACGCAAGGGCCGCCGGCCCTCCGGGGGCTTCTTCGAGGGCGATCTCCCCCCCGCCGAGATAATGACGGACGATGAGGCGGTTGGTCTCGTTGTCGTCGACCACGAGAACGCGTTTGCCGCGCATCGTGGCGGACTGCGCTGGCGGGACTTCCGCTCTCTCGAGAGTCCGCACCGGAACGGTGAAGGTGAAGGTGCTGCCCGTGCCCAGCCGGCTCTTCACGTCGATGCGGCCGCCCATGAACTCCACGAGCCGGCGCGAGATGGCCAGGCCCAGGCCGGTGCCGCCGTAGTTGACCGCGATCGAGGGATCCGCCTGCGAGAAGCTCTCGAAGATGGCCTGAAAGCGCGATTCCGGGATGCCGATGCCCGTGTCGGTCACCGAAAAGCGCAGGAGCGCGTTTTCACCGCGCGCGGGCTCGGCGAGCTCCAGCCGCAGCGAGATCTCGCCCGAGGAGGTGAACTTCACGGCGTTGCCGAGCAGGTTCATGAGCACCTGCCGGACATGCAGCCCGTCCACGAGCACGTGCCGCGGCACCTCCGGGGCGACATAACAGGTGAGCTCGAGCCCTTTCTGGTGCGCGCGCAGGGCCATGATCTCGCCGATGCGATCGACGAGATCCGTGAGATCGGCCTCTTCGGGCTGGAGCACGAGCTGGCCCGACTCGATCTTGGAGAGGTCGAGGATGTCGTTGATCAGCGCGAGCAGGGTTTCGCCCGCGCGGCGGAGCGTATCGACGAAGCGGAGCTGGTCGCGCGTGAGCTCGGTCTCGTGCAGGATGTCGCTCATCCCGATGATCGCATTGAGGGGCGTGCGGATCTCATGGCTCATGTTGGCCAGAAACTGGGATTTGGCCTCCGAGGCGCGGACTGCGGCTTCCTTCGCCGCGAGGAGCTGCTTCATGCGCAGGCCCCGCTCCACGATCAGGCGGTTGAGCCAGAGCCCCAGCACCGCGAGAATGAGCGTCAAGCCGATGGCCGCCAGCAGCAGCATCCGGATGCGGGCCTGCGACGCATCGACGAATAGCCTCGTGGTCTCGTTCGCGTTGAGGATCGCGCTCTCGAGCAGCTGATATCCCTCGGCGCCCCAGGGCTTCCCCGAGAGCTGCTCGAGCTTGCCGAGGATGCGGATCTGCTCCTCGAGCTTGGACTGGATCAGGGGATCCGTGGCGGGTTCCAGATGGAGCGTCTGGAGCGTGGTTTCATCCACCAGGAGGTCGCCGCCATGGCGAAGGATGCTCGCCGTTTCGGAAAGCCGCTGGAGCGTGCCCCAGGCGCGTTCCTCGGCCGGCTCGCCGAACTGGATCTCGCGGAAATGCCGTTGAAGCAGCATGCGCTGGTTGCCCGCGATGTCGATCAGCGCGGAATCCAGCTCCTGGGTGCGGAAAACCTTGTAGGCGGACATCGAAACGGTCAGGGTCAGGCAGACGATGAGAATGGGAAGGATGAAATCGCGAGGCCGGGTTCCCGGCATGATCAGCCAGTCGCGGCTGCGGGCGACGGTGCGGGCGAGACGGTTTCCCATGGCCCGGCACCGTACCACAGGATGAATACGCCGGATCAGTGAAAAAGCGCTTCCTGCGCCAGCACGTA
Source organism: Oligoflexia bacterium (assembly GCA_023701205.1). Lineage (GTDB taxonomy): Bacteria > Bdellovibrionota > UBA1018 > UBA1018 > UBA1018 > JAMPXJ01. The sequence goes on from JAMPXJ010000020.1 coordinate 33,892, forward strand.
GGGCTGCACCACGACCACGGTGAAACGCTTGTCGGGGTGCCGCTCCCATTCGCGAACCTGCGCGGGGGTGGGCTTGGCGAGCTTGCCGCTTTCCACCCAGGCTTGTACGGCCGGGCGGTCATCGATGGCGATCCGATACGCCACGTCCAGCAGATCCAGCTCGGGCTTGACGAGGACCAGGGCATCCCGCTGCAGATGCGGCAAAAGCCATTGCCATTGGGCTTCGTCCATCGTTTGTTTCAGGCTTTCGATGATTTCCTGTCGTTGGTCGCTCATGGCTTCTCTTTCCGCCCGTTCCGAATAAGCCGATTTCATCGTTTTGGTTGAATCCGATCTTAACCTAATCTTGATCCCCGGTCTCCAGGCTTCGCGCTAGGGTGGTCCCATGAAAACACTTCTTTCGACGTTCGCTCTCCTTTTTGTCGCATCGGCCCAAGCGGCCCCTCAGCCTCTCCAGCTCAATGGCGCGGGCGCGACCTTTCCGTTCCCTCTCTATTCCAAGTGGTTCTCCGAGTTTAACAAGGCGGAACCTTCGATTCAGATCAACTATCAGTCGATCGGCAGCGGAGGAGGCATCCGCCAGTTTCTCGAGCAGACGGTCGATTTCGGAGCCACGGATTCGCCGATGACCGATGAGCAGCTCGCCAAGGCGAAGACTCCGGTGCTTCACATCCCGACCGTGCTCGGAGCCGTGGTCATCACCTATCACCTGCCGGGGATCGGCAAGGGGCTGCGTCTCACCCCGGATGTCCTGGCGGACATCTTCCTGGGAAAGATCTCGCAATGGAACGATCCCAGGATCGTGGCGGCGAATTCCGCGCTGAAACTTCCGGCCGATCCGATCCTCGTCGTGCATCGTTCGGACGGTAGCGGAACGACCGGCATTTTCACCGACTATCTCGCCAAAGTCAGCCCGGAATGGAAGACCCGGGTCGGCAGCGGCCCGGCCGTGAGCTGGCCCGCCGGGCTGGGCGGCAAAGGCAATGAGGGCGTGACCGGCCTGGTGAAGCAGACCCCGGGAAGCATCGGTTACGTGGAGCTGATCTACGCCGAATCCAACGCTCTCCCGTACGCCTCGCTCAAAAACCGCTCCGGACAGTTCGTCGCGCCGGGCACGCGCTCCGTTTCGGCCGCTGCCGCGGGCTCATTGAAGAAGATTCCGGCGGATTTCCGGGTGTCGATCACGGATCCCGAGGGCAAGGAGTCCTATCCTCTCGGCGGATTCACCTACCTGCTCGTGTCCCAATCCATGGACAAGGCCAAAGGCCAGGCGCTCGTGCAGTTCCTGCGTTGGGCGATGAAGGACGGGCAATCCTTGGCGGAATCGCTCGTCTACGCCCCGCTGCCGAAGGAACTCGTGAAGAAAATCGAAGCCAGGATCGGCACGATCGTCCTGAGGTAAACGGATGACCTTGAGGTTCCGTCGCCCGGAAGCGCACGCGGGCGATCTCATCTTCTCCTGGGTTTTGCGGGGGGCCGCGATGGGCCTTCCCGCATTGCTCTTCTCGATCGCGTTCTTCCTGTTTCAGCGCGCGGAACCCGCGATCGCGAAGTTCGGCTGGGGCTTCTTCACGGGCTCGGTCTGGGACCCTGTGCAGGAGAATTTCGGCGCACTCCCGGCGATCTACGGCACGATCGTCTCTTCCTTCCTGGCGCTGCTGCTGGCCGCGCCGCTGAGTATCGGCACCGCGTTGCTGCTCACGGAGGTCCTGCCCAGGCGCCTGGCCTCCGCCGTGGGCTTCCTGGTGGAGATGCTGGCAGCGGTGCCGAGCGTGGTCTATGGCCTCTGGGGCATCTTCGTCCTGGTTCCCTGGCTTCGCCAGTCGCTCGAACCAGCGCTCGCGCGCAACCTGGGCTGGATCCCGCTGTTCAGCGGGCCTCCGTACGGGGTGGGGATGCTCGCGGCCGCGATCATCCTGGCGATCATGATCGCGCCCACCATCACCTCGATCGCGCGCGAGGTTTTCCGCGCGATTCCCCGGCAGCAGCGCGAGGCGGCGCTCGCGCTGGGCGCGACGCGCTGGGAGACGATGCGCCTGGCCGTGCTCCGGAGCGGCAAAGCCGGGGTTTTCGGTGCCGCGATCCTGGGGCTCGGGCGCGCGCTGGGAGAAACCATGGCCGTCACGATGGTCATCGGCAATCGCCCCTCGATTTCAGCATCGCTCCTGGAGCCGGCGCAGACGCTTTCGAGCGTCCTCGCGAACGAGTATGCCGAAGCCGCAAGCGATCTGCACCTAGCCGCCCTGGTGGAGATCGGACTCGCGCTCTTCGCGGTAACCTTCGCGGTGAACGCCTTCGCGAGGCTGTTCCTCTGGAGGCGAACGCTGGGGAGGAGCGCCCGGTGAGCCGCAGGTATTTCGGCGACTACGTTTTCAGAAGCTATGGCTGGCGGCACCTGCAGAGCCGCGTGATGATCGGCCTGCTGGCGGCGGCGTGCGGTCTCGTCCTCCTGCCCTTGTTCTCGATCCTGGGCTACGTGGTCTGGCAGGGCCTCCCGGCGTTGGAGCCCGCGTTTTTCACTCAGCTCCCCGGCTCCGTAGGAGAGGCCGGCGGAGGGATGGCCAATGCCATCGTGGGAACACTGACGCTCGTGGGGCTCGCGCTTCTGCTGGGCCTGCCCTGGGGAATCGCGCTGGGAATCTACCTCTCGGAGTACGGTCGCGGGCGCTTCGCCTCGGTCGTGCGCTTCTCGGTGGATATGCTTTCGAGCGTCCCTTCGATCATCATCGGCCTGTTCGTGTACGCCTGGGTGGTGATTCCGATGAAGCGGTTTTCGGCGGTTTCAGGCGGCGTGGCGCTCGCGCTGCTGATGCTGCCGACCGTGGCGAGGTCCACAGAAGAGCTGTTGAAGCTCGTGCCCGGCCATGTCCGCGAGGCGGGACTCGCGCTGGGCCTGCCGCGTTGGAAGGTCATTCTCCGGATCGTCGTCCGAGGATCGCTCGGGGCGATCGCGACGGGCGTCGCGCTGGCGCTGGCGCGCGTCGCCGGCGAGACGGCCCCGCTGCTTTTCACGGCGTTCGGCAACCGTTATTGGAACCAGGGCCTGGACCAGCCGATCGCGTCCTTGCCGGTCCAGATCTTCAACTACGCGATCAGCCCCTACGAGGAATGGCACCGCCAGGCCTGGGGCGGCTCGCTGGTCCTCATCGCGCTGGTGCTGGGGCTGAATATCTCCATGCGCGCGGCGCTTCGCCGGAAAGGAAAAACGGGTGACTCATGACGACGACTTCTCCGTTCCTGCTTGAAACACGGGGGCTTTCCGCCTGGTTCGGAAACGCGCAGGCGGTGAAGCCCACGACCCTGGGCTGTGCGGCGAATACCGTCACCGCGATCATCGGGCCGTCGGGCTGCGGAAAGTCCACGTTCCTGAGATGCCTCAACCGGCTGCACGAGGAGGTGCCCGGCGCGCGCGCGCAAGGCGAGGTTTTCCTCGAGAACGGTCCCGTTTACGGCCCGGGCGTCGATCCGGTCGCCGTGCGCCGCAAGATCGGAATGGTCTTCCAGAAGCCGAATCCCTTTCCGGCGCTGAGCATCCTCGAGAACACGGTCGTGGGGCTGCGCCTCGCCGGCGTGCGGCGGAAGAACGTCCTGCGCGAGCTCGCCGAGCGAAGCCTCCGTCTCGCGGCGCTCTGGGACGAGGTGAAGGACAAGCTCGACCAGCCCGGAATGAGCCTGTCGGGCGGGCAGCAGCAGCGCCTTTGCATCGCGCGCGCGCTCGCGGTGGAGCCCCGGGTCCTGCTCATGGACGAGCCCACCAGCGCGCTCGACCCGGTGTCGACCGCGCGGATCGAGGAGCTGGTCACCGAGCTCAAGAAGGAGGTCACGGTCGTCATCGTGACCCATAACATGCAGCAGGCCGCGCGCATTTCGGACAGGACGGCCTTTTTCCTGCTCGGGGAGGTCGTCGAGTTCGGCGAGACCTCGCGGTTGTTCACCAACCCGGTGGACCCGCGGACCGAGCGCTACATCACGGGCCGATTCGGCTGAGGAGGCAGGTATGGAGAGGCATTTCGATGCGTCGCTTCGGGAGCTCAAGGAGCAGCTGCTCGGGATGGCGGGCTACGTGGAGCGCGCCATCGACAACGCCGTTCACGGGTTGCAGGGGCGAAATCCGGCGAAGATCCGCAGCGTCTACGAGATCGAGCGCACCGTGAACCGGGAGCAGGTCACGGTCGACGAGAGCTGCGTCCGGCTCCTCGCTTTGCAGCAGCCGATGGCCGTCGATCTGCGCCTGATCGTCGCCATCATCAAGATCAACACGGATCTGGAGCGGATGGGGGACCAGGCGGTGAATATCGCGAACAACTCCGAGCGTTACCTCGCCCTCGAGCCGCTCAAGCCTCTGGTGGATCTTCCGCTCATGTTCGACGAGGTGAAGGGCATGGTCCGGGACGCCATCAACTCCTTCGTCCGCCGCGACGAGGCCCTGGCGCGGGAGGTGCTCCGCCGCGATGACGCCGTCGACGAGCTCAAGCGCAGGATCTTCACGGACGTCCTCGCCGCGATGAAAGGCGATCCGGGGCGGATCGACGCGGGCATCTGCCTCATTCTCATCGCGCGCAATCTCGAAAGGATCGGGGATCACGCGACCAATATCGCCGAGGATGTGGTATTCGCGGTCTCTGGCGAGGACATCCGGCACGCCCGGAGGGAGGCCCCGTGAGCGCCATTCTGCTGGTCGAGGACGAGAGGGACGTGAAGGAGCTGATCTTGCTCCGCCTGACGCGCGAGGGTCACGAGGTGGATGCGGTGGAAAACGGCGAGGAGGCGCTGCGGCTCTGCGCGCGCAAGCGCTATTCGCTGGCGATCGTCGACTGGATGCTGCCAGGGATCTCGGGCCTGGAGCTTTGCCGGAAGCTCTCGGGCCAGCAGCCCATCCTCATGGTGACGGCCCGGGCGGATGCCGCGGATATCGTGCTGGGCCTGGAGACCGGTGCGGACGACTACGTGACCAAGCCGTTCGAGATACCGGTCCTGCTGGCGAGGGTGCGCGCGCTCTTGAGGCGGGGCGGCTCCGCGCGCGCCGCGCCGCAAACCTCGATCTACTCGCTCGGCGCGCTGTGCCTCGATGCCGAACGGCACGCGGTCAACTGCGGCGGCGCCCCGATCGACCTCACTCCCTCCGAGTTCCGGCTGCTCTTCGCGCTTTTGCGGGGGCAGGGCAAAGTGCTTTCGCGGCAGCGGCTCATCGAGCAGGTCCAGGGCGATGGCGTGAACGTGACTGACCGCACGATCGATACCCATATCTTCGGCCTGCGGAAGAAGCTCGGCGCGTGCGGTGAATTCGTCGAGACGATCCGCGGCGTGGGATATCGGATCAAGGACACCTGAGGCCCGGGGGCTCGATGCCGAGGAATTTTCCGAAGAGGATTTTTTCGCGTTTCGTCCTGCTGCAGGCCATCCTCGTGCTCGCCGTGCTCGCGGCATCGGGGTTCGCGGCGCGGCGGTTTTTCGAGCGGCAGTTCGTGATCCAGGCGGAGGCGCAGCTGCGGGATACGCTGGTGGCGCTCTCGAACTTCCTTCCCGAAGGAGTGCCGGGCTGGTGCGGCCAGGCCGCCCGGGGCACCTCGGTCCGTTTCACGCTCATCGGCAGCGACGGCAGGGTGCTGTGCGATTCCCATCATGACGCCGAGACCATGGACAACCATCGGGATCGGCCCGAGGTCTCGGCGGCGGCGCGCGAGGGGTTCGGAAAGGCCCTTCGGTTCAGCCATACCTTGAACCAGGAGATGATCTACGGCGCCCTCGCGCTCGGCGGGCGCGAAGAGGTGCTGCGCGGAGCGATGCCGCTTTCGGTCCTTTCGTCGACTTTGCGGGTGCTCGATGTCGCGCTGGCCTTGTCTCTGCTGGCCATCGCGGCGGCGCTCCTGGTTTTCGGCGCGTGGGCCGGAAGGGAACTCGTGGCTCCGATGGGAGGCCTGCTCTCGAAGATGCAGGAAACCCTCGCTTCGGCGGGCGGCGGAGTCCCGCTGGCGGCGCCCAAGGGGCCTGCCGGCGAGTGGTCCCAGCTCGAGTCCTCGCTCGAAGCGATCCGTCGCGACCTCGAGGCGAAGGTCGAGGCCCTCGTCACCGAGCGCGAGCGGCAGGCTACCCTGATCGAGTCGATCTCCGACGCGATTCTCGCGATCGACCGCAAAGGTGTCCCGCTTTTTTCCAACAGCCGGATCGTCCCGCTTCTGCGCGGCTTCGAGCTCGGAAACGGAACGAATCTCTGGGAATTTTTCCGCGAGCCGGAAATCCTCGCCGCCTTCCGTGCAGGCCTGAACGGGAAAACCGGAAGCGGTCCCGCTTTCGCCATGAGCCTCCCCGAGGGGACCCGCTATTTCTCCCTTGCTGTCGCGCCGTTACGGAAGAGCCATACGGGCATATACGGGGCGGTGGGCGTTTTTCACGACGTGACGGAGCTGAAGCTGGCGGAGCGGACGCGCATCGAGTTCGTGGCGAACGCCTCGCACGAGCTTCGGACCCCGCTGACGGCCATCAAGGGCTACGCCGACACTCTCGCGGAGGACCAGGAGGCCGGGCGCCCCGCGGATCGGGGCTTCGTCGACGCGATCCGCCGGAACGCCGATCGCCTGATGAGCCTCGTGGCCGACCTGCTCGATCTTTCCCTGCTCGAGTCGGGCCCGCTGCTCCAGAAAAGCGAGCTCGATACGAGAGAGGAGAGCCTGAAGGTCATCCAGCAGCTGCAGGCGGAGCTCGATCGCAAAGGTCAGCGCGTCGCGGTCGCGGCGGAGGCCCCTTCGGTCTTCGGGGACCCGCGGCGGTTGGAACAGGTTCTCGTCAATCTCCTGGACAACGCCCGCAAGTATTCGCCCGAAGGCTCGACGATCCGCGTGGCCTGGGAGCCCGGGCCCGGCGCGAGCGTCCAGCTCAAGGTCTCGGATTCGGGGCCGGGCATTCCGCCCGAGCATCAGGCCCGGGTTTTCGAGCGATTTTACCGCGTCGACGATGCGCGTTCGCGCAAGCTCGGGGGAACGGGTCTGGGGCTCGCCATCGTGAAGCACATTCTGCTCGCGCACGAGGGCTCGGTCTGGGTCGAGAGCGTCACGGGCGGCGGCACGACCTTCGTCTGTGAGTTTCCCGGCCGCTGAAACTCTCCCCTTGCGCCCGAATTGCCGGTGGCATATCGGGAGTCCATGACCTTCGACCCGAACCGCTTCGACCCGAGCAAGATGGATCCGCGGCTGCTGATGGAGCTTTCGCAGCTCGTTCGCGAGCTGCCGCCCGAGAAGCTCAATCGCATGCAGAGCCTGATGCACAACATGATGGCCGGCTATGACGTCCGTCGCGAGCTGCAGGAGTTCGAAAACAGCCTCCCCCCGGCGTTCCGCGAGAAGCTCACCGCTTTGCTGCTGAAGCAGGCGGGACAGGAGGCGGCGCACGCGTTTCAACCTGCGGGTCAACCGGCGGGCGAGCCGGCCACGCGAGAGCCGTCAGCTTCGGAAATGCCAGCCCGGGAAATGAATGTCCGCGAAGCGCGGCTCACGATCCTTCGAGCGGTCGCCGACGGGAAGATGACGCCCGAAGAGGCCGAGCCCCTTCTCTGACACTCCTTTTGCAGCCCCGTTCGGGTAGCGAAAGGAGAAGCTCATGAAAGCCAAAAGGTGGTGGTGGAGATTCAGGCGGCGAAGGAGCGCCGAGCCCGGGCTCATCAGCGGCAATCCCCCCACGGGCAGTCACGCCTGGTCGGCCTCCTGGGATCGCCCCATGAAGCTTGACGAGAAGTCGATAGACCCGCTGACCGTTGCCCGCATGACCGACCACAATGTCCGTGGAGAGGACGACGGCCGGGACAAGCGCCCCGAGCCGTCCGTAGTCCGCAAGAAGGCCTGAAATAACAGGAGAATTTTTCATTTAAAATAACCCCCGGAAATCCGATGAGTAGGGTGTCGGCAACACTCTGCCTTCAGGGGGATCGGATGACGGATAGCGGGCGGGTTCTGGTCGTGGACGATTTCGAGATGGTCCGGGTGACCTTGCGGGAATGTCTCAAGCAGCTGGGCTTCAGCTCGGTCGAAGAGGCCCAGGACGGGGAGATCGCCTGGAAGATGATTCTGTCGGCGGCCGACGATTCCCAGCCTTATGCGATGGTTTTCGCGGACCTCAACATGCCCAACAAGAACGGCCTCGAGCTGCTCGTCGCCTGCCGGCAGGATCCGCGGTTCGCGTCCCTGCCGTTCGTGATGGTCAGCGCGGAATCCGAGCGGCAATACGTGATCCAGTGCCTCCAGAGAGGCGCGAACGATTACGTCATCAAGCCGTTTTCCACCCAGACTCTCCAGCGTAAGATAGAGAAGGTCACGGCGCGCCTCCGGCGCGTCGCGGCCTGAGAGGGAGCATCCACGCATGTCTCAGCCGCCAACGCTGGTCCTGAACGACGCCCTGGTGAAGACCGTCATCAAGTGCGTCCAGACGTCGTTTTTCACGCTTTTCGGCGTGCAGGCGAACGCCGGCACGCCTTCGAATCGAGGCGATTACGCCTCCAAAGCGGACATCTCGGGGATCATGGGCATGGTGCAGGCCCAGATCGAGGGAAACCTGGTGGTCTCCTTCCAGAAGGCCGCCATTTTCACCCTGCTCGAGAAGACCTACGGCAAGAAGTTCACCGAGCTCAACGAATCCGTCCGCCAGGGCGTGGGCGAGCTGACCAACATCGTCTACTCGCGCGTGAAGAAGGAGCTCAACGACAAGGGGCATCAGTTCGTGATGTCCATTCCCACGGTGATCATCGGTAGCGGGCACGCGGTCTACAGCCTTCATGAGGGCCCGACGCTCGTGGTCCCCTTCTCGATCGAGCAGGGGGAATTCTACGTGGAGATCGCTCTCCAGAACAAATGAGCCAACGTGATCACGCGCCAGCTGCTCATCGGAACCGGGCTTCGAACCGCTGACGAGGACGAGAAAGAGCTGAGCTTGCTTGCGGAGCTTGCGCCCCAGCTCGTCTTCGTCTTCGGCGCGGCCGGCGCGTTCGCGGATGGCCGCCTCGCCGCGGCGCTCGAACGCCAGCTGCCCAAGAGCGGCATCGTGATCGGCTGCTCCGGGGCGGGCCATGTCGCTCAGGACGCTCTGCAGACCGGGGGCGCGGCGCTGACCGCGGTGCGCTTCGAGCGCGACGTGCGACTGCGGACCTCCCGGGTGGGTCTGGGCTCGGGCGATCAGGCCGCCTTGTCCGCGGGGCGCAATCTCGTGACGCCGCTCCGGGGAGAGGGCCTCAAGGGCGTCCTGATCTTCTGCAAGGGTACCGGCATCAACGGCTCCGCGCTGCTGACGGGCGTGCGGGAAGGAGTGGGCGAAGGCGTCCTGATCGCGGGCGCGCTCGCCGGCGACGATTTCTCCTTCTCCAGGACGTACACGATCTGCGCGGGGGCCATCTCCGATAACCAGGCGGTGGCGGTGGGATTCTACGGGGAGTCGGTCGTGCTGGGCTACGGCGCGACCGAGGCGGGAGAGCCTTTCGGCGTCGTACGCAAGGTGACCCGCGCCGCGGGCAACGTGCTTTTCGAGCTCGATGGGCGCCCGGCGGTCGATGTTTATCGCGAGTTCCTGGGAGACTGCGCCGGACAGCTTCCGGCCGCGGGGCTGGCGTTGCCGCTTTCGGTGGTGAAGGATCCCCAGGGCGAGATCGGCACGATCCGGGCGATCACCGGAATGGACGCCGCGAACGGGAGCATCCTGCTCGCGGGCGAGCTCGCGGCCGAAAGCCTCGTGCGCTTCATGCGGACGAACCTGGAGGACATCGCGCTCAGTACGCGAATGGCGAGCTTCGCCGCGCTCGAGGAACGCGGGGAGAGCGACACGGGAGGCCTGGCGCTGCTCCTGGGTTCCGCGGGGCGGCGCTACGTGCTCGATGACGAAATTCAGGAGGAGATCGAGACCGCGCGCGACGCGCTCGGGCCGGATCTCATGATCACGGGTTTTTACGGGTACGGCGAGCTTTCGCGCGCGCGGCTGCAGAACCAGACCCTGAGCATCCTTTACCTGAACGAGCGTCTGGGGGCGGGGGCATGACCGAGAAGCGGCTGATCCGCCAGCTCAAGCGCGCGCTCGGAACCGAGGATCCCAACGGCGAACTGGCCGCGCTCCGCGCCTGGCTCGAAAAGAGCGGGGCACAGGAGTCGCCCACTCCGGAGCAGCTGGCGCGCTGGCGCGAGCTGGTCGGGCGCCTGCCGGGCCTGCTCGATGTCGTGGATCGCGCGTATGCGCACGCGAGCCGGATGACGGTCATCGCGGATCGCGCCGTAAAAGCCTCCACCCGGGAATTCACCGAGTCGACGCGGAACCTGATGCTTTCGAACCACCTGATCAAGGCGATGCTCAACAGCCTGGGTCAGGCGTTCTTCGTGTTCGATCGGAGCGGGCTTTGCCAGCCGCTTTACTCGAAAGCCTGCGAGGAGCTCATCGAGACCGTGCCCGCGGGCCGGCCCATCGCGGACGTCCTGCGGCTGCCGCATCACGAGCGCGCGCACTTCGACGGCTGGGTGGGCCTGCTCTTCGACGGCGCCATGGATTTCGATGACCTCGCCGAGATCGGACCGCGCACCTTCCCCCATTCCAAGGGACGGTACGTCTGGCTGGATTACCGTCCGACGTACACCTCCGAGGGCGTGCTTCAGTCGGTCGTGGTGATCGCGACGGACAAGACCTCCGAGCGCGAGGCGGAGCGCCTGCTGCAGGAAAAGCAGGAGTTCGCGGAGATGATCCTCAAGATCAGCACGGACCGCAACCAGTTCTATCACTTCGTGCGCGAGGTGCGCCGGACCGTGGGGCTGCTGCGCGGTTTCGCGGAGCTCGGCGACAAGGTCGAAGGCGCGAGGGAGCTGCGGAGGCTCCTGCATTCGCTCAAGGGGCTGGCCGCGGCGTTTTACCTGCGCAAGCTGAAGGAGATCCTGCATTCCTTCGAGTCCGAGGTCGCCGCGATGGTCGGGGATCCTCGCCCGGACCGGTTCGCCGGCTTCGGCGGCGAGCTCGAGAGGCTGCTCGACGAGGAGCTATTCCGCCACCGCAAGCTGCTCGGGCCCGGGTTCGAGAAGCAGGGAATGGTGCGGGAGGTGCCTTATCGCGCGCTCGCTGGCTTCGCCCGGGAGCTTTCAGCCGCGCCACAAGGCGCGCCGCTGCGCCGGAAGTTCCTCGAGGAGCTCGTCGCCGTGCCCCTGAGCGAGGCGCTGGCGCAGTTCAACGGCGTCCTCCAGCAGTCGGCCGTGTGCCTCAACAAGAGCGTCGCGCCGATCCGCTTCGAGGGCGAGGACCCACGGATCCTGGCTCCGGTCTATGAGGATTTCATCTCCTCGCTGATTCATCTCTTCCGAAACGCGGTGGCTCACGGGATCGAGGATCCCGCCGAGCGCAAGGCCGCAAGCAAGCCCGCCGCGGGAATCATCGTGGTCACCGGCTCGCGGGAGATGCGCGGCGGCCAGGAGTGGCTGCGCATCGAGATCTCCGATGACGGGCGCGGGCTGGACCCCGCGAAGATCCGGCAGAAGCTCAAGGAGCGGGGCGCCCCGCCGGAGGTCCTGGCGGAGTCCGATGCCGAGATCATCCGGCACGTCTTCGATGCCGGCTTTTCCACGAGCGATCAGGTCTCCGAGTTATCCGGGCGCGGCGTGGGGCTGAACGTCATCCAGGAGGCGGTGACCCGGCTGCGGGGGTCGCTGGAGCTGCGTGCGACGCCGGGGAAGGGGAGCTGCTTCAGCTTCCTGCTGCCGCATCTTTGGGAGCTCCCCGAGTCGCTGCCTTAGGCGGCCTTCGCGAGCCGCTCCTTCGCCAGCTCGAAGTGCCGGGTGAACCAGCGGATCGCGTGTTCGGAAACCTGTTCGAGCGCGCCGGGCTCCTCGAACAGGTGCGTGGCGCGCGGGACGATCACGAGATCGGCATGAGGCAGCTGCCTGAGCGCGGCCTGATTCAGCTCGATGACCGGGGAGTCGTTTCCGCCCACGATCAGCAGCACCGGAGCGCGTATCTCCTTCGCGCGCGAGAGCGAGAGATCGGGCCGGCCGCCGCGGCCCACGATCGCCGCTACGCCGGGCGAGTCCGCCGCGGCCCAGAGCGCCGCCGCGACACCGGTGCTGGCGCCGAAGTAACCGAGCGGCAGGGACGCGAAATTGTGGTTTCTACGGATGAAATCCGAAGCCGCGATCAGCCTGCCCGCGAGCAAGGGAATGTCGAAGACCTTGCGGCGATCGTCGCTCTCGTCCTCCGTCAGGAGATCGAAAAGCAGGGTCGCAAGCCCGGCCCGATTGAGTGCCGCGGCGACCTTGCGGTTCCTGGGCGAAAGGCGGCTGCTTCCGCTTCCGTGCGCGAACACGACCACGCCCCGGGTCGGAAGGCCGCCGGCAGGGGGAAGCGACAGCAGTCCCCGCAGGAGGAGCCGGTCCGGTCCCGCCGCGATTTCCACCTCCGTCTCCACGCCGCGGTTGCGCGCGTGTTCCAGGAGCCTGAGCACCTGCTCGTCGGTGACTTGCGTGAAATCCTCATACCATTGCCCGACCGCATAAAACTCCTCGGGCATGCTCAAGCAGACGAGATCGTCCACGGAGTTGTCCTCGACCAGGCTTTCGGCCGACTGCTTCGATGCGACGGGAACCGCGAGAAGCACTCGCGTCGCGCCACGGCCCCGCATGAGGTGCGCGGCCGCCCGGGCGCTCACTCCGGTGGCGAGGCCGTCGTCCACCAGGATCGCCGTCCTGCCGGCCAAGGGCAGCGCGGCCTGGCCCTTGCGATACGCCTGTACCCTGCGTTTCACTTCCTTCGCTTCGCGCACGAGGAGCTTCTCCAGCATCTCGGCGTCGATGTCGGAGCCCTGGACCGCCCGCGGATCGATCCAGTAAAAATCGTCCTCGGTCACCGCGCCGATGCCATATTCCGGTTGGAGCGGATGCCCGATCTTCCGGACCACGACCAGGTCGAGCGGAGCGTTGAGCTCGAGCGCCACCTCGTAGGCGACCGGGATTCCGCCGCGAGGGAGGCCGAGGACGACCGGGTTTTCCAGATGCAACGCGCGAAGGCGCTCGGCGAGCCGCTTGCCCGCCTCATGACGGTCGGAAAAAACCATGAGGAGCGAGCTTGCAAACTCCGTGAAAGTAAGGGGTCAGCGCCTGCCGCCCGCGGCCAAGGCGGCGACCAGCTCGGACAGCTCCCAGCCGGACGCGGCGAAATAGAGCGTCTGCGCAAGGACATAGCCGTACTTGGCCTGCGCGAACGCCAGCTCGGCCTCGGTGAAGTTCTTCTGCGATTCGAATAGCTGCACGTAGGTCGACGTCCCGAGTCGGTGGGTGCTGGTGGCTTCCTTCAAGGCCTCTCGCGCCAGATTGAGCGCGGTGCGGTTTGTCTCGAAGATCGTCTGCGCGAGTCGGACCTCTTTTTCGGCGCGGATCTGGTCCAGCGAGAATTTCTCGCGGATGCGCGCCTCGTCCACCTCGAGCTGCGTGGCCTGCGAGGAGAGCACCCGGCGCTCATGGATCGAGGAAAGACCGCTGAAGAGGGGGATCGTGACCTTGAGGCCCACGGCCCAGGACGTGGAGAAATCATCAAGCAAGTCGGCCTTCACGAAGGAGCTGCGGCCCCAGTTCGCCTCGATCCCGACTCCGGGAAGGTGCTTGGCCAGCACGCCCGTGGTCGTCTCGTCGAGCTTCCGCCGCAAGAGCCGCGCGCGCGCGAGTTCCGCGATGCGAGAGGCCTTCGAGGAGGACTGCGCCGCGAGCTTGGTCCAGTCGATGGGATCGAGCGTGCCTGAGACGCCGAGCTCCTTGGCCTGACTCTCGTCCATGAGATAAGCCAGCTCGGCCGTGCGGAGCTGCAGATCGCTTTCGGCGCGCGAGATCTTGGGCAGCAACAGCGCGAGCTGCGTTTTGATCTGCAGCACCTCGAGGACGCGGCTCGTGCCTTCGCGGTACCGGCGTTGCGCGGTGCCGAGATACTGTTCGAGCCGCTCCTTTTCGCGAAGGAGCCGCTCGATGATCTCCTTCTGGTAGATCGTGGCGTAAAAGGCCTGGAGCGCCTGGACCGTGGCGTCGCGTTCGGCGATCCGGAGATCCTGGTCGCGGATCTCGCGCTCAGTGCCCAGCGCAGCCATTGCGGCTCCAAGCGCGCCGCCGGTATAGACCGGCTGCGTGAGGAAGAGGCGAGCGTCATACTGGTTGTATCCTTCGCCGCCGAAAAGGACGTTCGCGTTGTTTGAAGCGTCCTTGCGATAAAGGAAACTCAGCCCGCTGGTCAGCGTCGGCAGCACCGAGGCGAATGCCTGGGATCGGGCCGAATCCGTCTCCGCGAGCCGCTCTTTCGCGAGGCGCACGGCAGGCGAGTGCGCCAAGGTTTTCTGTACTGCAGTATCGACCGTGTAGTCGGTCGCCATTGAAGGCTGAACGAGGGTCAAAGCCGAAGCGATCACCAGAAGGGAGTGCATCCCGTTTTCTTACTCTTAAGCTATTAAAAAGTTGACTAAAAAACACAGATTGACGGTTCTGTCAGACAGCGGTATGACACATTGCATTGATATGAAAACACAATTTGGCTTTCTCGGCAGGATGGGCAGCATTGGATTGATCGCGGCGTCGATCGGCATGGCCGCGCTCGTGACGGCGTGCGGGGACCGCAGCCTGGAAGACTATAAGCGCGAGAAGATGAATCAGGATCTTTCCCGGTTCGACGCGGCCAAGGGTGATTATCAGGGAGTCGCGTTTTCCAAGAACAGCGGCGCGGAGCTCGGGCTTCTGGTCGCCGAGGTGGAATCCCGCAAGGGCGATGCGGCTCATCTGAACGTCCGGCTGGTCTTCGAGGGCGCGACCCATGCGGAGATGACCATTCCGCGCGAGATCGACTTCGATGAGAACACGGGCGACTACGAAGGCCAGTACGTGCTCACCCGTCCCGGCGAGGATCCCATCCAGCTTCGTCTCGTCGGCAACTTCGCCAACGGGACGTTCAGCGGAGACCTTTCGGCCGAAGGGTACAGCGACTACGGCATGCGCTTCGGCCTGACCCGCACGGACAAGGCCTCCCTCGCTTCGGCGATCGAGGCGCGCAGGAACGCGCGGCGCGAGGCGCCCAGCGATTCGATCGGCTTCGTGAACAACTATTACCAGGGCCGGACCGAGAACGGCTTCGACGTCTACCTGAACATCCGGATGAACATTCCCTCGCCGGAGCAGGAGTTCGCCATCCAGTTCCTGCCGCGCCGGACGGTCCAGATTACGATGGAAAACGGCCTCCCTAGCGGAACCCGGGTCAAATTCGCCGAGTTCCCGAGCGTGGAATGGGATCTGCGCCGCAACCGCCTGAACGGGGTGGGCCAGTCCCGGGGCAGCGGTGGCAACAGCAATCGCAGCGACCTGCTTTGCGTGCAGAAGTCCTTCCCCGATGCGGCGATTGGCTGGACCTGCAAGTTCGCGAGCGGCGTTTCCAACGGCAAAGGCGGTTTCACCGCCGATTTCCGGCCGGTGGAGTGAGCGATGAACGCGAAGCTCCTTGCGACTCTTGCCATGCTTTCCTCGATGCCCGCGTTCGGGGCCGCCGAGGAGCCGCTGCGGCTCGAAGTCCCGCGCAGCCGGATCGAGCTTTCCGAAGCGTCTTCCGGCATTCGCCCCTCCGGGACAAGCTGGGAAGTGGCCGCTTCGAGCTGGAGCCCTTCCGCGCTGAAGCTCAAGAGCGTCGTCGCCGGAATGCCTTCCTATCAAAGCGCCGGGTTGCCGACTCTCTCGGTTTCACGTCTGAGCCCGATCCTGCGGGGAAGCCTGGGGAATCTCGAGCTCAAGCTGGGCTTGGGTCTGCTGCGGATGACCCGCGAGGCGACGATCGAGACGGGTACCCAGGCCCGCCGCTACGAGCAGTCGCTTTACCTGATCCCGGCGCGGGCGGGAGTGGAATACCGGCCAGCAGTTGAAATTCCAGGCGGAATCAGCCCCTATAGCGGCCTCGCCCTGATGCCGATGCTCGGCCTGACCCCGCGCTCGGCTATCGAAAAAGGCGGAAACACCGTCGGGCTCACAGTCGAGGGCCGGTTCGGGCTGCTCAGACGCCTGGAGCTTCCACTCAAGCCGGAGCTTGATGTTGGAGTGGCGATGACCGCGGGTACGCTCGGAGGCGCCAGCACCTCGGGTTTTGGCGTGCTCGGAGGCGTGAGGCTCGATCTCGGCGCGTGATCAGCGCGAGGGAAGCACCACTTCACCGGGCGACCAGCCGTCGCTCTTGCTCAGCTCCGAGTAGAGGAAGAGGTCGCGGGCATCGTCTTTCCTCCGGCCCGCGGGTGCCGCTATCCCCGCCATCTGCCGGATGGCTTCGGATTCGCGGGGCGGAAGCACGATCTCTCCGGGCTGCCAGCCATCACTCTTGCTCAACTCCTGATAGAGTTCGAGCTCCGATCTCGTGATCCTGGCCTTGGCGGTCCGTCCGGCTCGTTCTTTGCCCGGGGTCTGCAGCCGCTCGTCCCCTGGCTGCCATCCGTCCGAAATGGAAAGCTGCTTGTCGAGCTCTTCGCTTGGCTGCGCCTGAGCGAGCGGAGCCGCCGCGAGGAGAGCAAGCGCCGCCGCGGCGAGAGGCACCAATTTTCCGTTCATGCCTCATCGCGGTGCAACCGGAATGCCGCGATCGCGCGCCCGACAGGCGCCTGAGCGGATCAGTCTTCCGATCAGATGTAGAGATAACGGAGCGTGAAGTGAAAGACGTTTCCGGAGCGGGCGAAGCCTCCGGGAGGCTCGCGGATCGGGTGCGAGAGCAGGAGGTTGAGCGAGATCGGAGGAATATTGAAGCTGATACCGCCGGTGTAAGAGGAGGCCATCCGCGAGCCGATCTGGTCGCTGTTCACGAAGATGCTGCCGACATCGTACGCGGCCAGGCCCCGCAGCGGCGGAAAGCCGAAGAGGCTTCCGATCGGAAAGCGAAGCTCCGCCTTGGTGGCGAGCACGTAATTCCCGTAAAGGCGATCGTCGTCCCAGGAATAAGCGCGCATGATGTCGTCGCTCGACACCAGGAACGAGCTCTTATAGCGTTCGCCGAAAGCCGCGGCCCCCATCCCCTGCAGCGCGAGCACCGTGCGGCCGACGAGCTGCCAGTACTGGGCGACATCGAAGCGAAGGCGTTCGGAGACTTCCTGCCGCTTGGGGAACACGCTGGTGTCGGCCTCCACGAGAAAGCCGAATCCCTTCAGGGGCCCGGAATAAGCCTCGTAAAGGACTTCGTCGTAGCCGTAACGGACCATGGGCGCGAGCAGGAGCTCGGTTCCGGGATTCTGCGCTTCCCATTGCTCCGCGAACTTCGGATCGCTGAACTCGGCTCGTTTCACCCCCGCCAGCCGCAGCTCGAGATCCAGATAGGAGAAGCCTCCCAGCGGATACTGGTAGGCTCCGAGCACGCCGTATTCCCGATGAAGATAGGTGCGGACAAATCCGTTCGTCTCGAAAAGGTTGTCCAGCCGTGGCTGGATCGTATGATATCCGCCCAACGTCCAGGTGGCGCGGCCCTTCTGGCTGGAGATGAACGCCGACGCGCTCGTGCGACTGAGGCCGCCAAAGACGGCGAATTCGGCGGTGATGCTGTAGTTGCGCATCAGGTCGCTGACGCTCCCGGCGATTCCCCCGAAGCTTCCCGTCGTGAGGAAGCCCACGAGGTTGTCGATACGGTAGCCCGAGCTTCCGGAGAAGGGGCGGTAGCTCAGGACCTGGTCCCTCTCGAGGGTGCCGAGGCGCGCGACCCAGGGAGCGCCGATGGGTGCGGCGCTCGCAGCGGCAGGCTGATCGAGCAGGGCGTGCTCGGGAATGCGGTAAAGCTGGTAACGTCCGCTTTCGAACATCAGCGTATAGAGCGTGGCTCCGACATAGCGCGGATGAAAGAGGCCCGTCTTCGCTCCCGTGAGACGGCGGGAAACGCCGGTATCGCGCGCACGCAGGTAAATCTGCGGGCTGCCGCTTTCCCAGCCCTGGTAGAGAATTCCTCCGGGTGCGCTCGAGGGATCCAGCAGGTTCTCGCGCGCGGCCGCGAGCAAGGTGGCCTGGCCGTTCGCGGGGTCGAGTTTCATGAGCGCGTATTTTCCGTCGGGAGTCTTGTCCGACGCGGAGTAGATCCCCTCCCGCGACCAGCTCAGGCCGCGCCAGCTGTAGTAGCCGTCGGTGAGCTGGCGCAGGTGGTATCGCGCCTTGTCCGGAAACTGCCCGGGAAACCCGTCGAGGACGTAGACGTTGCCCCAGCCTTTTTGCGTGAGGCCGACGAGGGCGAGGCTTTGCTCATCCGGGCTGATCGCGAGCGCGTGCGCCTGGAGAAGCTTGAAGGAATGGAGCTTCAGCCTGATCGGCGACTTGATCGAGATATCGCCGTCATCGCGACGCTCGATGCGGCGCAGCTCGAGCTCCGGGCCTAAAGTCGTGTCCACCGCGTAGGCGACCCAGTGATCCGAGAGCGCGAGGCTGGGCCACTGCAGGAATCCCAAGCTCAGCAGCCCCGGCTGGTTGTCTCTGGCCACTTCGGTCTTGTCGAAGCCCTTGCGCAGATTCACCAGCTGGATCGAGGTTACGCCCGTGAGCGGATCGATCTGGCGCAGCGCCAGGAGGCTGCCGTCGGGCGAGACTTCGAAGAGATCGAGAGTGTCACCCGCCTCCTTGATCTTCTCGTACGCCTCAAGCCCCTGGGGGAGCGCATCCGCCTCCTTGCGATAGCCGGCGATGTAGTCGTTCCATCCCTTTTCGAGGTCCTCGGCTGTTTTCCCGACCTCGGCGGTCACGACTTTGGCAAAGCCCTCTTGTCCGGGCGCAAGATTCCTGGCTGCCGCGACGAGAAGCCGCTGGCTGATCTTGTTGCCGAAGGTTTTCTCCAGATAGTCGATCTTCGCCTGGCCCACTTTGTAGGTAGACACGAAGCCCAGGGAGCCTTCCTCGAAGAACTTGGGCAACGTGTGTCGGGTCTCCTTCCTGGGATTGAGGATGAGATCCCGGAGGTAGACACGCGACTCGATATCCATGCCGTGAAGGCTGTAGTACTCGGCCATCCCCTCGATGAACCACAGCGGCATGAGCTGCATTCTTTCGGCCGAGTACGCGCCGCCGATGTCCTTGATCTTCTGCACCTGGAACTGGTGCGCCATCTCATGATGGCTGATGTGATCGAAGGTCTGCGTCTCTCCCCAGTAGGGAATGGCCATCGTGGCTTCCTCGGTGCTCGTGATGCCCTGCACGCCCTCGGAGATGAAAAAGATGTTGGCCTGGCGGAACTCCCGCTGCGACGTGAACAGCAGATAGGAGAAGGGCTTCGAAGGCGAGTAGTCGAAGGTGCGCGTCAGGTCCTCGACCTGCTGCCGGATCCGCGGCGTGGCGAAGCGCGCGCTCCAGTCCTCGTCCTCGTAAAAATAGAGCCGGAACCGCGAGTGATCGGCCATGTTCTCGGTGAAGCGCCAGTCGAAGCTGCGCCAGCGCGGATCGGGCTTGCCGGGATGGCGCGGGTAGAGGATCAGCTGCGGGAAGAGCCGGCTTCCTTCGGGATTCAGGAGCGCGGCGATACCGAAGGCCTGGGCCCGGGCCTGCGCCGCTTCCAGGAGCGCGGCGATGCAGGTCATCAGGAACATCAGGATTTTTCTCGAGCGGGAAGCCATGGGCCCGTCGGTTGCAGGGTTCGCGCCATGAAGGAGAACGGAAATGATCCACTCGTTACCCCCCTTGCCTTACGACTTGCGCGCACTGGCTCCCGCGATCTCGGCCGAGACGCTGGAGTTCCATCATGGAAAACATCACCGGACTTACCTGGATAATCTCAACAAGGCGATACCCGGGACGGAGTTCGAGACGCTCTCGCTCGACGAGATCGTCCGGCGTTCGAGCGGCAAGATCTTCAACAACGCCGCGCAGGCGTGGAACCACAGCTTCTATTGGAACTGTCTATCGCCGCGGGGAGGGAGGGAGCCGTCAGGCAGGCTGGGCGAGGCCATCGGCGATAGCTTCGGGAGCTTCAAGGATTTCCACCAGAAGTTCACCGAAGCGGCGGTCTCCCTCTTCGGCTCAGGTTGGGCCTGGCTTGCGCTGGATCGCAACGGCAAACTCGAGGTGCTGCAGGCCTCCAACGCCGGCAATCCCTTGACCGATGGAAAAGCGCCGCTGCTGGTCTGCGATGTCTGGGAGCACGCTTACTACATCGATTACCGCAACGCCCGGGCCTCTTACATCGAGGGCTTCTGGAAGATCACGAACTGGGACTTCGCGGCCAGCCGCTACGAGGAAGCGGTTTCCGCGCGCGCCGCCTGAGCGACGCAGCTCACCACGCCACGGGATTCTCGCGGTATTGCTCGAAGGTGGGCAGCGAGATATCGCGCGCCGAGAGCAGCGGGTTTCTGATCGGCCACGGGATCGACAGCGACGGATCCGCCCAGTGGATCCCGCCCTCGCCGGTAGGACTGTACAGTGCGGTGGTCTTGTACAGCAGGTCCGCGGGCTCGTCGCCCAGCACGCAGAAGCCGTGGGCGAATCCCGGAGGGATCCACAGGAACCGGCCGCTCTCCGCCGTGAGCTCCACGCCCACGTGCTTGCCGTAGGTGGGCGAGTCCGCGCGGATATCGACCGCGACATCCCAGATCCTGCCGCGGACGACGCCGACCAGCTTGCCTTGCGCGGGCGCGGACTGGTAGTGCAGGCCGCGCAGGATACCGGGCGCGGAGCGCGAGTGGTTGTCCTGCACGAAGTTCGTGGGCAGGTCGTGCGCGCGAAAGGCGGCTTCGTTGTAACGTTCCATGAAAAAGCCGCGCGAATCGCCGAAAACGCGGGTCTCGACGAGACGGAGGCCGGAGATGTCGAAGGAGGTGACTTTCATCGGAGTGTTTCCATGCAGCGCCGCAATCCATTATCCCAGGGAGGCAGCGGGCCTCCCAGCAGCGCCCGGATCTTGGCGGTGTTCAGGCGCGAGTTTGCCGGCCGTCGGGCCGGAGAGGGGTATTCCGAGCTCGGGATCGGCTTGAGCTCCGTGAGTTTCAGCGGAATGCCGCTTTCGCGGGCGAGCTTGAAGATTTCAGAAGCGAAGCCGTGCCAGGTAGTCTCACCAGACGGGCACAGGTGATAGATCCCGCGCGGGAAGGAGGGGAGTCTCAGCGCCCGATCCAGCGCGAGCAGCGAATGCTCCGCGAGCTCGGTGGCGAAGGAAGGGGCTCCGTGCTGATCCGCGACGACGGAGAGCCTTTCGCGCTCCTGTCCGAGCCGGAGCATGGTGTTGAAGAAGTTCTTTCCGTGCGCGGAATAGACCCAGCTGACGCGAAAGATCAACGATCGTCCCCCGGCCTCCATGACGAGCCTTTCGCCAGCGAGCTTCGTGCGGCCATAGGCGTTCAGGGGGCAGGCGGGATCGTCCTCCCGCCAGGGACGGTCTCCTTCGCCGGAGAAGACGTAATCGGTGGAATACTGAAGGAACACTGCGTCCGCGCCGGAGCACCAGCGCGCCATCGTCCCCGGCGCCTCGGCATTCAGGCGATGGGCAAGGTATTCCTCCTGCTCGGCCAGATCCACGGCCGTGTAGGCGGCCGCGTTGATCACGATGCGGGGTTGGTGCTTCTCGAGCGCGGCCACGATCGACTCGGGACGCGAGAGATCGGCTTCGGCGCGCGTGAGGGCGATGGCTCTTTCGCCGAGCAGCCGGGAGAAAGCGGAGCCCAGCTGGCCGTTGGCGCCGAAAATCAGGATCGGCTCCGGAATTTCGAAGGATTGCATTGCAGGCGAATTTGCCCCGCAAGCGCTCAAAAGTAAAGCGGGGGGAGATTGCGCTTGCCTATTCAAGCAATCTATTGAATAATGGAAAAACAAGAGGTGATCCTATGGCAACTGCCACCGTGAACGTCACGAAAGAGAATTTGGAAACCCTGATCGCGAAGGATGGAGTCGTGCTGCTGGATTTCTGGGCCAGCTGGTGCGGTCCCTGTCGGATGTTCGGCCCGATTTTCGAGAGGGCGGCCCTCAAGCATTCCGATCTGGTCTTCGGAAAGGTGAATACCGAGGAGCAGCCGGAGCTGAGCGCCGAATTCGGAATCCGCTCGATCCCCACCCTGATGATCTTCCGTGACGGCATCCTGCTTTATCAGCAGGCCGGGGCCCTTCCCGAAGCCGCGCTCGACGAGCTGATCGGGAAGGTGAAGGACCTCGACATGGAAGCCGTTCGTTCGGAGCTTCGGAAGCAGGAAGCCCGGGTGGAAAGCGGAAGCTGAGTTCCGGTCAGAACGAGGCGCGAAGCCCGATCGCATAAGGCGAAGCGAGGCCATGATAGAGGAAGTAAAGCGCCGTCGACCTGCCGATCCAGGCATTGATTCCGGCAAAAAGCTCTCCCGCGCCCGAGCTTGAGATGGAATCCCCGAGCAGGAGCGAAATCTCGCGCGTCGGCGAGAAGCCCGCGGCGATGGATGCCGAATAGGAGCCCGAGCTTCGCAGCAGATCGAGCTCGAGCTGAAAGCCCGAGGCCTGGTAGCCCAGGCCCGCGGCGAGGCGCTCGAGTCCTGAATCGATGCCGTAAACCACGGCCGCGAGCTGCAGCCCGGAACCGCGGCCGTAGCCGAGGCCGAGCGAAAGCTCGGGCGAGAATTCCCCGAAAGCCGAGGAGGCGCCTACGCCGAGCTGCAAGCCGCCCGTACCGAAGCCCACGGCGCCCAGCGCCGCGGGAGTGCCCGTAGCATCGCGCACGCCGACTCCCCAGCCCACGCTTCCGCCCGAGCTGCTGTAGGTGAGCGAGGGGCTTGCGCTCCCGCGTCCACCGAATTCCACCGAGGCGTCCAGCAGCTTCAGCGCGCGCGGGCCAGCCAGCGCGGAAGGATTGAGGGCGACGGCGTCGCCTGCGAAAGGCAGCGCCACGCCCGTCGAAAGGTCCGCGCGCTCGGGACCCGCGTGCGCCGCGGGCGCCATGAGCGCGAGACAGTAGAATCCGAATAAAGTAAACAGCGAAACGGCGACTTTCCCCATGGAAGCTCCTTTTTGCCATTTTGCCGGGAAAATCATCCCGAATCCACCCTTTCAAATCGATCGACCATGGTTCCGAATCTTGACCGTATCCGGGAATCCCCTCAAAGTACCAAAGTATGGCGCGCTCCACACCGACGAATCAGGAATCCCGCTTCAGCATCGATGAGCTGTTTTTCTCGAAAACCGATTCCCGCGGGATCATCCTGGCGGGCAACGAGGTCTTCGTCCGCGTGAGCGGCTACCCCCGCCAGGAAATGTACGGGGCGCCTCACAACCTCATCAGGCACCCGGACATGCCCCGCTGCGTGTTCAAGCTCTTCTGGGAGACGATCCAGAAAGACCAGCCCATCGGCGCGTACGTGAAAAACATGGCCGCGAACGGCGCTTTCTACTGGGTTTTTGCCTGCGCTTTTCCCGTGGAGGGCGGCTATCTCTCGATCCGGCTCAAGCCTTCAACCGCGTTTCTCGCGCTGATGCCGGGAATCTACTCCGAGCTGCTGCGGGTCGAGCGCGGCGGCGAGGGCATGGAAGGCGGCGTCCGCAAGCTGCTCGAGATCCTCAAGGACAAGGGTTATGACTCCTATCAGGCCTTCATGACTGACGCGCTCACGCAGGAGCTGCGCGCGCGGGCCGTCGCTCTCGAAGGACGCAAAACGCGCGTGTTCAGCGAGAGCCGCCGGATCGACGGCTCGCTCTCCGCGCTCATGGCGCTGGCGGCGCGCTCGGGGGACGCGGCGCACGCCTATGCCTCGATCTTCGAGAGGCTCGACCGGTTCGCGCAGGGTAGCCGCACCTTCGAACAGCAGACGGCCACGATCCTCAAGGCGTATCGCGAGCTGGGCCTTCTCTCTTTCAACATGGCGATCGCGGCGGACAGCGCCGGAGAGCAGGGCCGGACTCTTGCGGTGGTCGCCTCGACCTTTCAGAAAATGGCATCGGAGATCCAGGGCCAGCTCGCGCAGTTCCAGGAGTCCATGCAACGGCTGACGGTGGTGATCCAGGATTCGCGATTTCGCATCGCCGCGGCCTGCCTCCAGACGGAGATGACCGCGTTTTTCGTGAGGGAACTCGTGGCGGCCACCGAGTCGGGCAAACAGGAAGGCGGCGTGGAGGAATTCAGGAAAAGTTGCACCGAGCTTCTCGCGCTTGCCGGCAGCTACTCGGAGCAGGCCCGCCAGGGAATTTTGCAGCTTCAGGCGCTGCTTCGCCGGTTCACGAACGAACGCGAGGAGCTCGAGGCGTCGGTCGTCGGCCTCGAGGTGATTCGCCAGAGCGGCACGGTGGAGTCCTCGCGCTCCAACGAGCTCAAGGCGGCTTTCGGCGCGCATATCGAGCGGATGCGCAACTTCGTCCTGTCGGTCAAGGAGCCCACGCGCAGCGTGGGCGATACCCTGGTCTCGCTGCTCATCGACGTGCAGGACACGCAATCTCTCATCTCGAGCGTGCTCGAGACCTTCCGTCAGGCTAGCGCGGCGCTCGCGCGCGTTTGAGGACGATTCCCACGAATTCCGCCTGGTCCGCGCGCCTGATCCCGAACTTCGCGAGAGTGCGGTCGAGGTCCTGGAGGAGGTAAGCCCACTCGAGCGGAGAGATCTCGATCTCCGGGCCGAGCTTGTCGAGGATCCCCGGGATCATGGGACAGGGGCCCCCGCTCACGGCGCAGACGCGTTCGGAGAGCTCCCGGACGAGTCTCTCTTTCTTCAGGCTGAGGGTGAGCTGTCGGAGCTCGGGATTCTTCATGAGCCTGGGATCTTCCGCGAGGACCGAGAGGAAATGCTCGGTGGCTTTCCGTACGACGGGCATCCCGCCGAGGCGAGCGAAGAGCGGCGGCTTCTCGGCCGCGAGCGACAGGGCGCAAGGCAGCAGCACGGAGGCGCAGAGAAGAAGAGGATGGATGGAAGGGAAAAGGGCCTTGCGCCGCTCCAACATGCCCCCATCATAGCAGCACGGCAGGGCTTCGCGCCAATTCTCCTCCACGGATGAGACATGGCTGTCGCGCTTTCTGAAATCGGCAGAAATGCGCTCAAACCGCGCGAGTACCGGCCCTCCTGCCAAGCGCCGCAAGCGCCGGATCTCCGGAAAGTGAGACAAGGATGTCGCGAAAACCGGACAATCCCGGGGTTTTTCCCGGGTCTTTTGAACGCCCACGCCGAATGCCCCGGAAGTACCCGAAATCCCGCCGGAAATTCGATGGTATGGGCGTTGCTCTCGTTCCGAAGCAGGAGAAAGCAATCATATGAAAAGCGAAACCCTCACTCTCACCGACCGCATGGGCATCTTCTATGGGGTGATCTTCTTCTTCTTCATGCTGCCGCTCTCGATCTTCCTGGGGAGCATCCCCTCGGTGATCCTCTCGGACGTGATCCAGAACAAGGTGGCCGCCCTGGCGGCGATTCTGGCGATCCTGGGCCTGGACATCGTCGTCACTTTTTTCGTCGGGATAATCCTCGGACTCGTCTTCAGCTACGCCCTGAGCGCCTTCGGGCGGCTGCTTCGTATCCAGCAGACCGTCGCGGCGATGCTCCGATCGGAGCGATTGATCGAGGATTCGCGGAAATCCAATCTGGGCGGCCTTCTCGGCGGGGGCGCGACGCTCGTGGCCTTCTTCGCGCAGGGACAGGTACCGATCCATTCCGTGACGAGACGGGTGGAGCATCTCTTTCCGGCGCCACTGGTGCTCAACCTCGGGGAGACCTTCCGTTTCGATCTGAGCCATATGTACGCGGCGACCACCGGTTTCCTGGCGGTCGGTTTTCTCTACGCGATCGCCGGAATCGTGCTCGGCACCCTGGTCGCCGCGGTCGTGGACCTGGCCATCGCGAGCGTACGGAGCTGAAGATGAGCACGGCGGAACTTCGGCTGGCTTGGCGCAGGTTCTGGCCGCTTGGCCTGCTGTTACTGATATTCTTCCACTCCCGCGCCGCGGCGGCGGATCCGGAGCCCGCGCAGCTTCGGGAGGCCGATCAGGCGATCCTCCGGAATTTTCCCGCGCTCGCGCGCTACAGTCCGCTGGGGCCGGGATGCGTGCGCTGCCATGAGCGCCACTTCATCGAGACAGCGGGGAGCGTCCATGGCCGGACGCGGCTTCTGCGCGATCTCCCTGCGGGTACCCTTTGCCTGACCTGCCACGACACCAACCATATCGCGACCAACCCCGCCAGGGTGGCGCGGCTCGGCCTGCCGGCGATCGAGAAGAAGCCCTATGACGACCTTTCCTGCATGCGCTGCCATGCCGATCCCGTCGTCGCGAAGGCCTTCGGTTTCCCCGCGCATGTGCCGGGCGAATTCGAGCAGTCCATCCACTATCGCAAGGCGATGCTGGGGGAGCGCAAAGCTCCGCTCTGTCATGACTGTCACGGAACGCATCGGGTGGCGGCCGTGAGGGATCCCGGGTCACCGCTCTTCGAGGCCCAACGGGTCAAGGTGTGCGCGAGCTGCCATGCAGGGGCGAATCTCGAATTCACGGCCACCTTCGATCACCGTCCCATCACGCGCGAGGAAAAAGCCACGGAATTCTGGACCATCGCGGCCTTCAAGACGCTCACGCTTTCGACGTTCCTTCTGCTGGGTCTGTATGTACTGATGGACTTCATCACCATCGTGAGGATCGCGCTGACGCCCGGCCGGCGCCGGCACGCGCCGGGACACGCGCCTCCCGCCGGCCGACGATACGTCCTGCGCCTCGATCTTCATACCCGGATCCAGCATTTCATGATGTTCTCGAGCGTGATCATCCTCGTCATCACGGGCTGGCCTCTCTTCGAGCCCAGATCCGGCGTGGCACGCTCCCTCATGGGCTTTTTCGGAGGCGCCGGCGCGACCGCGGTCGTTCATCGCCTGGCGGGTCTGCTCATGATCGGCTCGCTGGTATATCACCTGGGCTATCTCTATCTGAAATTCCTGGCCGGAGGGCGCGGCCATCCGATGCTTCCGACCTTCAAGGACCTCAGGGACGTAGGGCAGATGGCCCTGTATTTCCTCGGCCTGAGGAACGAGCGTCCCGAGTTCGAGCGATTCTCGTTCATCGAGAAGTTCGATTACTGGGCGGTGTTCTGGGGGGTCGCCATGATGGGAGTGAGCGGGCTCATCCTCATGTTCCCGACCATCGTGACCCAGCTGCTTCCGTCGCTGGCGGTGAGGCTCGCCCTGATCGTCCATGCCGATGAGGCGCTCCTCGCGGCGATCGTCCTGTTCATCTGGCACTTCTACAACGTGCACCTCAGGCCCGGGATCTTCCCGATGAACTGGGCTTGGCTCACCGGCCGCATGCCCGAGGAGGTCTACGAGGAGGAGCACGCCGCCGAGGTGCGCCGCCTGAAGGCACGGGGCGAATGGCCCGCGGCTCGGGAGGACGGCTAATGCGGGCGCTTGAGGTCGAGCCGCTGCACGATTCGATGGATCGTGCGGCGATCGATCCCGCAATCGGCGGCCGCGGCGGTCACGTTCCAGTCGTGCTTGAGTAAGGCGTGACGGACGTAGTTCTCCTCCATCTGGTCGAAGAGGCGCTTCTTGGCTTCCGAAAAAGGCAGCGAGTAAAGGGAGGAGCAGTCGAGATCGAGCGGAGCCGCGGCCTGGCGGGTCACCAGATGCTGCGGGAGATCGTCCCCGTCGATCGTCCCGTCGCGATCGGCGAAGAGGAGGAATTGCGCCAGGTTTGCCAGCTCGCGCACGTTTCCCGGCCAGCGGTAGTCGAGGATGGCTTTGCGTGCCTCGGGAGTCATCCGCGAGGGCGCGGGGCGTTCGCGCGTCGCGGAGCGCCGGAGAAAGTGCCCGAGCAGAAGCGGAATATCCTCCTGCCGCTCGCGTAGCGGCGGGATCGCGATGGTGATGACGTTGAGCCGGTAGTACAGATCCTCGCGGAAGGCCTTTTGTGCCACCAGCTCGCGCAGATCCCGGTGAGTCGCCGAGACGAAACGCACGTCGATGGAGCGCTCCTTGTTGGAGCCCAGCCGTCGCACCTTGCGATCCTCGACCACGCGCAGGAGCTTTGCCTGGAGCAGCGGGGGCATCTCGCCGATCTCGTCGAGGAAGACAGTCCCGCCGCTGGCGTTCTCGAAGAGCCCGATCCGGGCGGCGCCGGCTCCCGTAAAGGCGCCGCTTTCGTGGCCGAAGAGCTCGTTCTCGAGCAGCTCTCCGGGGATCGCCGCGCAGTTGATCGGCACGAAATGGCCGCGACGTCGCGGGGACTTGTCATGGATGATGCGCGCCGCGAGCTCCTTGCCGGTGCCGCTCTCGCCATGGAGGAGCACGCTGGCTTCCATCGTCGCGGCGCGCTCGAGATCGGCGTAGACCTTCCTCATGGCCGCGCTTCCCCCGATGAGCTCGCCAAGCTGGGAGAGCTCGGCCACGCGCGAACGGAGAAACTGATTCTCGGAGCTCAGACGCGTCTTGTCGAGCGCGCCCTGGACGGAATGGAGGAGCTGCTCGGGCGAGAAGGGCTTGAGCAGGTAGTCGGAGGCGCCGGCCTTCAGCGCGGCGATCGCGGTTTCGATCGTCGGGAAGCCGGTCATGAGCACGATCGGGCAGCCCGAGCCCATGCGCCCGATTTCCCGGACCAACTCGATGCCTGTCATGCCCGGCATGGTCATGTCCGTCAGCACGAGGTCGAGCGACCGCTCGTCGAGAAGCCGCAGCCCCCGCTCGGCGGACTCCGAGGTGAGCACCGCGTAGCCTTCGTCCCCGAGGATGTCCGAGCAGGTGTCCAGCCAGTCGGACTCGTCATCGACCACCAGGATAGTTCCGCGGCTTTTCGCTTTCATGGGCACCTCCTGCAGGAGCCGCCGTTCGGCGGGAAGAGAACCTCGAACTCGGCACCGCCCTCGGGATGATTGCTGATCCTGAGGGTCGCGCCGTGCTCCTCGAGGATCCCGTGGCTCACCGAGAGCCCGAGACCCGTGCCTTTTCCCACGGGTTTCGTCGTGAAGAACGGCTCGGTCACCTTCGATAGCAGCTCCGGCGGGATGCCCGGACCGTCGTCACGCACCGAGAGGCGGAGCCCCGCACCCAGGGGCGTGTCCCGGGAGCTGGCGCTGATCCAGACGCGGCCGCCTTCGGGCAGGGCATCCACGGCGTTGTTGATGAAGTTGACGAGCACCTGCGTGAGCTGGCTGCGGCTGCCCTCGATGAGCGGAAGCTCGGGCCCGATCTGCTCGATCAGCTCGATTCCCTGCCGCTTCAGGCGGATCGTCGCAAGCTCGAGCGCGTCCTCGAGTGGCTCGCGGATGTGCAGCGGCTCCTTAGGTTGGGGCAGGCGCCGGGAGAAGGTGAGCAGCGCGCTGACGATCGTCGCGACGCGCTCGGACTGCTTGACGATGCGCTGAAGATATTTTCCGAGATAGTCGGGCGCTTCGGGCTCGGCCTGAAGGCGCCCCAGCGCATAACGAGCGCCGGCGAGGATCACGCCATTAGGGTTGTTGATCTCATGGGCGACCGCCCCCGCCAGCTCGCCTACCGCGGCGAGCCGGGCCGAGTGCAGGAGCTTCTGTCGCTGCTCCTGCAGCTGGCGTTGGAGCTCGTCGTTGAAGTTGCGCATCGTGCGGTGCGCGGCCCTCTCGAGCGTCACGTCGCGGCACTGGAGCATGAGCGCCACCGGAGTGCGATCGGAATCGAAAAGCGGATAGGCTTCCTGGACGAAATGGCGCTCGCCGAGCTGGAATTCCCCCGACTCGAAGCGCAGCGACGAGAGCGCGCGCTCGCAAAGCTCTTGGATGCCGCGGCCCTGGCCGGGAAGGCTCAGCGAGGTCACGGGTCGGCCCGACCAGTCTTCGGTCGTCGCTCCGACCAGATCCCGGAAGTACTGGTTGGCGAAAACAATGCGCGCTTCGGTCGAGATCATGGCCACGCCGATCCTGAGCCCGTTGAAGACCGCCTCCAGGGTGTCGCGCGTATCCAGCAGCTGATCCTCGCGCGACTCCAGCGCCTCCATCAGCGCGCCGAAGGTGGGCGACAGGCGATGGGGCAGGCCCAGCATCTCCGGGAGCTTCTCGGGCGCGACGCGCGCGCGGATGGCGCGGATCAGCCGCATCGTGACGAGCGAGACGTAGACGTCGACGAAGAGGACCGAGCCCAGCAGGAAGAGAAACGCGACGAAGAAGAGCGCGCCGGACCAGGCCAGCGTGTCGCGCGCCAGGGAGTAGAGGGGACGATAGGAGACGCCGATCTCGAGGAGGTCGCCCGGAGCTAGCGGTAGGCGCAGCACGAAATCGGGGGTCGAGGAGAAGAGCAGATGAGCCGGGGGAAGCTGTCTCCCGATGGGCCGGGCGGGATCGATCGACACCGGCTCGCCCAGGGGTCCCGCTTTCTCTGACGCGGGCAGCCCGGTGTGGATGACGGGATCGCCTTGCCGCAGATACCGAGTCCAGAGCACGAGCTTGTGGTTTTGCGTCACCGCCACCGCGAGCTCGGGAGAGAAGCTCTTCTCGCCGGCACGGCGCGAGAGCGTGCTCAGATGCATTGCGAGCTGGCTGATATTCTCCTCTGCAAAGCGGGATTGTTGGAAGAAACCGATGAAGATCAACGGAGAGAGGGCAACGAAGCAGGTGGTCGCGTAAGCGAGAAACTTGAGATGGCGGGGCAGGCGAGACTTGCGGACCGGTGAGCTTTCCATGGTGTCCTCGCGCAATACGGGAAATACGCCCGGGAGCGCGAGCTGGCAATGAAGAAACCCCGGATGGTCATGATAAGTTGGCGTAAACCCTAGGTTTTATCGCAGCCCCCTCGGCGCTTGCGGAGATGCTAGAATCAGAGTCAGTGGTAAATTCGTTTTCGCGCAGTTTCTTCGTGGTGATCACCTGGGTTTTCCTCTGCTTGGGACAGAACGGGCCGGCATGGGCGGTTGCGTCCTTGGGCCAACCCTGCACCCTGGACCGTTCCCACCGGCTCGATGTCGCCTTTCGCGAGATCGAGAACGTTCACGACTTCCTGGTGGATTTTTTCGGAAGAGAGCCTCCGGAGGAATACCAGGCGATGATCACGGCGGCGGCGCGGAGCTTCCGTCTTCCCGAGGCATTCCTGACGTGTCTTTTCGTCCGGGAGTCAGGCGGGAAGTGGGACGCGCAGGCGAAAAGCGATGCCGGCGCGGTCGGGCTGGCGCAGCTGATGCCCGCTCCGATCGAGGATATTCATTCCATCATCAACCTTCCGCCCGGATCCGCCTCCGGCGAATCCCGCGCCGCCGTCAAAAAGCGCTTGAGCGGCGTCTGGCGGACGTACTGGGAAAACGGCTTGAAGCGCCCGGTGCCCTTGAAGTTCGACCAAGCCGAAGCCCTCAAGCCGGAATCCGCCATCGGTGCCGGCGCGCTCTGGGTGCGTTACTATCTGGAGATCCTGAAAAGCGAAGGGCCCTGGAACCTCACTCCGATGGACTTGCTGATGCTCACGTCCGGAGCTTATAATCGGGGCGTGAATACCTTCGTCAAGGAATGCAAGGGCCTCGGGGTCGCCGAGTGCGTCCAGCGCATGCGGCGGCGCTCTCCCGAGACCTACCATCATATGGGCGCCGTCCGCCGGTGCATGGAAAGGGCGGGCGCCGTCGCTGACGATACCCAAACCAAGAAGGGAAATGAAAAATGAGGAAGCTCGTCCCGTTGTTCGCTCTTTTGCTCTGTCTTCCCGCGTTTGCGGGCGAAGAGGAGTTCGCTCGGCACAAACAGCGCATGACCGAGGAGCTGGATTCCCAGATCTCCGCGCTTCAGTCGGCCAAAGGCTGCGTCGCGAACGCCCAGAAGGACGAGGAGCTCAAAGGTTGCCGCAAGGAAATTCAGGAAGCCAGGCAGGCGCAGCGCGAGCGGCGCAAAGAACATCGCCGCGAGATGCTCGACAAACGCATCGAGCGACTGCAGAAGCAGAAAGCGGAGATGGATTCCGAGAAAAAGTAGCGGCTCGCCTGCCAGGCTAGGGGCCCGGCGCTTGCAAAACGCGCGGTAGGATGCCGGACCGGTCGCTGATATCGCTTCTTCACAATAACCCCGAGCTGCTCGTCCACATGCGGGCGGCGCTCGAGACGCTCGATTTCGACGTGGCCGACTTCGCGCTGCATGACGAGCTCGCGCGGCTCGAGCCCGAGCTGGCGCGCTTCCTCGAAGAGCGTCCTCCCGCGCTGCTGGTCTGTGACATCGCCCATCCCTTCGCGGAGAATTGGGAGGCGTTCTGCCGGCTGCGAGAGCGGGCCGGCTTGCGGGAGCGACCCTTCCTCATCACCACGCCCGACAAAGATGCGCTGACGCTCGAAGCGGGGACCGTGCCTTACATGGAGATTCGCGGCGAGCTTTTCGATGCTCCGCTCTTCGCGCGCGCGGTGCGCGAGGTGCTGCTCGCGCAGGGGCGGCCGCAGCTGCTCAGGCATTCGCGGGCGCGGCTTTCGGGCAATCCCAAGCTCAACGTGAAGGTCGGCTAATTTCGAAGTTTTGATTGACGAGCCAGGGGCTTCTTGCTGTGATCTGAGCATGATTCCTGGATGGAGCAAGGCCCTGACCCTTGCGGTGATTCTCGGCGGAATTTTCGCCTGCACGAAGAGCAAAGACACGGCTGCAGCCTGCGCGTTCGACTCCGATTGCGATACAGGACTTTGTTTCCGGGGGATTTCAAACGGCTACTGCACCACGGTCTGTGAGCGGGAAGGCAGCTTGGACGGCTGCCCCGATGGCACCATATGCAAGCCGATTCAGGGCGGCGACCCCCGCTGCCTTAAGATTTGTGGCCAAGAGACGGATTGTCCGGAACAGACCGACTGCAACGCCGTGGCAAATACAACGATCCGGGCCTGTGAGCCCACCTTTTAGCTGAGCGCAGGCAGCTGAAACTTTGAGCCACGCCTAATTCCCGTGCTCATCCAGGATATCGCCGACGAGCTCCTCCAGGACGTCTTCCATCGTGACGACGCCCAAGATTTTTCCGCTCTTCGGATCCTGGATGATCGCCATGTGGACCCTGCGTTCCTTGAGCAGGCGCAGGATCTGGTCCTGGCGCATGCCGGGATCGATGAAAAGCGGCGGTCGCGCGATCTTGGCGAAATCGGCTTCGGCTTCCCCTTCGGAAATGACATGAAGCACATCTTTCATGTGAACGATGCCGATCACGGAATCCAGGCCGTCCCGCGTAAGCGGAAAGCGGGTGTGCATCCTGCGCCGCGCGGCGACCATGTTCTCCTCGAAGCTCCGCTGCAACGAGAGGTATTCCACTTTCTCCGCCGGGATCATGATCTGGGAAGCTCGTTTGTCGGAGAACTCGAAAGCGCGATTGATGATCTGCGCTTCGCTCTCCGAGATCACTCCATCCTCGTGGGATTCGCGAAGGACGATCTTGAGCTCGTCCTCGCTCAGAGGGGGCTCCTCGAGCCCGTGATACCCCAGGCGCCGAAGCACGAAGTTCGCGATCGACGTGAAGGCCTGGATCAGCGGCCGGGCGATCCGGTAAAACCACTGGAGGGGCTTCGAGATCCGGAGCGTGACTTCTTCCGCTCTTTGGATGGCCATGCTTTTCGGGACGAGCTCCCCGAGCACCACGTGAAGCAGAGTGATGATGAAGAACGAAATCCCTGTCGCGAGGGCGTGGAGGTAGGCGTTCCCATCGGGCAGGTACGCGGGGAACAGGATCGACAGCAGATTGAAAAACGCCTCTTCGCCGATCCAGCCGAGCCCGAGGCTCACGAGCGTGATTCCGAGCTGGGTTGCCGAGAGATACTCGTCCAGCTGATCAACGCAGAGAATCGAAATGCGCGCGGCCGCGACACCTTGGCCGGCCAGCTCTTCGAGTCGGCTGCGTCGGACCTTGACGATCGCGAACTCCGCGGCGACGAAAAAGGCGTTCAGCGCCACCAGGACCAGGGAGAGCGTGATGAAGAAAAGGGTCAGGACTGTACCGGGAGGCTCCATTGGTTCAAAGCACCTTCGATGAATTCGACTTAACATCCGTCGGCATGCGCTGATCGGTGAGCAGGCGAGGGACAGTATTCAAGATTTTCCCGGAACGCAAGGCCGTCATTGATCGAGGGAAGGCTTCGCGGCGGGTGCTCCCGGCGGGTGCGGGCGGAGCCATTCGGGAAGGCGATCCCGTCTCGCGGAGATCAGGAGCCTTCTGAGGCGGCCGTCGTCGTCCTCATCGTAAATATCCCCGATGATTTCCTCGAAGACGTCCTCCATGGTGACGATGCCGATCGGGCGGGTTCCGGAAAGCACGATGCTCAAATGACTGCGTTTTTCCTGCATGAGTTTGAGCGCGCGGATGAGGGAGTCGGATTCCTGAAGCTGCACCACGGGGCGGACGATGCCTTCCCAGGTCTCGGCGCCGGTCGCCCTGAGGGCCATGAATTCCTTGGTGTTCAGAATGCCTACGACGGCTCCGCCGTCCAGGACCGGGAGACGCGTATGCCCGGATGCGTGTATCGTCGCTGAAACTTCCGCCGCCGGCTGCGAGCGCGCGACCGCGACGACCTTGCTCCAGGGCACGAAGACGTCGCGAACGGCTTGCTTCCGGATATGGAAGAGATTCAGGACGTATTGCCGGTGGTCCTGGGAGAGCGATTCCAGATCGAGGGGTTCGTCCGAGGTCGGCGCGGCGTCCCGGTGGCTCCTCACGCAAAAGAACTGGAGCACCCGCTTGGTAGACGCTTCCAGCAAATTCACGACCGGCGCGAAAACCCTGTCCATCAGGGCAAGCCAACGCGAGGCCTTCAAGATGACCTTGGCTGGATCCCGGAGCGCGATACTCTTGGGGACGAGTTCCCCGACCACCACGGTGAGGTAGGTGTAGGGCAGCGTGATGGCGAGGATGGTGAGCACCTCGGCTGCATTTTCAGAAAGCGCGAATCTATTCTCAAGGATCGGACTCAGCGACTCCTCGGCCCCGGCACCTCCGATCGCCGCCGCGAGCACGCCCACTAAAGTGATTCCGACCTGGAGCACCGAAAGCGTCCGCTCGGGGTTATCCCGCAGATTGAGGATGCGGGTCGCCTCCCTGTTGCCGCTTCGTGCTAGGGCACGGAGCTGGGGTTTTCCGACCGAGACAAACGCCATTTCCATCCCGGAAAGAAGCGCGTTCAAAGCCAAGCAGCAGGCCATGATGAGGAGTTCGAGCATAGTCGATGGGACCTTATCGCGCGCAGCCTTCGAAATCCATCCTGCCCGCGTTTGACTCGCCTGGCTCGCTTTGCTAGGCTGCTTGATCGTGAAGTCGATGCGAATGGTCACGATCTTGCCGCTCCTCTCGCTCATCTGCGCCTTCGCGCTCGGCGCGCCGCGGATCACCGTCGACGCTCGGTCGGCGGCAAGCTTCCAAGCCCACGAGCATGATGCGATCGGCAAGGCCGAGCGTTCGGACGTCTCGGAGCGGGAGCGCTACCGCCACAGGCATTCCTCGAGCGAGCCGGAGCACGAGCACTCGGGTACCGGTAACACCGTTGCGTCTGTGTTTTCCGGAATGGACCTGGCGCGGATCTCCGCTTTCACTCTGCTTTCCCCGCCGGTTCCCGTGCGAGCCCCGGCCTTGAATCGGATCCAAGGATCCAATCTGGGTCCCCATCTCCCTTCCTTGTTCCGTCCTCCGATTGCTTGATCGGGTCGGCCAACGGTATTCCTTCATTCCGTGTCCCGAGTCCGGGTGGGACTCCTGATGGACAGGCATTCAAGAAGAGCTCCTGACTCATGCTGAATTCGATCATTCGACTTTCCCTGAGATTCCGCCTCGGCGTGCTGGCGATCGCCATGGGCGTCCTGCTGTATGGCCTTTGGGTTTCGCGAACGCTGCCGATTGACGTCTTCCCGGATCTGAATCGTCCGACCGTCTCGGTGCTGACCGAGGCGCACGGGCTGGCTCCCGAGGAAGTCGAAACCCTGGTGACGCTGCCGATTGAAGCCACGCTCAACGGAACTCCCGGTGTCCTTCGGATCCGTTCCTCGAGCGGCATCGGGATCTCGATCCTCTATGTCGAATTCGAGTGGGGGACGGACATCTTCCGCAATCGCCAGCTGATCGCCGAGAAGCTCCAGCTCGTGAGCGAGCGCCTCCCCACCGGCATGACGCCGGTGATGGGCCCCATCACCTCGATCATGGGCGAGATCCAGATCCTGGGGCTCACTTCTCCCGAGGGGGCGCTCTCGTCGATGGAGCTGCGCACCTTGGCGGACTGGAACATCCGCCCTCGGCTCATGACCCTGCCGGGAATCAGCCAGGTCGTCGTCATGGGGGGCGAGGTCAAGCAGTACCAGATCCTCGTTTCGAGCGAGAAGCTGCAGAAAAACGGGATCTCCCTCGAGGATCTCCGCCATGCGCTCTCCGAGCTCAGCGAGAACACCACCGGCGGCTTCATCGATGTCGAGGACCGGGAGTTCCTGATCCGGCCGCTGGGACGGCTGGATTCGCTGGAGGAGATCCGGAACGCGCCCGTGGGCCTGCATCTCGGAAAACCGGTTTACGTGCGGGACATCGCCGAGGTGCGCATCGGCCCGAAGATCAAGCGCGGAGAGGCCAGCGTCAACGCCCGGCATTCGGTCGTCATGACGATCCAGAAGCAGCCCAATGCCAGCACCACCGAGTTGACCCGCAAGATCGACGAGATGGTCGCCGACATCCAGAAGGGCCTCCCGCCGGGAGTGCGCCTCGAGGCGGATCTTTTCAAGCAGGCGCATTTCATCAGAGCGGCGGTGTCAAACGTGGAACAGGCGCTACGCGACGGCGCGATCATCGTCGCGATCGTCCTTTTCATCTTCCTCGCGAATCTGCGGACGACGGCGATCACCCTGCTCACGATCCCGCTTTCGCTCATGATGACGGCGATCGTCTTCAAGGCGATGGGGCTGGGAATCAACACCATGACCCTGGGGGGCCTTGCCGTCGCGATCGGAGAGCTGGTCGACGACGCGATCGTGGACGTAGAGAACGTCTTCAGGCGCCTGCGCGAGAACTCGGCTCAGGGAAAGCCGAAGGGGGCTTTCCGCGTGATCTACGAGGCATCGTCGGAGGTTCGCAACTCGATCATCTTCTCGACGCTCACGGTGATCCTTGTTTTCATCCCTCTGTTCTTCCTGGGAGGGATCGAGGGAAGGCTTTTCGCGCCGCTTGGCGTGGCTTACATCATCTCGCTCACGGCCTCGCTCGTGGTCTCGCTCACCGTGACCCCGGTGCTGTGCTCTTATCTTCTTCCGAAGTCCAGGCTCATGGAGCGCCCGGAGAGCTGGGTCGTAAGGCACTTGAAGGCCTGGCACCGCTGGGGGCTGGAGATCACCTTGAAGCACCCTTACCGCATCCTGGGGGCCTGCGCCGCCATGCTGCTTGGGAGCCTCGCTTTGCTTCCTTTGATGGGTCGGAGCTTCCTGCCGGCCTTCAACGAAGGCACCGCGACGATCGGGGTGGGTGGTGCCCCGGGAATCTCCCTCGAGGCGTCGGACAGGCTCGGCACGAAGATCGAGCAGGCGATGCTGAGCGTGCCCGAGGTGCGCTCCACCGTGAGGCGCACGGGTCGCGCGGAGATGGACGAGCATGCCGAAGGCGTGCACTGGCATGAGATCGACGTCGACTTCAAGGAAGGCGGCAGGCCCCGCCCCGTGGTCCTGCACGAGCTCAGGCAGAGGATCGAGGCCGCCGGTGACGTCTATGTCAATCTGGGGCAGCCCATCAGCCATCGCCTGGATCATCTCCTTTCGGGCGTTCGCGCGCAGATCGCCGTCAAGGTCTTCGGTCCCGATCTCTCCGAGCTCCGGCGTTTCGGCACTCAGGTCGAGTCGATCCTGAAGACGATCCCGGGGATCGTGGACCTGAGCCTCGAGCCCCTGGTTCTCATCCCGCAGCTCAAGCTCGCGATCGACCGCGAGGAAGCCGGGCGCTTCGGTCTCCGCTCGGGCACCCTGGCCGAGGAGCTCGAGATGGCGCTGAACGGCGAGGAGGTCGGTCAGATGATCGAAGGACAGCGGCTGTCCAGCATTTTCATGCGACTGGATGACCCCTCGCGAGCGACGCCGGAGTCGATCAGCGGAATCCTGCTGAAAACGCTTCCCAACGCCCGGACCATCCGTCTCTCGGACATCGCGAACGTCTACGAGGGGACCGGTCCGAACATGGTCAATCGCGAGAACATGCAGCGCAGGATCGTGATCTCGGCGAATTCCCACGGCCGCGATCTCGGTAGCCTGGTGGATGAGATCCAGGCCAGGCTCAAGGAGAAGCTCAGGCTTCCGTCGGGCTATTACGTGAGCATGGGAGGGCAGTTCGAAAGCCAGAAGCAGGCCTCGCGCCTGCTGCTTTTCTTCGGCGCGCTTTCGCTCGGCGCGATCCTGCTCCTTCTCCATCTTCACTTCGGCTCCCTCGTCCTGGCTCTTCAGGTCATGCTCAACGTTCCCCTGGCGCTGATCGGATCGATCGTGGCCATCTATTTCACCGAGCGGGAGCTTTCGGTGGCGACCACCATCGCCTTCATCACGCTTTGCGGGATCGCGACCCGCAACGGGATCATGATGATCAGCCACTACCTCCATCTGATGAGGGAGGAGGGTCAGGGCTTCAGCCGGGAGATGGTGATCCGGGGCTCGCTCGAGCGCCTGATCCCCGTGCTGATGACGGCGCTGTCGGCGGCGCTCGCGCTGGTGCCCCTCCTGCTTTCGAAGGGCGAGCCCGGCAAAGAGATCCTTTACCCCGTGGCGGTCGTGATCGTCGGTGGGCTTTTCTCATCCACCTTGCTCGACGTGGTCGTCACTCCGGCGGTCTTTTACAAGTTTGGGCGGAAGGCCGTGGAAAGCCTTCTGGCTCAAGAGAAGGAAACCCGAAACAACGAAAAAGGAGAATGGAAATGAAGAAAATCGTTCTGACCCTCGCGCTTGCGCTCACGCTGGCTTCCTTAAGCGCTTTCGCCCATGACGAGGGCCATGGCCCGAAGCTCACCGATTCACCGAAGCAGGGCGGTGTCGTCGCCCCGGTGATCGAAGCCAAGGATGCGGCCCTGGGAAAGAAAGCGGCGGTTCTCCACAAGGCGGAGCTCGTTCGCCTCGAGGACGGCTCGGTGCGGGTGTATCTGTATGACAAGGAGATGAACATGCTTCCGCTCGCCTCCTTCGACCAGGCGGCGAAAGGAATCATCGAGGTCCTAAAGAAAAAGAAGGTCTCCAAGACGCCCTTCGAGCTCAAGCAGGAAGGCGACGCGTTCGTCGGTAAGGCGCCCAAGCCCGGGAGCAAGCCGTTCAACATCGATGTCACGTTTCAGGAAGGCGGCAAGAGCCTGCTCGTGGCCTTCGACAACCTGGATTGAGCTTCGCGCTGAGAGGCCAGAGCATCGTTTGAGTATGGGAGGATAAGCCAGATGAGCCAGCCGGATCGCCGGATTTCGACAGGGTGGGCCCAGTTCGGGCTTATCCTCCTTTGGATCGCCCCAGGCGCGGCGGCAGCCATGCCGCGCGTCGAGTACCATCTTCTTCCCGAGCTTCTCAAGGAGCGTTCCCCGTCGGTTCGGGCCGGGCAGCTCGCGGTCGAGGCGGCTTCGGCGCGAACCGGCAGCCTGCGCGAGAGCTTCCTGCCGCAGGTTGCTGCCCAGGCCGGGATCGAGGCTTTCCGCACGGGCTCGTTCGATGCCGAAACCCAACCCTTCGGCGCGATCGAAGCTTCCCTCAATCTTTATCGGGGCGGTCGTGATTCGCTCGAGGAGCAGAAGCGGGTAGCGGAGGCGGCGCTCTCGCGGGCCGCCAGTGACAAGCAGTTTCGCCAGGAGCTTCTTCTGACTCGCGGGTTGTTCTGGGACCTGGCGTTTGAGAGGGAGCTTGCAATAGCCCTCGAAAAAAGCCTCGGACTGGTAGCCTCCGGCAAGGCCGCGGCTGAGCGCCGGGCCGCGCGTGGCCTGACGACCCGGACCGATGGGGATTTCTTCACCCTCTACTCCAGGCAGCTGCGAGAACGCCTCGAGGGTGCCCGGCGAGAGGAGGCTTTGGCCCTGGTCCGTCTTCGCGCGCGATTGAGCCTGGACGCCTCGGTCGCTGTTGAGACTCCCGCAGAGCTGCTCGAGCACGCCCACGATGAGAAGCTGTTTTCGGAATCATTGGCCAACTCCGTTATCGGCAATCCCGAAGCCCGAGGGGCCGCGGAAGAAGCCAGGAGCTTCGAACTTGCCGGACGCCAGCTCTCCCGTTGGTGGACCCCTTCCGTGGAAGTTTATGGCGCCTACTCGCTTTACACGCTTCGGGAGAGGGCTTTTCCGGTCCTCCAGGACCGGGTGGATGTCGCCGGAGGCCTGCGGCTCCGTTTGAACCTCTTTGATGGCTTGCAGTCCGCCAGGGAAGCCAGAAGCCTGAATCTGAGAGCGCTGGCGCTCGAAAAAGAAGTCTCGGCGCGGCAGCAGGCGATCTCCTCGGAAGCCGAGGCCACCCAGGGTCAGCTCCGGCGCCTTCATGAGCTTATTCATGGCTCAGAGGAGACTCTGGCGCTCGGCGAGCGGCTTTTGAGCCAGACGATCGCCGAGTACGATCGCGGCGTGAGGGGCTCGCAGGACGTTCTTTCCGGAATCGAGAGGCTGGTCTCGCTGCGTGAGCTGAATCTCACGAGGCTGCGGGACTATCAAAAGGTAAAGGCGAAACTTCTTTCATTGCTCGGGGAATAATAGAGAAACGTGCCGGGAGCGAGAGCGCAGGTGGTCAGCTCTCGAATGGGGTCAGAGGTTGTGGTCCCGGCTGAATCCCGAGCAGATCGGGATCAAAGCCGTCGGCCGCTATCCGTGCCCTTTCCTTTTTCAGCTCTTTTCGGAGAGAGCGCTTCTCGTCTTTCTCCTGCTGCCGCTCTTTCTTGGAGCGTTCGCGATTTCGCTTCGCCTGAGTCGCGGGACCTGGTCTGCCCATGATTTCATCCTCGAGATTTTTTTGGGGCTGCTAGAGAGCGGCGGTCAGGCGTCTTGCCGAACTTGAGAATCTTTCCGCCGCACCCCGACCCGTCATCTGGCAGCCCCAGCACAGGAATACCTGTTGATTGCCGCGAGTGCACCAGTTGCCCTCTTTGAGAAGACAGGGTTTCTTGCATTCGAAACACCGGAACTGACCCTTGATCAGCGCGGCGGACGAAGGTTTTGAAGCCATCATAAAAGTAGCCCTCCTGAAGGCTGCGAGCCGCTAAGGAGGTTATGGGCACCCCTGCCCGCATGACTCGTTAGAAGCGAGCGAATGACTGCTTCAGAGTAACAGTTCCGCACTCCGATAGATATGTAATTCTCCGCCCGCCCGGCTGCGCCAGCGCGCCGCGCGCATGCCGCACGTGATATCGATCGAGCGGCACATTGGGAGGTTTGGTAGACTGCAGACGAGCTTCTATGAAAACGACCATGAGACTCCTTTTTATGTTTTTGTTTCTTCCCGGAACACTGCCGCCAGCAGAGGCTGCTTCGACACGGGACGGAATCGCGGTTACGAGTACGGGCAAAGTCCGAAAATGGAAGAAGCTTCCCGTGCCCCTGTGCGTCACATCGGGTCTTCCGGCGCAGGTCTCCGTAGCGCTTGTCGAAGCTGCATCGACCTGGAACGAAGGACTTGGCGCCAAGATCTTCGATACGACCTGCCGTGCCGGAACTTCCGATTTCGAGAAAGTGAACACTCAGGAGCACTCGGTATTCTGGGTTAAGAGCGGCTTCGGTAGATCCGGCGAATCACTGTCGCTCGCGCGGACGCTTTCTTATTTTGATGAGGATTCAGGCGAGATGCTCGATGCGGACATCCTGTTGAATGCCGAGGAATTTGATTTCGAGAGGCTTACGATCGATCTCAAATCCGTGCTGATCCATGAGCTGGGCCATGTCCTGGGGCTACAGCATCTTTTCATCTCTCAGGAATCCGTGATGAATCAGTACGCCTATCAGTCCGGGATTATCCGGCATCGTTTAGGGGAATACGAGGTGAAGTCGGTGAAAAAACTCTATCTTGGCTCCAAGCAGTCCGTTCCGGCCTATCTGGATACGTATTTCTCAGGAAACGCCAAACTAGCACTCGAACTGTTCCGTCTAAGGCCCAAGCGTGGAGTTGAGGACTATTTCACCGACGGCATGCTGGCATTGAGCGTAAACGATCCGGGATCGGCGGTCATGGCGTTTCGCAGCGCGCTTTCCCTGGATCCGAAAAGCCCGCTCGCTCGTTACAAACTCGCGGTCGCACTTATTGAGATGGGCAAGCCTGAGCAGGCTAAGTCCGAACTCGAAGGAGTTCTGCGCGAGTCGCCTCGATATTACGAAGCTCTCGCGGATTTGGGCTTGATCTTGCTGCAGGAAGGCAACACGAAAGAGGCGATCCGGCTCTTCAGGAAAATACTCGAGGTGAATCCGGTTCACTATCCGGCCTGTATTTTCCTTTTCAAACTGACTCGTGAGCCGCGGTATGGGCAATGCGTAAAAAAGTATGCTCCAGACGCGGAGCGAGCAGGGTTATGATTTTCCGACTCATTTGTTGTCAAACGCTCGTGAAAGCGCGCCACATAATGGACAACGAGAGATTCCGTGTGAAAGGCCTGGCTAGGAGCAGCTGGTATCAAGAAGAGTGAACGATTGAATTATTATTATCGATTTAACTTATAGGTCAAAAGACGTTAGCTTGGTTTTACCACGACCCGTCTCGTGGAAGTGAAAGGGGTCTGAGACAATGGCTTGGGTCAAACGCATCTTCGTCTTCGTGGCCGTGAACCTTTTGGTGATGGCCACCATTTCGATACTCCTCAAGGTTTTCGGAGTGCAGCCGTACCTGACCGCGCGGGGGATCGACTATCAAGCGCTCCTGGCGTTCTGCCTGATCTGGGGCATGGGCGGCGCGTTCATCTCGCTGGCGCTTTCGCGCATGATGGCCAAGTGGATGATGGGAGTCCAGGTGATCCCGCCGGACACGCGCGATCCCGAGCTGCAGGACCTGGTGGAGCGGGTGCATGCCCTTTCGCGCAGCGCCGGCCTGCCCAGGATGCCTGAGGTCGGGATCTACGAGTCCCCCGAGGTCAATGCCTTTGCGACCGGACCCACGAAATCCCGGGCCCTGGTCGCCGTCTCGACCGGGCTGCTGCATCGGATGCGCGCCGACGAGGTCGATGGAGTGCTCGGCCATGAGGTGGCCCATATCGCCAACGGAGACATGGTGACGATGACCCTGATTCAGGGCGTGGTGAACGCCTTCGCCATGTTCCTGGCCCGCGTCATCGCCTATGCGATCTCGATGGCGACGACGCGTGACGACAGGGAGGAGGGAGCCTCGACAGGCGGCTTTGCCTATCATATGACCGTCTTCGTGCTGGAGATCGTCTTCATGATGCTCGGATCGATCGTCGTCGCCTGGTTCTCGCGTCAACGCGAATACCGGGCGGACAAGGGCGGGGCCCGTCTGGCCGGCCGGGACAAGATGGTAAGCGCGCTTCAGGCGCTTCGGCGGACTTACGAGGCCGTCGACACGGAAGCCCAGCCCGCGGTTCAAACGCTGAAGATTTCGGGGAAAGGCACCGGGATTTACCGCCTCTTCTCGACGCATCCTCCGCTGGTGGATCGGCTGGAAAGGCTCCTCTCGGCTTCGTGAGCGCTGAGATGGGAGCGGGAGGCAGATTGCCATGACCTTGTCCCTATCGC
This sequence comes from Oligoflexia bacterium, assembly GCA_023701205.1. Lineage (GTDB taxonomy): Bacteria > Bdellovibrionota > UBA1018 > UBA1018 > UBA1018 > JAMPXJ01. The sequence continues at coordinate 77,338 of JAMPXJ010000020.1, forward strand.
AGTTCAGCGTCGCACCCGCCTGGCTATGGATTTCGTTCTCGATCGGTATCCTCGTATTGCTTGTCATCGACTTGGGCGTCTTCGGGAGAGCGGTTCATCAGGTCTCCCGCAAGGCGGCCCTCGTCGAGAGCGGCATCTGGATCACCATAGCATTGTGCTTTAACGCGTGGTTCTGGTTTGCCTATGGCAACGAGCTGGGCCTCGAGTTCCTGACCGGTTATCTGGTCGAGAAAAGCCTCAGCGTCGATAACCTGTTTGTCATTCTCCTGATCTTCGGTGCCTTCCGGATTCCGAGCGAATACCAGCATCGCGTCCTGTTTTACGGCGTGCTGGGCGCGATCCTGCTGCGGGGCTTTTTCATCATCGTGGGTGCCCAGCTCCTGCACCGCTTTCACTGGGTCCTCTATGTCTTCGGCGCGATCCTCGTCGCCACGGGCTTGAAGTTCCTCTTCGAATCGGATCGCAAAAGCGACGTACGGCAGAGCTGGATCATCCGGCTGCTGGGCCGGGTCTATCCTTCGACTCACTCTTTGAGCGAAAATCGCTTCTTTGTCGTCGAGGATGGCGTCAAGAAAGCCACGCCGCTGTTTTTCGCGCTGGTGGCGATCGAGATGACCGATGTCATTTTCGCGGTCGACTCGATTCCAGCGGTTTTTGCCGTGACCCAGGACGCGTTCGTGGCTTTCGCATCCAATATCCTGGCCATCCTCGGACTTCGCGCGCTTTACTTCGTCCTGGCGGACTGGGTCGGGCGCCTTCGTTATCTCAAGCCGGGACTGGCCGCGATCCTGGGCTTCATCGGGATCAAGATGCTCCTCAGTGATTACGTCAAGATCCCGAGCTGGGTCTCGCTCGTGGTGATCTCGACGATCCTCGCGACCGCGGCGTTGACTTCATGGTATGTCGCAAAGACGGAGAATAAGGCGAAGCAGCAATGAAGTGGCTCAACTATCATCATTTCTTCTATTTCTGGACGATCGTCCGCGAGGGCAGCATCTCACGCGCCGCCGAGAAGCTGCGCATCGGCCAGCCCGCGCTCAGCATGCAGCTCAAGCAGTTCGAGCAGGCTTCGGGCCACGTCCTGGTGGAGAGAAAAAAGGGGAAGCTTGCCCTGACGCCCGCGGGCAAGGCGGCTTTCGACTACGCCGAGGCGATCTTTCGGCTCGGCGAGCAGTTCCAGGACCTGATGCGCGATGAGGTTTTCTCGGCCCGGCCTCACATCCAGCTCGGGATCCTCGATGGCGTTTCCAAGTTCATCAGCGCCGCGCTGATCGAGTTCGCATGGAAGAACCGGGCCGGGATCGTGACCATTGCCGAAGGCTCCCATGACGAGCTGATGCGCGATCTGGCAAGCCATCGGGTGGATCTCGTGCTGTCGAATCATCCGCCGGCTTCGGTCCGGAACACGCAGGTGCTCTCGAAGCGCCTCTCGCGGCTGCCCGTGGCGATCTTCGGCCACCGGCGTTTCGAGGCGGCCCGGAAGAACTTTCCAGAAAGCCTCTCCGGTTACCCGCTCATCTTCCCTACGCACCAGAGCAGGCTTCGGGGCGAGCTCGATCACTATTTTTCGCTCATGAAGCTCAGCCTGCGATTGGTCGCCGAGGTCCAGGATACGAGCATGCAGCATTACCTGGGCAGGAGCGGGCACGGGCTCGTGCCCCTGCCGGACACGCCACTGATCACTTCCCAGCCGGACTTCAAGATGATCAGGCTCGGCACGCTCCCGAACGTCTTCGAGGAGATCTGGGTCATGAAGGCGAAGCGACGCATCGCCACGCCGCTCGCGGAGGAGCTCTTCGCCCGCTTTTCGCTCGACTGAGCAGCAAGGAGCTCAGTCAAAAATCTCGTGCAGCCAGGACTTCCGGTACTTGTATTTATCCTTCTCTTTGTACTTTTGCTGGGGCGGATTGTGATAGGTGCCCTGGCTCGGCGCGAATTCGTTGGCGGTCGAGCGCTCGAGAATTTTGTCCAGTTCGCCGCGGTCAAGCCAGATCCCGCGGCAGGCGGGGCAGTAGTCGATTTCCACGCCGGCGCGTTCGGTCATCTGCAGGGTGGTTGAGGGGCAGCTGGGGCAGTTCATGAGGACTCCTTTCGACTTCTGGGAGTTTGGCCCGGGAAGCGCACTAAGACAAATCGATATTTGCGATCGGGAGGTTCAGGAAAATGAATGGCGCGACGGAAGAAATGAAAAGGCCGGCAGGATGCGCCGAAAAGGTGTTCGGCGAAGCGCTGCCGGCCGCTGCCTTCGTGAGGCCCTCTCGGGCATTAGAGGCGGTAAATCACGCCGATCTTGGCGAAGGCGTCGTTGGTGAAGCCGCTGTCGCGGCCGGTATTGCCTAAGACGGTATCCAGCTCGAAGCTGCCGAGCCGGAAGGTGGCGCCGATGACCGCCGAAACAGTCCCCGCGTTGGACACCGCGAACTCCGTTGTCTTTCCGCCGTCAGCGGAAGCGTCACGCTCCAGGCAGGATTCCCGCTAGGCGCCTCAAAAGCCCAATACTCCTTCGATGCACCTCCAACGGCCGTGAACGGAATTGTCTATGTCGCTGGATCGGGCTCCGGGGGCACGCTCTACGCGGTGAGTGAGACGGATGGTCAGCTCCTTTGGACCGCGAGCATGAATGTGGGCGATCAGAGCGCTCCCGCCGTGTCGGAGGACGGAGTCTTTGTCAGCTATCCCTGCCGTACCTACAAGTTCGCGCCGCTGACGGGGGGCTCGGTTTGGCACAACTCCACCGGTTGCTCCGGGGGAGGGGGCAAAACCGCGGCTTATGCCAACGGCAACTTGTACGTGCGCGATGATACCTCCCCGGTCGGGACGATCTTGAACGCCACGACGGGAAATAAGAGTGGCGAGTTCGGGAGCACGGCCATGATTCCGATTCCCGCGCTTGGAGCAACGCGCAGCTACTTCCTTGTGGGGGGTGTCCTGCAGGAAGGCGATCTTCTGGGACAGAACAGCGCCTGGAGCTTCAGCGGGAGCGGAACTCTCGTGACCGCGCCGATTCTCGTGAAAGACTGGGTGATCATGGCGTCTTCCGCGGGGACCGTCTTCGCGGTGGATTCAGCGACGGGAACGCAGGTGTGGAGCGGTTCGGCGGGAGCCTCGATTTCGGGACCGGACGAGCACAATGTTTCGGCGCCTCTATCGGGTATGGCGGCGGGCGAGGGCTATCTTCTGGTTCCGGCCGGGTCCAGGCTCGTGGCTTGGAAGTTGATTGGGCCGTGAGCTATCCATTGTGGGGATTATATGCCTGTTTATTTGCCGGTTCCTTTTTCTTTTATGGGGCATATATTCCCCATTACTGTAAGTGCCCTGGATGGCCATTATATGGCCCTTTGCGCCAGTCTGTGGAGAACGCCACATTCCATTCTACCCGAGCGATGGCGATGTTTTCCCCTTTTAAGAGTTGGGCGAGCCCTTGATCGGGAACTCCGGCGGCATGCATGGGGGATCCATTTCATTGGTTGCGCTGTAGCATTGGCCATGCTCGTTCTGGATAACGGAAAGCTGCAAAGATCGCCCGTTTTCGTAAAAAGTGCCCTTCTTGGCGAATGTGGAAAAGCTTCGGTTGCCCTTCACGCGCGGCTTATTGAGAGTTAAGTGCGTTCCGATGTAGATGCTTTTGCCATTTCTAAGGATCTTCGCGATGTAGTCCCGTCTCTTGAAACAGTGCTTTCGAGTGGTCACAGGCTCCTGGATCATGGTTAGCACGGTATCTTCCTCATCCAGGACGTGAATCATGAAACCGAAGTTGCCTTCCGGATCACCCGCGTTCGCGTGGTCTTTGATGTCTTCGCATTCGAGAAGGATGCGGTCCGGAGTCACTTGAAGTTCCGTTCGGTAGCGATCTTGATCGATCACCCGGTAAGACGATGTCGTACAGGCCACCGAGAAGGCAGACAAGAAGAATGCGACAATCACTCTATTTTTTCCTGAGAATGGCATAGTGTTCCCTGAAATTATTCAATGCTTGTTGCTGATAAGCGCTTTTGCTTTTCAGCAGCCCTTTGTACTCCAGGACGATTTCTTCCGGCGTGGCGCCTCGTCCCAACTTGCCTTCCGCGAGGCGCTTCTTCCTGAGGATCCAGCGAATCCCCATGGGGATCGCGATCTCCGGATCTTCCAGGTCTTTTTGGCGAATTCCCTTAAAGGTGAAGTCCTTGGTCTCGCCTTCTGGGTTCAATAAGATTCTCAGGGTTTCGGGCGTGATCTGAGCGATGCCGATCGCCTGCGGATTCTTGGGGCTCGTCTCGAATCCGGATTCACTGGCGATCAGCGCTTTGATGACGTCTGGATCCAAGGGAGCGTTGGGCGGTGCTACCGGGAACTTCTCATTGAAATAGTCGACCCAAATCGCGATCAGTTCATCGTACTTGTTTCCGTTTCGAAATCCGAGCTGATCATTCGCCGGATAGATCAGTCCCTTTCGATCTCGTGTGGCCGTGATCGATCGAATGTCTCCGGCGTTCAGGGCCGGCCCATGGCGTCGCCTGGGGTGCCGATCGACGATCGTAACGCCGCTGGGATTTTTCGGGCTCACCGGCACCCGGCGAGGGTGGGTTCTGACGATCGTGACCTTTTTGCGCTTAGATTCCACGTTCAACCCATGCTTGAAACAGCATCGAGTCCGTATATCGTTATTCTCAACTCAGAGCAAATCGATAGTTGCTCATAAGCCGGCGACTTCGCACCCGGCACACGATTTCGCGCGATTGAACCGCATCCGCAAATTCGCAATCGCGTCTTTCACCATGAACCGATTTGGCGACCTGAGTTGGAACCGTTACGGAGCCGAGTACAATGGGAATTGAGAGTACCGCATTCGCGCCTATCCAGCGATGCGGAAGCCCTCATATCTGTTGAGATCGATGCGCGCGCGGAGGAATTTCGCGAGAGGATGCGCCTCCGCACTGGTCGCGAGAAACTCGGGAAGCGCGTTCCGGAGCGCCATCGCG